>NZ_JBIWFB010000003.1:0-415900 GCF_044762855.1 Psychrobacillus sp. NPDC096389 | reverse complement strand
CTCAAAGACGATGAGGTAGATAGGTTCGGGGTGGAAGCGTGGCGACACGTGCAGCTGACGAATACTAATCGATCGAGGACTTAACCAAAATGTATATATTGTAGATATGTCGTTTATCCAGTTTTGAAAGAATAAAAAAAATATAAAAATAACTATTGCAAAAATCTCTAGTTATGATATAATAATACTTGTCTTTCAAATTAATATGTCTAGTGATGAAGGCGAAGAGGTCACACCCGTTCCCATACCGAACACGGAAGTTAAGCTCTTCAGCGCCGATGGTAGTTGGGGGTTTCCCCCTGTGAGAGTAGGACGTCGCTGGGCATAATAATATTCCGAAGTAGCTCAGTGGTAGAGCAATCGGCTGTTAACCGATCGGTCGTAGGTTCGAGTCCTACCTTCGGAGCCATTAATGGAGAGCTGTCCGAGTGGCCGAAGGAGCACGATTGGAAATCGTGTAGGCGGGTAACCCTGTCTCAAGGGTTCAAATCCCTTGCTCTCCGCCAGATAACTTCTCTTATACATAATGGCCCCTTGGTCAAGCGGTTAAGACACCGCCCTTTCACGGCGGTAACACGGGTTCGAATCCCGTAGGGGTCACCATTATTTTATAAATAATAACCAGCATTAAAACGGAGGATTAGCTCAGCTGGGAGAGCATCTGCCTTACAAGCAGAGGGTCGGCGGTTCGAGCCCGTCATCCTCCACCATTAATTGAAAAAGCAAGTATAATATTATCGCGGGGTGGAGCAGTTCGGTAGCTCGTCGGGCTCATAACCCGAAGGTCACAGGTTCAAATCCTGTCCCCGCAACCAAATGGTCCCGTGGTGTAGCGGTTAACATGCCTGCCTGTCACGCAGGAGATCGCCGGTTCGATCCCGGTCGGGACCGCCATTTAATTAATTTGTTAGAGATTTAGGATAAGCAAGCAGGTCGAGGAAGCAATCGAGTGAAAGAAGGAGCGTACCTGAGTACGTGACTGATAGAACGAGTGCAGCTGACAAAGAGATGCGAAGATTAGCGTAAATCGAAATGGCTCAGTAGCTCAGTCGGTAGAGCAAAGGACTGAAAATCCTTGTGTCGGCGGTTCGATTCCGTCCTGAGCCACCATATTTCTTTAAGCCGGAATAGCTCAATTGGTAGAGCAACTGACTTGTAATCAGTAGGTTGGGGGTTCAAGTCCTCTTTCCGGCACCACTTGGAGGGGTAGCGAAGTGGCTAAACGCGGCGGACTGTAAATCCGCTCCTTAGGGTTCGGCGGTTCGAATCCGTCCCCCTCCACCAGTTTTTAGGGGCATAGTTTAACGGTAGAATAGAGGTCTCCAAAACCTTTGATGTGGGTTCGATTCCTACTGCCCCTGCCAATTTTACTAGTTAACTTGAATAATGGCGGTTGTGGCGAAGTGGTTAACGCATCGGATTGTGATTCCGACATTCGTGGGTTCGATTCCCATCAGTCGCCCCATTTTCCTTATGAGTTAGCTCTTTTTTTATTTAATAGTGGCGATTGTGGCGAAGTGGTTAACGCACCGGATTGTGATTCCGGCATTCGTGGGTTCAATTCCCATCAGTCGCCCCATTGGGGTATAGCCAAGCGGTAAGGCAACGGATTTTGATTCCGTCATGCCCTGGTTCGAATCCAGGTACCCCAGTTTATTTGCGGAAGTAGTTCAGTGGTAGAACACCACCTTGCCAAGGTGGGGGTCGCGAGTTCGAACCTCGTCTTCCGCTCCATTATTTCCTTCGGCGGCATAGCCAAGTGGTAAGGCACAGGTCTGCAACACCTTTATCACCGGTTCAAATCCGGTTGCCGCCTCCAGTTTTATAAAATAAACTTTGATACTTATATTTTGCCGGTGTGGCGGAATTGGCAGACGCGCGGGACTCAAAATCCCGTATCCTCTGGATGTGTCGGTTCGACCCCGACCACCGGTATCTTTAAAAAGTGTGTTGAATCAAAAAACAATAAAACACCCACTAACTTTGTTAAATCAGAGTTTGTGGGTGTTTTTGATTTGTATGGTAGAAATAAACTTTCTGCAATTACAGTTTAAATCGAAAACATACAGGATATTGGAAGTACAGCATTGGATAGGCAAACACTAAAATACTTGTTTAGCACTCCAAATTATTTTGTTTTGAAACAGCAAAATCATGTAATATGAAATTTTAGTTTAGAATTTAAACTTTTCTATTAATATCAAATGCTAGTACTTTCATTAACTGCCTGTACCGCCTATTAAATTTGGTAAAAACATAATAAATGGCTCTGCAAACATAAAAACAAATAGTAATATGATTAAAGCGATAGTAAATGGAAGTGTTGCTTTGGCAACTTGTTCTAAAGTCAATCCACTAATAGCACTCGCAACGTTTAGGTTATCCCCGACCGGTGGTGTTAAAAATCCAATTTCTGCTGCTAAAATCATGACAATACCAAAGTGCACCGGATGCATTCCTAATTCTGTTACAACAGGTAATAAAATAGGGGCTAATAAAATAATTCCTGCTAATGTTTCCATAAACATTCCGATAAACACAAGCAGGATAACAATTGCACAAAGAATAACCCATGAACCGACAGGAAGAGATGTTAAAAACTCTGCAATTAATATTGGGATTTTTTCTATTGTAAGAATTCTCCCATAAGTAGAAGCAGTCGCTATAATAATAAGGATTATCCCAGAAATTAAAGTAGTCTGTTTAAATAATTCAATTGCATCAGCTCTTTTTATTTCTTTATAAATAAAAATTCCTAAAAAAGCACTATATGCTACTGCAATACCTGCCGCCTCAGTAGGAGTAAATATTCCTCCGTATATTCCGCCGAGTACAACAATTGGCATTAACAGTGTCCATTTTGCCTCATTAATATACTTAAAGCGTTCTTTCCAAGTAGCTTTTTTTCCAGATCCTATAAAACCCCTTTTTTTAGAAGTAAGATAACTGATTGACCAAAGTACCGCTGCAATAAATAAGCCAGGTATGACGCCTGCAATGAATAAATCACCAATAGAAGTATTTGTTGTAATACCATAAATGATTAAAGGTATACTTGGTGGAATGATTATTCCGAGGGTTCCGGCTGAGGCAACTACTGCAGAACTAAATCCCGGATCGTACTTTTCCTTTACCATTGCTGGAATCATAATACCTCCGATAGCTGCAACCGTTGCTGGACCCGATCCACTAAGTGCTGCAAACACGGTACAAGCCAAAATTGCAACTCCAGCAAGTCCCCCTGTCTGGTGACCGACAAATGACTTTGCAACATCAATTAACCTTCTAGATAGCCCTCCATGTTCCATTATTAATCCGGCAAATACAAATAGGGGAACTGCCATTAAAGCATAAGAATCTACTGTAGTAAACATTCCTTGTGCAATGAACTGAAGTGGCATTTTTTCCGTGATGAATAATGTTAAAACGGATGATATACCTAGTGCAAACGCAATAGGAACACTAAGAATCATTAAAATAATAAAACTTCCAAATAATATTAGAGTAGCCATGCTCACACCCCCTGTAAAATTAATGGCTTTCTTTTAAGTTTCTCAATTCCTTAAATCCATTTACGATATGTTGGGTAACTCTAAAGGTCATTAAGAGTGCTCCCATTGGTAATCCAAGATATACAATATACATTGGAATTCGATTGGCAGGTGATACTTGTCCCATGTTGAACTGATTCATAACTGTTTGAACACTATAGTAATCTACAAATATTAGAAAACCTACCCAACAAAATAAAGCAATTATTTTGAGGAGTTGACTATAAGTTGGAGAAATTTTATGAAGTATATTCACTAAAAAGTTAAATTTTACATGTCGCTGATATCTTACCGCAAAGGCTGCACTTGTATAAACAAACCAAACGAATGCATATCTGGATAATTCCTCAGACCATGTCAATGACTCATTAAAGATATAACGCATAACAACTTGGAAGATACATAAAAACGAGAAGAATATTAATAAAATTGCGGATAAATACGTTTCAACATGGTCATCCAAATGTTTATAAATTTTCATTAAAGTCGCCTCCTTGAATATATTTAAACTAAATTACACCCAAAATTTCGTGATTAAATAATGGTATAATCGCAAAGTTTCTGGGTGTTAATCTAGGAAATAATTATTATTTTATAGCATCTAAGAATTTATCATTTCCAGTAGCTTCAAGTAATTGGATTAATTTTTCTTTATCAACCTTATCTGCATTCTTTGCATAAAATGGAACGGAAGCTTCAATCCAAGCATTATATTCTTTATCAGTTAAGTCTCTAAAGATAGCACCTTCTTCTTCAAGCTTAGCTCGTAGCTCAGCATCAATAGAACTATTTAATTCTCTTAAATACTTAACTGTATCATTTATGGAGGATTTTATTATTTCTTGATTTTCCTTAGAAAGTCCATTAAAGAAATCTTTGTTCATAATATATATTTCAGGATCGTAAATATGGCCAGTTGTTGTAATATACTTGCTAACCTCATGGAATTTTCCTGAATGGATTAGCCCAAGAACGTTTTCAACTCCATCGACAACACCTTGAGATAAACCTGTAAATACTTCAGTGAAAGCTAAAGGTGTTGGATTTGCTCCTACTTCTTTCCAATATGCGATATGCATAGGGACTTCCATCGTGCGGATTTTCAGCCCATTGATATCTTCCGGTGTAACGATTTCTCCTTTGTTGTTTGATAAGTGTCTGTAACCAAGTTCACCATAATTTAGTCCGACAAGTCCGCTTTGTTCTAATCCTTTTAATAATTCTTGTCCAAATTCTCCATCAACAACTTCATGTGCTGTCTTTGAATCTTTGAAAATAAATGGGAAATCAAATATTTGTAGTGCGGAAGAGAAGTTTGCAAGTACTCCAACTGAAGGAGATGACATCTGAATATTACCTGCTTGTGTACTTTCTATCATTTCTCTTTCTCCACCTAGCTGACCATCAGGATAAATATCTACTTCGATTTTTCCATCGGATCTTTCTTCAACTAATCTTTTAAATTCCATAAATGCTTTATGTTGAGTAGTTTCTGTAGAGACAACATGCGCTGCCATAATTGTGATTTTTTTATCACTACTTGTGCTTTCCGATGAAGAAACGCCACTACTACTTGAAGTTGAATTTGTTTTAGAACATGCTACTAGTGTTAAAGCTACAAAAGCTAAAAGTAAAAACAATAAATTTTTTTTCAACATCTTCATATCCCCTTTATCAATGTGATAGGAACTTTCTTTAAGAACACACCATTCAATTACTCCAAATGATTAATTTTAAGTCTTAGTTTTTTAATATCTTCGCTCCTTTCAGTCGATTGTCGACATTAAAACTTTATTTTTTAATTCGCCAATACCTTTAATACGAACTACCATTTCATCTTTAGGATTTACGGGACCTACTCCAAAAGGGGTTCCTGTAATAATTACATCACCCGGGAGAAGTGTCATTACTTTGGATACATAACTCACGATATAATCTATTCCGAAAATTAAGTTTTCAGTATTGGAACTTTGCTTTAATTCCCCATTAACATGGAGAGTAATATCTAAATTACTGGGATCGATGTCTCTTACAATACCTGGACCAATTGGGCAAAATGTATCAAACGATTTTCCCCTAGTCCACTGTCCATCAGAAAACTGCAAATCTCGTGCTGTTACATCATTTGCGATTGTATAACCAAAAATTGCATCTTTAGATTCTTTTTCCGTTATGTTTTTAGTTTTCTTTCCAATGACTATTCCTAATTCTGCTTCATATTCAACATGATTTGTTTGTTTGGGGTAAATAACTACATCCTCTGTAGCAACTACGGTTGTGTTTGGTTTAAGAAAAATTAGTGGTTCTTTCGGTAGTTCAAGATTTACCTCTTTTGCATGATCAACATAATTTAAGCCAATGCAAACTACTTTAGAAGGCTCAGTAGGGGGTAATAATTTTAAATCTGTTATTTCTAATTCTTGTTCTGTTACAGTAAAATTGGTAAAAATATCTCCGTCAATCACTTTTACTTTTCCGTCTTTTAACACTCCATACAATATATTACTATTTTGATTTTCAAATCTAATTATCATCGTAAATAACTCCTTTCATAATCTTTTTGATTTTTTTACATAACCCATAAAAAGGTAACAGTAGGTTGAGGTATATTAACCAGGTAGCAGATTAAGAGTTTTAATACTCTATGTTCAAGGTAATCACAATTATTCTCAGCTAGAACTTTTCTAAAGTTTTTTTAGTGGTCATATTGTCGACTATCGACAATATAATAAAAACAAGGAGGGAATCATGTGATCAAAAAAACGATTATTGCCTATAATCGCTTGGAGCAACCTGTATTAGAACAATTAAATAGTAAGTATGAAGTTAAGTTTTTTAAAAACATAAATACTAAAACTGACAAAGTCTTTCTAGATTACTTAGAAAAAACGGAAGGGATTATTGGGCTAGAACTAGAGGTTGATAAGGATTTATTAGAAAATGCCCCAAATTTGAAAATCGTCAGTAATGTTTCTGTTGGCTATAATAATTTAGATTTGGAAGAGTTAGCGAAGAGGAATATTCTAGCAACTAATACACCAGATGTATTAACAGATACGGTTGCCGATACTATATTTGGTTTATTATTAGCTACGGCAAGAAGAATCCCAGAGTTAGACCATTTCGTTAAATCAAAACAGTGGAATGATCCATTAGAATCGGAACATTACGGCATAGATGTGCATCATAAAACATTGGGTATTATTGGAATGGGGAAAATAGGGCAAGCAATTGCCCAACGTGCAAATCTTGGATTTAATATGAAAATTTTATACAATAGCCGGACAAAAAAGCCGGAAGCGGAAGCAAAGTTTAAAGCTACCTATTGTAATTTGGATGAATTACTAAAGCAATCTGATTTCGTTGTACTAATAACTCCATTAACGGAAGAAACATATGGCTTTATTGGTAGAAGGGAATTTCAACTAATGAAAAGGTCGGCCATTTTTATTAACGGATCTAGGGGACAAACCATTGTTGAAGAGGATCTTATTGAAGCATTACAGAATGGTGATATTGCTGCAGCTGGTCTAGATGTTTTTAAAATAGAACCGGTTGAACATGACAATCCATTATTAAACATGAAAAATGTTGTCACGCTTCCTCATATTGGATCTTCAACCTTTGAAACAGAGTTGAAAATGTCTGAACTAGCGGCTAAAAACCTTGTTGCTGGTCTAAATGGTGACAAACCACCTTCCTTAATTAGTTTAGAAGTTTGGGAAAATAGTAAACCAGTAGTGGGTAAAAAAAACTGTTGATAAGTATTTAAAAAAGATTTATTTTCCATCAACCAATTGTCGACAATCGACTGACTAGCTAAACGTAACATAAGGGGAATATTTAGGGGGATTTCGTTTTATGAATGATTCCATCAAACAAGAGTCATTAGGAGAACTTGTAGCAAATGAAATAAGGAAAGCTATCTGGAATAAAGAACTAGAATTCGGCCAAAGGTTAATTGAAAATGATTTATCGGAAAAGTACGATGTTAGTCGAAGTACAATAAGAGATGCTCTAAAAATTCTTGAATATGAAGAATTGGTAATTAGTAAGCCAAGAAAGGGCACTTATATTTCTCCTTTTTCTAATAGAGATTGGAGAGAAATAATTGAACTTCGAACGATAGTAGAAGCTTATGCTTTCGCTAAAGCGATTCCAAAACTTGAAGATGCGCAAATAAATAAATTAGAGATGATTTTAGAAGAAATGCGCATCAATACAATAAATGAGAGTTGGAGAAATTTATTTGACTTAGACATGAAGTTCCATAGTTACGTTGTAAATTTATCTGGAAATTCTCGAGTTATTAGAATATATGAGTCAATTCAAGTTCAAATAAGAACTTTCCTCGTTAATCTTGATAAATATTATTCTAACCACCAGTCATTCTATGAAGAACAAAAAGAACTATTTGAAACGATGTTAACGAAAGATCCTGAACTAATTGATAAAAAGATCCGTATCCATATTGAATATGTAGAGGGCAAACTTCTAGCAAATGACTGAAATTTAATTGTTAATAAGTAAATTTTATTAGAGGTGATCTGTATGCAAAACTTATTGTTTATTGATGGAAAATGGACTGGGGAAAACTTGGAGAAGTTTCCCGTCTATAACCCTGCTACTGGTGACATAGTATCTGAAGTTCCAAGAGCCGGTAAAGAAGAGGCGCTTGCAGCCGTAGACGCGGCACATCGAGCGTTTGATTCATGGTCTGACACTACTGCTTATGAGCGAGCAGCTCTACTGAAAAAGTACTTTCATTTAATTATTAATCATGAAGAAGAACTAGCAGAATTAATGACGAAAGAAATGGGAAAGCCATTTACTGAAGCAAAAGGTGAAGTTCATTATGCTGCAAATTATATTGAGTGGTATGCAGAACAGGCAAAACGGATTTACGGTGAAACGATACCTAGCCATGATAAAAACAAACGGCTGCAAGTTTGGAAAAAACCTATTGGTGTTGTTGCTGCAATTACGCCATGGAATTTCCCAGCTGCCATGTTAACGAGAAAAATGGGACCAGCTCTAGCTGCTGGATGTACAGTCGTTATAAAGCCTGCTAGTGACACACCATTAACGGCAATTAAACTCGTAGAATTGGCGGAAGAAGCAGGTTTTCCAAAAGGAGTTATTAATATTGTCTCTGGTTCTTCTAGTGAAATAGGTGGTGTCTTTTTATCAGATCCACGTGTAAAAAAGGTTACCTTTACTGGTTCTACGGAAGTGGGAAAAGTTCTAATGAGACAAGGTGCTGACACCGTGAAGAAACTTAGCCTTGAGCTAGGCGGTCATGCCCCAATGATTGTTCTTAATGATGCAAATATCAAAACTGCAGTTCAAGGGGTCATGGCTTCAAAATTTAGAAATGGTGGTCAGACTTGCGTTTGTGTCAATCGAGTTTATGTACAGTCTAAAATTTATGAACAGTTCATTGATGCCTTTGCTGCCCAAGTAAAAGAGTTAAAAGTTGGTAATGGTTTGGAAAGTGGTGTAAATATCGGTCCATTAATTAATCAGACTGCTGTAGAAAAAGTCGCTGAACATGTAGAAGATGCTGAAAAAAATGGGGCTACAGTAGTTGTGGGTGGCAAGCAGCCAGAAGAAAAAGGGAATTATTATTTGCCAACAATCATTAAAGATGCAAATGAAAGTATGTTAATTATGCGTGAAGAAACATTTGGTCCAGTGGCTCCGATTCAAAAATTTGAAAGTGTTGAGGAGGCCATTAAACTAGCAAATGATACACCTTATGGTTTAGCGGCATATGTATTTACAGAAAATATGTCGCAAGGCACAAAAATTATTGAAAAATTAGACTATGGAATTATTGGTTGGAATGACGGGGCACCTTCTGCAGTGCAAGCTCCATTTGGAGGCATGAAAGAAAGTGGGCTTGGTCGTGAAGGCGGACACCAAGGTATTGATGATTTTCTAGAAATACAATACGTATCAATCGGGATCTAATAGATTGATAGATTTGTTTGAAGATCGATTCATTGAGTTGCTATTAAGAAAGGCACAAAAAGAGTAGTCCATAATATATTAGGAGGAGAAAAAATATGTCAATAACACCCCAAAAAAATTTAAAAGAAGAGTTAGTGGAGTTAGACAAAAAGCATTTTATTCATCCGACATCTAATATGAAACAGCTTCAAGAAAATGGTCCGACATTTATTTTTACTGAAGGTGACGGGATTTATTTGAAGGATGTAGAAGGAAGAAAGTTAATGGACAGTCTTTCCTCCCTTTGGAATGTAAACATTGGACATGGGCGTAAGGAACTTGCAGAAGTCGCAAAAGAACAAATGGAAAAACTAGCATTCACTTCTACTTTTAATAACTGGAGCCATGAACCAGTAATTAGGCTTGCCGCTGAAATTGCAAAATGGACACCTGGAGATTTAAATGCGACATTCTTTACTTCTGGTGGATCAGAATCGAATGATACTGCTTTTAAAACTGTTCGTCATTATTGGAAAATTAAAGGTCAGCCAGAAAAAAAGAAAATTATATCTAGAAAACTCTCTTATCATGGCGTTGCAATGGGAGCAACAAGTGCAACGGGTATTGAACAATTCCATACGTTTACAACTTCAATCGCTCCCGATTTCCATTATGTCGATAGTTCAGTAGTATCATTGAAAGAACTGATTGAAAAAGAAGGAGCTGATACAATTGCTGCATACATTTCAGAGCCTGTTCAAGGATCTGGTGGGGTAAATCTTCCTCCCGAAGGATATTTCCAAGAGGTTAGAAAAATTTGTGATGAAAATAATATCTTATTTATTGCGGACGAAGTGATTTGTGGTTTTGGTCGTCTAGGAACGAACTTCGGTATTGAACGATTCGGTGTGATCCCAGACATTATTACGATGGCTAAAGGTATAACGAGCGGATACGCGCCATTAGGTGGTATGATTCTTTCTGAAAGACTTCATAATGATATTATTGAAAATACTGAAGGAAACTTCTGGCATGGATATACGTATAGTGGTCATCCGACTGCAGCTGCTGTTGCACTCAAAAATTTGGAAATTATTAAGCATGAAAAATTATTGGATAATGTTAATGTCGTTGGAAAACAAATGCTTGAAGGTTTTGAGTGGATAAAAGAACAAAATGATAATGTGGACAATGTTCGCGGAATCGGCTTACTTGGAGCAATTAGTCTAGAAAAAGCTTCAAAATCTGCTGAACCAATCGGACCTAAAGTAGTTGCAAAAGCGCTTGAAAAGGGGCTAATTTGCCGTTCTGTTATTTACGACGGGCAAGATACTCTTGCATTTGCACCACCTCTTATAATCACGAAAAATCAAATGGATGATATGATTACGATCGTCAATGAATCTATTAAAGCGGTAAAATAGTATAGGCAGGTTGGCATTTATGCCAACCTGTTTTCAAATTATGGTTTGTACCCGAAATATTACTTTTTTCGGTCTAATTCACCATTCAACTTTATTTCAAAATTCTATTACATTTCTACTTATCTCAAGCCTTTGTTTGGAATATTGGAGTACCTGCCAAGGCTTCCAAATCCTTATACATTTCTTGATTTGGATAGATGTATTCTTTTTTTCCATCACCGACTAAAAAACTGCTAAGCTTTAGGCTTGCGGCAGTTTGATAAATTGTATGATTATCAATCAATTTATCTAAGAAATATAAGGTTTCACATGCTTTATTCATCCTTGCAACTAATGTCCTGTTTTTTGTTTTCGAATAAGTAAAGTTCTTAGCGGAATCAATGAACTGCTCAATCACGTCGTTGTTTATCGCCTCTTGTTCAAAGGTATGACGGATAGCTTGTAAAATAATCTTGTCCATATTTTTAAAATCATTAGCTTTAAGTCCATACAAAACAATTGCGTAACGATTCCTATCGTTTACAAGTACAACTGCTTTTCTCCGATTAACGATTATCAAATTGGCATGCCATGATGTAAGTGGTTTCTCCTCATCAACAGTTTCTGGATTCTTCTTTAATTGATCTAACAACTTTTTTGTACATTGAATAATCATAAATTCAAATCCCTTCCTGGCATAATTTTCTCCATATACATTCAAAATCAATCCCAGATATTCTGTACAATATGGTTCTATTTAATAAAAAGGAGTTACTCTCCCGTTTTGCATCGTTACGCGTACCCATTCACAAAGTACCTGATTATTTCTAAATCGTCTTCCGTTAACTCACGTCCGAAATGTGAGGACATCTCTGCAGCAACAGTATTTAACTCCCCATTATGTTTCTTTGTTAATGAAGCACTTGTCTTCAATAATAAAGCAAAGCGATCAAATTCATCCTTTGTCAAAGGTGCTGGATGATGAGAGAGGAAATAAATATCTGCATCATAGCTTTCAATCTTCTCTAAAAGCTTACACATCTTTTCGATGGTATAATGCCATTTTTCTGCATACATATTTGCGTAGAGGCAGTCACCAAGAAATAGCGCTTTTTCCTCCGATATATAGATAAGATTGGAATCAGATGAATGATCGCCACCAACATGTTCAATGATGCAGGTAACGCCACCAAGATTCAGTGTAATTCGCTTTTCAAAAATAATAGAGGGATTTGGTATGATAACCTCTCGATTACTTCCAAGCTCCAATTTTATCGCATCGGCACAAAAGGGAATTTCTATCCCTGCTTCCACACGTTTATCTAACTCTTTATCTTCCCATGAGAACTCCTGTAGTTGAGTTATTTTATCATTGGTTATGACATTAGCAATTGAAGGCATGTCCATTTCACGCAAGCCAAATACATGATCCCAATGCCAATGTGTAAGAGCCAGAATATCTCCACTGATATGATTGGAAGTCAATTGCTCTTTGAATTGTCTTGCGTGATTAGATGAATTCCCCGCATCGATCAATAATGTCTGCTCATCTCCTACAATAGCTGCTAATATCGGACGATCTGTTTTTTGATATGGAGGAAGGTAGAACAGACGATTCGAAAGTTTTTGTAATGTTTGCATGTATTCGTACTCCTTCAAAAATGTTTGTATCGTTCATTGTATCCTATTTACATTTCAACACAATAACATAACATTACTTTTACAAAAATGCCATTGTTCTAAAAAACATGAAAGCATACACTGAAGGCAAGACACTTTTACTGAAGGTGGATCAATGGAAGAGATAGGAGTTAAAGGTACAAATAAATTAGTGAACTATTTATTAAATTATTCTACCCTACTCGGAATGCTTATAATTGGCGCATTTATTATTTATGGCTATAAGCATGGACTTTTTACTTCAACTGAAACATTTAGGAATTTTATAGTAAGTTTTGGTATTTGGGCACCGATCATATTTATTTTCATTCAAATTATTCAAGTTATCATACCGATATTGCCTGGTGCCATAAGTTGTGTTGTAGGGATAATAATTTTCGGGCCTTGGGTTGGCCTGCTATATAATTATATCGGTATTTGTATAGGCTCTATTATTGTTTTCTTACTTGCTCAAAAATACGGTAGACCGTTTGTTAGGCGGATCGTTGGGAAAAAGTCTTTTGAAAAGTATGTTGGTTGGATATATAAGGGAAATACATTTGATAAAATGTTCGCTTATGCTATTTTCTTTCCAATAGCTCCAGATGATCTACTTTGTTATATTGCAGGTTTAACCAAAATGAAACTACAAAAATTCATCGTCATTATTTTATTAGGAAAACCACTGTCTATTACTATATATAGCCTTGGTTTAACTGCTCTTTTGCAATACTTGATTGGATTTGTTAAATAACGACAAAGGAGCGAAGTGTGTGATGAAAGTATTATTGTATTCAGAGCATATAAAGCTAGTGGAAAAAAGCGGTGTAGGTAGAGCGATAAGTCATCAAAAAAAAGCTTTAGAGGAAAGTAACTTGGCTTATACGATTAATAAAAAGGATAATTTTGATATCGTTCATATTAATACAGTTTTTCCAAGTTCTTTATGGATGAGCAGAGTAGCGAGGGCAAAGGGAAAAAAAGTTGTTTATCATGCGCACTCTACAGAAGAAGATTTTAAAAATTCATTTAGAGGCTCCAACTTTTTAGCTCCATTCTTTAAAAAATGGCTGATGAAATGTTATAGCAGTGGTGATTTGATCATTACCCCGACCCCTTATTCTAAAAGGCTCTTAGAAGGATACGGTTTAACTAAGCCTATTGTGAATATATCTAATGGGATTGATTTGCAATATTTTACGAAAAATAATCAATATAGTAAGAGGTTCAGAGAAAAGTATGGATTAGGTGAGCACGATAAGGTTATTATGTCAGTTGGACTTTATATAGAAAGAAAAGGAATATTAGACTTTGTGGAACTTGCAAAATCGATGCCAGAATATACGTTTATTTGGTTTGGTTATACAAATATAAATGTGGTATCAGCTAAAGTGAAAGCTGCAGTAGAAACTATTTTACCGAATTTATTTTTCCCTGGTTATGTTGATCGTGAACAACTGCGAGATGCATATAGTGGAAGTGATTTGTTTTTATTTCTGACACATGAAGAAACAGAAGGAATTGTACTACTGGAAGCATTGGCTATGAAAATACCAGTATTGGTTCGTGATATTCCAATTTACGAAGACTGGCTAACTAATAAAGAAAATGTGTATAAAAGTAATAATTTCGAACAATTTCAAGGAACCATTAAAGGAATAGTAAATAATGAATTCCCTTCTTTAGTGGAGCAAGGCTACGATGTAGTAAAAGAAAGGGATATTCGATTAATAGGACAACAATTAGAAAAAGAATATAGGAAGTTGATGGCCGCTTCAGATTTAGGATATATCATGAAGAAAGTAAAAAAGCTTAATGCAGATGATACTTTTTAAGTTTTAAAACAAGCGGAGAAAATTTACTCTACTTTACTAAAGGATGATTGGACGATCAGCTAAAAAAGAGGGTGCTTTGTGATGAAAATTGGACTTTTTACCGATACCTACTATCCACAAATTAATGGAGTAGCGACTTCTGTCTTAATTCTAAAAGAAAATCTAGAAAGACTAGGACATCAAGTGTATGTATTTACAACGACCGATCCGAACGCAATAGAAGATGAAAGCAATGTTTACAGAATGCCTAGCATTCCATTCGCAAGTGCAAGACGCTTAGGAATGTTCTATCATAGTGGTTTAGTAAAGTTTATAAAAGGACTAAAACTGGATATTATTCATACGCATACCGAATTTTCGTTAGGAGTTTTTGGAAGATCAATGGCAAGAAAATTAAATATTCCCCTTCTCCATACATACCATACCATTTATGAGGATTATACGCATTACATAGTAAAGTTTAAACTATTCGATTTTATTGCCAAAAATACAGCAAGGAAAATTAGTGCTAATTTCTGTAATTCTGTAGATCGAGTCATTGCTCCGACGGAAAAGGTGAAAGAATTACTACGTTCATATAAAGTAAATCAACATATATCTGTAATTCCAACGGGTATCGAGCTTAGTAAGTTCTCTTCATTTGCCAAATCATCCATGGCAGTTAAAAACTTGCGTACTGAATTAGGCATCAGAGAAAAAGATAAAGTGCTTTTATATATTGGAAGGATTTCAGAGGAAAAAAATATTGGAGAGCTACTAGTATCGATGCAACCCTTATTGATTAGTAACACTGACATAAAGTTTGTGCTAATAGGCGATGGTTTAGAAAAAAGTAATTTAGAAGAGCTGGCCATAAAATTAAGGATCAAAGACCAGACAATCTTCGCTGGGGAAAGACCTTGGGATTCCATAGGGATGTATTACCAATTGGGGGATGTTTTCATTAGTGCTTCCCAAAGTGAAACACAGGGGCTTACTTATATCGAAGCACTGGCTTCAGGACTGCCTCTTGTAGCAAAAGCAGACCAATGTTTAGATGGTGTTCTGCAAAATGGTGTAAACGGTTATACGTTTCAAGGGAAGGACGATTTTTTACAATCTATAAATGCAATTTTAACTAATGACAGCTATAAAGAACTAATGTCTATTGGAGCTGTCCAATCAGTAGAAAAGTTTTCTGCTAGGCATTTTGCTCTAGCTGTTGAGGCTGCTTACATGAATGTTCTTGTGGAGTGTAAAAGTTATCATAATGTTTCCTAATGAATTCAATTATTTTAGCGCAAAGTCATCCTTTTAATAGGGCGGCTTTGTGCTTTTTTATGCAAAGTATTACGATGGTTGCCGAGTTGGACAATAAAACATGAGAAGTGGACAATCTTAACTGATAGTTGGACAAACTTTCAAAATATGCTCCCTTTGCTAGAAAAAAGTATGTAAGCATTATTAATATGACAATATCTTAAATAAAAAGCGCATTCTTCTACTAATGACTGTAGAAGAATGCGCTTTTGTTCTTGGATTCAGCGATACTTTTTTAACGATGTTGATCTACAAGAATTTGATTGCCGTCTGGATCTTCGATTGTAAAATGTGCTGGTCCTTCACTAGTTTCATCTGCTTCTGTTAGCATCTTGATTCCTTTTGCTTTATACTGCTTTTGAATTTCACGAATATCTGTAAAAGAATCGAGATTCTCTGCATTTTGATTCCACCCTGGATTAAAGGTCAGAATGTTCTTCTCAAACATTCCTTGAAATAGTCCGATAACGCAATCACCATTCTTTAAAATAAGCCAATTTTGAGTGATGTCCCCACCTAAAACTTCAAAGCCAATGTTTTCATAAAAAGTTTTGGATACGTGAATGTCTTTTACATTCAAACTAACAGAAAATGCACCTAAACTCATATTTTCTCCTCCTTCGATCAATAGAATATTCAAGTAATTTATTGCACGAAATAATCAATTTGTTTTAAGTATAAATGAGGATATTAAGTTGTACAACATTTACCATAATAGTAGTAAGAATTTTTTTATAATTACTATCTGATAGATTTGAATGTCTTACTAAACTATTTAAATATCCGCTTGTTTTTGTATAAACAAGGACTTCCATATGGCATAATGGAAGTTAATACTGAAGCATAAGATAATGCGTTGATAAAGATGCTCGAGAGATTAAAAAATAAATAATAATAGGTGATAATTAATGGATGAAAACGTAAGGACTATTGAAGAGGTTGATCAATACATTTCGAATTTACCGGATGATATTCAACACATTACAGCTGAATTGAGAAATATCATTCTTAATTCTTCTTCAAAACTTACTGAAGAGTATAAATGGTCTATGCCTAATTATTCTTGTAATGGATTAGTTTGTTATTTGCAAGCATCCAAAAAACATGTGAATCTTGGTTTTCAAAGAGGTAATGAACTACTTGACAAGAACAAATTATTACAAGGCATGGGCAAAACTATGAGACATATTAGAATAAAAAAGATGGAAGATATTCAATCAGATGCTTTTACTTCATTAATTATAGAAGCACTTGCATTGAATGAGAATTAAGCGATAAAGGAATTGTATTAAATACTTCTATTTGGTATATTATTAAGTATATATAGTCTTTGAAGTGACCAAGTAAATGAGAATTGTGAAACAGAAAATATAGCAGCTTGCTGAGAGCTATATCACCGCTTCTTGTTGAAACCTACCACGGAGATGTTATGCAAACATAACCGAGTCGTTTTCGTTAACAAACGTTTAGAGGGCTAAATAATGATTTTAGCTAAACTAAGGTGGTACCACGTCTATTCAAGCACAGAGACGTCCTTTTATTAGGGCGATTCTGTGCTTTTTCATTATTTTAAGGAGGATTTTAAAATGACAAATCAACAGCAAAACGATTTTTCAAAATGGTATATCGACACAATTCAAAAGGCAGATTTAATGGATTACACACCAGTACGTGGATGTATCGCATTTAAACCAGATGGCTTTGAAATTTGGGAACATATCCAAGATGAAATGAACAGACGGTTTAAAGAAACAGGACATCGCAATGCATACTTTCCAATGCTTATTCCGGAGTCTTTCTTCCAAAAAGAAAAGGATCATATCGAAGGATTCGCTCCTGAGCTTCCATGGGTAACAGAGGCAGCTGGCGAGAAGTTAGAAGAACGTTTGGCACTTCGCCCAACATCTGAAACAATGATTGGACATTTGTATTCGGATTGGATTAAAAGTTATCGTGATCTTCCAGTACTTATTAACCAATGGGCGAACGTATTCCGTTGGGAGAAAAAAACACTTCCTTTCATTCGTACTTCTGAATTTTTATGGCAAGAAGGGCATACTGCGCATGTAGACGAAGAAGAAGCACGTCACGAAACAATGCAAATGCTTAATATCTATAAAGAGGTTGTAGAAGAACTTTTAGCTATTCCAGTGTACGATGGTCAAAAAACTCCTTCTGAACGCTTTGCAGGAGCAGTAGATACGTATTCCATTGAAGCTATGATGAAGGATGGTAAAGCTGTTCAAGCTGGTACATCTCATTATCTTGGAACTAAGTTTGCAGAAGCATTTGATATTAAATATTTGAACAAAGAGAACAAACATCAGCATGTGCATACAACTTCATGGGGTACATCTACACGTTTAATCGGTTCAGTTATTATGGTTCATGGAGACGAGCAAGGGCTTGTACTGCCACCACGTGTAGCTCCAACTCAAGTTGTATTAATACCAGTAGGACCATGGAAAAAGAACCCTGCTATTATGGAAAAACTGGATGAAGTATTTGCTGCACTAAAAGCAAAAGGTATCCGCGTACGTTTAGATGATTCTGACCAATCTCCTGGCTATAAATTTAATGAGTGGGAGTTAAAAGGTGTTCCAGTTCGTGTTGAATTAGGACCTCGTGATTTAGAAAACAACCAAGCATTAGTAAAAGCACGTGACGAAGCTGATAAAGTGTCTGTAGATATTCCTAATTTAGTGGAGCGTATTGAAGAAGAACTAACAACAATGCAATCACGTTTACTTGAAAAAGCTCGTGCATTCCGTGATGAGAACTCCCATACTAATGTGGATTCTCTAGAACAGTTAAAACAGCATCTGACTGATTCAACTGAAAAAGGAGAAATCCCAGGATGGATTCTTGCAGGATGGTGTGGGGATGACGCTTGTGAAGAGAATGTGAAGAATGAAACGAAATTCACGACACGTAATATTCCATTTAATCCACCAGCTGAAAAAGCAACATGCATCAACTGTGGTAAGGATTCGAAACATACTGTATGGTTCGGTCGTGCTTACTAATTAAATAGGAAATATAGATAAAAAATCAACCATTGCTTGTTAAATGGTTGATTTTTTATTGCTTAGAAAACAATAAAATATGGATAACTTTTACATATCGTAAATAAGTTATGTCTTTTTAGATCGTGCGTAGTATAGGGTTAATGCGAATTAGCAAGCTCAATTGGGTGACTGCTGTATTTCCGCTGGGCAAGTGATGAGCGGCTACGTCGCTAACGCACTTGCAGGGTCTCGCACCGTCGTGCAAAATACCAAAGAATGGCTAAGGGCAATCAAACAGCTATTGAAAGCAACTAGTTGGAGTTCGAGAGCAACTAAAATGAGTAAAAGAGCAACTAAATTGCAGATGAAAGCAACTAATTCTTACAATAGCTCTTTACTTGGAGTGAGACGACTATGATTTCAACCTATTATAGGGATAAGTAGTTTAAAAGCCAGCCGAACTCGCTAGAGATGGCTCATTTTGCTCACTTATTCCGACTGGAGTCAACGCTTGCATCGAAAATCAATGGAAATCACTTGCTTATTCAATATTTGCTTGCTAATACCAAAGAATAGTACATCTTATGGGCCCATTTTATACAGTAAATGGCTTAGAGCAAGCAACCATTCATTGGAAGCAACCAATTCCAGTCTGAAAGCAATCAAATCATCACGAGAGCAACCAAATAGCCGATGAAAGCAACTGAATTCTTAAATCAGCAAGTTTACTTAGGGTGAGACGACTATAGTTTCTATGTACTATAGGAACAATACGTTATAGAGCTGTCTGAGCACGCGAGCGAGTATCCGGATATACTGGGGTTGTCGTGTTCAGCTACCATATTTTCTGTTTCGGTGTGTGCATTGTAATGTTCGGAGTTGTGATTGTTGCGCACACTGTGGATATTGTCTCGTTCAACCAATTCATGTTAATTTGGGACACCGATAAGTCAGTGTTTTATCATTGATTTTCGCAGCAGGGAGGCGACTCCAGTAGGATCAAGTGAGTAAGATGAGACTTCACAACGTACGCGCGTAGGCGCGGCGGTGAAGGCTCATCACTCACCCCACGGAAAGCGTCCGCCCTGCTGCGAAAATCCCTGCGGACACTTCATACAACTCACTATCTCCATTAAATGAGACATCCCATAAATATTTTTCATTTACATTTACCGTATCGACGAATAGATAGTTACTTTAGCGTTTTGTTCTTTTTTTCAATATTTCATGTAAGATAAATGAAATACATTCGTCTAATTATTAGAGAAAGGGGGGATCCCTTGGAGAAGAACTTGATAGAAAAGTGGTTTGAGCTATATGAAAGAGATATTACTAGCTTTCTAATGTACTACACTGGATCAATGGACATTGAAGATATGGTACAAGAAACATTTCTTCGTGCATGGAGCAAAATAAATAAATATAACGAGAGCTCTCATCCAAAAACATGGCTCATATCCATCGCTAGAAATATGGTAATCGATCGTTACCGAAGAAATCGACTTTGGAGCAAAATTAAGCAGACGTTATTACAAGAGCAGAATTTTTCTATTAGTACAGAACAACATATCATTCTAAATCAAGAAAACAGCCATTTATACAATGCTATTAGTAAGCTGCCATCAAAGGATAAAGAAGTCATTATTCTTAAAGGGATTTTGGAGATGTCATCTAAGGAAGTTGGACGTGTTATGAAAAGTAATGAGAATAATATTAATGTAATGTATCATCGCTCCTTGAAAAAACTGAAGGCACTCTTGGAAAAGGAGGGATATGAACATGGAGGATTATAAGGAACTGCAAAATCATTTGAAAAACCTTCCTAAATATTCACTGGAGAATGAACAAAAAGAGAAATTATTAAATACGTTAAAATCTAAGCAGAATTTACGTAAGAAACCATTCTTATTAAAACCAATACTGACCATTGCAGGCATATGCTCTATTCTTCTACTTCTTTTATTAACGCATGAAGATACTTACAAATTAAGTGCACAACAAGGAACAGTTTTTACATTACCAGATAGAGATCAAGAAGTACTGGGAGTGGAAGGTAGGATAGGGATTCTTGTTTTTAATGAACAATTTGTTGCAGAGGACAAGAGAAGAGTAGCTAAGATGATGCTTTACTTCTGGGGAGATGAGCATGCGCTTGTGGACAAAAATTTCCGAGTAGAAGCGGAAAATACAAAAAGAGAAAAGATTGTGTTAACAGAAGGAGTACTCTCAAGCGGCCTTTATAGTGAGGATGCTCATACATTAGCTAGATTTGTTCCGTTCCCATCGGAAGGGGAATGGCAGTTATCCTTTTATGTGGAAGATACACTATTCGAAGCATTTACAGTTAATGTCCTCCCGCCATTCCCTAAAACGGCAAACTATGCACTCGTTGATTCTCCAAAGGAAATTCCAATCGGTGAAGCTTATGAAGTATTTTTAGAAACCGCAATGGGAGAAAAGGAAATTATAGAGGTGAAGTTACTCGATAACAAAGGGAGAGTAGTGGAAACTACCGTTTTTAAGCAGGACAGTAGCGTGATAGACGGTGGAGGGGCAGGAATAATTTATTATTACAAAGGCGAACTTACATGGAAGGAGCACGGAAAGTGGAAGCTCCTCATTGATGGAGAAAAAACGGGAATATTTGAGAATTAGAATAAAGACGTTCCTTTATAAATGAAAAAGGAACGTCTTTATTTATTATGCTAATACAACAGAATCTTCGATGGATGATAAAATAACAGGTTGTTCAATATGGGTTGCTTTTACCCCGTATTTAGCATGCAATGTTTCTACTTGGCCACCGAGTAATAGTTTTACTGCATAATAAGGAATATTAATATCTGATAGACAACTTATATGTAATCCTCCGCTCATACGAGGGTTAATCTCTAATAGCTTGGGAATACCATCTTTATATTTGACTTGGATATTGAAAACAAAAGGAATCTTATATTGTCGGGCCATTTTCTCAGCGATTTCTATTAGTTCTTCATTGTATTCAATTTCTCGAATACGTCCATTCCCTTTCTTTCTAGGAAGAGCGACTAATAATGTACCGTCTGCCCCTGCTAAACAATCAATACTATATTCGTAGCCATCTAGGTATTCCAATACCATTAAGTCAGGGAAGTGCTTCTGTGTTTGTAAAATCTTAAAAGCTGTGTCGTAGGAAATCTTTTGAGAAGAAGCTGTATTGAATATAAAGGGAATAGTATCGGCCTCATTATCGATTATACGAAACCCGCTTGCTCCTTCTCCTACTATTGGTTTAATACATAGTTTCATATTATCTTTTCCTAATTCTTCATAAGCCTGTTTGAAGCCTTCTACATCGTTTACAATTCGGTAAGAAGGAATAGGAACGATATATTGTCCTTCTTTTTCAAGCTCCTCTAAAGAGCGATACATGGCCGCTTTGTCATCCATCAATCTCATTAAGTCACCGTTAGGACATACTAACACCTTAACGCCAATCTCTTCGAACACTTTTATATTTTGTGAGATGAGTACATTTTCTTTTCGTGGAACAAATACATCAATATTATTTTGTAAACAGTACTCTAAACAAAATTGAAGATATTCCTCACCGTCAATATCTGGCTCTGTTCCTGATACATCACAATTTTTAAAGTAAACAGTATCTGGATTAGGATGCGTACCGTAAATCATAAATTGTTGTTGATCTGGATTATGTCGAATCAATTCCATATAATGTGCTACAGTTGAAAACCATCTATTGAACCAAATATTAATCGCCATATTAAATCCCCATTTTCTATGTATTATTTTTAGAATAATTCAAGATTAGAATGTTTTAAAAACGCTCCTTCACCAAAAGTGAAAAGGAGCGTTCTCATAGTAGGAAATCGGAAAATACACTAATTGGGTATCGTTTGCAATTGCAAAAGGATAGTCATTAGTCATTGGTCACAAAGTGAATGGTTAGAGGTTATTGGTTTGTCTAATTCAATTTGAGAGTGATTTCCTAACTATGCCTTGGTAAGGAGTCTCACCTTACCAAGGATCATGCATATTTTTCATCATCAAAATTAATGGTAATAGAATAATTTTTTGCATTTATGTTGCTGGATAATTTATTTGCATCTTTTTCAAATTGAAGAGCTTTCAACCGGTAATTTTCCGGTTCGAATAAAGCGACTTGTACATAAGTAGCACCATCGCCGTATCCATACTGCACTACTTGTTTTTCAGCAGCTCCTAGCTGTTTATAAATTCTAGCTTGGGCTCGCAATTGTGTAGCAAGTTCGATTGCTTCCACAATGGTATATTCTTTTTCCTTAAAGGAAACGTTATTTTGAACATTTGCTTCGTAAATTAGTTTGTCGAGCGTTCGAATATCTTTTCTAGTTTCGGTTAATTCCAAGTCTACATTTGCTACATTGCGAGGTCCTATAACTGGAACACTATCTTTTTCGATTACTGTATATGCAACTCGCATCATTTCTTCTTCTAGTTCATGCACTCTTTTTAGTAAAATACTTTTTAGTTTAACAGCTTCTGCTAGTGAGATATTGGACATGGATCAGTTCCTCCATTCTTTATATTCATTAGATAATAGGATGGAATTTACTTCCCCACCATGTATTTGATGGAACATATCGCCTATTGAATGTAATAGCTTCTCTCCTTCTTCTTGACTTATGGAAGGGCGAAGAAAAACGACTTGAATTGCTTCAGTAGTATCCTTTGTAACTGCAGTTCGGATGGAATCTACAAAAGGACTTCCAAATGCTCCAGCTGTATCATGGAGGGCAATGATATTTTTTAGTACATTTTCCCGTCCATTTAATCCTGCATATTGGGAGTCTTCTGTTCCAAGGGATATGGTAATATCTCCTTGGATTTTATGAAAATCGTATATGCCCATTGGTATTTCATATTGTAAGGAGAAGAAGTTATTTAAATCTACTGCAGAATGCATTGGTGTGATATAATTTTGTTTTGCAATTCGTCGATATAATGCTTCCGTGGAGTGGCGATATCTGTTTGGGTCAGCACCAAACTTTTTCCATAATGCTCGCCATTCTTTAATGCCGTTAAATTCGGTTACTTTTTTTTCCTCCATTTCAAAGAAAAGCTGTTCTTGAAATAATTGGAGGCGACCTTTAAGCATTTGAGGCGAAGGAGAAACGACAATTTTGGTATAATGAATAATGCCTATTTTAAATGTAGGTTCGATTTGCAATAAAGAATCATCTAACGTAACAATCATAGCAACCATCCTTATAACTATTTTCTTTAGTGTATCATAAGAAAGGAGAACAATCGTGAATATCAATCAGTTTCAACAACAATTAATAGAATACGCAGCCTCCATTGGAATTGATAAAATTGGATTTACGTCTGCTTCTCCATTTCATGAATTAAAAAATAGATTAATTCGTCAACAAGAGCTAGGATATGCTTCTGGTTTTGAAGAACCGGACATTGACAAAAGAACAAATCCAGAACTTTTGCTTTCAGAAGCAGAAAGTATTATTGCTATCGCCATTGCTTATCCTTCCAAGATGAAAGACGCTCCGCAAAGTGTAAAAGGTGCTAGACGTGGAATATTTGCCAGAGCTTCTTGGGGGACTGATTATCATACGGTATTACGCGAAAAACTAGCCCTATTAGAGCTATATATATTAACACATATGCCAAATGCTCGATTGCGTTCCATGGTAGATACAGGTGAGCTTTCAGATCGGGCCGTTTCAGAGCGAGCTGGGATCGGTTGGAGTGCGAAAAACTGTGCAATTATTACACCAGAATTTGGTTCATATGTATATTTAGGGGAGATGATTACGTCCATTCCTTTTGCACCAAGCGAGCAAATGGAGGATCAGTGCGGAGATTGCACACTTTGTTTAGATATCTGTCCGACAGGTGCTTTAATCCAAGGCGGACAGTTAAATGCACAGCGTTGTATAGCATTTATCACACAAACAAAAACAATGGTACCAGATGAGTTTCGAACGAAAATAGGGAATCGTATATATGGCTGCGATACTTGCCAAACGATTTGTCCGAAAAATAAAGGAAAAGCGAATTTGCATCAAGAAGCATTTACACCTGAACCAGAGCTTGTGAAACCACTGCTCCTACCATTGCTGAAAATGACGAATCGTACATTTAAAGAAACGTACGGACATATGTCTGGTGCTTGGAGAGGGAAAAACCCGATTCAGCGAAATGCTATTATAGCGCTTGCGCATTTCAAAGAAGTTTCTGCTGTCCCTACATTGATCGAGTTAATGGAAAATGATGCTCGTCCAGTCATAAGAGGCACAGCAGCTTGGGCAATCGGAAAGATAAACACGGATGAAGGACTAGCAGCTTTAAAGAAAGCAGAGCAAAATGAAGAAGTGGATGAAGTGTTAGAAGAAATACGTAAAGGACTTCAATTTTATATTTTAGAGAATTAGGAAGTGGAAATAGTGAGTATTAATATTGTATTATATCAACCAGAAATCCCGGCAAATACAGGGAATATCGCTAGAACATGCGCAGGAACAGGTGCAAAACTACATCTAATCAGACCACTTGGATTTTCAACAGATGACAAAATGCTTAAACGAGCAGGATTAGACTATTGGGAACATGTAGATATTACGTATTATGATGGGTTGGATGAATTTTTTGCGGCACATCCAAAAGCAGAATATTATTTGATCACGAAGTTTGGGGCAAAACCACATACTACTTATAACTTTAGTGATGTGGAGAAGGATCATTTCTTTATTTTTGGACGTGAAACGAAAGGATTGCCAGCTGAACTGATTGAAGCTCATCCAGACAGAGCACTTAGAATCCCTATGAATGATAATATTCGTTCCTTAAATTTATCAAACACTGCTGCAATACTAATATATGAAGCTTTAAGACAACAAGATTATCCAAATCTACACTAAAAAACGGACGCAGCCTTAAAAGGCTCGTCCGTTTTAATATACTATCTTACTTTTTAGATGCACCTGGTTTGTCATCGTATCCAGCAGTGAAGATGGCAGATAGGAATGCTACACAAACGCCAAGAACTAGGATTAATCTCATATTAAGCGCCTCCTCCAGTATATTCTGTAATTAGTATACCTTACTTTAAGCTAAAAAGAAATATTGGCAAAAATGAATTTATGGCGAAAATGGTACCTCTAAAGAGTTGCATCTGTCTAATAATTCTACTAGGATATAGAAAAGGAGTGATTTTTTAAATGAGTAATTTGAAAAATGGTCCAGAAAACGGTTCGATGGCAACAAATATGGAAGAAGTAAAGCAACTAGGCAAGCAAATGGAGAAACTCAGAGATGACAACGAGCTAGAAAAAGATCATCGAGTATCCGATCCAGCCCAATCAGATGATACTTCTTCTATGAAACAAAGGAAAAACGACTGATTTTTTCAGTCGTTTTCTTTAAAAGAAAGGAAGAGAGATATGGAATTACATAAAAATTCAACAAAACGTTTAGCAAATGGCATAGAAATGCCACGTATTGGTTTAGGAGTTTACAAAATGACCGAACCAGATATTACGCTACAAGCAATATCCACTGCACTAGACAATGGCTATCGTCATATTGACACTGCCTCATTTTATGCAAATGAGAAAGAAGTCGGGGAGGCAGTTCGTAACTCTAAACTTGCTAGAGAAGATATTTTCATCACAACCAAAGTTTGGAATACAGATCAAGGGTACGACCAAACATTAAAAGCTTTTGAAAAATCACTAGAGTTACTTGGATTAGAATATGTAGATTTATATTTAACCCACTGGCCAATAAAAGAAACATATGTCGATACATACCGCGCAATCGAGCGTTTATATGAAGAAAAACTAATCCGTGCAACAGGTGTTTCTAATCACCACCAACATCATTTAGAAGCAATTGCCGCAAAAGCAAACATACAGCCAATGGTCAATCAAATTGAATGTCATCCAAGACTAACACAAGTGGATTTGCGACAATATTGTGCTGAAAAAGAGATTGCAATTACTTCATGGTCCCCATTAGCAAGAGGAGGACTACTCGAAGAACCGATTTTACAGGAAATCAGTAGCAAATACGGCAAATCACCAGCACATGCAATTATCCGTTGGCATTTGCAAAGTGATTTAATCGTCATTCCAAAATCTATAACACCTTCTAGAATAATAGACAACTTGGATGTATTTGATTTTGAATTATCTGCTGAAGATATGAAACGGATCGACGCACTAAATTTAAATGAACGAACTGGTATGGACCCAGATAATTTAAAGTTTTAAAACAAAATTAGAGGTACATGAATTATTGCGATTCATGTACCTCTTTTTGTCTTTTTCTTTATTTGTTCCATTTGTTCCTTATATTCTTTTTCTACTTCTGTTGTAGTCGGGATAAATGGCTGCTTATTATGATCAGTTCGTTTGCCGTATCGGAACATTTCATAAATAATCATTCCATTATTAGGCATACCATTTAATGTTTTCATTGGTACCAAATCAAATAGAACATAGTAGAACGCATAAAAAATAAATCGTTCCCAAAAAGTTTGGTACTCTTCTAAGATGTCATTAGCTAGAAGTGCGTTAATGATCAATGCAAGGAAGAGGTTAACGGCAATAGGGCCAGCATAAATACAAATATAAGCAAATTTACTTTCTCTTCTTATCGCATCATAAGAAAACCAACTATATAGATGGTAATATTTCCGAATGTCAAAAATTCCTATTTTAATAATTCGAGGGCCAGATCCGATTGTGAGTCTTGGGTTTTCTACACCTAACATTTTACTAACAATTAAGTAACCAGTTTCTCTTAAAAATACTACGATAGGCAAGATGATGAAAGCTGAAATAATGACCGATAGTAAATCTGAAAATCCGAACAAGTTTATCGCTTCCCTCTGCATTGTGATATCGCTTTATTTAATTGCATACCCGCCATAAGTGAATTAAACCTTGTAAGATATTTCCTAGTCTTATATAAAAAAGTATCGGTGGCATACCGATACTTTTTTTGCTTTGGAAAATCTAGTTATTAAGGGGATTTTTCCAATAAAAAAAAGATATGCTATTTTTATTTCATACGCCTTATAAGGTTAATGTGTCTTAGTGAGATGTATGAAGTGTCCGCAGGGATTTTCGCAGCAGGGCGGACGCTTTCCGTGGGGTGAGTGATGAGGCTTCACCGCCGCGCCTACGCGCGTACGTTGTGAAGTCTCATCTTACTCACTTAATCCCTTCGGAGTCGCCGCCCTGCTGCGAAAATCAATGGAAAATACTCACTTAGCAGTGTCCGAAATTAACAAAAAGTAGTTGAACGAGACAATATACACTGCGAACGCGACAAACTAGTCTAGCTGATGCCGGCTAGGCGAGTTCGGCGGGCTTTTAGCATATTATTCCTATAATCTGCCTGAATTATGGTCGTCTCAATCTAAGTAAAGAGCTATTGTAAGAAATTAGTTGCTTTCAATGCCTATTTAGTTGCTCTCATGCTGATTTTAATTGCTTTCATACTAAAATTAGTTGCTTTCAATAGCTATTTGATTGCCCTTAGCCATTCTTTGGAATTTTGCACGACGGTGTGAGACCCTGCAACAGCGTTAGCGACGTAGTGGCTTGTCACTCGTCCTGCGGGAATTTATCTACCTTCTTATTGAGCTTGCTACGACGCTTTATCCCTATTATGTGCAACACTCCATTCATCGTTTCTGTTTGTCATTTCGGTTAGAAACCCGTGCTTGAGTTTTGATGTTGCGTCCAGCAAAGGTATAGGCATTATTGATATTTAGTTTAAACAATTTGGGGCAGGGAAGATAAATAAAGAGAATCTTTTTAAATAACTATCAAGAAAGGAATGGGAATATTGGATATGAACGAACAAAACAATCAACCATATGCCGATCAGTTGAGCGCACAAGAACGATTACAAACAGCTGCAATTGCGATGGAATCTAACAAACAACTACATGCCACTGATATGAATGGAAAAAGAGGGACGGATACTACAGTGGATCTAGAGGTAGTCGAACAATTAATAGAGGATTGGCCAACACTTTCTAAAAAAGTAACGAAAAAAATGATGGAGTTTTATGGCCCACCGAATGACACTACATATTCAACAGTTATTTGGTATTATAATGGTCCATGGAAGAAAACAATTGTTTATAAGGAAGGGGTTCCTCATGATTTTCCTGAACCTCATGTAGATATGCTAGAACAATCTATTGATTATCATGTACCAGCAAATAAAGCTGGAGAAATAGCAAAACTAGAAGGCAGCCTTGTGATTGATAGAACGAGGGGAGAGGTCTCCGTACATTGTGATAATGAAGGCGCAAATACATTGTCTATGAATATGATGCATGAAATAGTAACTGGGAAAAGGACTGCTGAAGAAGCACGAGAAAAAATTGCGGAACAAATTACCGAGTTTTTAATGAACAGACCTGCACCGTATGCGGAAAAGTTTCAGTTTGAACTTCCTCAAAAGGAACAAGTGGATCCTGATGTGACAATTGTTAAAGATGAGGAGCTTATGCAAGCCGTGGAAAGTACAAAGAAAGAATTAAATTTGTAAACTAAAAAAACAGTATCAGAGAGTAACCTTTCTGATACTGTTTTTTTATGGAGAAAAAGGCATCTCTACCTTTTGTCTTCCACCACAATCATTTCCCCTGTTATTGGGTGCACAAACTGTACTTTAAAAGCATGCAGTTCATACGTTTTAGTAGCTGTTTTCTTCGCTCCATATAAATCATCCCCAACAATTGGATGGCCTAGATGGGCAAAATGTACGCGGATTTGATGGGTGCGACCCGTTTCTAAAATAGCATGTACCTTCGTAAACTGCGGATGTCTGCCGACTACTTCGTAATGAGTGATAGCTTGCTGACCAGAGGGAGAGACCCGCTTTCTCGTTGGGTGATGGCGATCGTTTCCAATTGCTGCACGTATAGTACCATGCTGATTTTTTACTTGTCCTTCTACAATGGCTTCGTATGTGCGAATAATTGTTTTAGTTTCAAGCATACGATCGAGCATCCCTTTGACAATAGGATTTTTCGCTACTACTACTAATCCTTTCGTGCCTTCATCAATTCGGTGGACATGTTCCCCATAGCCTTGCCCCTTACCTGATAAGTAATGGGTTACGGTATTCATGAATGTATGATTTTGACCAGCTTCGTTTGGATGGGTAGCAACGCCACGAGGTTTGGAAGCTATTAATAAATACTCATCTTCGTATGCTACATATAAAGGAAGTTGATCAGAAGGGAGATAATTAGATGATTCTCCTTCCCATGTAAAAACTAATACATCGCCTTTTTGGTTTGGCAATTTCCATTGTAAAAGTTCCCCACTAGTATTACTTACTGCTTTTTGCATACGTAAATCATGAATTAATTTTTTTCCAAGTTTCCATTTGTCTTGTAAAATTGTTTCGATTGTTAGACCATCTTCAGGTACTGTAAATGTTAAAGTATGTTTCATCCATTATTCTCCTTTAAAAAAGGTCATGTCTATAGGACACGACCTTTCTAATTATTTCAATACTACTTGATCAAAAAACGCTTGAATATTTTCATTTGGTTGAGCACCAACCATTCTAGCTACTTCTTTTCCATCTTTAAAATAAATAGTTGTCGGTGTAGCTTCGAGTACATAATCGTCCCAACCTTGATCATATTCCAGTACATTATATTTTACAATATCTACTTTATTTTCCTCTGCAAGTGGCGTTAGTCTTGGTGTCATTTCTTGACAATGAACACATTCTGGGCTGAAGAAATAAGCAGTAACAGGTTCCCCGCTATCAATTTTCTTTTTTAAATCCTGTGGAAGAATGATGTTTTGATAGTTTGGATCTTTTATCAAATCGATTGTAGACTGTCTTAAATCTTCTTTATCATAAGGGTTGTCCGATAATGCTTGCTTGTTTTTTTGTCCGTTCAAGACGAAGATTAATACGAAAACAAGTACAATAATTCCGCCGAATATGGCTAATTTCTTCATATTTATTTTTCCTCCTTCAAACTTCTTAAAATCATTGCACTGCTAACTGCGATTAAAATAAATGCAATAAGTGCTAGAAATGGAATTGTTATAAATCCAAAATAATTTATGTATTCACCGGTACAAGGTACTCTACCACAAGCTGGAGCAGAATCTTGCATAAAGTCCAACTTTTGAATGCTATAATGGTATGCGGAAATACAAGCTCCTATTATGGAAAAAGCAAGAGAAGTAACCGCGATTCTCACATTTTTTTGAACGTATGCGATTCCAACTATTAATACGAGTGGATACATTAGAATGCGTTGATACCAGCATAATACACAAGGCTCGTACTGTTTTATTTCGGAAAAATATAACGAACCAAGTGTAGCAGTAAAAGCTACCACCCACATAAATAGCATTAGATTTTCGACTTTTTTTGTCATATGTTTCTCCTTTTAAATACTTTGAACTCAAATCAAAGTATAAGGGTTCTTGGAAAACATGTAAAACATTTTAACTGCCAGGAAAAGAGTTATATAATAGAAGTTAGTGAAAAGTTTGAGGAGTGGATAGTATGTCGGAAGAATTTGATTTATCGCAATTTGAAAAAAGCATGGTTATAAGACAAACGACTTTTTCTGATATTGAATCTATTTTAGAAATACAGCGTTTGTGCTTTCCGGGAATGGACCCTTGGGAAGTAGCGCATTTACGTAGTCACTTAACAATTTTTCCGGAAGGTCAATTAGTAGCGGAACTAGATGGGAAAGTAATTGGCTCTTGTTCTAGCTTAATTATTAACTTTGATGAGTATGATGATCGTCATTCTTGGTCTGACGTAACCGACTCAGGTTATATTACGAATCATAATCCAGATGGATATAATTTATACGGAATTGAAGTAATGGTACATCCTGAATATAGAAGAATGAAAGTCGGGCAACGTCTATATGAAGGAAGAAAAGATATAGCAAGACAGTTCAATTTAAAATCGATTATCATCGGTGGTCGCATTCCGAACTACCATAAACATGCAAATGAAATGTCACCACGTGAATATGTAACAGCTGTTTCGCGCCATAAAATTTATGATCCAGTATTAACATTCCAGTTGATGAATGGGTTCACATTAATGCGTATTAACCCGAATTATTTACCAGACGATAAAGCGTCGGTCAAATATGCGACATTAATGGAATGGAATAATGTAGATTATATTCCACTGTCGAAGCGCCATTTCAAAACGAGCTACCCAGTTCGTATTTGTGCAGTGCAATACATGATGCGCAAGATTAATTCTTTTGAGGAATTTGCCCATCAATGTGAGTATTTTGTGGATGTCGCCTCTGATGCACAATCAGATTTCGTTGTGTTTCCGGAGATTTTCACGACACAGCTTATGTCTTTCCTAGATGAACCATCTCCAAGCCAGGCAGTTCGTAAATTGACCGAATACACGCCACAGTACATGGAATTATTTGCGGATTTAGCTGTGCGTTACAATATTAATATTATCGCTGGTTCTCATTTTGTAGAAGAAGAGAATGAAGAAATATATAATATTGCTTATTTATTCCACCGGGATGGTGGGATTGATAAACAGTATAAAATTCATATTACACCAAACGAACGAAAATGGTGGGGGATTAGTGCGGGAGATTCCGTGCAAGTATTTGATACAGACTGCGGTAAAATCGCCATTCAAATTTGTTATGATATTGAATTTCCAGAGCTTGCTCGAATTGCAACTGATATGGGAGCTAATATTATATTCACGCCTTTCTGTACAGAGGATCGTCAAGGCTATTTACGCGTACGTTACTGTGCACAAGCTCGTGCTGTCGAAAATCAAATATACACAGTTATTTCTGGTACGGTAGGAAACTTACCACAAACGGAAAATATGGATATCCAATACGCCCAATCGGCTATCTTCGCGCCATCTGATTTTGAATTTGCAAGAGACGGTATTGTTGGTGAAACGGAGCCGAATGTTGAAATGGTGTTAATAGGAGATGTCGACTTAGAAATATTAAGACGTCAACGACAAGACGGGACAGTTAAACATTTAAAAGACCGTCGCCATGACGTATATGGTATAGATTATAAAAAATGAGAAATGGGAGTTTCATGAATGTCTTATAAACAATTATTCGAACAATGGAATAGCTATTCCGATTTAGATCCTGTTTGGCAGGAAAATCTACAGCTTTTGGCTAGCGATGAAAAGCTAATGGAAGACGCATTTTACCGAGATTTAGAATTTGGTACAGGTGGAATGAGAGGAGAAATAGGAGCTGGTACGAATCGTATGAACACATATACGATTCGTAAAGCTACTACAGGCCTAGCTTCTTATATAAAAACAGCAGGAGAAGATGCGATGAATCGGGGCGTAGTCATTGCCTACGATAGTCGCAGATTTTCCCCTGATTTTGCGCAAGAAGCAGCAGAAACACTTGCTTCAAATGGGATTAAAGCATATTTGTATAAGGAACCTAGAACGACGCCGCAGTTGTCTTATTCAGTACGTAAACTGGAAGCATTTATGGGGATTGTCATTACGGCAAGTCATAATCCACCTGAATATAATGGTTACAAAGTATATGGGGAAGACGGTGCACAGCTAAACTTGGAGGATGCGGATGCTGTAATTCGCTATGTTAATGAAGCGGGAGATGCGCTCCAAATAAAACGGAACGACTTTGATGCCAATTTAATCATCCATTTAGAGGAAGAAATAGATAATGCCTATATAAATGAATTAAAAACGGTTCAAGAAAATCCAGAAATAGCTTCTAAAACAAATTTAAAAGTAGTATTTACTCCACTTCACGGTGCTTCTGGTAAAACAGTGAAACGAATTCTAAGTGAGGTTGGCTACGAGCATATCCATTATGTCGAGGAGCAAATGGAACCAAATGGTGAGTTTCCTACGGTTAAATCACCAAATCCAGAGGAGCAGAGTGCTTTTGAGTATGCTATTCGTGACGGGGAAAAACAGGATGCAGACATTTTGGTTGCAGCAGACCCGGATGGAGACAGAGTTGGACTAGCCGTGAAAACAGCAGAAGGATACAAACTATTAACAGGCAATCAAACCGGGGCTATTTTAATCGAGTATTTATTGACACAGCGAAAAGAAAAAGGAACGATGCCTGCAAACGGTCGTGTCTTTAAAACAATTGTCACATCAGATTTAGGACGAGTGATCGCAGAGTATCATGGTGCAAGCACCGAAGATGTGTTAACAGGATTTAAATTTATCGGTGAAAAGATTAAGCAATATGAAGAAACGAAAGAATATGAGTTTTTGTTCGGCTATGAAGAAAGCTATGGCTATTTAGTTAAAAGCTTTGCGCGTGATAAAGATGCCATACAAAGTGTGTTAGCGATTGTAGAGGCTGCTGCTTACTATAAAGAAAAAGGGATGACACTTGTCGAAGTTTTACATGCATTATACGAGCGACATGGCTATTATTTAGAAGGACTGGTATCAGTTACGAAAAAAGGAGTAAGTGGTGCGAATGCGATTCAAAACTTACTAGCTCAAGTTCGTATCAATCCAATAAGCGAAGTTGCAGGAATTGCAGTTTCATCACAAGAAGATTATTTAAGCTCCCTTCGAACAATTACAGATGGTCGGAAAACGGAGCAGATTTTATTGCCAAAATCGAATGTATTGAAGTACTTTCTTGCCGACGGTTCATGGGTTTGTGTTCGACCAAGTGGAACCGAGCCAAAGATAAAATATTATTTTGGTGTGACAAGTGGGTCAGAAACGGAAAGCATAGAAAAACTAGAAGTATTAAAAGAAGCATTCTCAGCAGAAATGAATAAATATTTAGAGGACTAAAAAAGAGGAGCAGCGATGCTTCTCTTTTTTTCAAGTGTCCGATATAAGAATATTAATGGGTACTAGCTTTTAGTAATTTCATAGATTTTAGAATATAAAACTGATAAACTTAGCGTTAGCAACTCACATAAAGCAAGGTGGCGGCTGAACTCCCTTTGAAACGGGGGTGAGGCGGATGACGATATATGAGGCATTTAGTTTAATTGCACAGTTTAGCTTAGTGCTAATGGCGGTACTTACACTAATGATAACAATTGTCGTCTATCTAAACAAAAAGAAATAGCCACCCTGCTCATCCAAAGTTAGGTGGCTATTTCTTATAAGTCATAAATTTTGGTCAGCCGTTATTCATGCGGCATGTAGTTGCATTGACTGAGTGTTAGCAGCACTCGGTCTTTTTTATTCTATGTTTAGTTTATCATAATTATACCAAAAATCAAATCAAGAGGAGCAGCGATGCTTCTCTTTTTTTCAGTCAAAAGTATGATGTCCTCAAAGCACAGAAAAGCTACGATAAATGATATGATGAAAGTAATCGTACTAGAGTTGAAGGAGTTTTTTTAGTGCAAGCAAACGAACGCTCAAATATTGAATTATTAAAAGAAATAGCAGAATTTCTAAACGAAGAAACGGAAATGGAACAAATGTTGCAAGGTGCGCTTCGTAAGTTGTTAGAAGGCACACTTTTTGAGACTGGATGGATATTTTTTATCAATGAAAAAGGCAAACAAGAACTAATCGCACATGAAAATTTACCGAATGCATTACAAAAAAATGACTGTAGACTTTTGCAAAAGGGTGGTTGTTGGTGTGTTTCCAGATTTCAAAATGGTGAGTTAGATAAAGCTTCCAACATTATTGAGTGTAAAAGAATCGTCCACTCTCGAAAGACAAGCAGTAAAGACTATCATGATATTACCCATCATGCGACAGTCCCATTACAATCTGGGCAAGAACAATTTGGTCTCTTAAATGTGGCTACACCAAATACGATTCGTTTTTCCGATGGAGAACTGGCATTATTAGAGTCCGTGGCATTTCAAATTGGTTCAGCAATCAAGCGAATCTTACTCACAAAGCAAGAGCAGCAAGTGGCACTTGTGCAAGAAAGAAATCGGCTTGCTCGGGATTTACATGATTCGGTCAATCAATTGCTATTTTCCGTCACACTAACTGCACGTGGTGGAATAGAAATGACGGAACAGCAGGAAATAAGAGATACCTTCAAAGAAATCCAATATTTAACACAAGAAGCATTAACGGAAATGCGAGCACTCATATGGCAGCTTCGTCCGAAAGGTTTAGAGAATGGAATAATAGAAGGTTTAAAAGGATATGGAGATATACTAGGCTTAACACTAAGTGTAAATGTCAAAGGAGTCATTAACTTACCTGCAAGAATTGAAGAGACATTATTCCGAATTGCCCAAGAAGCAATGAATAATGTGCGTAAGCATTCAGGCGTCTTGCAAGTAGAGTTGTATTTAACGATTACTACGACGGATGTTTTATTAGTAGTAAAAGATGAAGGCCGTGGATTTCATATGAATGAATTGAACAGCCTTCGGTCATTAGGATTGCAGAGTATGAGAGATAGAGCACATGCGGTTAGTGGAACAGTCGACTGGGTAACAGAATGGGGTAAAGGGACGGAGATATTAGTTCGTCTACCGTATTAGGGGGGATAGGAATGATACGTGTATTAATCGCGGATGATCATCATGTAGTGAGAAGGGGCCTAATGTTCTTTTTAAAAACACAAAAAGATATGGATATTGTAGGGGAAGCCTCTAATGGTAAAGAAGCGGTGGAATTGACTTCCGAGTTGAAGCCAGACGTTGTGTTAATGGACCTTGTGATGCCCGAAATGGATGGCATCGAAGCGACCAAGCGAATAAAAACAAAATATCCAGCAATACAAATATTAATGCTGACAAGCTTTTCCGATCGTGACCATGTTATTCCGGCATTAAATGCTGGAGCAGCAGGATATCAGTTAAAAGATATAGAACCGGATGATTTGGCAGAGGCTATACGTGCCTTGATGCGGGGGGAAAATACATTACATCCAGAAGCAACTTCCCAACTACAAAAAGAAGTGGAAGTTGTGCCACTTTCCCCACATGAAGAGCATCCATTAACACCAAGGGAACAGGATGTTTTGTCAGAGCTAACAAAAGGAAAAAGCAACCGAGAAATTGCATCGTCTTTATTCGTAACAGAAAAAACAGTGAAAACACATATATCAAATATATTCGCCAAGCTACAAGTTCAAGATCGCACACAAGCAGCATTATATGCAGTCAAACACGGTCTTACGGAGCCAAGTGGACAATAAAGTGAAAAGGAAGGACGCAAAAATCTTGCGTCCTTCCTTTATTATTGCCTGGGAAATTGTAACATTCTATAAACATGAATAACTATTTATAAGAAAGTTAAGTCACTTTTTGCTAACGCATTCTAGGGATAAAGTGTCGTAAAGAGTAGAAGGAAGTGTCCGCTATAAAAATGGAAGTTACTAACAAATAAAGGGTTAGAATAAACAATTAATGATGTAACGCGACAATACGCACCTCGAACGCGACAACACTATTCTAGTAGAGGTAACTCAGCAAGTTCGGCGGGCCTTAAGATATATAATTCCTAGTATGTATTGAAATCATTTCGTCTCATTCCAAGTAAAGAGCTGTATCAAGAATTAGTTGCTTTCACCAGCAATTTAGTTGCTCTTGCACTGATTTTAATTGCTTTCAGAGTAGAATTAGTTGCTTTCAATGCCCGATTAGTTGTCCTAAGCCATTTATTGGATTCACATAGTCGAAAAATTGTAGAAGGTTTTATTTTTAGCAAGTCGAGACTAAATAAGCAAGCAATTTGCCGATGATTTTCACTGCAGGACGGCGACTCCGAAGGAGGCCAACAGGAGGTTGGTCACAAAGGCGTTGCCACACGATGTGGCGTTCTTAGCATTTGTTCCTCTGTTTGAGTAAGATGAGACTTCACAACGTACGCGCGTAAGCGCGGCGGTGAAGGCTCATCACTCACCCCACGGAAAGCGTCCGTCCTGCAGCGAAAATCACAGCGGTCACCTAATAGAACTCGCTACGACACATTATCGCCATTATGTGCTACATCCTATTAATAATAAGGCATATTACGGAAGTGATCAGCGCTTTACTCTCCAAAATGATAAATCGATCAATCAATAACTTCTTCTTTCGATAAGTCTGGTTCGATATGCACAAGCACTACGGAAAAAGGCTTTACTTTCATTATTTTTTGCTCAATTTCTTCGGTTATACGGTGGCTTTCAATGACGTTAAGATCAGGATCTACCGTAACAGTTAAATCGACGAACATAAGATTGCCATGCATTCTGCCTTTACAATCCTTTAAAGTTTTTACGCCATGCACAAGTTTAACGATCGTAGATAAACTCTCAGCTTCTTCTACATTAAAGCCATCCGATAATGTATAGGCAGCTTCATGAAAAATAGTATAAGCCGTATAAATGATAATGAGTCCAACGATTAATGCAGTAATCGCATCTAAAATAGGAAAGCCAAAGATGGAGCCCAATATTCCAATCGTTGCACCAATACTAACTAATGCATCTGAACGATTATCATATGCGGCTGCTTTTAGTGCTGTACTATTGATACGAGTAGCTAGTTTTAAATTGTATTTATAAACGATATACATGGCAAGCGCACTTATTAGTCCGACGATTGCAGTTAAAATGGAAGGAGCTTGTTGGACTGGATTAGCTATATGTTGAATCGCTTGAATAATTACTTGAATACCAATGGATGCCATTATAAAGGCAGCAATTAATGAGGCTATTGTTTCTGCACGTAAATGACCATATTGATGATGATCATCGGGTGGTTTTTGTGAAATCCGCAGTCCGATAAGTATGGCAATAGATGCAATAATATCCGTGAAGTTATTTAACCCATCTGCTTTTAACGCTTCCGATGAACCAAGAAAACCTGCACTAAGTTTGAAAGTACTTAACAGTAAGTAAATGCAAATACTAACCCAAGCACCCTTTTCCCCTTCACGTAAATTTGTATATAGCTCCAAAGTGTTTCCTCTTTTCAACATTTATTGGCATACGAAAACGACCCTCAAATTGAGAGTCGTTTCACATTATTACATCATATTCTATTGTTCTTCAGGCATTTTTTCTAGCTCAACATTAGCTGGAGTGGCTTTAATGATTTCCAAGTATTGAATATGATGCCCATCAATATCTTTGACCATGAAATCATATCCTTGTTCGACAATTTTTTCGCCTTTAATCGCTTCAAAGCTCTTTGTCATAAACCATCCACCGATTGTATCAATATCTTCTTCATCAATGTTGATACCAAGTAAGTCATTCACATTTTCGATTAACATTTTTGCATCGATAATATAATGATTTTCAGCTAACTTTTGAACTTCTGGAAGTTCATCCGTGTCAAATTCATCGCGAATATCACCAACGATTTCTTCAATAATGTCCTCAATCGTAACAAGACCAGAAGTACCACCATATTCGTCCATAAGAATGGCCATATGAATACGTTCGCGTTGGATTTTAAGCAATAAATCCGCAATCGGCATATTTTCAATCACTCGAATAATTGGCTGCATATAGTCAATTACCGGAGTAGATGCATTTGCAGGATCTTTAATATAGGCTGTTAATAAGTTTTTCATATTAACGAGTCCAATTATATGGTCTTTGTCCCCATCTGTTACAGGGTATCTTGTATATTGTTCCACTCCGATTAACTCAAATACTTCGTTGAGTGTTAAATCTTTTTCAATCGAAATAATTTCGGTACGCGGAACCATAATTTCTTTCGCAATACGATCATCAAATTCGAAAATTTTGTTTACGTATTTATATTCGGCTTGGTTTATCTCTCCACCTTTAAAACTGTCAGAAAGAATCATACGAAGCTCTTCTTCTGAATGGGCCACTTCCGACTCTGATACGGCCTTTAAGCCAAAAACTCGTGTAGCTAAAAATCGGGCAGACCCATTCATACCGTGAATAACCGGGTACATAAGGCGGTCAAAAATGATAAGCGGTTTTGCAACAGCTAATGTAATTGCTTCTGACTTTTGAATTGCCATTGTTTTTGGTGTTAGTTCCCCAACAACTACATGTATAAATGTTACAAGAGAAAATGCAATGATAAATGAAAGTACGGAGGTAACACTCTCCGGAAGGGCGAAATACTCAAAGACTGGATGTAATATCGCTTCTATTGTTGGTTCCCCAAGCCAACCTAAACCTAAGGCTGTGATGGTGATCCCAAGTTGGCAAGCAGATAAATATTCATCCAAATTAGAAACAACTTTTTTTGCATTTATTGCCCTAGTGTTTCCTTCAGCTATTAGCTGATCAATTCTTGTCGTTCTTACTTTTACAATTGCAAATTCACTAGCAACGAAAAATGCAGTGAATGCGATTAAGACAGCAAATGCTGTCAATCGTATGGCTATGTCCAAATAATTACTTTGTCCCTAACCCAAATGAGGGGTAGAACAAAGTGTACACCTCCTGTTTTTATAAAAAATAGTTTATACGTTTAATAATAAAATATATAAAAAGAAAATACAAATCTTTCTTCTCGATGGAAGCGGGTTTCTTTAGAAAATTAACATAATCTTATCAATCTAATGACTTCAAAAATACGATAATAGTAGTTGGAGAGATAGGGGGATAAGCAATTGAAGAATAAATACATGGAAATAATAAAAGTAGCTATCAAGCTTGGGTTAACTTCATTCGGAGGACCAGCGGCACATATTGGATACTTTCGAGAAGAATACGTTCAAAAGAGAAAATGGTTAGATGATAAACTGTATGCAGATATCGTGGCACTATGCCAGTTTTTACCTGGTCCAGCATCATCTCAAGTAGGAATATCGATTGGGTTGTTAAGAGGAGGTATTCTTGGAGGATTCCTTTCTTGGTTAGGCTTTACATTGCCTTCCGTTATTATATTAATGCTTTTTGCTACCTTCGTCTTAAACACAGGATCATTTGAGAGTGGCTGGATTCATGGTCTGAAAATTGTTGCTGTGGCAGTGGTTGCACATGCATTACTTGGTATGCAAAAATCACTTGCTCCTGATAAGGTACGTATTTCTATTGCGATAGCATGTGCTATTTTGACCTTGCTTATTCCTACTGCTGTTGGACAAATTAGTATTATCGTTGCTGCGGGAATATTTGGCTATTTATATTACAAAAGAGAGGTAGTTGAGCCCGCTCCAAAAATGGCACTCACTTTTGGGAAAAAGACAGGAATTATTAGTTGGATACTCTTTTTGGGTTTACTGATTTCATTACCTCTTTTGAAGCCATTTTTTTCGTCTGTCTATTATTCTATTTTTGATACGTATTATCGAGTTGGATCAATTGTGTTTGGTGGGGGACATGTCGTTTTACCAATGCTTGAGCGAGAAGTAGAAATTGCACCGGATGTATTTCTTGCTGGATACGGAGCGGCTCAAGCAGTTCCCGGACCACTGTTTACATTAGCAGGTTATTTAGGGCAAATGACTGCCGGAATTCCCGGTGCTCTTGTGGCAGTTATTGCCATGTTTTTGCCGTCATTTTTATTAGTGATTGGAACTTTACCGTTTTGGTCTTATATTAGGTCCAAAAGGGGAATACAGTCAGCGTTAAAAGGTGTCAATGCAGCAGTAGTTGGGATTTTACTTGCTGCATTATACGATCCTGTATTTACGAGCGCAGTTACAAATACATTGGATTTTATTATAGTATTAATTACTTTTACGTTATTAGTCGTGTATAAATTGGCGCCGATTAAAATAGTATTAGTAAGTATACTACTTGGAGCAGTTGTTCACTTAATCTAATTAATTTATTTTTCTAAAAGTATTGACAGCGGAAATTTCTGTATGCTAATGTTAAGGGACACTAAATAAATGGAAATGGAGGTATGAATAATGATTCGTTTAAAAGATAGCTTACAAAACTGCATAATTTGTTCATACCTACCATTTAACGAAGAATGATTTAATAAGTAGACGTATAAAGGAATCATCCTGTCTATTTTTAAAGCACATTGCCGTAATATGGGTAATGTGCTTTTTTGCATTCATTTATTTCCATTTTTTGGTGAAAATACAGTGAGGAGTGTTGGGTATGTCTATTCAACGAACAAAACAAATTTTATTAAAAGAATATCTAGAAGGCGGATAGCTGAATATTTAGGAAGATCTAAAGAGAAAAGAGGGATTAGAGAATGTTTTCGGTTTTATTTAAATTAAAATGGTTTTTTAAAGATAATTGGGTGCGTTATACGGTTGCAGTTGGATTGCTTATCGTGGCAAGTGTTGTAGAAATTTTACCTCCTTGGATTGTTGGAAACGCCATTGATACCATTACTTTAGGAGAAATGACAACAAGTCAATTATGGCAATACTTTTTCGTGTTTTTAGTTATTATCGTTGTAGCGTATATACTCAATTTTATATGGCAATATCAGTTATTTGGTGGATCAATCTCCATTGAGCGAATTTTACGGACGAAATTAAATCGTAAATTTTTACGTATGACACCAACTTTTTATGAAAAAAATCGAACGGGCGATCTGATGGCTCGTGCAACAAATGATTTAAATGCGGTATCCCAAACTGCGGGGTTCGGAATAATGACATTGATCGATTCTACGATGTATATGTCCGCACTTATACTTGCAATGGGTTTCATCATTTCATGGAAGCTTACATTCTTTGCACTTTTACCGATACCAATTCTGGCATTTATTATGCAATATTTAGGGAAAATCATTCATGAAAAATATATGATCGCACAAGATGCGTTTGGTGAATTAAATGACCGCGTGTTAGAGTCAATCGCTGGAGTACGAGTTATTCGTGCGTATGTGCAGGAACGTGCAGATGAAAAAAAGTTTGCGGATATGAGTGAAGATGTTTATCAAAAAAATATGGTCGTGGAACGAATTGATGCATTATTTGGACCGATTACAAAAGTCGGTACAGGTATTAGTTATGTTGTTGCTTTAGGATATGGCGCGTACTTAGTTTCTAAAGGTGAAATGACAGTTGGTAACTTAATCACTTTTAACGTTTACCTTGGTATGGCTATCTGGCCAATGTTCGCAATTGGTGAGTTGATAAATGTGATGCAACGTGGTAATGCTTCCTTAGACCGTGTGCAAGAAACATTGGATTATGAACAAGATGTCAAAGATCCGAAGAATCCAATTACGTTACAAGACGCAAGCTCTATTGGATTTGAACAAGTTGGATTCCAATATCCATTGTCCCAAGTGAAAAACTTACAAAATATTCGAGTGAATCTAGAAAAAGGGCAAACGCTTGGTATTGTCGGGAAAACAGGTGCTGGAAAGACGACTTTTATGAAGCAATTATTAAAAGAATATCCGATAGGTACAGGGGCATTAACAATTGGAGAAACTGCCATTTCTGAACAAACAAAAGATCAAGTTTTAGAATGGATTGGCTATGTTCCGCAAGACCATGTGTTATTTTCTAGAACGATTCGCCAAAACATCCTATTCGGAAAAGAGGATGCAACGGAGCAAGAGCTAGAAGATGCAATCCGCTTAGCGCATTTCCAACAAGATTTGATGAATCTTCCGATGGGACTAGAAACTTTAGTAGGAGAAAAAGGTGTTTCCTTATCGGGTGGTCAGAAGCAGCGCGTGTCCATTGCACGAGCACTTATTAAAAATCCAGAAATTTTACTACTAGACGATTCGCTTTCGGCAGTAGATGCAAAAACAGAAGCGAAAATTATTGAAAATATCCAAACGGAACGTAGTGGGAAGACAACAATTATTACGACGCATCGATTATCTGGTATTCAGCATGCAGACCATATTATCGTGCTAGATGAAGGACTAATTGTAGAAGAAGGTACACATGAAGAACTTCTTTTGCAAAATGGTTGGTACAAAGAACAATACGATCGTCAACAGCTTGAGGGGGTGTCGTCATGAGTACAGGAAAACGACTCTACCATTACGCATTATTTTATAAAAAGCCAATTTTGCTTGGTTTAGTCTTTTTAACCATTGCTGTAATAGCCGATTTAACTGGGCCATTCATCGCTAAAACAGTTATTGATGAACATATTGTAGAAGGTACGATTGAATTTCAACCGATTCTACTATTACTAGCACTGTTTTTTGGTTTAAGTATTGTGACAGCAATTTTTCGATACTTTATGTTTATTCAGCTACAAATAGGGGCAAATCGGGTGATACAAAAATTACGAAACGATGTATTTCAACATATCCAAACGTTACCGATTCAGTACTTTGATAACTTGCCAGCTGGTAAGGTTGTCGCTCGTGTAACAAATGATACGGAAGCAATTCGTAATTTATATGTGCAAGTATTATCACAATTTGCAACGAGTATTATCTCGATAATAGGTGTTTACGTTGCACTTTTCATCTTAAATGTTCAAATGGCTTTAATGGCTCTATTTGTTCTTCCAATCATATATATTTGGATGATTAGTTACCGGAAATATGCGTCTAAATATAATCATATCGTTCGAACGAAAATTGCGGATTTAAATGCAATGCTTAATGAATCGATTCAAGGGATGTCCATTATTCAAGCCTTTAAACGAGAAAAGCAAATGGACCGTGAATTTGAAGAGATGAATGAAGAGCATTATCGCTATCAAAAGAAATTATTAGTATTGGATTCTGCTACATCATTTAACTTAGTTAGTGTTTTGCGTTCGATTATGTTCGTTATGTTCATTACGTATTTCGGCTTCCAATCAATGGAGCCAAGTACTATCGTTTCAGCTGGTATGCTTTATGCATTTGTGGACTATACAACACGATTATTTAACCCAATTACAGGTATAGTCAACCAGTTCTCACAATTGGAAAGATCACTTGTAGCAGGTTCACGTGTGTTTAGATTGCTCGATGAGTCAGGTGAAAAAGTCGAAGATACAAAAATGGAGCGATACGAAGGAAATGTAGAGTTTCAAAATGTTTCATTTGCATACAAGGAAAAAGAATATGTACTGAAAAATTTAAATTTTATAGCTAATAAAGGGGAAACTGTAGCGCTTGTAGGTCATACAGGATCTGGTAAAAGCTCTATTATGAATTTATTGTTCCGCTTCTATGATCCATCGAAAGGGAAAATTCTAATCGATGGTACCGATATTACGACAGTACCAAGACAAACAATTCGCGATCATATGGGAATTGTCTTACAAGATCCGTATTTATTCTCCGGAACAATTGCATCGAATGTGAGCTTAAATGATCCGAACATTTCTCGTGAGAAAGTAGAAGCTTCATTAGCCGCAGTCGGGGGAGAACGAGTTTTGAAAAACTTAGAAAAAGGGTTAGATGAACCAGTTATTGAGAAGGGGAGTACATTATCCTCTGGTCAAAGACAGCTTGTCTCTTTCGCAAGAGCACTTGCCTTCGACCCAGCTATTCTAATTCTAGATGAAGCAACTTCTAATATTGATACGGAAACAGAAGAAATTATCCAACATGCGATGGATGTACTGAAAAAAGGCAGAACGACTTTTATCATTGCGCATCGACTTTCTACTATTAAAAACGCAGACCGCATTTTAGTATTAGATCGTGGAGAAATTGTAGAAAGTGGGACGCACGACGAATTGTTGCAACTACAAGGACGCTATGAGCAAATGTATAAATTACAAGCAGGAGTATCTTCACATGCATAATGCGTGTGGGGATATTCCCTTTTTTATTTTATTAAGTGCATATTGTAGAGATAATGCGCAGTAGTGAGTTGTATGAAGTGTCCGCAGGGATTTTCGCAGCAGGGCGGACGCTTTCCGTAGGGTGAGCGATGAGCCTTCACCGCCACGCCTACGCGCGTACGTTGTGAAGGCTCATTTTACTCACTTGATCCTACTGGAGTAGCCTCCCTGCTGCGAAAATCCAATGGAGATTACTAACTAATCAATGTCCGAAATTAACAATAAGTGGTTGAACGAGACAATATACACTGCGAACTTGATAATAAGACAGCTGAACACGACAAACTTGTCGAGCAGATACCGGTCTGGTAAGTTCGGAGTTCTTTTAGGTATATTATTTCCATAATGCGCCAAAATCGTGGTCATCTCAACCGAGTAGACTTGCTTATTTAAGAATTTAGTTGCTTTCATCGGCTATTTGATTGCTTTCAAACTGGAACCGGTTGCTTTCCATGAATGATTGGTTGCTCTAAGCCATTTACTGGATAAAATAGACCCATAAAATGTAGCAAGCTTTGTTACTAGCAAGCAAATATTGAATAAGCAAGTGATTTCCATTGATTTTCGCTGCAAGCGTCGACTCCAGCCGGATAAGTGAGCAAAAAGAGACATCCCAACGTACGCCTAAGCGGCGGGGATGGCTCATCGCTTACCCGGCGGAAAGCGTACGATTGCAGCGAAAATCTTAGCGGCCACCTAATAGGGCTTTACGACACATTATCCCTACATTATGCAACCAATCCTTTAGAGAAGATTTTTTATTAACTAACAATCACTGCCTATTGAATTTTTCTAACGAAAATCGTATATTTAGAGAATCGAAATAAAATAAAAAAGAGGTCCTCTATGTTAACTGCGCTACAGGATTGGAAAATCAAAATAGCTTCCTTCAATCGAAATATTCGATTGTTTATGCTTGCAAATATGTTCATACAAATTGGAATGGGCATATTTGCCGTTATGTATAATTTATATATTAAAGAATTGGGATTTCCCGAAACGCTAAATGGAACGGTTATCTCGATGACTTCGCTTGCAACGGCTATAATACTTATTCCAGCAGGATTTCTAAGTGATCGATACGGGCGAAAAGGAATGATTATTCTTGGGACGATTGTTACGGTATTAACTCTTTTTTACCGCAGCGTCACGGTAAGCGAACAGTCCATTATATACGCTGCGTTTCTAACAGGTTTGTTTATGGCGTTAGTCCAAGTTTCAGGTGTCCCTTTTCTTGCGGAGAACTCTCGTGCTAGCGAGCGAATGCACTTATTTAGTATTCATTTTTCATTAGTTACTATTGCAAGTGTTATTGGAAGCTTAGGTGGCGGGGTATTGGCGGATGTATTACACGTCTATGCAAATATGTCCGTGCTTGTTTCGATCAAGTGGGTATTAATAATAGGGTCCATCCTATTTGGATTAGGGTTAATTCCCTTATTCCAATTAAAGCCAAGTGAAAAAACAGAAGAAATAGAAAAACCGACAGAAAAAGTAGTAAAAAGTGTGCCGAGTAGTTTTAAACGAAATATTACCGTTATATTACTGTTTGGATTTGCCAATTTACTAATAGGAACGGGTTCAGGCTTAGTCATACCTTATTTGAATTTGTATTTTTCCAATCGATTTGATGCATCGAATGCATATATTGGTTTAATCTTGTCACTTGGATCTGCAATGACTGCAGTTGCTATGCTATTAGGGCCGGCTCTAGTGAAAAGAGTGGGGCAAGTCCGTGCCTTAGTTATATTTCAGCTACTTTCCATTCCATTTTTGTTTTTAACGGGTTTTACAAATTCACTAATTATTGCCTCGCTTGGATTTTTACTACGTCAAGCGTTGATGAATGCTGGTAATCCGATTCAAAGTGCGATTGCGATGGATCTTGTGCATGATAAATATAAAGGGCTTGCGAATTCAGTGAATCAGATGGTTTTTCATGTCGGATGGGCAAGTACTGGTGGGATAGCTACAGGTCTTGTAATGGCGCACGGTTATTACTGGGGTTATGCATTTGCATTTTCCATTACAGGAGTTTTATATATTATCGCTTCTACTTATTTTTATATTTTATTTGGAAGAAAAAAGTTGGGAGCTACATAAAAGGCGCGAGGGAAAAAATCCCTTGCGTTTTTTTAGTCATATACATGAAAAAGCATAAGCTCATGAATCATTTTCTTGACAGTCTCTTCGTCGCCAGGCGCATCGCCAATCCATTTGATCGTGCCATCAGGCTCATATTCAGCGGCGTATCTCGTTCGTTTATAAAAGAAAGAAATAGACCAACCTGGTAATTGTTTGTTTTCATATAAGGGTTTAAAACTAAAATGCTGTAGCAATTCTATCAACCTTTCATGTGGCATAATTTATTCGCATACACTAGTAGAAATGACTAATGAAGGAGCGTCTAATTGTTTACTGATAAATTAAAACAAGCAATACTAAACGAATATGAAGATTATCACTTTTATCGTTCTATGTATAAATTAACGGATGATCCGTATTGGCAGAGCTTTATCGAGCATGTCTATATAGATGAAAAAAGCCATTACGAAATGTTCCAACAATTATATTATATGCTGACGGGGACATTTGTTCAAAATTTCCCGGAGCCTAAAGAGTGTTTTGATCTAAAAGAATGTGCAAAAAGTGCAATTAAAGACGAGTTAGAAGCAGCCGAAATGTACAAAGAAATGCTGCTCCAAATACCGATTCAGCAGGCATACGCTCCGCTGTTTGTGGCGATGCATGACGAAACAGAGCATGCTATTCGATTTTCGACCATGTACAACGCATTGTAAATTCTTTTAGTGTTTGTCCTTCCTCTGCTATAATAAATTTGAAGCTAGAGGAAAAAGGTGAAACAGATGAATTTTATATGGACAATCGCATTTATGGCAGTCGTCGGCGCAGCTATTGGAGCAGTAACGAATCATTTAGCGATTAAAATGTTATTTCGACCACATCAGGCAAAATATATCGGATCCTGGCGTGTTCCATTCACACCCGGTTTAATACCAAAAAGACGAGATGAACTAGCAAAACAATTGGGAAATACAGTGATTAATCACCTATTAACTCCTGAAATTTTTAAAAGAAAATATTTTAATGAAGATATGCAAGAAAAGGCAACTAAATTGATCGTCCGTCAATTGAATGAAAAGATACTTCTTTCCGATAAAACAATTGCAGATTGGTTAAAGCTCGGTGGTATTGAAAATATTGCGTCCATGGCAAATGGAAAAATTGAAAATCAAGTAGATCTCCAGTTTAAACAATTAAAATCTAGATTCGAACAGGAAACAATCCGTGAGTTAGCACCTGTCGACTGGCAACAAAAAGCAGATATGAAAGTTGGCGAAATTGTTGCTTATATTTTGGAAAAGGGAGAAGACTTTTTCGAATCGGAACAAGGCAAAATGACAGTAAAAAACTTAATTGATGATTTTCTTTCGACTAAAGGAACACTCGGTAGTATGATTCAAATGTTTGTTGGAGAATCTTCCTCACTTGCAGGAAAAGTACAACCTGAAATCTTGAAATTTTTAAAAGCTCCTGGAACAAAAAATATGTTAGAAAATATTGTCCGTAATGAATGGGAAAAGTTAAAAGATCGTCCAATTGTAGAGATGATTGATGGCTTTGACTTTGAACCGGTCATTGGAAATGTGAAGAAATATTTAACTGAACAACTGGCAATAGAGGAACGTTTAAGTCACAGCTTAGTTTTTTATTTCCCAGAAGCAGCAGAATGGACGCAAACAAAGCTAGTTCCTAAGCTTACTAATTTTGCTTTTATTGAAGCCGAGGCAAAATTAGAAGAAGTATTGCGTAAAATGAAATTAGAAGATATGGTAAAAGAGCAAGTCGATTCTTTCCCAGTAGAACGTTTGGAAGATATTGTACTTGGAATTTCGAAAAGAGAATTTAAAATGATTACCGTTTTAGGCGGATTTCTTGGAGGTCTTATTGGGATTGTTCAAGGGATTATCGTATTTATTACGGGATAAAAGGGGCTAACTATAATGATCAATATTTATGACGACATTAACAAACTAGAAGCAACATTACGCAAAACAACTGAGTTCGCTAACGTAAAGGCAGCCGTCGATGCTGTAAAAGCTGATGCAGAAGCATTAGCACTATTCCAAAGTTTTCGCAAAATCCAATTAACCCTTCAGGAAAAGCAAATGAAAGGCGAAGAAATTGCTGGCGAAGAATTAGAATATGCTCAAAAAACTGCGCAGCTTGCCCAAAACAATGCAAAAATTGCACAAATGCTGCAAGCAGAAATGGCATTAAGTCAATTAATCGAAGAAGTAAATCGTGTGCTCATCAAACCTGTACAAGATTTATATGAAGGTATCTAATGAAAAGGATCTCCCCACAATTGGGTGAGATCCTTTTTTATCGTAAAGAAGGAATATCGTGAATGATGGCGAATGTAATAATAATGAATAACTATTCATTTACAAAGGGGAGAATGGAATGTTTACTTCGATTAATTTAGAAAAAGAAGGAAGAATCGCCACTTTAACATTAAATCGACCAGAGTCAATGAACTCGATGAATGAAGTGATGATGATGGAGCTTGCAGATTGCTTGGAATCCATAAAAGAAGATACTTCGGTGCAAGTACTGCTGTTAAAAGGAGAAGGTCGCGCATTTTCGGCTGGTGGAGATATTAAAGCGATGATTGATCCGGAGAATTCATTAAATATAGAAGAAGCGATGAAATATGTATCACGTATTGCATTAGCATTGTATACTTTACCACAAATTACAATTGCATCTGTTCACGGAGCGGCAGCAGGGCTTGGTTTTAGTATGGTACTTGGTTGCGATTTAGTCATTGCCGAAGAAAATAGTAAATTGGCTATGAACTTTATTGGCATTGGACTAGTGCCAGATGGTGGAGGCCACTTTTTCTTAAAAGAAAGAGTTGGAATTCCAAAAGCAAAACAACTAATGTGGAATGGCCAGCTATTTACTGGGAAAGAGGCAAAAGTAATCGGCTTAGTGGATGAAGTTGCATCCGATGGACTAGGATGGGCAACCGCAACGTCCTATGCACAAAAGCTACTACAATCACCAATAGCGGCAATGATTGCTTCAAAAGAAATCTTACATGCAGTACAAATAAAAGAGCTAGAGTCTATATTAGAGCAAGAAGCAATAACTCAAACAGCAATGCGTAAAACGGCAGATCATGTAGAAGGGCTAAATGCATTTGTTTCAAAACGTAAGCCTGCATTCAAAGGAGTATAAAGTTGTTCGTTGAAATGAGTGAAATAATTAGCAGCAGAAGATCAAGAATTTGCGATCTTCTGCTTTTTTTGTGGGTAAAATATCCTTTTACAACTAACATAGAGGATTTAAGAAACTTCAGAACAAGGATTCCAAGCTTGTGGAGCGGTGTTATAACGGACCAAGTCAAAGTGTTTTTAAAATTGAAGGATATAAAAGAAATTCGGAGTGTTCAACTGGGCGAAATCACCTATTGGAATTGGGATGAATAAAGAAGTATCAATAATAAGTAGCGGTCATTAAATAGAAACCGGTCACTGTTTTATTGATAAATATCCATAAAAAAAAATATAAGGCATTAAATGGATTATTAACAGTGAAAATTATTCTCATTTACTGTGATAAAAATCATATCTTTTCATATGATAAATAGATATAATATCATATGTGTGAAGTCCTAAAATGGATGTATAGGATGTGTGTAAAATTATGTCAAATAAGACCTTTCGAAACCTTGAAAATAATACTAATCATAACAGCAGTCTCTTTAATGCATCAGCCTATTCGGAATCGTTGAGAATCTCCAAAATTGGTATGTGGGAATATGATTTACAAACTGGGTATTTACACCTAAGTGAAGAACTTATCGAAATGTTGGGTTATCCTGATATGCCAAAAGTACTTCCTATAACTACATATATCAATAACTATGTTTATGAGGAAGATAGAAAAAGCGTGATAATGCAAGCTAGTTCCTTATTTGAAGGTAATGTGGAACCTCGACTCGTAGAAAATGAATATAGAATAATTCGACAGGATGGATCGTTAATTCACGTGCTTGTGAAAGCGAATCTTCACTATATAAATGAACAAAGAGTTACTGGAATTACACAAGATATTACTGCTCTACGCGAGACTCAAATCCAGTTGGATGATACGCTTCGCCATTTGGCAGATATGAAGTATGCATTGGATGAATCGACACTTGTCACCTTTACGGATATACACGGAAACATTACGTATGTTAATGATTTGTTCTGTAAAATTTCAGGATATAGTCGGAATGAATTAGTTGGGAGTCCTCATACTATGACTAATTCTGGATATCATCCGAAAAGTTTTTTTAATGAAATGTGGAAAATTATAAGAAATGGCAGTATATGGCGAGGAGAAATATTAAATAAGAAAAAAAATGGAGAATTATATTGGGTGGATACAACCATTGTTCCCTTTTTAGATAAAGAAGGTAAGGTGTATCAATATACAGCTATCCGCACTGACATTACGAGTCGTAAAGAAGCTGAACTAAAAATCTCTCATATGGCTTATCATGATTCACTAACTGGACTTCCTAATCGCAGGTTTTTAACGGACCGCATATCTGAAATGTTAATGAATAGAGAATCTGATCATTTAGTGACAGTTATTTTATTTGATTTAGATAACTTCAAATATATAAACGATCATTTCGGTCATCAAGCTGGCGATGACTTATTAAAAATAGTATCTAATAGATTACAACAATTTGTTCTTCCGCATGAAGTGATTGGACGTCTCGGTGGAGATGAATTTGTTTTGGCCACACCTAATGTTACTTCTAAGCAAGAGTTGATGAGCCGTTGTAAAGCTTTAATTGATTATATGAATGAACCTTATGTAATCGAAAATCAAAGTCATTATATATCGCTGAGCATTGGTGCCACTTTTTCTCCAGAACAAGGAAACACTGTAAAGGAACTTTTAAAGAATGCGGATTTAGCCATGTATGAATCTAAAGCAAACAAAAGCCGCAATAACGGTTTTCGTATATTCGAATCGGATTTACTTTTTTCTCCATTGAACCGCTTTAATATCGAAAGCAAATTGATTAATGCTATGGAACATCAAGAATTTACTTTGCACTATCAACCTAAAATAGAAAAAGATTCGCAATTAGTAGGTTTTGAAGCGTTAATACGTTGGCAAACCCCTGATGGACAAGTGATATTCCCAAATGAATTTATTCCCGTCGCTGAAAAAAATGGAATGATCAATCAAATTGGCAGTTGGGTAATGAAGACCGCAATTAGACAAATAAGAGAATGGTTGGATATGGGACTTCCACCAATGGTTATGGGAATTAATATATCGCCAAAACAATTTGAGCAGAAGGATATAGTAAACCAAATTATTCAAACAATTGAAGAACACGATATTCCTCCACAATTAATAGAACTCGAAATTACAGAGGGCATATTAATGGACTTTCAGACTGAAACAATCAATAAACTGAAAATACTAAAAGATTATGGTGTTCAACTTGCAATTGATGACTTTGGCACCCAATACTCATCATTGTCCTATTTGAAGAATTATCCTTTCGATATTCTCAAAATAGACCGGATGTTCATAAAAGATATTGAGAGTGATCCTAAAGCAAGGGCTATCATTCATTTGATCATACAACTTGCCCATCGCCTAGGAATGAAAGTAACAGCAGAAGGAGTAGAAACAGAGAGTCAACTAAAATTTTTAACAGAAAACTTTTGTGACTATTTCCAAGGTTATTATTTTTCTAGACCCGTAGAATTATGGAAAATAACAGAAATGCTTGTTAAAAAGAAAGAAGCATTCTAAGTATTAATGATAAAATAAAGCAGCGACCTGTTAATCGAACAGGTCGCTTTTTGGTGGGAAAAATCTAATTTTCCAACTAACCACCCAAAAATTCCAACTAAACTCATTTCTTAAGAAATCACACCACACAAAAAAGGACTAAAACCACAAAGGTTTTAGTCCTTTACCATTCTTACACATGAAACAAAACAAGCTTCCCAGCGCTGTTTACTAAACGATGTGTGGAATCTAGTAGCCCTTTTTCTTCAATTGCTGCTTCCCCTTTTTTCTTTGCTTCCTCGTCGTTTTCGAAAGTCCATGTTTCTTCGGCAATAAGCTTTCCTGTTGGTTCAAATGCTGTAAATTTATACGTCTTCATTAAAACACACCCCTTTATTCGTCTTAAATATATTATACATTAAAAATTCTAAAAATAAATGTAAAGTAAGCTTGACGTCTTGTTGGATAGTAAAGTATACTTTACGTAAAGCTAGCTTTACAAAGAAAGTAGGAATTAGGATGGAAAATTTAGTGAGGGAAAAGCGAATGGCACTTGGGATGACGCAAGATGAATTGTCGATTTTGTTGGATGTTTCTAGACAAACGATTATTTCATTAGAAAAGGGTAGATATAACCCATCCATTACATTAGCTTTTAAGCTTTCAAAATTGTTCCAATGTACAATAGAAGAAATATTTATCTATGAGGAGGAATAGGAATGTATGAAAACTTTGATTTATTATCCTTTTTGTTAGGTTTACCGCTTGCGATTTTAATCATGGCAATTGTATTTTTAGTTATGAGAAGTGTAGGAAAGAAAAGAAGATGGTTTGATGAACGATATATGAAGATTCATGAAAAAGCCCGTTCCTTATCTTGGACTGTTACAACAATAACCATTTTAATCGTATGGCTGATTGTTATTTTTATGGAAGGACCAGGATTAGCATTTTTCTTAATGACGGCGATTTGGGTTATCCATATGCTTTCATATGGAATTGGATCACTCATTGCTAATAGATCTAACTAGAAAACTGAGATGGGGGAGTTATGATTATGAAAAACAATACGAAACTAGCGCTAATTATTTCCTTATTTGCATTGATTGGAATTCCGGTGATTTTCCTATGTGTTTCATTAATAACAGACAATTGGAAGTTTTTACTCTTTAGTATTTTCCCTGCTTTTTTAGCAGGATTCACTGGTTTAATGGCAACTTTACAACAAATGAAAAAAGAACATCATGCTAACTAGCAAAGGATAGAAAGATTGTATATATTCATTTGTATACAGTCTTTTCTTTATGATAAAATTAGAACAAATATTCGTTTTTAGAAATGAGGTGGAAGCAATGACAGAAATTCGATTTCTACATATTGCTGATTTGCATTTGGACAGCCCTTTTAAAGGGATTTCCTCCATTCCGCAAAGTAAGTGGAAAGACATACGGGAAAGCACCTTTCATGCATTGACTAATATTATAGAATTTGCAGTGAAGAATAAGCCAGATTTCGTGTTAATAGTTGGGGATATTTATGATGGGGAAAATAGAAGTTTACGTGCCCAAGCTTTATTTCAAAAAGGAATGGAAGCATTGCAGGCAAAAGGGATTCCTGTTTTTATTTGTTATGGAAACCATGATCATTTAAGTGGCAATTGGGTACGGTTTCAGCTTCCAGATAATGTGCGGGTATTTGGAGAAGAAGTGGAAACGAAAACACTCCATATTAAAGGCAATGAAATCCATATATCAGGATTTAGTTATAAAGAGCGACATATTTTGGAGGAGATGCACAATCATTACCCAGTCTCAAATGGCCAACATATTCACATTGGGATGCTGCATGGAAGTGTGATAGGAAACGACGAACATGATGTATATGCACCTTTTCGAAAAAGTGATTTAATCGCAAAAGGATATAATTATTGGGCACTTGGTCATATTCATAAGCGTCAAACTTTGCATAGTGATCCTCCAATTGTTTATCCAGGTAATACGCAAAGTCGGCACCGAAACGAGCAGGGCTTAAAAGGGTTTTATGAGGTTACATTAACAGAAAATAAGGAAATACTTCAATTTATCCCTTCCTCTGCATTTATATATGATGAAGTAGAAGTTTCTTGTGAGGGAATTGTCCATGCCAATGAATTAATAAATCATCTGGAACAAACGCTCAAATCCTACAGGGAAGCAAATGGAAACGCCATCGTCGAACTTACTTTAACCGATATCTCAGATGAGACGAGTGAGCTCATACAAGGATCCTCTAAAGAAGAGTGGTTATCTCTTATTCAAGAAAGTATAGAGATGGGTCAATCATTTATAATCTTGAAGGAATTGCATGTAAATCTTCCTAAAAAAGAACGAAAAGAATCGAATATGTTACTAGAAATGATGAGCGAGTGGGATACTTTTGAATGGAAACATGTATTACAAGATTTATATAGACATCCAAAAGGTAGCAGATATTTGCCAGTTATTGATGAACAGTTTATCGATGAAACGATGCAGGAAGCAGATCAAATCCTTTCAAAAGTGGTGGATAATCAATGAAAATAGAAAAAATTCATATTTACGGCTTTGGAAAGCATGAAAATGTAGAAATCGATTTGAAAGATGGCATTAATGTCTTTTATGGGGAAAACGAAGCAGGGAAGTCTACGATTCAGCAATTCATTTTGCATATTCTTTTTGGATTTCCACAAAAAAATGCGCAACTCCTAAGATATGAGCCGAAAAGTGGGGCCATGTATGGTGGAAAACTTCATTTAGTAGATGAGCATGGAGCTCGTGTCATAGTAGAGCGGGTAAAAGGGAAAGCAAGTGGGGATGTAGTGCTATACTTTGAAGATGGTAGGCGTGGTGGAGAGAAGGAGCTTTCCGATCTACTTCATTCCTATAGTAGGACAGATTTCGAAGCAATTTTTTCTTTTTCATTGCTTCAATTGCAAGGCTTTGAAAAAATGACAGAAGAAGAGCTAACAAGAACACTGCTCACCTCAGGAACTACTGGGATGGATATGCTAACAAATGTGGAAACTCAATTTGTTAAAGAAATGGGAGAACTCTTTAAACCAACAGGCAAAAAGCCATTGATCAATCAAAAAATAGAAGAGTTACGAGAATTAGAGTTAGAATGGAAATCACAGATGGAAGAAGTACAAAAGTATGAGCCTTCCATCAAACGATTACATGAACTGGAACTGATAATAGCGAAAATGATTGAACAGGAAAAAAGTATTACCGATCAATTACAACAGTATTTACGTTGGAAGCAACTAAAACCCGTTAAGGAAAAAGAAATAGAGCTTGAACAAGCTATAGAAAAAGTGAAGCATTTAACTTTCCCGGTAGATGGAATACGTCGCTATGAGTCCATCAAAGATAAAGAAGTTAGTGTGAAAATTACGCTGGAACAATTAAAAGAAGAACTTGCTACTACAACAAGTAACCAACAAGTCCTGACCCCAGAAGAATTAGAAGCATTACAATCCTATTTGAATAATGAAACACAGTGGCATGAGCTCAGAGCAAAGCGAATACAAATAGAAGAGGAACAAAGTAAAACATTGCAAAGCCAAATGCAACAACTTTCCTTAATTGGAGTAGATTGGGAAAAAAGTTTAAACCATATTATGGATGTTGATGTATCTATACAACAAGAGGATCAGCTCGTTTCTATAATTCAAAAACAAGATGAACTAGAAAGACAGTTGCAGCAAGAAAAACGTCTACTGCAAATGAAACAAGAAGATTTCAATAAGCATCAAACTCGTGTAAACGAATCGAAGCGCACGAGCAGATCATCTTCTGGGAGCAAAAATGCTAAAGGAATAGCTCTTCTTTTTATAGGAGTTATTATGATAATCGGTTTAACGCTTAGTTTCTTCCAAGCGAATTGGATCATTGCACTTGTAACTGTCATTTTTAGTGCAATTATTTATATAGGGTTTATGTTTATGCTAGAAACAATGCAACAAGCAGGGGATATGCAAAAGTATGAAAGTCTATTAGTGAGGGAACAGCAAACGTTAAAAGAGCAAATAGATCAATTGGAATATACGATCAGTAGATTAATACAAGAGAGAGAAGAAAATCAATATTTAATATACGCATTTTTAAAAAGATATCATATTAGTGAACAGCTCTCACCTAGTTTATTGCCAGAAGTATTTAATAGACTTCGAATCATTCAAAAACAACAACTCGAATTAGATCAAATGGAAACAAAATTATATGAAGTGAGAACTAGACTTCAACAACTATTGGGACGAGCCCAGGAAATAGCAACGATCCATTTAATAGAAGATATGCTTTTCCATCAGTTACGTGAATATTATTTAACGGAAAAGAAAAAAGCAGAAGATCAACAGTTTTCAGCTAAAAAAATTGGACAACTTGAGACAAAACTACAGGAAACAAGATTATTGCTTACTGCATACGTAGAAAAAATAGCCGAACTCTTGAAAGAAGCAAAAGTAGAAACAGAAGAAGGGTATTATACGACTTATCATTTGTATGAAGAAAAACTCACATTAGAAAGAGAAATCGAACGGATTCATATGCAGCTAGGGGAGCACCCTGTAAGTCTCCATGCTTATGAAGAAAGCTTTGAAGAGGAATGCAAAGAAAAACTGCAGAACCTTCAACAAGAACGAAACGAATTACTACAAGAAAAAGCATCCCTTTTATATAAAACGAAAAAGTTAATCGAAAACGAAGAACAAAGTGAAAAACTACAACAACTGGAACAGAAAAAAACAGAGCTCAAAGAGCTAGTAAAAAAGTGGGCTGCTTATAAGGCTGTTGTAGAAGCGATTAGAAAGACAATGATGCAGTTGAAGGAAAAACGTCTTCCAGAAGTGTTAGAAAACGCACAGCATTATTTTCGGACGCTTACAGACCATTCCTATGACGCGTTAATATTAGCACCAGAAGGAAGCTTTGAAGCGGTGAAGGCAAATGGGCAACGTTTCAAAATAGCGGAGCTTAGTCAAGCAACAAAAGAGCAAGCATATATATCGCTACGAATTGCACTTGCTGTGTCATTAAAAGAAAAGACAGCTTTTCCTATTATAATGGACGATCCTTTTGTACATTTCGATCGTTTCAGGCTGCAACACATGGTACAATTAATGACAGAGCTACAAAATAAACATCAACTACTTTATTTTACATGTCATGAAAATATACGATATGTCTGGAATGAAGCACATATCGTCCAAGTAGCGGACATTTTAGCCGGAAGTGGAGGGAATGTGAAATGAAAGGTATTACACAACTACGAGTAGGGGATCCAGTAGATCACTTCTTACTAATCAAACAATCAACAAAAGGAATAACGACTGTTGGCAAACCATTTATGTCACTAGTTTTACAAGATAAAAGCGGGGATATCGAAGCAAAACTGTGGGATACGAATGAGGAGCATGAAAAACTATATGCAGCAAGTCAAATCGTTCGTGTCGGAGGAGAAATTCAAGATTATCGAGGGAAGTTTCAACTTCGAGTAAAAAGCATTCGACCAGCAAAATCGGATGAACAAGTAACGATTAATGATCTTGTACCTTCTGCTGAAAAGACAAAAGAAGAACTGATGGAAGAACTGATGCAGTTTTTCTTTGAAATGAAAAATCCATTGATTCAACGAATTACTCGCCATTTATTAAAAAAACATCAACCTGCTTTCATGACATACCCAGCAGCGACGAAAAATCACCATGACTATGCATCTGGACTAATCGACCATGTTGTATCTATGTTAAAACTTGCGAAAGCATTATGTGATTTATATCCAACACTTAATAAAGATCTTTTATATGCGGGCATTATTTTACATGATGTCGGAAAAGTAATCGAATTATCTGGTCCAGTCGCAACAACATACACTACAGAAGGAAATTTACTTGGCCATATTACGATTATGGTCAACGAAATTTCAAAAGCAGCAGATGAACTTCAAATAGAAGGAGAAGAAGTAATGCTTCTCCAACATATGGTGCTTTCTCACCACGGAAAAGAAGAATGGGGAAGCCCTAAACGTCCGATGGTTAGAGAAGCCGAAATCTTGCACTATATTGATAATATCGATGCAAAAATGAATATGCTCAACCGTGCATTAGATAAAACAAATCCAGGAGAGTTCACGGAGCGATTATTCCCACTTGAAAATCGTTCCTTCTATAAACCAACATTTGAATAACAAAAAAAGCGTAAAGGCACACGTCCTTTACGCTTTTATTATATATAATTATTTGCTTTCTTCTGTCGATGCATCTGCATCGTCCGTTGTTTTATCAGCATCTTCTGTAGTTGCGTCAGTTTCTGTTGGTGCTGGTGTATCAGCAGCTGCTAAAAATTCATCTAACGCTGTTTTTAAATCTTCATCTTTAATTTTGATATTAGCATCTTTCATCATTTTCGCTACTTTTGTTAGTAACGCTGAAGTATCTGCTTTTTCTAATTTTAATTGTTTTTCAAGTTCTGCTTTTTTATCTTCGTAAGATTCTTTGATTTCTCGCTTGTCTGTTACTTCAATGATGTGATAGCCAAAGCTAGATAAAATTGGATCACTAAGGACGTTTTTCTCCAATGCGAATGCACCTTCTAAAAACTTCTCATCCATATTAGCTGCTCTGTTAAACCAACCTAAATCTCCACCAGTTGTTTGCGCTGCTTGTTCAGTAGAATACTCTTTTGCAGCTTCAGCAAAGTCTTTTCCTGCTTCAATTTCTTCTTTCACCTTTTTAGCAGTCGCTTCATCTTCTACTACTATATGACGAGCTTGGATTTCGTTTTTAATATTTTCGTATTGGGCTTTAATTTCATCTTCGGTTACATCAATGTCTTCTATTAATGCTTTTTCTTGCATTAAGTTAAGTTCGATGAATTTTTTGTAAGAAGTTTCTGTATACCCTTGTTGTGCGATAATTGCATCGAAGCTATCGCCATATTGTTCTTTGTCTGCTTCTAATTGTTTGTTTACTTCATCTTCTGTGACTTCATATTTGGATGCTAGCACTTTTTCAATCATTAGAAGTTGAAATGCTTGATCTCCGATTGATGCTTTCATTTCCTCATATAAATCATTTTGCGTGATATCTCCAACTTTAGAAGTAGCGATTACTTCGCTGTTAGATGCCGAATCATTACTACAAGCACCTAGTGCAAGAACGGATGCTGCAAGTGTAAATGTTAATACTGTTTTTTTCATGAAATTCTCTCCTAACTTCTTGTTGCTGCAGTTGTTACTATAACATAAACGAAATAAAAACAAAAATGGTTCCCGTTCATTTGCCTACCGATTGTTCAAAAAATCGCATAGGATACATGGAAAAGGAGGTGTTTTAAATGGGCGGACAATATAACGGTGGTTATGGTTCTGGTTCTGGTTTTGCTTTGATTGTTGTTCTATTCATTCTTTTGATCATTGTAGGGGCAGCGTTTATCTACTAATGAAAACGTGAACTAAGATCGTGTAAAATCGATCTTAGTTCCCTATTTGTTTTTTTCTATGAAAATTAGACAATAAAGAAATGACCCTAAATCATTCTAATGATTTGGGTCCATTTTTTTCTCTTAAACTGTGTAAAATAGTTCTACATAGAAGGAAACAAGAAGAATCGTAATAAGTATATTAATGGTACGAAAAATCTTCGGGTGTTTTTCTTCTGGAATTTCTTTTGACATAACTAAAGCATATGTCATTCGATTTATTTGATACAAATAAAATGCTGAGAATAGAACTAACGTAAATATGATCATGTCCAGACTCCCTTCATATACTAGTAAGCATATCAAAGAAGATGTGAATTTTACAAGTGTTACTTCTTGCTAAAAATGTGTCGGAGTGATCAGAATTTCAAATCCAGCTTCCGTTTCTTCAATATATGCACTTTTTGGAGACTTGCTTAGATGTTTCACATATATTAAATCGATCAAGCAAATACCGCAATGATACGCAAATAACATAGTGAAATAATGTGAAAAGATGGGAATAAGTAATGCTCCTATAATTAAAACAAGATTAATAAAAATAAAAGGGGCGAGCAAAGAAAAAATAAATCTATTTTTATTAATAGGTTCTACGACTCTAACTGAAACAGTAGGCAAAAATCCAAATTGTTTTTTGTTTATAATCTTCACCTTATCACGTAACTTATAAAGTGGTATGAAATGTAATAACTTATGCAGTGGATAAATGCTTAAAAATGCTAGTGTGAATACTAGAAAGTAATCATCTGATTTATGTGTATCATTAATAATTCCTAACAAAACGTATGCGAAAGAAAAAACGATTATAACTAATAGAGAGGATAATAAAAATAGCCTTTCCAAGCCATATTGTTTTTTTACATTAATTGTTTTCCAACAATGCAAAGTGTATGCAACTCCTAAAAAGAGAATGAACTTCAGATACATACAATACGACTTTTACATGTAAAATGCAATACATAAATTATTAAAAATTATAGAGCGCTTACACGGATAATAACTAGTTTTTTTGGTTGAAGGATTCATCGATATTCTTAATAGAACGTTCAAATATTTCCATGAAGTCATCTCCATAAATATTTCGTATTACAGCCATTACATCTAAAAATTCTGGAAATTTACCGTATAATTGTTTCATTGAACGGGAGCCCTCGATAACAGAGTGAGGTGTATCGTGATAATTATCATACATTTCATCGAGTAATGTTTTTCCTTTTGTAGTAATCTCTACGTAAGTGTTCCGTTTGTCCTCATCTCTTTTGGAAAAAGCAAGTAAACCACGCTCTTCTAGCTTTTTAGAAAAATTAAAAGCAGTTGAAACATGCATAACCCCAAATTTTGCTACCTCCGATACCGTAGCACCTTGTAAATGATAAGAAATCCATAAAATATGGTGCTCATTAATATTCAAGTCATAAGGTTTTATCCATGCTTGCCAATCTTTTTCTACAGCTTTCCATAGTGCTTTTGATAGTTGTGCGATGCGCTGACTGTAGAGCATAGCTTCTTTCATCGTATAAAACTGTTCAGTCATTTGTATACCTTCCTTCTCTATTATTATCTTTCAGATATTATAGCAAGAAAGTATGTAACTGGATAGATATTCTCAAAAATAAATGATTGTTATTTATTGTTAATATAGAGATAATGCGTCTGAAGGAGGCTCAATGCGGAGGCATCTATATTTCCTCCGGACACGTGACAATTCGCTACGTCGCTAACGCTCTTGCAGGGTCTCATACCAACGCGAAAATTCCAAAGAATGGCTAAGGGCAATCAAAAGGTTATTGAAGGCAACCAATTTCAGTATGAAAGCTACTAAAATCAACATGAGAGCAACTAAATTGATGATGAGAGCAACTAATTTCTTACAGTAGCAAGTTTACTTGTATTGAGATGCCCATAATTTCGACATATTATAGGAATAATAAGCCTAAAAGATCGCCAATTTCGCCTGGCTGTCAATTGCTCGACAAGTTTATCGTGTTTAAAGGCACGATTGTCTCGTTCAACCATTTATTGTTAATTTGTGACACTATTAAATTAGTTTTTTTCCATTGATTTTTGGCTGCAGGGCGGCGACTCCGAAGGGATTAAGTGAGTAAGATGAGACTTCACAACGTACGCCTAAGCGGCGGTGAAGGCTCATCACTCACCCCACGGAAAGCGTCCGTCCTGCAGCCAAAATCACAGCGGTCACCTAATAGAACTCTCTAAGACGCATTATCCCTATATTGCCCTTAAAATATAAAAAAAACAGGCCATTTCTTGTTTTAAGTCAAACAAGAAATGGCCTGTTTTATTTGAACTTGCCCTTAATTTGTGGCAGCTTCTTTTTTCTTTGGTAATGCTTTTTCCATCTCTTCGATTGCCGACTGGATCGAGGAAATTTCTGCTTGTAGCTTTGCTTGTAGTGGGGCAGTTTCGTTTTTCCATTGCTCCACGTCTGCTTTTATTTCTTCTATAGCATTTGGAATTACTTCTTTTGACTCTTTCGTTAGATTGCCGATAGAGTTTTTAAGGTCTTGCATTTGATATTTAATATCAGATAACTTGTCCCGAAGGTCGTTTGAAGTTGATTTTAAGGATATGCGTACTTCGCTACCCGACTTTGGAGTGGATAATAATACTGCAGCAGCCCCAGCTATCGCTCCCGTTGCAACTCCTAAAAATAATGGTACTATTTTCATGTGCGTTCACCCCTTATGTAATTTACTATTCCTTTTTATATCTTAATTAAAACATAATAATCTGAACAAAAAAAGCTTTCCTTCGAAAAGGAAAGCAATAATTTAAACTGTAAGGGCTGTTTGGAATTTGGAACGTTTGATCAACTTTGCAATAATTGGATAAATGATAAAAAATGCTATAGCATTAATAGCAATTGCAGGAAGCACTACTAAAACAAATAGTTCTGTGAAAACTGCACCTGCTCCAAAAACAAAAATCGCAGTTGATAAAAATACTGTTCCTGATACGAGCGTACCTACACATGTAAGAACGATAGCAACCGGTAATTTGTTTGCATATTTAGTAAGCAATAGCACTAATCCAAAGAAAACAAATGCTGTTACTGATTTATCAATGATATTCGGTACAAATCCACCTGGGAATGTAGAAAACAATCCAGAAATAACACCTGTGGAAATACCAAGTAAAAATACACTTTTTACTTCAGGGAATAACAGAATTCCAATAAACATCATCGTTAACATGAAATCTGGTTTCATCCCACCATTAAATCCAGGGATAATAATATAAAGTACTGCACCGACCCCAATTAGTAGGGACATTAATACTAAATTTTTCGTATTCAATTCTCATCTCTCCTCAGCTTTTCTAAGCTCAATTTGTTAAAATCCCTCTAACGTATCCTCTTGATCGTTAGCAAGAATCTTACTAGTGATTATAAGTCTTTTTTCCCGTAATTGCAATAATTAGTTTGCTAGTTTTTCAGCTAATTCTTTTGCCAAATCTTGAATAACTTCCGTAGTAAATGTTTTTTCCTTTGTCATCCAAGTTGCACGGAAGCCGTCCGTTTGATCATAACGAGGGATAAAATGCAAGTGAAAATGGAAAACACTTTGTCCAGCAGGAGCACCATTATTATTAAGCAAGTTCATGCCGACAGGACCAAATGTTTCTTTCAAAACAGAAGCAATTTTTGGAACTACTTTAAATAAATTACTCGCTTCATCTTCGGATAAATCATATACAAATTCTTTATGATTTTTTGGAATAACGAGCGTATGACCTTTTGTCAGGGGCTGGATATCCATAAAGGCATACACATGCTCGTCCTCATAAATTTTCGCACTTGGAATAGAACCGTCAATTATTTTACAAAAAATACATTCACTCATGAAAAAACCTCCTATTCATTGTTACCAATAGTTTAGCATATAATAGGACAACTTAAAGAAGATTTTTCGTATAGGTTTTGGTAAACTATTTAGAAGAGATGAGGTGCCAGAGATGACAGTATTAGAACTAACGAACGTAACAGGTGGTTATACAAGAAAGCCGGTGCTACATGATCTAACTTTTTCTATTGGAAAAGGGGAGTTAGTCGGTTTAATAGGACTAAATGGAGCAGGGAAGAGTACAACGATTAAACATATTATCGGAACGATGAACGCTGCAAAAGGGGAAATTCTGCTAAATGGAAAGTCATTAAAAGAGGATCCGGCAACGTATCGTACTTCTTTTTCGTATATACCGGAGACGCCAGTATTATATGATGAGCTAACATTAAAAGAACATTTAGAGCTAACTGCCATGGCTTATAATTTAGATCAAACAGTATTCGAAGCTAGAAAAGAGTCTTTACTAAAAGAGTTTCGAATGGAGAAACGATTGAACTGGTTTCCAGCACACTTTTCAAAAGGGATGCGCCAAAAAGTAATGATTATGTGTGCGTTTTTAGTAAACCCTGACCTTTATATTATTGATGAGCCTTTTGTAGGGTTAGATCCATTAGGTATTCAATCGTTACTTGATCAAATGAAGTCACGAAAAGACGAAGGTGCTTCTGTTCTTATGTCGACGCATATTCTATCGACAGCGGAGAAATATTGTGACCGAATCCTTCTGTTGCATAATGGGAAAATACGTGCACAAGGAACGATGGCAGATCTACGAGTCGCTTTTAATAAGCCACATGCGACATTAGATGATTTATATATCGAAATGACGAAGGAACAACAAGATGAACAATTTGCGTGAAATATGGGCTAAACGCTTTGTCTACTATATAAATGAATTACAAAAATACTTAAAATTTATCTTCACTGGCCATATAGCGATTGTACTTGTTTTCGTCATAGGTGCAGGGGGATATTCGTATAGTGAGTGGCTTAATACAGCTCCAAAAGATTTTCCCGCTTTTTTAGTTGTAGCTTTCATTTTAAGTATTTTATTGGCGATGAGTACACCAGTTACTCTGATGAAGCATGCGGATAGTGTATATTTTTTACCATTAGAAACGAAGCTTAAAGAATATTTAAAGCTTGCGCTAAGATGGACCTATTTTTCGTCTATTTTTCTATCGCTTGCGGCTTTTGTTGTTTCGATACCGTTACTTACGAAAGTTGCGGGTGCTACAAAAGAGGAGATTTTGTCTTTTTTCGTTTTTATTGTAGTGATGAAGTATTGGAGTATTCACGCGGAATTTAATTATCGTTTTGCTTCGAATGGAAGATCGGTGTGGGTTGACCGTTTTATACGTTTTCTTCTATTATTTGCGGCACTCTATTTCCTATTGAGTGGTAATTATGTATTTTTAGTCGCGATTGTTGTTATTCAATTGATATATGCAATTGTTTGGCAGAAGAAAAAGAGCGAGGTACCGTTTCCATTTGATCATTTTATCGAAGTGGAACAATCTCGCATGATGCGTTTTTACCGATTTGCTAATTATTTCACCGATGTTCCGCATATAAGAGGAATGACGAAAAGAAGAAAATGGTTGGATGTTATTTATAACGTTGCTCCATATGCGCAAAAAAATAGTCAACTATATTTAGTGTTGCGGACTTTTATTCGCACAAATGATTATTTCTATTTATGGGTACGACTTACAGCATTATCTGTTGTTGGTGCGTATTTTATTCCATTTCCAATTGTTGCAATTATTTTCACAAGTGCGCTTGCATTTGCAACAGTTGTCCAATTGCGCCATGCTTTGTTATCTGGCCATGAATTCCGAATGGATCAGTTATTCCCGGTAGATTCGAATGCTAGAAAATGGGCAGTCAATAAATTAATGCGTGTAATTCAATTTAAACAAGCAATTTTGGTACTTATCGCCGTTTTAATAAAAGGTGAGTATACCTTACCATTATTCCTCGTACCAATTGCTGTCTACATTGTTTCCGAATTAACTATTCGAATGAGCAAGAAATAAGAAAAAGGCTGTCACTGGACAGCCTTTTTCTTATTTTGTTTGATATTGAATAGCAGCTGTTCCTAGTGTTTTTGCTGCAATAAGCATAGCGCGTTCATCGAAGTCGAAATTTGGACTATGATGAGGGAAAGCTTCCCCTTCTGGCATTGCTCCTGTAAAGAAAAATGTCCCAGGAATCTCTTCCATATAATAGCCAAAATCTTCTCCAATCATCAGAAGTTCTGACTCTTTTACTAGTTCCACACCAGGTACGTCCCCAGCAATAGTTGCTAAAAACTCAGTTTCTTCTTTATGATTAATAACCGGTGGATAGCCACGAGTATATTCCAGCGTATACGTACAGTCAGCAGTAAGGCAAGTACCTTCTAGTACTCTTTCTAACTCACGCTCCATTAAATCCCTTACGTCTGCATCAAAAGTTCGAACTGTGCCAGCTAGTTTTACATTGTCTGCAATAATATTAAAAGCATTTTCCGCTACAAAAGAACCGACAGAAAGAACTGCAGATTGTGTTGGGTCTACTCTTCTTGCTACTAATTGCTGTAAGTTTACGACAAGTTGAGAGGCAACTACGATTGCATCAATTGCTTGGTGCGGATTAGCTCCATGTCCGCCTTTCCCTTGAATGGTAATTTCAAAACGGTCCGCTGCCGCCATTATTGGACCAGATTTATATTCTATGGATCCAAGAGGGAATAAAGACCATAAATGCGTACCGAAAATGGCATCTACTCCGTCAAGACATCCTGCCTCAATCATAGGCTTGGCTCCACCTGGCGCATATTCTTCCGCATGCTGATGAATAAATACATACTCTCCAGCTAACTCATCTTTTAATTCATTGATCGTACGTGCAAGAATGAGCAGGGTTGCCGTATGCCCATCATGTCCACATGCATGCATCACACCGTCTATTGTAGATTTATATGGAACATCTTTTTCATCTTGAATTGGCAGTGCATCGAAATCAGCTCGAAGTGCAACTGTTTTACCAGGTAAAGCGCCTTTAACTCTAGCGACAACGCCATTTCCACCGACATTTGCTTGAAATGGAATACCTAAATTCGTATAAAAGTCTTGAATATACTTGGCTGTTTTTGTTTCTTTAAATGATACTTCGGGATGCATATGTAAATAACGACGAATTTCAACCATCTCTTCAAATGCACTATCTAATTTTTCTGTTAATTGTTTTGTCATAAACTGTACCTCCATTTATCTTTTTACTATTATAACAAAAAAGTAGACGATTAGTTATGTTAGGTTTTTTACATCTTAAGCAATAAATATTTTATTAGAATGAAAGGATAGTGTTTTAATTTTTTCAAACTCCTAAAGGAATAGTAAGTATATTGAAATGAATTTGTTTACCTCAGTTTATTTGTTTTCAGAAAATTCTATAATGTGGTAGATTAATAGAACTAGTATTGCGATAACGAGGGTGCCAAAGGGGATTAAATTTTATGGGTTTTAAGGGTTTGATGCTAGGTCTATTATTTACTGTCTTATATGCTTCTGGAGCGGTTGCCATGAAATTTGGACTGCAGTCTGCTCCACCATTAACACTTGCGACGATGCGTTTTATTATCGCTGGAATATTGTTGCTGATTTATATTTATGTATTGCAAAGAGGAAAATATAGAATGCCCAATAAGCGAGAATTCTGGATCTTATTTTGGTTAGGTTTATTAAATACCTCTTTGTTTTTAGGACTGGGTTTAATAGCTCTTCAGACAATTTCCTCTAGTATTTTTAATCTTTTCGTGCCAGTAAATGCTCTACTCTATGCATTACTTGCATTTCTGTTTTTAGGGCAAAAGATTCGGCTTAAGGAATGGGGAGGCATAGTCATCTCTTTTACAGGATTATTCATCGCTTCCTATCCGTCATTAGTAGGTAGTCATGCTACAAATGGCGGGATTTTACTTTTAGCTGTTGCCATTATGTCGATGGCTATAGGAAGTCTTATCTACAAGAAAATGGATTTACAGTTACCATCCATTGTAATTAATACGTGGCAGGTAGTTTTTGGTGGTCTTATTTTAGTAATTCCTGCACTTCTTTTAGAAGCTGGCCAACCAATTAAGATGGATATGAATGTTATAGGATATTTACTTTGGTCAGTTTTTGCTCTATCCATTTTCAATTTAAGTCTTTGGTTTTACCTGCTCAAAAAAGACGCTATTACAGCAAATAATTGGTTGCTTTTAAATCCTGTTGCCGGTTATATTCTAGGAGCGATATTACTAGGGGAACCGATTACGCAACTTTCTGTAATTGGAGCGGTCTTAGTTTTATTCGGTCTATATCTGTCTGGAAATTTTAGCATAAAACCTACCAAGCCATCAGTTTCTTAAAATGTTGGGAGATCTTTTCTTCTTTGTTGTCGTCATTATGTAAAAGCATATGAGGCACCCTAGAATACATGGCTTTAGTTAACTATGGTAAAATATACTATATAAATATAAAAATAGAATGGAGAATGATTACATGAAATCTATCAAAATGGGAGTAGGATTCTTAACTTGCTTACTGCTCCTTGGTTGGTCTTCTGAAGAAACTTTTGCTACATCCACATGCTCGTCCTATGGTGAAATAAAGCCAAACGAAAATCCTACTTTTCAGCACATGAACTGCCTACTTACCAATGCTGCATTAGAAGCTAACATTCCTCCAGAAGTCGTAAAAGCTGTGGCTTCAAGAGAAAATGGGGCTTGGAAACAATTTGATGAAAATGGTCAGCCTGTCATTTCAAAAGATAATGGGATTGGTCTTATGCAAATTACCAATCAATCAGGCTATGATCAAGAGAGATTAAAATATGATATTAACTACAATCTTCAAGCAGGTGTTGAAATACTCGCTAGTATGTATAAACGTACAGATTTGCCTAAAATAAAAGGAGCAGGACAAGAAGTAATTGAAAATTGGTACTTCCCTGTTATGGCTTATAACGGTACAAAACCTGTTAATAGCCCGCTCTATCGATCTAGTGGATTGAACAATAGAGACGCTTACCAAGAAAAAGTTTTTGCGCATATTGAAAATGATAGTTATTTAAACGGCACGAAATTAGGACAGTTTCCTTTCCAAATAGCTGATTTTAAATATGACCCTAATAGCAGTGAAAATATTAAATTCAACAAGATGGAATATACAGTAACGGGTATCTTGCATCCCTCTGCTTATCAATTTAAAAAAGGAGACAAAGTATCGATAACAGCGGACAAGGTAAATTTAAGAACTCAACCTAGTACTGCTTCTGTAGCAAAAGCTGTAACCAAAAATACTACGTTGATTATTGATGGAAATTTCCAATATGACCAGTCCTTAACAAGTTTAAACCAATTTGTATGGTACCCAGTTAAAACCGAGGATCAAAAACTAGTAGGTTATATTTCTTCTGCTTATATTACGAAAAAAGTAGGAGGACCTGCTGTAAAAGTTATGTGGGGAAAAACAGAACTAAAATTAGGGCAAATAGGTAAAGTTACTATTCTATCTAATACCAATTTGGTGAAAATGGAGAGCAATGGTTCATTAACCACGGTCCGTCCATTGAAAAAAGGAGAAGAATATCGAGTTTATAGCTATAAGAGTGATCATGGCGGTTTATATGGTGTAGGCGGTGGAAGCTATGTTCAGAAGTCTGCGCAAGTAAAATATGAAACACCCTCTAAAAGCAAGTTGGCATTACTAGCACAATAACAAAGGTATAGCTCAGTTTATAAGACTGGGCTATTTTTATATGGAATATGTGTTAGGAGGTCAGTATTTTTATTTTTAAAAAAAGAAAAAAGTAAACCGCCCTGAAGTCGTAAGCCCAGGGTGGTTTACTCATGATAATTGCTGATTGCTTTTGTGGAACAGGGTAAAGTGTGTTATTCGTTAGTTGATTTTATTATTGGTTTTCCATCCTTATCTAATAACGGGGTAATGCCGCCTGAATATCCACTCCAACTAAATAAATAGTGAACTCCAGTTTCTCTATCAACTAATATTCTGTTTCCATTAGCCACGCCATTTTCTGAAAATATCTCTTCAAATCTCTTCTTTGAGGTCTTATTCTTCTCTGATTCTTTATTGAACATTTTCTCCCCCCTATATTCATTTAAAGTTTAACGCACCAAACAGTTTTTATAATGTTTAGATCTCTAATTTAATCGTTTTCATTTGTTGATGAGTAAGTAGAAACATAAGGTGCACCTGTGAAGAATTGTTGCTTATCGGCGACATTATCAAAATTCATCGGATGGGATTTTGCCCACATTTCATAGCTGTTCGGACCAGACCATTCTGTTAAAATAATATAAGTGTCTGATTTGATTGGTTTAAGTACGCGTAGTGCAATGAACCCAGGCTCATGTTCAAGGGTTTTAGATAAGTTTGTATATTTGTATTCGAAAATGGGTTTACCTTCCTCGGAAATGGGAATATGTTGTAAGGCGAAATATCCTTTTTCGGAGAACTGTCCGGTAGTCTCTAATATTTCATACTTTCTTGGAGCTTGAAAAACAGTTTTTTTAGCAGTTTCATGGATTAGTACGGAGTTCCCTATTCCGTGCAGGGCAAATATTTGCTCATTTGGATGTTTTTTTCTGATGGACTCCATAAATTCCGGAGTTCCGGAAGTTAAATATAAATTCATTTAAGTACCTCCTAATTGTTGTTTGTTTTATATACTTTTCCCTTAAATGCAAATTTAAAAACCATACGTCCCAAATTTGACGTTGAAACGGGACAAATTTATGACAAATACACTATATGCCTATACAATAGTAAATAGAAAGTCTATAGTGGAAACGTATATTTGAAAAGAGAGGTACCCTTTTAAAATAGAAGAAAGGCAGGAATTTTGAATGACTACTTTTAATGATACGCTTCTTCGTGCGGCACGAGGAGAGCAAGTGGAGCACACGCCGGTTTGGTATATGAGGCAAGCAGGAAGATCTCAACCAGAATACAGAAAAATAAAAGAAAAGTATTCTTTAGAGCAGATTACGCATGAACCAGAATTATGTGCATATGTTACACGTTTGCCAGTGGAAAATTACAATGTAGATGCGGCGATATTGTATAAAGATATTGTAACACCACTTCCTGGCATAGGTGTAGATGTGAAAATAAAAGCTGGCGTTGGACCAGTAATTTCGAATCCAATCAGTACAGTGCAAGATGTATATAATCTTGGTGACTTATCGCCAGAAGATGATGTTCCATTTGTATTAGAAACGATTAAATTGTTAACAACTGAACAGTTGAATGTTCCATTAATCGGATTTGCTGGGGCTCCATTTACACTTGCAAGCTATATGATTGAAGGTGGTCCTTCGAAGAGCTATAACAAAACAAAAGCGTTTATGATTTCAGAATCAGAAGCATGGTTTGCATTAATGGACAAACTTGCAGATATGATTGTCGTTTATATTAAAGCACAAGTAAAAGCAGGGGCGAAAGCGATTCAAATTTTCGACTCATGGGTTGGTGCTTTAAATGTAGCGGATTATCGTATTTTTATCAAACCAGTTATGACACGTATTTTCACAGAACTTCGTGAACTAGGTGTTCCATTAATAACATTTGGTGTAGGTGCAAGTCACTTAGCGAATGAATGGCATGACCTTCCGGTAGACGTAGTTGGGCTAGATTGGCGTTTATCAATAGAGGAAGCACGTGCGAAAGGGTTAACGAAACCGCTTCAAGGAAACTTGGATCCGTCGTATTTAATCGGAGACTGGGCAGAAATCGAAAAACGCGCGAAACTTATTGTGGAGCAAGGTGTAGCACAACCAGGTCATATCTTTAATATTGGTCACGGTGTATTCCCAGAAGTGAATCCGGATACATTAAAACGCTTAACAACATTTGTACATGAATATAGCCGCGAGCTTATTGCAGCAAAGTCAAACTAAACTTTTTTTGAGGTGACAATGATGAAAAAAACAATGGGATTATTAGTAATGGCATATGGAACACCGTACGAAGAAGCAGATATTGAACGTTACTACACACATATTCGCCACGGTCGCAAACCAAGTGAGGAACAATTGGCTGATTTAGCGGGCCGTTACAAAGCGATTGGTGGGATTTCACCATTAGCAAAAATCACGAAAAACCAAGCACAAGGATTATGTGATCGTTTAAACGAAGTACAAGATGAAATCGAATTCAAAATGTATATTGGGCTAAAACATATTGAGCCTTTCTTAGAAGATGCAGTTGCACAAATGCATAAAGACGGCATTACGGAAGCGGTATCAATTGTACTAGCTCCTCACTTCTCGACGTTTTCGATTAAATCGTATAACGGTCGTATTCAAGAAGAAGCAGAAAAACTAGGGAATTTGAAAATTACTTCTGTTGAAAGCTGGTATAACGAGCCAAAATTCATCCAATACTGGAATGAAAAAGTAAGCGAAGCATTTGCAGCTATGTCTGAGGAACAACGTGAAAAAGCATGTTTAATCGTTTCTGCCCATTCTCTTCCTGAGAAAATTCTTGCAATGGGAGATCCATATGCAGATCAGTTAAATGAAACAGCAGATCTAATCGCAAAAGCTGCTGGCGTGAAAAACTATGCAGTTGGTTGGCAAAGTGCTGGACAAACTCCAGAGCCATGGATTGGACCCGATGTACAAGATTTAACACGTGACCTAAACGAACAAAAAGGATACACAACATTCGTTTACACACCAGTTGGTTTCGTAGCAGAACATTTAGAAGTGCTATACGATAACGACTATGAGTGTAAAGTTGTGTGTGATGACATTGGAGCGACGTACGTACGCCCTGCTATGCCAAATGATCAACCATTATTCATCGATGCAATGGCCGATGTTGTACTAAAACAACTTCGTGCGTAACTAATAGGAAATGTAGTCCCCAAAAACTAATGCTAGGTGGTTTTTGGGGATTTTTTCTTGGAGATTTGGTTTAGTTGGAATTTAGAATAGGTTAGTTGTAAAATTTCCATGTTTAGTTGTAAAATCTGAGCATTTAGTTGTAAAAGCATATTTTATCCACATTAACCGAATATTTTTTAATACTTTAACGGAATTTCAAACTTTTTTCACACGTATTCGTTAAAATAGCTGTAGGGGGTGAGGACTTGAAAAGGCTAAGTATATTGTTCGTTTTATTTTTGCTTGGTGCGTGTGCAAAACCCTCACTACCATCCATTGATCCATCGATTGATTTTGTTGCGAGTTTAAATACAGCCGACGGAACGATCGATTTCATTTCAGCGCAGCAAAAAGTGATGGAAAGTTGGCAACTGGATGCTTCGTATACAGGGTTTACATTGGTAACAGACGACATTCTATTACTGTATGGATTTACCTTGAAGAAAGCAGTTCTAATCCAGTTATCTACTGGTAAGCAGCTGGCAACATTGGATGTAAAAGAAGGAACAACCTTTGCTTACGCATATGAAGAAAATATTTATATAACAAATGGAATAGAAAATACGGTCACTCTTTTTAATAAAAAAGGGGAAGCCTTAAAAGAAGCAGCAACTGGGAATTATCCGATGTCGATGATTGCACATGACGGTAATCTATACGTAGTCAACTTCAAAGATGAAATTCTTTCTATATTTTCATTAGATTTAAAGGAAAAAACTACATGGGATATCCCGAATTCTTCACATGGACTATTCGTAAATGGAAATGAACTATGGCTTGGTGGTCATGGGGCTGGCAGCAGTCCTAATCGGGTTATTAACAGATATAATATAGCGACTGGAGAGTTACTAGGTGAAATCGAAACACCGATGATGCCAGTGAATATGACGAAAGCTGCAAATGGGCATGTTTTTGCAGTCAGTCATGGAAGTAGCACTGTTTATGAAATTTCAGAAACGGGTGAGGTGCTAGCTTCACTCAAAGCAGGAGCGAATCCTTTTGCAATCGCAACATACGGAGATAATATCGTATTAGCAGGTTATGAGGATCATCAAATATACTTTATACAATCGGGAAAAGTAATAAATAAGGTACAAGTAGGAAAAGGACCATTTCAGCTAGTTGTAAGGGAGGCGAGCAAATGACGACCATATTAGTAGTGGATGATGAACAGGATATGCGTGGATTAATTGAATTGCATTTGCAAAAAGCTGGTTTTGATGTGTTACACGCTGAAGATGGAAAAGAAGCGCTGAAAATGGTTCATTCATTTTCCATCGACTTAATACTGCTAGATGTCATGATGCCTGGGAAAAGCGGATTTGAAGTTTGCCAGGATTTAAGGGAATTTACATTAGTACCGATTATATTTCTCACCGCCTTAGATGCAAAAACAGATTTAGTGAAAGGACTTGCGCTTGGTGGGGATGATTACGTCATTAAGCCATTTACCGCAATCGAACTAATAGCGAGAATAGATGCTATATTAAGAAGAACTGGAAAAGTATCCGAAGACAATAAGCTTATAAAAGGGATTATAGTAAATGACCCGTCTGCCAGATTAATATTACGAAACGATCAAAAAATTAACCTTACGCTCAAAGAATATGAACTGCTCCTTTTATTTATGGAAAATGAAGGGAGAGCATTTTCTAGAGAACAGCTACTGGAAAAGCTATGGGGCTTGGATTATGAAGGTGGAACACGAACGGTAGATACACATATTAAAACGCTTCGGTTAAAGCTTGGTATCGTTGCGGGAAAATATATTGAAACGGTTTGGGGAATTGGTTATCGTTTTGAGGTAAAAGAATGAAAAAGCTTTCGTTTAAAATATGGATGTTGCTCCTCGTTTTTATTACAACGACGATTGTGTTTTTAGTCATCTTTACGAATTTTTTGTATGAGGAACTTTACGTTCAACATACTGAAATGTCTATGAAGGAAGTGGCGGAAAACTTACAGCGTACATATGATGGCGGTGTCGTGACGAATGATTTTATTAAACAAACAGAAGATTATAATCGTTTTTCAGATGTGGAAGTATTTACGGTACGAAACCCCAGAGAGCTGAGTGCATGTCTTCCTTTTGATATTGATTATGACACGTTGATAGGGGCAGAAGAACGGGCGGAGTTGTTAGACGGAAATGCAATCACAAAACGTGGTTACGAAAAGCGATTTGATCGGGATGTAGCATCGGTTATTTATCCGCTCGTTGATGAGAATAGATTAGAAGGTATTATTTATGTATACGTACCTTTAACAAAAATTACCGAAATGGCTTCGAGTGATGTACTTTTTTTACTGGCAATTGTTTCTCTTTTATTAATTTGCTTGGCATATATTAGCTTGAAAAGTTTGCAAAGAGTGTTAAAACCATTAGCAGTACTAAACGAAGCAGCGCTGGACATGGCTGCAGGAAAGTATGATACACGAGTTGCAGTGGAGTCTCAAGATGAAGTGGGAGAGCTGGGGAAAAGTTTTAACCATATGGCAATGTCCATTCAACAAGAAGATGACAAAAAGCGAGACTTTCTTTCAATTGTATCTCATGAACTTCGCACGCCGATAAGTTATATAAAAGGGTATGGGGAGGCATTTGAACAAAACCTTATACCAGAAGAGAAAAAGGCTGAAATATACACACTTATCACACGAGAAGCAAATCGTATGCAGAAGCTCACGAATGATTTGTTAACCGTTGCAAGATCCGAGTCGTTAGTAGAGGTAGAAACAAGCCCACTCGTTTTAGCAGAAATAATTCGTGAAGCAGTGCAACTTGTAAAACCAATGGCCAACGAAAAAGAAATAACGTTTGCTAATTCGATAGATGAAGAGACAATTTTATGTGCAGACGAGCAAAAAACAAAGCAAATCCTTATTAACGTATTAGAAAATGCTATTAGATATTCACCTAACAATTCCGTCATAACAATTTCGAATAAAGCAACAAAAAAAGAAACGACTATTCAAATTGCAGATGAAGGTTGTGGAATCGAAACGGAGCATCTAGTGCATATCACCGAGCGTTTCTACCGAGTGAATAAGGCCAGAAGCCGGTCGGATGGCGGAACAGGATTAGGGTTATCTATTGCTGCACAATTAGTAGAAGTGCAAAATGGGAAACTTGCATTTGAAAGCGAAGTAGGAAAAGGAACTAACGTATATATTACATTACCAATTTGGGAGGATACATTTTCATGAAAAAAGGGATAGCGGCATTTTCAATAACGGCAATGATGTTAACTGGTTGTGGAGCAGAAGAGGAAAGTCATACAAATCATGAAGAAACGACTTTTCAAGAAATTGTTGTACAAATACAAACAGCTGAACAATTACCAGTAGGTGAAGAAGTTGTTCTATCTGCCAAAGTGTCTCAAGGGGAAGAAGCAGTTGACGATGCGGATAAAGTAGAATTCGAAGTATGGGAATCCGGTTTGCGTGATGAAGGAAAAATGATCGAAGGGACGTTAACAAAAGATGGTGTCTATGAAGCAAATCATACATTCGATCATGACGGGGTCTATTATATGTATGCCCATACGACTGCAAGAGGTTTACATACAATGCCAAAACAAAAATTAACAGTTGGCAGTCCTGATTTGAGTTCCGTATTACCAGACGAAAGTGATGACACAATGCATAAAGGTCACTAAAAAAATACTTGCAAAAAGAATACACTGGTAGTATTATAATGACTAGATGACCGAAATGGTTTTCTGGTCATTTTTCTTCAGAGAGAAAGGAGTGCTACTAAATGGATCGAAAAAAAGAAATTTTAGAAGCAGCAACAAGATCTTTTTCACTTTTTGGATATAAAGCCACAACGATGGAGCAAATAGCGAAAATCGCAAATGTAGGAAAAGGAACTATTTATACGTTTTTTGAAAACAAAGAAGTTCTCTTTCAAGAAATTGTGAGGGCAATGATTTGCGAGATGAAGCAGGAGGCGACGAGTGTAATTCGAGAAGGTGCTTCTTTTCAGGAAAATGCCCATGCTGCTTTGATGAAAATGTTAGAATTCCGAGAAACTCATCAACTATATGCAAAAATTGTGGATGAAGAAAAAGACTGGAGAACACCAGCAGTCAAACAAATGCTTCACCAAACGGAGGAAGCAATTGTCACATTCATTAAAGAAAAGATTGATAAGTATGTAGCCAAGGGAGAATTGAGACAAGTAAATAGTGAGCTTGTAGCATATTTATTATTTAAAGGCTATCTAGCCTTTATTAATGATTGGAATGTAACGCATGACGAATCATTATCCGAAGTAGAAATCGCAAACTTTTTTCAGGAAACAATTTTTCGGAGTCTCTTAGTTTGAGACTTATTTTTTTGATGATGAATGACCAGTTGGACAAAATGGTCAAATAGTTTTAGGAGGAAGATAGAATGATAAAAGCAGAATGGAAAGCGATATTGACGAATCGTAAACTGTTGATTCCTATTATCGCAGTATTATTTATTCCCGTTTTGTATGCAGGAATGTTTTTATGGGCTTTTTGGGATCCATATGCTGGTCTAAGTGATTTGCCTGTAGCAATCGTTAATTCAGACGAAGGTGCTGAAATGGATGGACTAGAGTTAGATCTTGGAGAAACCTTAAAAGATAAGCTGATCGATAGCGAGCAATTCAATTTTATATCTGTGTCGAAAAAAGAGGCACTACAAGGTTTAGAAGATCAGGATTATTATTTGCTCATCGAAATTCCAGAGAACTTTTCACAGCACGCAACAACCTTATTAGACGAACAGCCGGAAAAAATGGTTATTACGTATAAGGCAAATGAAGGATATAACTTCTTAGCCTCTCAAATTGGTGGAACTGCGATGGATCGAATTCGCGCAGAGGTCAATAAAGAAGTCACATCCACCTATGCAGAGCAGTTATTTGATTCGATTACTAAAATAGGTGATGGTTTTGCGCAAGCATCAGATGGTGCTGGTCAATTAAAAGACGGTGCCTCAGAATTAGATAATGGTGCTAGTGATTTGAAAGGCTATTTAGAACAACTGGCAAGCAGCTCAATCGAATTACGAGACGGTACTAATACAGTAGTAGATGGTATTCAAACAGCTGCAAAAGGATCTACTCAACTAAATGATGGAATAGCTAAACTTGCTGATGGGTCTACTCAGTTAGCAGATGGTGCAAACCAAACAGCAACAGGCGCAGGCTCATTAAAAACTGGTATAACAGATTATACGGCCGGAGTTGCAAAACTAAATGAAAGCTATCAATTACTTAGTGAAAAAGAAAAAGCTTTAGTCGCATCATTAGCACAGTTACAAAGCAGTTCTGCGACGGTAAATGATAGTACAAACCAATTATCGCAAGGGGCTTCTCAAGTAACTTCTGGTATTAAAGCGTTAGCGAATCAAATGGAACAAATCAGTGCAACACTTCCAGCAGAACAAGCGGCAGCACTAACAGAGACATTGAAACAATTAGAATCTGGAAGTTCGACTGTATCTGCGGGGTTAGAAAAACTTGCAAATGGAACAACTGCATTAGAGAGTGGAGCAGCTCAAGTGCATACTGGTGCTGAACAATTAAGTGCAGGATATACACAAGCTGCGCAAGGGGTTGCAAAACTAAATGAATCCTCGAGAGCACTAGTAGAAGGTTCTTCTAGTTTAGCAACAGGAACACATACATTAGCGGCAAAAATGAAAGAATTTAACACTGGTATTCAGCAAGCATATGCTGGTTCAACTAACTTGGTTAGCGGTCTAAATCAATTAGCAAACGGTTCAACCCAATTACAACAAGGAACTGGAACACTAGCAGAAAAATCTGGAGAACTTGCAGATGGATCTTCTAAGCTAGCAGATGGTACAAAAGCATTGGTCGATGGTACGGATACATTGCAATCTAGCTTGCAAGATGCAAGTAAAGAGGTTGGAGAAGTAAGTGCCAACGATGCAACATTCGATATGATCTCGTCACCCGTAGATGTAGAGACTGAAGCGGTCAATTCAGTACCGAACTATGGTACAGGTTTCACTCCTTATTTCTTGTCACTTGGTTTATTCGTCGGGGCATTACTAATTTCGATTGTATTCCCACTCGTACAACCAGCTATTAAGCCAACAAATGGGGCATCTTGGTTCACAAGTAAAGTAACAGTACTTGGAGTAGTAGGGATTATACAATCGTTAATCGCAGTAGCAATCGCATTATTTGCGCTTAAATTAGAAACACAAAACGTTGGGATGTTCATCCTAACTGCGATCATTACAAGCTTTACATTTTTAGCGATGATTCAATTATTTGTTTCTGTTCTAAGTGATTCTGGACGTTTCTTGGCTATTCTTGTGTTAATCCTTCAATTAACAACAAGTGCAGGAACATTCCCATTGGAATTAATTCCACAGCCATTACAAATTTTCAATAAATTATTGCCGATGACTTATTCTGTTCAAGCTTTCAAAGCAGCTATTTCTACAGGAAATATGAGTGCTCTATGGGCAAGTAACGGAGTTCTTATTGGATTTATGGTAGTATGTCTAGTATTAACATTTGGCTATTTCATGTTGTTGTTCAAAAAACGTCATTCCAATCAAACAGCAGAAGCATAATAAAAAGCGCTTATCTCAAAAAAGGAGATAAGCGCTTTTTGCTATTCAAAAATAAGCAATAAAAAAGAACGATAAGTGGTATAGCGCACATTATCCCTATATCACGTACAAAAAAAGCCAACTAGAAAGGGGAGGATCTAGTTGGCGTCTTGAATAATATTAAAGGTTATTGCATTTGTCACACTGATTTCCATAGCACTCATGTTGTTCTTCTATGGTCTCGCCACATGTAGCGCAATTCTTTTTAGGCAGATTACGGAAAAATTCAAGTACGTTTTCTAACATAGTTGTTCCACCTCCGTCTGTTATATAACTGTTTTTATTGAATTCATTGTAATATAACACAGAATCTTTTGTCAACATATTAATTCATTTTTTGTTAAAATAGGAGTAAAGGAGAGATCAACATGTATTTTATTGATAATAAAGGCATAACTGACCCACGTATTAACCTAGCAATTGAAGAGTACGCACTAAATACAATGGATGTGGAAAAAGATTCATTTCTTTTGTTTTACATAAATCAACCCTCTATCATCATTGGTAGAAACCAAAATACGATAGAAGAAATTAATACAGATTTTGTAGAAAAAAACGGGATTATCCCTGTCCGCAGACTTTCAGGTGGCGGCGCTGTGTACCATGATTTAGGAAATTTGAACTTTAGCTTTTTAACAAAAGATGATGGAGACAGCTTCCGCAATTTCAAAAAGTTTACACAGCCAGTTGTTGATGCATTGCAGAAAATGGGTGTCAACGCGGAACTATCAGGACGCAATGACATATTAGCAGAAGGCAAAAAAATCTCAGGAAATGCTCAGTTTTCAACTCGTGGAAGAATGTTTAGCCATGGTACATTAATGTTTGATACAGAAATAGATAAAGTTGTATCCGCATTAAAAGTAAGCAAAGAAAAAATTGAATCTAAAGGGATCAAATCAATACGAAGCCGTGTAACGAATATTGCTGATTTACTGGCAGAACCGATGACGATTGAACAATTCCGTGCTGAAATTCTTTCTTCTATTTTTGACGGATCCGACAATATTCAATATTGGGAGCTTACGGATGAAGATTGGAAAAACATTCATAAGCTGTCGGAAGAACGTTATCAACAATGGGATTGGAACTACGGTAAATCCCCTAAGTTCAATATGAAGCATTCACACCGTTTCCCAACAGGTGGTGTAGATGTTCGTTTAGAAGTAAATAAAGGTATCATTGAAGAAGTGAAAATTTATGGTGATTTCTTTGGCGTTGGGGATATCGAAGAAGTAGAAAATGTATTAACTGGAAAAGTGTATAGTAAACAAGCGATTGAAGAAGCACTGGAGTCAGTTGATGTACCGAAATACTTAGGTGGTATTTCAAAAGAAGAACTAGTACAACTTATTTATTAAATCGATCCAGTCGAAGTTCAGACTTCTACTGAAGCAAGTTAATTGCGTAAGCACAATTCAAAATCTGGACGCAATTATGCTTAGGCGTAATTGATCTTCAGTTTATGAAAATGGAAGGGTCTAACATACTTAACGTATGGAAGACTCTTTTTTGATATAATAAGGAAAGTACAATGTTCCTAGAGGAGGATTTAAGTGATGATACACCGTGTGTTAGTAGTAGAAGATGACCTGAAAATCGCATCGCTACTTGCAGATACCCTGAGGAAATACCATTATGAAGTACATACAATTGAAGATTTTGATCATATTGTCGAGGAGTTTACAGCGTTCGATCCCCATATTGTATTATTAGATGTGAATTTACCATCTTATGACGGTTACTATTGGTGCCGTCAACTCCGCCAGCTAACTACTTGCCCCATTATTTTTGTGTCGGCTAGATCAGGAGAAATGGACCAAGTATTCGCACTCGAAAATGGCGGAGATGATTTTATCACGAAGCCTTTTCATTACGAAATCGTCCTAGCTAAAATAAAAAGCCATTTAAGAAGAACATATGGGGAATATGCAGCTAAACAGGAAGAGCGAGTGGTGAAAGTAGGGAAATTGCAGCTCTATATGGAACGTATGGAATTACATACGTCCAAAGAAGAAATTCCACTTCAAAAGAAAGAATGTACCATTTTAGAATTATTACTGAAAAATTATCCTAAGCTAGTCACTAGAGAACAATTACTAGAAGAACTATGGGATGATCAATCATTTGTGGATGAGAATACCCTCAATGTAAATATGACGCGAGTACGGAAAAAAATGGCGGATTACGGTGTTTTATCAACAATTGAAACTGTTCGAGGAGCGGGATATCGTTTGAATCTAAGTCCGGAGGAAGCTTAATATGTTTCGGTTATTTATAAAGGAACATCTACTTTTTATCATTTTTCAGTTTTCCTTAGTACTATTTGTTATGCTGTTATACTGGCTAGATGGATTTCGAAATCTAGATACCGCTGTCTATTCCATTGTTATTAGTAGTATATTAACGCTTACTTTTTTAGGGACGTTATTTATGAAAAAATATACGTTTTATAAAAAAATTCTCTCAGTCCCAACCCAAATAGAAGTTGTTCTGCAACGAGCAGCACAATCCCCAGAAATTAGACAAGTAGAAATTTACTTACAACATATTTATCGTTTATATCAAAAAGAAGTACAGCTTTTATATGCAAGACAAAATAGACATTTACAATTTATGAATAGCTGGGTGCATCAAATGAAAACGCCTATTTCAGTTCTCGAATTGATGACGCAAAATAGTGAACAAATAGATTCGAAAAGTGTCGTGGAAGAAATGGATCGACTCAAGCGAGGACTTGAAGCAGTTTTAATGAATGCGCGATTAGATACTTTTGAAGAAGATATGCAAATCGAACGAATCGATTTAAAACAACTAGTAACCGAAGTCGTAACGGAAAATAAACGGCTATTCATCGGAAAGCATCTATTTCCTGTCATTTCGATGGAAGATGATTGTATGATTACTTCGGACAGAAAATGGATCCGTTACGTCATTGCCCAATTTGTAACGAATGCCGTTAAATACACTTTTGAGCAAAATAAAAAAGTGTATTTCGAAACGAATATCGAGGAGAAACAAATCATTTTCTCTGTTAGGGATGAAGGAATTGGTATCCCTGCGTCTGATATTAAAAGAGTGACAAAAGCATTTTTTACCGGAGAGAATGGAAGGAAAACTGGTGAGTCTACTGGTATGGGCTTATATTTGGCGCAGGAAATATGCAATCGTTTAGGGCATGAGATACGTGTTTCTTCAAAGGTAGGAGAAGGGACAACCGTATCGATCCAATTTGAAAAACAAGAAACTAGGAAGCAAGGTGGGCAAGATGACCATATTAATACTGGAGGAAGTAACGAAAGTATATGAAGGGAAAGTAGCACATCTAGCGATTAATCAACTTAGCTTTGAAGTGGAAAAAGGAGAGTTTATCGCTGTGATGGGCCCTTCTGGAAGTGGAAAAACGACATTGTTAAATATAATTTCGACGATCGATCGTCCAACTTCAGGAGAAATCACGATAAGCGGTTTAAAACCAGCAGAACTTCCCAAAAATGACTTATCACTTTTTAGAAGAAGAGAGCTTGGTTTTGTATTCCAAGACTTTAATCTACTTCCTGCACTAACGGTGGAAGAAAACATGGTATTACCACTTACGCTTGATGGTCAATCCTTAGAAGTGATGAAAGCCAAAGTCCAACAAATTGCAGAACATCTCCATTTAACCTCTATTTTAGAAAAAAGACCTTCCGAGATTTCCGGAGGGCAAGCTCAAAGAACTGCCATAGGCCGCGCGTTAATACATGAACCGAGCATTATATTAGCAGATGAGCCGACAGGAAACTTGGATTCCAAAGCAGCAAAAGATGTATTAGAAATTCTTACCCAAGTGAATAAAGTAAGTCAAACGACGATTATAATGGTAACCCATGATCCTATAGCAGCAAGCTATTGTGATCGAGTGTTATTTATAAAAGACGGGGAATACTTCAATGAGATTTATAAAGGTGACCTGAGACAAACATTTTTCCAACGGATATTAAATGTTTTGTCATTATTAGGTGGTGGCGGTGTAAATGACCTTTCAACAATTCGCTTATCATAACGTTATTCGTAATAGCCGAATATATGCTGCGTTTTTTATGGCTAGTATTTTTTCGGTTATGGTGTTCTTTATTTATTCCATGCTGATGTTTCACCCGAATATTGAAGATAAGTTTTTACGAGATGTTGCTTTTGGTGGAATGCTTGTTGCGCAAATTATTCTCATCATTTTTACTATGTTTTTTTTGTTTTATTCGATGAGTGCGTTTTTACAAGCTAGATTACATGAGTTTGGAGTTTTACTACATTTAGGAATGGAAAGGCAACAGTTAAATCGTTTAGTCTTTTTGGAAACGATGATTTTAGGGTTTATATCTATTACAATTGGCATTTTCTTTGGATTTTCATTTTCTAAATTTTTCTTTATGATTATTCGAGAATTATTTTTATTGGACAGCTTACCTTTGTACTTATCATGGAAGCCATTTGCTTTGACGATTGTTGTGTTTTTATCACAGTTTATCATCATATCGATCAGTAGTGTTGTATTCATCCGCAAGAAGGAGATTATCCAACTTATAAAAGGGGTTGGCAACCAAGGCGAAGTGGCTACGTACAAAAAGGGAAGTGCTTTATTGGGATTAGGCTTGCTATTTGTGGCGTATAGTCTCGTTATTTTTTCCGTTTTCCATATGAATATATTGGTGAGCTTACTTATTATTTTAATGGCTTTTATCGGCACGTACTTCTTTTACACGGATAGTATTTTATATATACTGGACATTATTCGAAGAAAGCAAAGTCTTTATTGGCATTCTTTTCGGCTTATCGCTTTTGCGGAAGTTTCGATTAAGATTAGGGAAAATGCGCGGATGTTTTTTGTTGTGACGATTGTGTCGACGATTGCGTTTTTATCTGTAGGTGTCGTTACTTCGTTTACTTCATTTACAGCGCAATATCGAGAATTAAACCCTGTCAGTATTTTCTACGCTAGTGATTGGGACAACCCTTTTGAAGAAGCACATATTATGAAATTATCGCAAGAACTGCAAAGTGAGGGCTTGTCTTATGAGCTTGTGAGATTCAATGTAAAAAAGCAAACCTCTTCTAGTTCGCATGAACCAGTTAATGTCATCAAGGAATCGGAAGTGAATAGTTTAGCTGTTGCTTTAAAAATTCCATTGATTGACTTGAAACAAGGAGAGGCTTTATTAGTCTCGGATAGCCAAGTAGATGTTGAAAATATTCGAAGTGGAAAAGAACAAACTGTGCTCGAGGAAAGTAGCATACCTATTCAAATAAAGGATAAGTATAAATACTCGATTTTCCCTTCATTCACCTTAAAAAATAGAACTTTTATTATTAGCGATGAAGATTTTTCTCTCCTGACAGAACCGCTCTCTGGTTTTGGGCTAGAAGAGTCTAAAATTACTTTTTTTGCCTTTCATGTACCAGAGTGGTTGCGTACAAAAGATGTTGGAACAGACTTAGATAAGATTATGACGGAGACGATGGGAATATCGGAAGTGAATCCTAATCCATTTTATTTTAATAATCCTGGATTGAATTTCTCCGTTATTCGCGCTACGTTTGCATTATTATTGTTTACTGGTTTGCTTGTAGCGGCAGTGCTCTTACTAGCAGCAGGAAGCTTTGTCTATTTTAAATTGTATACCGATTTGGAAAGAGATAAAAAGCAATTCGATGTCCTCCGAAGAATGGGGATTACCGAGCAAGAATTAGTGAAAATCGTAAATCGACAGTTAGTGCCACAATTCTTTTTGCCTTGGGGACTTGCAATGGTACATAGTACATTTTCATTTATTTTCCTACAAGCTTTTTGGGTGGATCTAGCAGCGGTTTCTATTGCAATGGAAATGTTAATCGTACTGATCGTATTTACTGTTATTCAAGTATCGTATTTCTACTTAATCCGGTGGAGATATATTGCACATATACAAGAGTAAAAGAAGATTGCAAAATGCAATCTTCTTTTGAGATTGAATAGTCGAAACTTTTTTTATATAATGAATATGGGGATTATGAATGAATATTCATTCAAATAAAAAATGGGAGATGGGAAAATGAGTTTAGCTTCACAAGTTCAACAAATTGCCTCCAAACATCCAGAAAAAATAGCGTATCACTTTATGGGAAAAGACACGACATATGCACAATTTGACGAATCAGTAGAGCGATTTGCGTATGGGCTTAAAGGGTTAGGAATTAAAAAAGGAGATCATGTAGGCTTTTTACTCGGCAATACCCCACATTTTTTAATTTCTTTATATGCTACTATGCGTTTAGGGGCAACTGCGGTACCAATTAATCCTATTTATACACCAGATGAAATTTCTTATATTGTGAAAAATAGTGATGCAAAAGCAATTATTGCGCTAGATGCGTTATTACCTTTAATAGAAAAGTGCGCGAATGTATTTACGACGGTGGAAAACTATATTATTTGTGAAACACAAGCGGATACGCCAGATAAGTTAGCTGGGCTTTCGGAAGATTTGAAAGTAAAAGTGAAATCGTTTTCATCTTTACTGGCAATTGCGGGGGAACGAGTAAAGCCAGTTGAAATTTCAGAGGATGATACGGCAGTTATTTTGTACACATCAGGTACTACGGGACAACCAAAAGGTGCCATGCTTACATATAATAATATATTTTCGAATGCTCGTGACGTTGCAGAATATTTAAGTATTAATACAGATGATCGTGTCATTGCAACGCTCCCTGTATTCCATGTCTTTGCTTTAACGGTTGTTGTAAATGCACCATTACTAATGGGAGCTACGATATTACTAGTTCCTAGATTCAGTCCGCAAGAGGTATTCTCTATTGCCAAAGAACAAAAAGCGACTGTTTTTGCAGGAGTGCCGACGATGTACAATTTCTTATATCAATTCCCTGAAGATAAAGTGGAAGATTTTAAATCCATTCGTTTAGCAATTTCGGGTGGCTCTTCATTGCCAGTTGCGTTATTGCATAATTTTGAGGACAAGTTCCATGTAAGAATATCAGAAGGATATGGCTTATCTGAAGCTTCACCAGTAACTTGCTTTAATCCAATTGATCGGGACCGTAAACCAGGCTCGATTGGCACAAATATTGTGAATGTAGAAAACAAAATAGTGAATGAATTAGGGGAAGAGGTTCCAATTGGAGAAGTTGGAGAACTGATTGTCCGAGGACCTAATGTGATGAAAGGCTATTATAAAATGCCAGAAGAAACCGACAGTGCGATTCGAGACGGTTGGTTATATACAGGCGATCTTGCTAGACAAGATGAAGAAGGTTATTTCTATATTGTCGATCGCAAGAAAGATATGATTATTGTAGGAGGATATAATGTATATCCACGGGAAGTAGAAGAAGTTCTCTTCGAACATCCAGGTATTGTAGAAGCGGCAGTAGTCGGAGTGCCAGACCCTACTTTTGGGGAAGAAGTATTAGCGTTTGTTGTGAAGAAAGAGGCTTCTTTAACCGAAGAACAATTGCAACAGTATTGTGCCGAAAAACTAGCAAAATATAAAGTTCCTAAACGAATTGAGTTTTTAGAAGAGTTACCAAAAAACACAACAGGAAAAATTTTACGCCGTTCGTTAAAAGGACAAACTGTTCAGTAAATGTAGTAGCCGCTTCTTGATGGAGTGGCTTTTTGTTTTTTGGAATAGAATAAACTAAATATATAAGGTGTTGTATAGGAAAGATGCGTCTTAGTCATTATTGTCTCACCCCAAGTAAAGGGCTATTGTAAGAATTAGTTGCTTTCACTGACAGTTTAGTTGCTCTTAGACCTGATATAGTTGCTTTTAGACTATAACTGGTTGCTTTCAATGGCAATTGGTTGCCCTAAGCCATTTATTGGATATTTACAATGTAAATTGCTAACTTATCAAGGTCCCGAATTAACAATAAATAGTTGAACGAGAGAATATAGACTGTAAATTCGACAATATTGGCTCCGAACACACTAAGGAAGTCTAACAGAAGCTGGCCTAGCGAGTTCAGTTGGCGTTAAGTGAAACTTTATAAAAAAGTTGATTATTAATAATAAAGAACGATAATTTATTATTGGATTTTTATGTTAATGCAACTATGAAGATTGTGAAGAAATGTATTTTAACTAATGTAGACTAGAAATAAAGCCGTACCGTTTTTAAAGAAATAGATAAAATTGTGTAACAATCTATTTTAATTGGCAGAGCAAATAAGGCATATATAGGGGAATATGTTGGTGACAAGAGAAAAGAATGAGTAACGCGGGAAGTTGATGTTATTTACACTTTGGTACGGAGGGAACTTATGAAAACACATTATTATTTAGGTTGGTTTAACAATTTTTTCCCAGAGAATCTGGGCATGGTGTTACAGGAGGATATAACTGATAGAAAATCGCTTGCTATGATTAGCTCGAATCCATCGTTTTATGAAGATGATGGTGCTACTGAACGTTCGTGGTTAGAACAGGCAGGCATTATGTTTGATGAATATCATTTGATTAATTATAGCGTACAGAAGGAAGATGCCCAAAACTTAATTCAAAATGCTTCAGTCATTTTCTTGTTAGGTGGAAATATTCTTAAACAAAATGAATTTCTAATGGAATATGAATTGTCGCATTCGATTAAAAATAGCGGAGCCGTTGTGATGGGAGCAAGCGCTGGTGCGATCAATATGTCCGCTAAATGGTTATGCTCGAAAAGCTTTGGCTATAAAGTTGAAATAAGCTCTGTTTACGAAGGAATCGGTCTTGACGATTTTTCTGTCCTTTCTCATTTTGATCTTGAAAATAATATTCCACTGGTTCAAGACGAATTGTCTCCCTTATCAGAAGAAATTAATATTTATGCGTCTAACAAAGACTGCGCTATACGTGTAAAAGGAGACAAAATCGACATTATAGGCAATGTATATTTAATTTCTCACTCAAAGATTCAAAAAATGGATGAGACGCTCTAGTGAATGGCTATAGCTTAAGTGAATTATTTTCTTTATGTAAATCGCTAGCCCGGTGGAAATGGAAATCATAGTCACTCCTAATTGAGCTCTCTACCACGCACACTCTTTTATAAAACTAGTTATTTGTTTATTCATGTTCCAGCTTTAAATTTTATCACAATGCAGGAAAAAGGTTTCGAGTGTCGAAATAAAATATGAAAGATGTATTTTGAAAGTGAGGAATAGAAAAATGACGACAAGAAAATTAGAGGCAAAGGATTTATTTAACTTGCATTCCGTTACAAACCCGGTTATTGCACCGAATGGAAAAGAAGCAGTATTTATTCGTACGGAAATGGATGAAAAAGAAAATACATATTATGCGTATTTATATCATGTAAACGTGGAAACAAAAGTGGTGACACAGTGGACACATAAAAAAGAACGAGTATCGTCACCGAAATGGTCTGCAGATGGAAAGCACATTGCATTCCTATCGAACCGGGAAGAGAACAATCAAGTATATGTCCTATCAACAAGTGGCGGAGAAGCAAAGAAATTAACAAAAGTAGAACAAGGCATTTCTAGCTTTCTTTGGTCACCGTGTGGTCAAAAAGTATGGTTTGTTGCTTCTTTAAAAGAGGGGAAAACATGGACTGACGAGCCAGAAAAAGAAGAAAATAAATTACCGGAAGCTTATATTGTAGATAAAATGAAATATCATGCTGATGGCGCTGGCTTGTTACCAAAAGATACATATAAGCATATTGGGTACATCGATACTGCTACTGAAGAAGTAACGCAGTTTACAGAAGGATCCTACAATTATAACTTACAAGCTATTTCACATGATGGAAAGAAGCTCGTGATGGGGGTCAACAGAGAGGAAAACCAAGACTTTTCATTCTGCCAACCGTTATTGTTAGTTGATATAGAATCAAAAGAAGAAACAATGATAGTGGAAGAAGGTGGCTACTACGGCGGAGCAACTTTTTCAAAAGATGACAAGTATATTGCATTTACTGGCAGCAATCGACAATATGAAAATGCAACACATACGGAAGTATATGTGTATGAAGTGAGTTCAGGAACTCGCCAAGTACTAACAGAAGGAATTGATGCACCTGTAGGAGATTATTCTGGTGGAGATTTGCAGCAAGGTGCTAATGCTCCAGATGTAGTATGGACGGAAGGCAATCACTTGTACTTTCAATTGTCTACAATGGGAGACGTTCGACTTTATTTTGCTTCATTAGATGGTGCAGTGTATCCCGCAACAGCGGAAAATGAACATGTGTATGGGTATGATATTGATGCGACAGGCATGTACACTCTTGCGACAATAAGTAACGCAATATTTCCCGGGGAATTATTTAAGCAAAATTTAGCGACTGGTGAAAGAGTGCAACTTACAAACTTTAATGAGTCATTATTAAATGAACTAGAGCTTTCTGAACCAGAAGCAATCGTTTTTAAAGGTGCTAAAGATTGGGATGTTCACGGCTGGCTAATGAAACCAGTAGGCTATGAGAAAGGGAAAAAGTATCCACTTATCGTAGAAATTCATGGTGGTCCGCATACGATGTATGCCAACACATTTTTCCATGAACTGCAATTGTTAGCTGCAAAAGGATATGGTGTATTGTATGTGAATCCGCGTGGTAGTCATTCATATAGCCAACAATTCGTCGATGCAGTTCGTGGTGACTATGGAGGCGGAGATTATGAGGACATTATGGCAGGACTCGATTATGTACTTGCTGAAAATGACTGGATAGACGAAAAAAAACTTGGTGTAACTGGAGGTAGTTATGGAGGGTTTATGACAAACTGGATTGTTGGTCATACGAATCGATTTAAAGCAGCAGTTACTCAACGATCAATCTCAAACTGGATTAGCTTTTACGGAGTTTCTGATATTGGCTATTACTTTACGCCATGGCAAATTGGCACAGATATGAAGGATATAGAGAAACTTTGGGATGCTTCCCCATTGAAATATGCTTCGAATGTAGAAACGCCATTGCTTATTTTGCATAGTGAAAATGACTATCGTTGCCCGATTGAACAAGGACAACAATTGTATATAACACTAAAAGCTATGGGGAAAGAAACGAGTTTTGTCCGTTTCCCTCAAGCAGATCATAACCTTTCGAGGGTTGGATTGCCTAATTTGCGACAAACTAGATTGGAACAAATTACAAGTTGGTTTGAGAAATATATTTAATAGTGAAAAACCCCTTCATTTTTTTGAAGGGGTTTTTGATGAATCATCTCTTATGGAAGCCTTTTTTATAAAACATTACAACTAATCCTATAATCCAAATAGGTCCTACAATTAAAGCAATGCGAGTATCAGGAAAATAAGCCATGAGCCCAAGAACTAATAGCAAGAAAGCAATAGCTAAGTATGGCCCAACTGGATAGAATAATGCCTTGTACGATAACTTATTAACCTGTTCTTTGGAAAGGGTCTTGCGGAATTTTAACTGAGATAATAAAATAATTCCCCAAGTCCAGACAGCACCGAAAGTTGAAATACTGGTCACCCATATAAATACTTTTTCTGGAACGAGGTAATTCAACAAAACACCAACTAATAGTAAAACGGCAGAAAATACTATCGCTCTAGCGGGCACTCCTGCTCCGTTAATTTTTTTGAAGTTAGGAGAAGCTTGATTTTGTTCTGCTAAGTTAAATAACATACGACCTGTACTGAAAATACCGCTGTTGCAGCTAGAAAGTGCTGCTGTTAATACGACGAAGTTAATAATGCCAGCAGCTGGTCCAATGCCGATTTGTTCAAACATTAGAACGAACGGACTTCCATTTTGTCCAATTTCGTTCCAAGGATAAATGGACATGATAACGAAAAGAGCCCCAACATAAAAAATAAGAATACGCCAGAAAACAGTGTCGATTGCACGAGGAATAACGGTTTTTGGATTTTTTGCTTCACCCGCTGTTACACCAATCATTTCCACTCCTAAATATGCAAACATGACCATTTGTAAGGACATTAAAATTCCTGTAATCCCATTTGGTGCAAACCCGCCATTAGACCATAAGTTACTGATCCCAACAGCTATTCCACCATTGCCAATTCCAAAAATAATTACCCCAAATCCAACGAAAATCATTGCTAAAATGGCGATTATTTTAATAAGGGCAAACCAAAATTCGAATTCTCCATAAGCTTTCACAGCGATTAAGTTGACTATTGTCATCATAATAAGTGCTGCCAATGCCCAAACCCACGCTGGTGTATTAGGATACCACATTTGCATATAAACGCCCACAGCCGTAATTTCAGCCATGCAAGTAACAACCCATAAAAACCAATAGTTCCATCCGGTGATATAACCTGCAAGCGGTCCAAGGTAATTCTGTGCATATCTACTAAATGATCCGGAAACAGGATTATGTACAGCCATTTCTCCAAGTGAACGCATGATGATTAAAATAACGAGACCACCAATTATATATGAAAAAAGAATGGCAGGTCCGGCTAAACGAATAGCCGTTGCGGAGCCCAAAAATAATCCTACTCCAATTGCTGCCCCTAAAGACATGAGGGTGATATGCCGTTGTTCGAGTCCTCGTTGTAATTGCTGATTTCCACCCAAAGTTGTGTCACTCCTTTTTCAAATATTAATTTTGTTATATAACACTTTAACACAACGAAGAGCCCAATGGATACGGTCATATGTACGAAATTATGATAATATTATGTATACGCAAGTAGGACGGGGGTCATGAAATTGCAAGACATTACGATAAGACCGATAGTAGAAAATGAACTGGTTCGCCTTTGGGAATTAAGCGCAAAAGAAACATCACCAGAATGGAAAAAATGGGACGCTCCTTATTTTCCGTATGAGCCGAAAACTTTGGAGCAATTTCTAGAGAAAAAAGATCAATTGGTTAACCAAGAAGATATGTGGGGAATATATGCAGATAATGAATTAGTAGGATCGCTTTGTTACTACTGGGAGCATGAAGAATCACTTTGGTTAGAAATGGGTGTTGTCATTTATGATCCACAGTATTGGAGTGGCGGTATTGGAACGAAATCCCTTCGTATGTGGATTGCGCATTTATTCCAAGAATTACCGCTTGTCCGTGTTGGCTATACAACTTGGTCTGGTAATGAGCGAATGATCAAAGTTGGAGAGAAGTTAGGGATGACGATGGAAGCACGCCTTCGAAAATGTCGGTTCTATGATGGAGTTTATTATGATTCTATTCGAATGGGGTTGCTAAGAGAAGAGTGGGAAGAACAAGTATGACAGCTTTATTTGAAATAAAAGATTTAACGAAAAATTATTGGCAGGCAGAAAAACAAACGGATCGTACTTATTTATTTTCCGGTTTAACCACTACTATAGAAAGTTCGGAGCGAATCGCTTTACTTGGTCAATCTGGTCAAGGAAAAAGTACGCTTTTACGTATGCTTGCACTGCTAGATAATGCAGATAAGGGAGAAATCCGATTCAACGGGATTCAAGAACGGGATATGGATGCTCGTGATTGGCGTATAAAGATAACCTATGTGGCTCAGCAAGCAACTATGCTTCCTGGAACGATTGCGGATAACTTAAAAACAGTGAGTAAATTACATAATGCAAGATTTGATGACAAGCTTGCACGAAGGCTAATGCGGGACATTGGTCTTGAATCGTTAGACTGGGACAAAAAAGCAGCAAATCTATCTGGAGGAGAAGAACAGCGAGTAGCTTTAGTTCGTTCCCTATTATTGAAACCTTCTATTTTATTGCTAGATGAGGTGACTGCTTCACTTGATCAGCATAGTAAAGAAGTAGTCGAAAAAGTTCTGTTAAATTGGAACACAACATATAAAACGTCCATCCTCTGGGTGACGCATGATTTAGAACAAGCTAGAAGAATTAGCGAACGAATATGGTATATGGAAAAAGGAACATTAGCAGTTGATTGTGAAACAGAAATGTTTTTTGAAAATCTGAACTCTTTCCCTATTGAGGTGACATCATGAGTTTAGTAGCATTAAGTTTTACTTTACTCTTCATTGTCATTACAATGCTTCTTTCTGTCTGGCAAAAGCTTGATTTGGAAAAGGATATTGCAATTGGCACAGTGCGATCGGCAATTCAGTTACTTGCCGTAGGATATGTGTTGCAATTTATTTTTAAATCAGGGAATTCATTCCTCATTGGATTGATTATTTGCATCATGATTATTGTTGCGGCATTGAATGCAGCTAAACGGGCAAAAGGGATGAAAGGAATCGTTTGGAGAATTACTCTGTCGATTGCAACGATGGAAATAGTGATGATGGGACTTTTACTAAGTTTGCAAATAATCGAAGCAACCCCGCAGTATATGATCCCACTTAGTGGCATGACGATTGGGAATGCAATGGTTGCCTGTGGTTTGTTTTTGACGCAACTAAAAAGGGAAACTGAAAGCTCCAAAGGTGAAATTGAAACACTACTAGCATTAGGTGCAACGAGTCGACAGGCGGTTCAGGATGTGCTGAAACGATCCGTTAAATATAGTATGATTCCAACGATTGATGGGATGAAAACGGTAGGATTAGTTCAGCTTCCTGGAATGATGACTGGAATGATTGTCGCAGGAGCAGACCCGGTAGAAGCTGTTCGCTATCAAATATTGATCATCTTTGTGTTTGTTAGCTCCTCCGCAATTACGAGTATGCTGCTTAGTGTGCTTTGTTATAAAAATTTATTCACAAAAGATTTGCAGTTAAAGAAGTGGAGTGAATGAAATGGAATCAATACTTATTGAAGAAACACCCGCAAAAGTTACGGTTAAGTATGATCCGGCACCGCTCGATTTGCCGGAGAGTATTAAGGGACAGCATGATAAGTTTTGGGACGACGTATAGAAAATGTTTATAGTCTGTTTTTGCAACCGTCACTTCAAGCTCTTTTGGCCTATGATGAATTTGGGTGATTGTAAATACTTCACCGTTACGCACAATTCGTAACAAAGGCTGAGCATTTCCTTGTAAAGTCATATTCACTTGTGTAGCCGTTATTACGAGCGACAATTATATTGCTTTCGGCAGGATGAATGAACATACTTCGACACCAGTTTCTATTTGTATTGTTAGAAGAAGCACATGTATTAGATTTTATTGAAAACAATCATTCCTTAAAGGAAGATTATTTAGATCCCATTTTAATAAAGTATGTAGAAAAATAGATATTATAAGGTGATAAGAGAGTTACTATCCATCATTAAATATATCAAGGCTTTAGGAAGACTGCAATTTACTGGTGGGGGATTAGATGAGTCTGACTTAGATGGCTTTGAATTCAATTTTTAGTGAAAAGTATCGGGAAAGAATTAGAAGAGGAAATGGGCTTGTTTAACGAATCTCCTTATGTAAAATCATTTGCACCAAGGTTTTTGAAAAGTAAAGGAACCTATGATTTTTGGGCAGTAATGTTCGAACTCCAAGTAGACTTTACTTCGAATGAACTACAAATGATGTTCGACAAGCACAATCAGGGTCTAATAGATAAAGGCGAGCACCCAGAATTTGAAAAGTGCAAAATGCAGAGAGGATTAAGTTCCTCCCTGCATGTTTTTTGTTAATATTAGGTGCAAAAAATGCGCTGTATATCTACTTTTCTAGTAATACTCACTTTATCCACTGTTCCATAATTATTACTTCTTTATTTGTTGCGTCCATCTTAACGGTTCTGCCAATAGGCATCGTAAGCATTGGATGTGTATGGCAACAGTCAAAATCTGCTAGGATCGGAATGGTTGTTTGACCAATTGTTTCCACTAGAATATCATGCGGTTTTCTTCCAGTTCCTTGATCATCAAATAGTTCATGTTTTCCTAATATAATTCCCGAAACACGATCGAATACTCCATTCAATTTCAAAAGGTTAAAATTCTTTTCTACAACAGAGGCGGTTTTCATCGTATCTTCAATTAATAGAATATCCCCTTCTTGAATCAAGGGCATATAAGGACTTCCCCAAATACCATACATCGCATTTAAATTGCCACCTATTAATCTACCTTGAGCATTACCTTCATTCACGGTAATCCAATTATTTGGTATCTGCTGCTTATTTTCTGTTTTGATTTCCCAATTGAGTGGCTCGTCAGTCCAATAAGGGGGAGTAGGAACTGTAAAAGGAACTTGTTGTTCTTCTATTAACATATCCTTGAAATATTCATATGTATAATGAACAAATGGCTCAAACTCGCCAAACGAAGGAACCAGAGCGGGACCATAGAATGTAGGTATTCCTGTTTGAGCATATATTCCTAACAAAATAGCGGTAGCATCCGAATAACCAATCATAATTTTAGGGTGCTTTTTAAAAGCTTCATAGTCAATATAAGGTAAAAGTGCATTAGAATTGGTTCCGCCAATTGTCGACATAATGCAACCGATGTCTGGATTTCTTATGAGTTCGTTTAATTCATCGGCGCGTTTTTGAATGGTTCCAGCTCGGTAATGGTCATGCTTGCCAGTAAGATTACCTTCCACAATTTCAAATCCTTTAGATTGTAAAAACCTCTTAGCTCTTTCGAAACGTTTTGGAGAAGAATACGTAATAGGTGAAGAGGGGGAGTAAATCCCGATTTTATCTCCTTGTTTTAATCGATTTAATAGGATCATAGTTTGGTTTCTCCTTATTAGTATTTGTATATGACTCGTCAGTTCATTATCTCATGTATTTCGAAATAGTGTGACTCTTTATAGGAAAAGTTTCCTTCATACATTTTTGTATGGAAAGTCCTTCTAGTTGTAAAAGGAAAATTTAGTGAAACATATGTGGCACATTGTGAAATATTTAACTAAAGAGAGAGTTAGGATGAAGTACTTGCTCCTCGCTTCTTATATAATAGAAGTAATATTTGATGGAAAGGGCGCATGTGATTATGCAGCTTATTATTACCTTTAGTATTTTAGCGATAAGCATCGTGTTATTTATAAGTAATCGAGTGCGAGCAGATTTGGTTGCTGTTTTGGCTTTATTGGCATTCGTTATTACAGGTATTTTAGATCCAGCTGAAGCGCTTGCTGGGTTTTCGAATTCGGTCGTAATCATGATTGCGGGGCTGTTTGTAGTAGGTGCAGGAATCGTGCGGACGGGACTTGCGCAGACGGCTGGGAATTTACTGCTTAAATGGTCTGGAAAAAGTGAAAACAGATTATTTATCTTATTACTCGTTATTACTGGTATAGTGGGAGCATTTATGAGTAACACAGGAACGGTTGCATTAATGCTTCCGATTGTTATTAGTATTGCGATCAGTATTAATAGTAGTCCGTCGAAGTATTTAATCCCGCTTTCGTATATCAGTAGTTTGTCTGGGCTTTTAACATTAATTGCAACGCCAGCCAATTTAATCGTTAGCCAAGTGCTAGTGGATAATGGCTATAAAAAGCTTGGTTTTTTTGAAATTACGCCAGTTGGGGTTATTGCTATTATTGTCGGTATTCTTTATTTTGTTATTGCTCGAAATGTTGTTTTACCAAACGCTAAAAATAAAAACTCCTTAAAAGATGGACATAAGCTCTCGCCGAAACAATTGGCAATCGACTATGAACTTGGTGGGCATTTACACCGATTAAAAGTTCCAGAAAATTCGCCGATGATTGGAAAGCAGCTGGCCGACTTAAAACTTCCTGCTAAGTATCATTTAGCTATTTTAAAAATAGATCGTAAATCGATTGAAGGCATCAATCTGTTGCCGATCACTTATCAGGAAATGGCTGGACCAACTAGTATCATTCATGCCAAAGATATTTTATTCGTGCAAGGGGCATTTAGTAGTATGAAGCAGCTTGCAGATGATTTTTTATTAGAAATAGCTGAAGAACAATCGGAAGCAGACGTACTCGTATCCAAACAGTTGGGGATTGCCGAAGTGCTGTTAACCCCACATTCTAGCTTGATAAATGAAACAGTTGGTAGCATTGGTTTTCGGGAAAAATATAATTTGAATATACTAGGTGTCAATCGTAAAGGGGATTATGTACTTAGTGAAATGGCAGATGTACGACTTCGTTTTGGAGATGCGCTTTTAGTGCAAGGAGCATGGGATGAAATAGAATTGCTATCTAAAGCGATGCAAGATGTAGTCGTTGTAGGACAGCCAAAAGAACATGCAAGTATTGCTGCAGCAAGCGGAAAAGCGCCGATTGCAGGAGCCATTATGCTGTTCATGATTATTCTCATGATTTCTGAAGTTTTTCCGGCCGTTATTTCTGTTTTAATTGGGGCAGTTTTGATGATTGTGACCGGGTGTTTGCGAAATATGGATGATGCATACGGAAAGATGAACTGGGAGAGTATTGTGTTAATAGCAGCCATGCTTCCAATGGCTACAGCTCTTGAGAAGACGGGCGGAATGGTCATTCTTTCAGAAGGGATTATTAACTTACTCGGAGGTTTCGGAGCAATGGGCGTACTTATAGGCATCTATTTTATTACAATGGTGTTCGGCCAATTTATAAGTAATACGGCTACAGCTGTTTTATTTGCACCGATTGCGATGAGCGCAGCAGTTAGTATGGGAGCAAATCCGTACACATTTTTAATAGCAATCGCAGTTTCGTCCAGTATGGCTTTTGCAACACCAGTCGCATCACCTACAAATGCATTAGTGATGACAGCGGGTGGATATAGGTTTTTTGATTTTATGAAAGCGGGGATTCCGCTACAAATTATTATGTTCGTCGTCATGATGATCGTGATTCCACTGTTCTTTCCTTTGTAATTTTAAGATGGGTTTCTCTCTTTGTAGAGAAACCTTTTTTTGTGGCTTAGGAAACTATAAAATTTTTGACATGTGGATACTTTTAAAAAAACATTAAATTTGGATTTATAGTTTTGAGCGTGGTATAGGGAAAGTGTGTCTTAGTGAGTTCAATTAGGAGACCGCTATACCGCCGCCGGACGAGTGACGAGCCACTACGTCGCTAACGCTCTTGCACGAAGGTTCTCAAACCTTCGTGCAAAATTCCAAAGAATGGCTAAGGGCACTCAAAAAGCTATTGAAAGCAACTAATTTTAGTACGAAAGCAACTAGAATTAGCATGAGAGCAACTAAAATGTCGATGAAAGCAACTAATTTGTTACAATAACAAGTTTACTAGGATTGAAACGACCAATATTTATACATATTATAGGAATAATATGTATAAAAGTCCACTAAACTTGTCTAACCGGCATCTGCACGACTATTTTTTGTATTCACAGTGTATATTGTCTCGTTCAATCACTTATTTTATTTGGGACATTGGTAAGTAAGCAATCTCCATTGGATTTTCGCAGCAGGGCGGCGACTCCGAAGGGATTAAGTGAGTAAGATGAGACTTCACAACGTACGCGCGTAGGCGCGGCGGTGAAGGCTCATCACTCACCCCACGGAAAGCGTCCGCCCTGCTGCGAAAATCCCTGCGGACACTGCATACAACTCACTACGACACATTATCCCAATTATGCGTTTCATTCCATTCGAAATTCTTTTTACTGAATCGGGGGCAGAAACAGGCGCATGTGATTTTTTTGTTTGACAATTTGCTCAATTATGATATAACTATTTATAATGCGCCTAATTCAAAGTAAATAACTCGGAATAATGTAGTTTAAAAAGGGGTTAACAAATGGGCAGAGAGTTTGTCGATATTTTTGATGATTGGGCGGATTCATACGAGGCTTCAGTTGCTGGAGAAGAGCCGGAGTATCGCGATGTATTTGAAGGATACGACAGTATTTTAAATGCAGTTACCACACGAGTTTCAGGTACTGTAGTTGAATTTGGAACAGGTACTGGAAATTTAACTGCAAAGTTAATAGAAGCAGGTATTTCGGTTATCGGTATCGAACCTAACACTAAGATGCGTCAAGCAACAGCTGAGCGCTTTCCTTCTATTAAAGTAATGGATGGAGACTTGCTGGAATTTGAAGCAGAAACAGAAAGTATCGATGCATTTGTCAGCACATATGTATTTCATCATTTAACCGATGAGGAAAAAAAAGAAGCATTACAGAAGTATGCAGAGCTTCTACCGACAAACGGAAAAGTAGTATTTGCTGATACTGCTTTTATATCCAGAGATGCAAAACAAGCACAAATAGTAAAAGAAAGAGCACGTGGATTTCATCATGTAGCAGACGATCTAGAAAGAGAATATTATACGACGATCCCAATCTTAACAAAATTGTTCAATGAGGCAGGTTTTCAAGTGCAATTCACACAAATGAATGATTTTGTTTGGTTAATGGAAGGAAAAAAATTATAGGAGCGATAAACATGCAAAAAATGAATGTAGAAAGTTTTAACTTAGATCACACAAAGGTTGCAGCACCATTTGTCCGTTTAGCAGGGACAAAGGAAGGAATTCGCGGAGATGAAATTTATAAATACGATATCCGTTTTAAGCAACCTAATAAAGAGCATATGAAAATGCCAGCTTTGCATTCATTAGAGCATTTGATGGCAGAAAATATTCGTAATCATACGGACCAAGTAGTAGACCTTAGTCCAATGGGATGCCAAACTGGATTCTATTTATCGATTATTAATCATGAAAACTATGATGAAATTTTAGAGATTCTAGAAAAAACATTACAAGATGTGCTACAAGCAACAGAAGTGCCTGCTTGTAATGAAGTGCAATGTGGATGGGCAGCTAGTCATAGCTTAGAAGGTGCAAAAGAAATTGCGGCTGAAATGCTCGCTAAAAAAGATGAGTGGCGCCAAATCTATCACGAGGAAGCATAATGAACTATTTTCGTAGTGTCCAGGAATTAATAGGAAGAACGCCTATCGTGGAAATTACGCATATAAAGATTCCGAACAATTGCAGAATCTTTGCTAAGTTGGAATATTTAAATCCAGGTGGTAGCGTGAAGGATCGACTGGGTTTATCTTTGATTAAAGATGCGGAGGAAACTGGAAAGCTAAAGCCTGGTGGGACGATTATTGAACCAACCGCTGGAAATACCGGAATAGGTATTGCACTTGCCGCAATTGGAAAAGGGTACAAAGTGATTTTCGTCGTTCCTCAAAAGTTTAGTGTAGAAAAACAAACATTGATGCGTGCTTTAGGAGCAGAAATCATAAATACAGAAACGTCTCTTGGGATGCAAGGGGCAATTGACAAAGCAAAAGAATTAGCTAAGAGCATTCCACATGCTTTTTTACCATCCCAGTTTTCCAATCCAGCGAATCCGGCTACTTATGAAAAAACACTTGGGCCTGAAATATGGAGAGATTTAGATGGACAAATTGATGTATTTGTTGCTGGTGCCGGATCAGGTGGGACGTTTATGGGAACATCTACTTTTTTGAAAGAGCGAAATGCTCATGTAAAAACAGTTATAGTAGAACCGGTTGGATCTATTTTGAATGGTGGGACAGCGGGTTCGCACGTGACGGAAGGTATTGGAATGGAGTTTCTACCTACATTTATGGACCCATCTTATTTTGATGCAATTCATACTATAAGCGATGAAGATGCCTTTGCACAACTTCGAGCATTATCCAGGCAGGAAGGTTTACTTGTTGGTAGCTCATCAGGCGCTGCTTTTTTTGCCGCTTTGAAAGAAGCAGAAATTGCAAAAGAAGGAAGCCATATCGTCACTATTTTCCCAGACTCAAGCGAACGTTATTTAAGTCAAAATGTGTACCAGCTGTTTAAGGAGGAAAAGTAAATGCGTGCGAAAACAAAACTGATTCATGCAGGTATTGTTGGCGACGAAGCAACTGGAGCAGTATCGACACCGATTTATCAAGTGAGTACGTATAAGCAAGAATCGGTTGGGAAATTCAAAGGCTATGAATATTCACGTACTGGAAATCCTACTCGCCATGCATTGGAAGTATTAATAAGTGACTTGGAAGGCGGAGTTGCTGGATTTGCATTTGCTTCTGGCATGGCAGCAACAAGTTCCGTGATGATGCTTTTCAATAAAGGGGATCATATCATATTAACCGATGATGTGTATGGTGGCACATATCGTGTGATGACGAAAGTATTAAATCGTTTTGGACTTGAAGCTACTTTTGTGGATACGAGTGATATAGCTGAAGTGGAAGCAGCTGTGTTAGAAAACACAAAAGCGATATTTTTGGAAACACCGACAAATCCTTTATTGAAGATTACAGACATGGAAGCTGTCGCAAAGCTTGCCAAAGAAAAAGGACTGCTAACCATTGTAGATAACACGTTTATGTCGCCTTATTTCCAGCAACCAATTGAGTTCGGAGCAGATATTGTCGTGCATAGTGCCACGAAATATATTAGTGGGCATAGTGATGTAGTAGCAGGGCTAGTTGTGGTTAATTCTGAAAAGCTTGCGACTGATTTACATTTCGTACAAAATGCGGTTGGAGCGGTGCTTGGACCTCAAGATTCTTGGTTATTAATGCGGGGGATTAAAACGCTCGGACTTCGTATGGAAGAGCATCAATCAAATGCACAGCGAATTGCGGAGTTTTTGAATAATCATGAAGCTGTTGGAAAAGTTTATTACCCTGGTTTTGTGGAGCACCCAGGTCATGAACTGATGAAAAAACAAACGACTGGTTTCGGTGGGATGATTTCTTTTGATGTAGGAAGCGAAGAAAAAGCAGATGCTTTACTGGCAAAACTACGATATTTTACATTAGCGGAAAGTTTAGGAGCGGTGGAAAGCTTAATCTCCGTGCCAGCTAGAATGACACATGCATCGATTCCTAGGGAGCGCAGGCTAGAACTAGGTATTACAGACGGTCTTGTACGAATTTCTGTTGGGATTGAAGATGCAGAAGATTTATTAGAGGATTTAGAACAAGGATTAGCGTAAGCTAAATGGCGCATCACTTGGATTGAGTGATGCGCTTTTTTATGGTTTAGGAAGTAGTTGGACAATCACACACCAAAGTTGGTTAATCTTTTGCGAAACCTGGACAATCCCCTCCCAAAGTTGGACGATCTAATCAAATAGTTGGACAATCTCTCCTCCAAACACTGTAAATTTATGGGGATATGCATATTAATATAGGTTCCTTCCCATGCATTTTCCCTATAAGGTGTGACACCCACATTAACGTTAATTATTTTCACTTGTCAGATCAAGGAAGAGAAAGGCGCTTTAGTTATGACAAAAAAGGACTACCTTCAAAGCACAATTTCACTTCGAAGATAGCCAGAGTTTCTTCAGGCAATATTCATTTAAGTCAGTATTTCTATTTCTTTTGAATTTAAATGATTTTCCCAGTATTGTTGTAGTTTTCGTTTCCCTTCTTTAACAGAGGGATGGAATTGTATATATGCTTGATTTCTCGTTTGCTCAATCTCTTGAATAGAGGCTTGTATAGGAATCTCTTGATTGGATACTCCACTATTGTGAACAATCGATAAACCTGCTGTAATACCTTGACGGATTGCTACTTTGGCGCCTTCAATTCCAGTAATATTTCCAGCAACATACAGACCGGCTAGTGTGGTTTCCATCTGTTCATTATGAAGAGGTATGTAGCCGCCAAGTTCCTCGATATGATAAAAAGGACAACCAGCTACAGCTGCCAATTCTGCTAAAGGATATAATCCGCCTGCAATACAAACAAAATCAGCTTCTATTTTTTCTTCCGTACCTGCAATTACTTCTCCAGTTGGACTGATGCTGGCAATTTTGACCCCTTCTACTTGCCCTTCTCCATATATTTCAACTATCGCTTTACGAAGCATAATGGGAATATCCCACATTTTCACGCCACTCTTCGGAAAAAAAGAGATACCCATCCTTTTCATGAACTCGTTTTTCATCAGTTTGCTACCAAGTTTAACAAATGTAGAAGGAGCCATGTGCGAAACATGAAGTAATGAATTCATGACATCTATAGGATTTCCTGATTCTTTTGTTACCTCGCTCATCATTGGTAAGGCAATACATTTGACCCCAACATCTGCAAGTTTCAATTCCATGGCTATTGCAGATGACAGGACGTTTACACCAATAATAACCCCTTGGTCACCAGGTTTGACTCGATGGACATTGGTCATTACTTGGGCCGCCCCAACCGACATAACGCCGGGTAATGTCCATCCGGGAATAGGTAAGGGTGCTTCTGCTGCCCCGGTAGCGAGTAATAAATGAGAAGTGTAATATGTTTCGGTATTTGTATAAACGACCCATTCCTCTTCGATTTTCTCGATGTTGGAAACGGCAGTGTTTAAATGGATTTTGACGCCGAGATCTATTGCCTTTTCATATAGTTTTTTAGATTCTTTTATACCATTCCACCAATTTCCGTTAGGTTCTTCGTAAAGTTGACCTAATAATCTACCTCCAGCAATCATATATTCATCGATAACCAAGACGTCTAATCCATTTTCTGCAATAGTAATGGCAGCGGACAAGCCTGCGGGACCAGCGCCAATAATAATGACTTTATTCATTGTCTGGCCTCCAATCTCTTACCGAAGTTAAAAAGGTTTCGCCGCTTTTCACATTCATGCCTTCTTTTAAAGGGGTTAGACAAGCTCTTACACCTTGTTGTCCATCGATAGTGACGCGACATTCGAAGCAATGCCCTATATTACAATAAAAACCGCGTGGTGCCCCGCTTTCTTCATGTACTCGTAGCGTGCGGATGCCATTTGCTAAAAGGGCGGCGGCTAATGATTCATTGTTTAAACCTTTTAATTCTTTATTGTTAAACGTAAAAGAAATTACATTCGTGTCGTCTATTTTATCTAATATTGGATGATTAATAATTCGTTGTGTCATCTTTTCACCGCTCCTAAATCGCCGAAACTTATAGGTCTGATAGGTGGTTGGTATTTCAGCGTGATTTGTGTAACATCTCGTTCGTTAGAAGTATGGGCAATGCTATCGACCATATTACGACAAGTTCTTCCACCACAATAGCCCATGCCCGCTCGTGTTCGAAGTTTTAGTTCTCTTGAAGTACAATTATACTTTTGGACGGTATCGACTAATTTTCCATAAGTCACTTCTTCACATCTACAAATAATCATTTCTTTTTCCATCAACAAGATCACCTCATACTTTAGCATTTTTAATATACATATTAATTACTATGCAAGAATGAAGCCAAAACAGCCTGAAAATTATTTAATTCCTAATTTGCTCATCCGGTTATAAAGTGTAGCTCTTGTCACTTCTAAATTTTTTGCACAAAGTAACTTGTTCCCATTTACTTTACTGAGCTCTCTTAGAATAATGTCCTTTTCATATTCTTGTAGTTGTGCGCTTAAGGATTTCTCTTCGTTAATGATAGATGGATACGACGGTATGTCAGTCTTTATAATTTTGGATGATGTAATTCTTTCCATTTCAATTGGAAGATCATCGAGTTGTATTTCTCCATTTTCCGAAAATACAACTAATCGCTCGACGATGTTTTTTAATTCTCGAATATTACCCGGCCACGAATATTGAAGTAAAGATTGCATGACAGCTTGTGATATACCGTGGATTGGACGGTTGTATTTCACCGAAATTTCATATAAAAAGTAATGGGTCAATTCTATAATATCTTCTATGCGTTCTCGAAGTGGAGGTACACGAAAATTGACCACATTTAAACGATAATAAAGATCTTCTCTAAATTTTCCTTCATGAATAAGTTCCTTCAAATCCTTATTAGTTGCTGCGACAACTCTAAAATCGACTTCTAATTCTTTTGTTCCTCCTACCGGGTAAAACTTCTTTTCTTGCAATAGGCGTAAAATTTTTACCTGCATTTCTAAAGGCATTTCACCTATTTCATCTAAAAATAAAGTGCCATTTTTAGCTAGTTCTACTTTCCCTTTTTTTCCTTTTTGATCCGCCCCAGAAAAAGCTCCTTTTTCATATCCGAAAATTTCACTTTCAAACAGACCAGTAGGAATTGCCCCACAGTTAATGGCAACAAAAGGTGCATGTTCAGATTCACGCAAATTGTGAATTGCCTTTGCAAATAATTCCTTACCTACTCCACTTTCACCATATATGAGGACAGCTGCATTAGTTAAAGCTGTTTTTTTGGCAATTTCGATTACTGATTTTAGTGCAGGGCTATTTCCTTTTATATAAGAGAAAGGATTTATGGAAGGAGATGATTTTCGTACTTCTTCCTCTAAATTGAATAATTTTTTAGATGTCACGTAAAGTTCATTGTTCAATCTGATTTGACTTGTTATATCTGTTTCGGACACTACTGCCCCAATGACCTCCCCATTGAAATGAACAGGGTTTGAATTGATCATTACGACTAAATCTTTTCTGGCATTATGTTGACTATGATAGACAGAAGTTCCTTTTTTTAGAGCGTTTAATATCTCCAACTGATTCTCTTCGAAAAAATCCGTTATTGGTTTTCCGATAATATCTTTATCTTTGACAGAAAAGATTTTTTCGGCTCCTTTTGTCCAATAGAGTACATTTGTATCGTCATCGATAACCGTACATGATTCATCAATCGTATTTAAAATGGTTTGTAAGTAAGCATGCGTACGTTCGTATTCATTCCATAAATTTTTTGAAAGTGCTTCATAGGTTACATATCCCACATAATCATTTTCACTATTAACAACGATTACCAAGTCATTTTGTGAAAGTGAAAAAAAGACTTCTTCTATGGAACTATCCAATGAGATCACACGGCAAAAAGTATAGGTTATTTCCTTGGATGATTCGGAAAGTTGAATAAAATAATCTCTATTATCGATTGAAGTGAAAACTTTTTTAGGTGTTTCTTTTTCTAAAAGCTTAGTTAAAGAAGCTGTATCTTTTATGGAATCCATTTTTACAAAATCTTTATTTATTAATTTTTCTAGTAAACCTTGTTTATGATCCATTTAATTTGCCACTCCTACTGTCAAATAATTTTGAATTGTATAATTTATTTTACACAAGAAGATTGAAAGTTCAATAGAGGAATAAAGAATTTCGGTATTCCCCCTATTTGGCATAGTACTTGCATTAAGTAATGTCGTATCGATAAATGGAAGGAGGGCTAAGATGGGAAACACTCAGCATAGGGATGTTGTTGTTATCGGTGGAGGCATTATAGGGGCAGCGATTGCCTATTATGGCTCTAAAGCTGGTTTAGATATGACGATTCTCGAAAAAAAAGAACTGGCAAGTGGAACTTCTTCTAGATGTGATGGAAATATACTTGCCATAGATAAAGATCCTGGTTTTGACAGTCAGATGTCATTGAAAAGCCAAGAACTTGTCCATTCTTTAAACAAAGAATTGGAAATACCTTTCGAATACCGTAATCCTGGAAGTATTTTAGTTTGTGAAAACGATGCCGAAATGGAAGCGGCGAAAAAATGGGTTAGTAGCCAGCAAGCAGCTGGGTTAGATTTCAAAATGTTAAATCGTGAAGATATTCGAAACGAATCTAAATATTTCGCGGATGATTTACACGGAGGATTAGAGTGTAAAACGGACTCCACTGTAAATCCTTATATGTTGACCTATTCAATGTTTAATAGTGCAGAAAAACAGGGTGCAAAAATTCATACAAATACGGAAGTCAAAAATGTTAAAACGAACGGTTTGGGAAAATTTACAATTGAAACGGACAAAGGTACCTTTACGGCAAATAAGGTTGTTAATGCATGTGGCATATGGGCACCGAGAATAGGAGAGATGTTAGATTTAGATATTCCAATTCTCCCAAGAAAGGGACAGCTAATCGTTGCTTCGCGACAACAACCGGTAGGATTACGAAAAGTAATGGAGTTCGGCTATCTCATTTCTAAATTTGGAGGAGAAAGAACCGTGGATCCTTACACAGAGAAATACGGTGTTGCACTTGTATTTGAACCGACCGAGAGCCAAAACTTTTTAATCGGGAGTAGTAGACAATTTGCTGGTTTTGATACACGGGTTGATCATGAAGTGACAAAATATATTGCCAAACGTGCGGTCCGTTTTTATCCAAAAATTGCAGATATGACGGTTATTCGAACATATGCAGGTTTGCGGCCATGGACGGAAGATCATTTACCAATAATTTCTCAAGTAGAGCATATTCCAGGCTTCTATATCGCTGCAGGACATGAAGGAGATGGTATTAGTTTAGCCGCAGTAACAGGGAAGTTAGTAGAAGAGATGATTAACGAAAAAGAAACATGCATTCCAACTGAACCATTGCAGTTGAAACGTTTTAAAGGGATGGTGACAAACTGATGAATTTCCAACGATTATTCACGACAATCGATACACATACAGGAGGTAATCCGACAAGAACATTAATTAGCGGGCTTCCGCCCTTAAAAGGAAATACAATGTCTGAAAAGATGTTGTATATGGAAGAACATTATGACTGGATACGAAATTTTCTAATGAACGAACCCCGAGGTCATGGCGTTATGTCGGGAGCTTTAATGACGGACCCATGCCATCCGGAAGCAGATGTAGGTGTCATTTATATTGAGACAGGTGGCTATTTACCAATGTGTGGTCACGATACAATCGGTTTTTGTACCGCACTTGTAGAAGCAGGACTAATCGACGTACAGGAGCCTTTCACCAATATTAAGGTGGATACTCCAGCAGGTCTTATTGATGTAAAGATCAAAGTCCATGACGGAAAAGCAGAAGAAGTAACGTTTGCAAATGTTCCTGCCTTTCAATTGAAATCTATCAATATAGAAGTAGATGGCATCGGAAACGTGGAATGTGATATTGCCTACGGTGGTAATTTTTACGGAATTATCGATGCGCGTAAACATAATCTAGAGCTCAATGAGAAAAATGCAACAACTATTATCAATCAGGCGATTGAAATACGCAACGCAATTAATGATTCGGAAGAAGTTGTCCATCCAGAGTTTCCATTCATAAACGGGCTGACTCATATTGAGTTTTTTACGGATTCAGTGCATCCAAATGCGGATGTAAAAAATACAGTTATTGTACCTCCAGGAGGAATTGACCGCTCACCATGTGGTACAGGTACATCTGCAAAGCTTGCGACTTTATATAAGAAGTCAGAGATAGGGCTAGATGAACTTTTCGTCCATGAAAGTATCGTCGGCACATTGTTTAAGGCAAGAGTGCTGGAGGAAACAAAAGTGAAAGAATTGGATGCGGTTATTACGGAAGTAACTGGCTCTGCTTGGATTATGGGAATGCATAAGTTTTTCTACAATGAAAAAGATCCGTTAAAAGAAGGGTTTTTACTCATTCCGCCCATGCAACATGAACCAGTGAAAGAGGGTGTCTAAGTGAATTTCGAAAAAATGTACAGCACCATTGATACACATGTTGTTGGTGAGGCATTTAGAATTGTCATCCAAGCTCCTATTGCATTTTTAGGAAGTGACATTTTACTAAATAACGATGTGTTGAAGAACAACTTTGAAAATGCCAAAAAGTTATTGTTAAATGAGCCGCGGGGACACCGTGGGATCAATGGTTGTGTTGTTACTCCATCCTATGTGGCGGATTTTGGACTGTTATTTTTTAACCATGAAAAAGTATCGAATTTTAAATATGAAGGATTATTTGCAACTGTAACTGCATTAATCGAAACAGGGAATTTGGAAAGAAACGCTAACGATATTTATAAAGTAGAAACGGTTAGAGGAGTTTATACATTAAAGCTACAGATTGAAAATCAGGAAGTGGTATCTGTTTATATGGAAAGTGGAATATGCTCAGAAAAAAAATCCGATTTCGACTACGCTTCAATAAATGTGGACAATGCAAGAAATTACTTGTTATATAATTTGCCACATTCGATTCCAACTATTGACCTGCAATATTTAGCCGAATTGAATCGTTGGGGTACAGAAAAAATTGCAAATTTAATAAATGACAACGTCGATTTTGAAGGAATCATACTAGTGGAGTCTAGTCCGGAATATCCGAATAAAGTTCGATCGGTAACTTTTGAAAAGGACGGCTATATTTTGCGATCTCCAGGAATCGATAGCACATTTGCTATTCTAAGTTCTCTATCAACCAATTCGGAAATTGAGAACAATAGTATTTTTGGAAGTTCATTGACTGCTAAAAAGCTTTCAAAGGGAGAACATCAATTTTCCATAGAAGCGCAAGCATTTGTCACGGGAGCACATGAATTTATATTTGACGAAGACGATCCACTGAGGAATGGGTTTTTATTAGTGTAAAACCTTATTACAAATCAAAAATTAGGAGGAATTTATAATGGTAAAACTTGAAGGGGTATTTCCAGTATTGATTACACCAATGATAAACGAAAAGGAAATTGATTGGGAAGGATTCAAAAATAATATTGAACATTTCATCAATGAAGGTGTAACAGGTATCACTATAAACGGGAGTACAGGCGAATTTGTTAGCCTTACAAAAGAAGAGCGATTTAAAGCAGTTGAAATTGCAGTTAAACAAGTAAATGGACGAATTCCACTTGTGGTAGGTACAGCAGCTGAAACGACAGCGGATGCAATTGAATATACTCAACAAGCAGAAAAAGCCGGAGCGGATGCGGCGCTACTAATTAACTCGTATTATGCGCATCCAAAAGAAAATGAAATCTACGAACATTTTAAAAGTGTTGCAGAATCAGTAAAGTTTCCCATTATGATTTACAATAACCCGTTCACGTCAGGTGTCGACATTAGCACGGAGACGATTTTGAAAGTAGGTCGTGACGTCGACAATATTACACATGTAAAAGAATCGAGTGGAGGCATCGGAAAAGCGCGTGATATTGCTAGACAAGGCAAAGGATTTATCAAAGTGTTTAGTGGTTCTGAAGATCTTGCACTGGAATCATTACTTGTCGGAGCGACAGGCTGGATTTCTGTATCGGGTAACATTGCACCGCGACTTGTAACTGATATATACAATCATGTTCAAAACGGGAATATTGAGGAAGCTTGGGCACTGTACGATAAAATATTACCGCTATGTCAATTCCTAGAAGGATCAGGTAAATACGTGCAAATTGTAAAAAGAGCGATGGATTTGCAAGGGTTAGCCGGTGGACCATGTCGCAAACCAAGACTTCCACTTAATGATGAAGAAGAAGCAAAGTTGAAAGAACTTCTTCAAAGCTTAGAAACAGTTACAAACTAACTAAAAGAGGTGGATAAACGATGGAAGCAACTGACTATCAACTAAAACCAAAAGTTCAAGAATTTCTAGAAGGTGTAAAAGGGCTCTATATAAACGGAGAATATGTACAAGCGATTAGTGGTAAAACCTTTGATGTTATCAATCCTGCAACCGAGGAAGTGATTGCGAAAGTAAGTGAAGCACAAGCGGAGGATGTAGATGTAGCAGTTGCAGCAGCACGAAAAGCCTTCGATGAAGGTGAGTGGACGAAGATGGCGACGGCGGAACGCTCCCATCTCATCTATAAGTTCGCAGACTTACTAGAAGAAAATCGGGAAGAACTTGCACAACTAGAAGCATTAGATAATGGGAAACCATACACAGTAGCGCTAGCGGATGATGTCGATGGAACTGTTCAGCACTTTAGATATTATGCCGGCTGGGCAACGAAAGTGTTAGGACAAACGATTCCTGTTTCTCCGGATTACTTAAACTACACAGTACACGAACCAGTCGGAGTCGTGGGGCAGATTATTCCGTGGAACTTCCCACTTGCCATGGCGGCTTGGAAACTTGGTTCCGCCCTTGCTGTAGGCTGTACAGTTGTCATCAAACCTGCAAGTGAAACTCCGCTTTCCCTTTTATATGTGGCGAAGTTATTTAAAGAAGTCGGTTTTCCAGACGGAGTTGTTAATATAGTTCCTGGTGCTGGACGAGTTGCAGGAGATGCAATCATCACACATAAAGACGTGGATAAAGTTGCATTTACTGGATCAACAGCTGTAGGTAAAGAGGTTATGCGTAAGGCAGCGGACCAGATTAAAGGGGTTACACTGGAGCTCGGTGGTAAGTCACCAAGTATTATTTTGGAAGATGCAAACATTGAAGAAGCGATCGAAGGTGCATTTAACGGTACCATGTACAATCACGGACAAAACTGTAGTGCATGTACACGTGTTTTTGTTCATCGCAAGTATTACGATCATGTCGTTAATTCATTGGCAGAACGCGTAAGCGCTTTGAAACTTGGTCCAGGAATGGATCCGGAAACAGAAATGGGCCCCCTTGTTTCTGCTAAACAACAACAAACAGTTCTTAGTTACATCGAGCAAGGCAAAAAAGAAGGGGCTAGACTTGTTGCGGGCGGAGAAAAGGCGTTCGATACAGGCTACTATGTTCAACCAACCATTTTTGCAGACGTACAAGATGATATGGTTATTGCAAGGGAAGAAATCTTTGGTCCTGTTATGTCCGTATTCGTTTTTGATAAGGTAGAAGAAGTGATTAAACGGGCCAACGACAGCGATTATGGTTTGGCAGCTAGTGTCTGGACACAGAATATTAAAACAGGTCATTATATTGCTCGCAAGCTACAATCAGGAACAGTGTGGATTAATGATTTCGGGCTAGAGTGGGAAACCATGCCTTTTGGTGGCTACAAACAATCTGGAATCGGACGTGAAATGGGCGGAGAATATGGATTGGCCAACTATACAGAAGTCAAAAGTGTTTTTGTAAATATAAAACAATAACTATCTACAACTATTTTGACCTTATGAAAATGGCCCCGAATGAATATTTCGGGGCTCTCTTCTTAATAAGGGATTTATTATATCTTTTGAAATGGTTACAAGTTTCAAGTGTTTCTTAGCATACAACTAGTATATTAAGGAGGATAAAAAGTGGAAGATATAGTTAATTGGTTAGTCGACCAGGTATGGAGTATAGGATTAGTTATCTTTGTACTGGGAGCAGGATTATTTTTTACTATTGTTACACGTTTTGTGCAACTAAGATATTTTAAGCAGATGATTAAATTGATATTTGAAGGGAAAAGTTCAGAGGCGGGAATTTCTTCTTTTCAGGCTTTTTGTTTAGCATTAGCAGGACGCGTAGGTATTGGGAATATTGCTGGAGTAGCTACGGCTATCGCCTTCGGAGGTCCAGGAGCAGTTTTCTGGATGTGGGTAATGGCAATTTTGGGTGGAGCAAGTGCATTTGTCGAATCTACACTTTCCCAAGTATATAAAAGTAAAATAGGAAATCAATATCGAGGAGGTACCCCTTATTTTATAGAAAAAGGGTTGAACTTGAGATGGTTTGCCGTAATAATGGCGGTTGTTGTCACCCTATCCTATGGCATTTTAGTTCCGGGGATTCAAGCGAATAGTATAGCAGTAGGATTTGAAAATGTACTTGGATTGAATAAAAATATTACAGGAATAGTAATGGTGGCTTTGCTTGGCATTATTATTTTTGGCGGTGTCAAGAGGATTGCTAGTGTCGCAGACAAAGTGGTTCCTTTTATGGCATTAGGGTATGTGGTTGTCACATTCATTGTTCTATTTGCTAATATTTCAGAAGTTCCTAAAATGTTTACTTTAATATTCTCCAGTGCGTTCGGCGTGAATGAAGCGTTTGGAGGAATTCTCGGTTCAGCCATTGCTTGGGGAGTCAGAAGAGCGATCTTCTCAAGTGTTGCGGGTGTTGGTGAAGCAACATACAGTTCTGCAGCTGCTGAGGTTACCCATCCTGCCAAACAAGGCTTAGTCCAAGCGTTTTCGATTTATATCGATACAATTGTGGTCTGTACGGCAACAGCATTTATGATTCTTGTAACTGGCATGTATAGCGTCACACCAATTGGGAAAGAACCCCTTGTTCAAACGATGGGGAATATAGAACCAGGCCCAATTTATACACAACAAGCAGTGGAAACAGTTTTTCCAGGTTATGGGGGATTATTTGTTGCCATTGCAATATTCTTCTTCGCGTTCACGACGCTAATGGCCTATTATTATATAGCCGAAACAACCTTGGTGTACTTGGATAGAAAACTAAAGGCGCAGTGGTTAAAAACAGCATTGAAATTAATTTTTTTAGCTATGGTATATATCGGTAGCGTCAAGTCAGCGGCTTTTATGTGGGCTCTAGGGGATTTAGGATTTGGAAGTATGGCTTGGCTCAATATGATTGCCATTTTACTTCTAGCAAAGCCGACACTAAAAGTATTAAAGGATTTTGATGTACAGATGAAGGCCGGAAAAGATCCGGTGTTTGACCCGATTAAAGTGGGGATCAAGGGTGCTGAATTTTGGGAGGAGAGATGTAAAGAGGTGGAATTAGATTCCCTTAAAGAAAAGAAGGATGGAAAAGCTTCCTAATTGGAAATATACTCTGAAAGTTTAATTCACCAAAATATATTTAATAGATAAAAAAAGTCCAAGAAAATCTGGAGAGCAGAGTTTCTTGGACTTTTTTATCAATCAGTTATTTTTTATGAAATGTACCAACCTTGGAAAGTTTGGGGTTAAAGGATTTGTAGCTGTTTTGGAAAAGAAGTCAAAACATCCGCCTTACCTTCTTCGTTAATATAGACTATGTCTTCTATACGGACGCCGCCGACATTTGGTATGTAAATACCCGGCTCAATGGTGAAAACTAGACCGGTTTCAGCAAGCTGTTCATTGTTTTGATGAACAGAAGGCTCTTCATGTACTTCAATCCCTAATCCATGTCCTACACGATTATTGAAGTAGTCTCCATATCCATTATTATGGATGACATCTCTAGCTGCAATATCAAAGGTCTTTAATGGGACACCAGCTTCTACAGCATGAATACCTGCTTCATTGGATCGCAACACGATATCATAGATTTCTTTTTGTTTCGCAGATGCTTGGCCAATGATAAAAGTTCTTGTAATGTCGGAACGATATCCATCTTTGGCAACTCCGAAATCGATTAGTAAGTAATCGCCTTGTTGGATTTTCCTTTCTCCAGGTGAACCGTGTGGCAATGCAGCTTTTTCACCGGTCAATACAATGGTGGAGAATGAAGGACCGTCCGCCCCGAATTTCCGCATGAGAAATTCTAATTCCCCAGTCAACTCAGATTCGGACATACCGATTTTCACTTTTTTTATGCCTTCTTCTAGAACTTTTTCTATAATTCTTATAGCTTCTTTTAACTTTTCAATTTCATCTTTGGACTTTTTCAGTCTTTGCTTGTTGATGAATGGCTGTACATCTACAATTTGTATATTTGGGAAATAGGTTAAAAGGCCAATATAACGGTCATAACTTAAGTTTTTTGCTTCAATTCCAATAGTATTTTCAATGTTACCGATTGATTTACTTACAACATCAAAGGGAATTTCCTCATCTGAAATCGAGATGATAGTTGCTATATCAGAGTCCTGTACTGCAGCATCTTTGTCCAAAGCAGGTACAAACAAATATGTCTCATCTGTAGTAGCGTTAATGAATAAAGACATAAATCTTTCATGGGGATCTGAATTGAACCCCGTATAATAATAGACATTTGCTGGTGCCATTATCATGACAGCTTGAATGTCGTTCTCAACAAGATAAGTTTTTAATTGTTCTCGTCTTGTTTCATATATGTTACCCAATATTAAAGCCTCCTAAATTTGTAATTACTAATAATTATGCAAGAATGATGCCATATTGGCAAAGAACGAGGAATGCTCGCGTTAAAAATGTAATAGCGTTGGCATGGTAATTGCATATTTGTTTATATCAGATGACAAAAGGAAGCAGAACTTTAATTCCGTCTTACAAGTTATATAAATACGTTCAAATCGTGTTTGAGCTAAATGTGTAACTAAAGACAGGAAGATAAAATGTGTATAAAAACATTAGATTTTTAGTAAGAGAAAAAGCATGAAAAGTAGGGATGCTTTAGAAAACAATGGCTAGTCAATTCAAATAATTAGACAGTCATTGTGAAGGACACTAACTAACTGTAAAGAAACTTAAACACTTGACAATGTGTAAGGGATTCCAAAAATGATTGATTGGGGGTATTCACTAATGACAAAGCAGAAATTATTTTTCTTTACAATTTTTTTTATTTGTTTAATTTTATTGGCTGGATGTTATGGTGAGGATAATGTCAATACAAATAGTGTTTCTAATGATAAAAGTGAAAGTGGGGGGATAGTGGAAAAAACGTGCTTCATTTAGCCGTTTCTGGGAAGATTCCGACACCAAAAACTAATGGGATATTGGATGGACTATCTCAAACTATGATGCAGAACATTTTTAGGGTCTCTTTAGATAAGATGAGAATGGATATAATACACGTTCCATTTGAGGTGAGACTTTGTTTTAAGTAATGGTGTTCCAACAGCGGCACATGACTTCATTTACGCTTGGAAAAAAAGCATTACATCCTAGATACTATCTCTCCTTACGTTTACTTGATGGGAGCGGTGAAAGGTGCTATAAACACTCAGAATCCGGACGATGAAATGTATGGAAAAGTGGACTTGCTTGGTGTTATTGCATCAGATAATATTACCTTAGTAGAAATAGAAAATAGTGTGCCTAACTGTACAGAGCTTCTAGCAAACCCTGTTTTTTATCCACAGAACGAAAAATTTTAGGAAGCAGAAAAAAATCAGTAAGGACTAGAACCTGCAAACCTTGTCTTCAATGGACCTTTCATATTGGAATCATGGGAAAATGAACAGAAATGGACATTGAAAGAATGAAAAGTATGAGGGTGAAGATAATGGGGAAATTGATGAAATCGATTTTAAAGTGGGAAAGGATGCTTCTACTGAAGTGGTTCTTTTTAATTTGCATTGGATTTGCTCTCCTTTATCGTTGTATTTACACAGTCATAAATACATGCAAGTTATATGCCAATACAATCAAAAAAAGAAAGGGAAAACAATAATTCCCTTTCTTATTTCCATCCAGATAAGCACTATGAAATGTATTTGAATAGGATAGGATATGTTCTACCAAAAAAATAAGGATGCTAGTGCGATTCCCGTAATAGCACCGAGCGCAATACCAAAGCCAGCACCAAATCCTTCACCAAACCACCCTAAACCATAACCACCAAATTCTGCGTCTGGTCGAATCCAAACTGTATTTCTACTAACTCTCGTAACTTCCCCAACGTGAACACTACCATCACGACAAGTTATTCGCACTCTTTGTCCGTGATATCTACAACATTGATTGTATAACTCAGATCGATTCATATTCGTCCTCCTCTCAAGACAAATTACATACATGTATGTCCTATTAACATATGCAGTTCATAATATTGCATAAAAGACAATCGTCTAGCGTGTAAAGTTTCTAAATTCATTTGACATGTAAACATAAGATAAAGAAAAAACAAAAAGGAAGAGATGCATGCCTGTAATTCAAACTCAAAACCTTCTTTATAAGTTTGTGGAACAATGTGAAGAGCAATCAGGAAGAGGTGTCTCTATTAAACATTCTGAAATAATAGGAGCACCACTCATGAAATTATTTCCAACATTAAATCCTGAAGTAGTACAATATGAACTTTTAAGAAATGGTTTATTTCAGCCGGAAGAGTGGCGAAATATTAAAGAGACAGTGAAACAAATGGAAGCACAAAATATGTGGCAAACCGTGAAACAGGAATATAGATTATTAAGAAAGCGGTGGAATGGTCCCAAAGTTTCCATCTACATTTTCCCAATTAAAAATGCAACTGCAAAAGCAAGAAAAGGAGTACCTAAAAAGAATGGCATAGCCTATAAAGGCGCATTATTTTTGTTCTTATCTCCCGATCTTCTTACCGAAGAGATAAAGGCTCTCTTAGCTCATGAGTATAATCATGCGTGTAGATTAGATTATTTAGATCAAGCCCCAAGTAAGATTACATTAATGGATTCGCTTATTATTGAAGGGCTTGGAGAATATGCAGTGAAGGATCTATACGGTGAAAAGTGGTTAGCTCCTTGGATAAATTTGTATATATTCGAAGATGTTTTGGCAATATGGAAAAGATATTTTATTCCTTCGTTAGATGTGGAAGGAGTTAAAAATCATCATCTTTTTTTATTTGGTAAAGACGGAGGTCGCTTGCCGAAATGGATTGGATATCATATAGGTTTTCATATTGTAGATAGTTTTCAAAAAAAACATGGACCTTTCCTAAACAATGCATTGTATAAGAAATCTGCTAAGGAAATAATCAAGGGTTCTGATTTTCCTCTTAAGTTAGATGACATTTAAATACCCGATAGCTTATCAAATGATTGTACTGAAGTAAAAATTGTTGATGTTCATCCAATAGGTCGTAGAATTTTGACTGAATGTTTTTGGATTGGTTGATATCTAAAATTTCACTTGGTGTTAGTGCGGGAGGAGTTTTTATAATTTCTATTTTAGTGAATCCAGCTAGCTGTAACTTTGATATCCACTCTTCTTCCCTTAAAACTTCTTCTATACCGTATAACTTACGTATTTCTTTTTGCAATGCTACTGGTAAAATTTGTTCGGCTGTCATTTCGATGATAAGCAATCTGCCAGTATTTTTTAATACTCTCGCAAGTTCACTTAATGTTTTTGATATATTAGTAAAGACAATTACTGACTCGGCAATGACCAAGTCGAAAGAATCATCCGCAAATCTTAAATTTTCTGCATCCCCCTCTATCAAATGGATAGGGGGGGTATTATTTTTCAGCCGTTCTTTCGCTTTTGCAATCATGATGGGATGATTATCTATTGCTGTCACTTGGCAATGAAACCTTTCCGCTAAAAAAGCTGCAGTTTGTCCCGTCCCACATCCTACATCCAGTACAGACTCCCTTGGTTGAACCTTTTCGGTTTCCAATATAGATTTAGTTAAATCAAATCCTCCAGGATGCGCACCGCCTATTCCAAAATAAGCTAATAAATCTAAATAATCGCTAGAAATTGGATTTCCCTCCTTTCGTTAATACATGTATTGTATGCTTGTCATGCATTTTAGAACTGTATGAGTAAAGAAGACGGAATTTTGTAACTATATTGTTGGAGAAAACGTACTAATAATAGAATGCATCTAAGCGGGGGAGATCACATGAAAAAAATAGGCTTTTTCCTTCTTTGTTCTATCTTATTAGTATCTTGTGGTTCACAGACAATTATTGAGTGGGTTGATTTTGTAAAAATAAATGGAAAGCAATATGATGCGGTCTATACTGCCGTGATTTCCGATTCTGTAAACATAGGAGAAAAAGTGGGAGAAGTTAAGTTTAGAGTGGCGGATAATGTTTCTAATCCAAGTTACCGGATTAAAGAGGGGGATGCAGCATTTTGGGAGAAAGGAACTGAAATATATAGTGTGAAAGACAGAGAGGGCTTAATTGCCATTCCTGATGAATCTGAAATAAATGGCTACCATATATACAAAACAGATGAGAATAATCTTAACTATCATTACAAAGATCTTGCTTTGGAAACTATCAATAAAGTGGAAATATACGAAGGGGATTATGAACCACAACTGACTCATACAATTGTGAATGAACAAGAAGTAGCAGAAATAATAGCGATTCTTAGTGATGGGGAAACAAACCCTGCTTTTGATCCAAACAACACTTATGGTGATCCTATCAGATTCCAAGTAGTTCTCTATAGCGAGGAACCGATTGCATATAAGTTCTCTATATATTACGACGGTAATGTTTGGTTTTGGTACCCATGGGATACTTCTATTATTTCGGATGAAATAGAGAGCCATATTAGAAAAGCTGGGTAGCAAGCTATTTTAGTCATAAGGGAGGATCTTACACTGACTAAAAAAAGAGCGTTTCTATTACTATTTTTTGCAATTATTATTGTTCTACCATTTTGTTATATTGAGTGGAAGAAGCATTATCTAGCAAAACAAGTGGAGGAATATCTAATAGAAGATAAAGGATATGATTTGCAAGAAATCAAATCAATTGAAGGCATATTTTCCAAGATGCCTGTTTGGAGTGTGCGGGTAGTATTTGAAGATGAAAGCGATATAAATTATGATTATCAAATTGAATCGGGAAATGTACTACAAGTAAGGGAATATCCAAGGAAAGGTGTTAATAAGTCATTTTTTAAATGATTATCTAGATGGAAGTATGGATTTAATTCATAGAGAAAATAGTAGATAAACACCATAAAGGTAGACATCTTCGTCACAACTAATGGAGGGTGTCTTTTTATGTGCAAGGAAATAAAGGATTTTACGAAGTTATTAGAGAATGACATGTACATAAGCAAAGGGGGAAGATCAGTTTGAGTAAGCATTTTTTAAGTATATCCATTGTTTTATTGAGTATAGCTATATTTTTCTTAGCTTTTCAGCTAGGAAATAGTGTATCCAGTGAAGAAAATGAACCAGTGCAAATGGTTGATAGTAAAGGGTTATTAACAGTGGAGGAAGCGGCATCTTATTTGAATTTAAACAAAGAAAAATTAACAGCTATTATTCGGCAACAAGATAGCAGTAGAGAAATACTCTCCAGTTTTGATACATACGAGTATATCCCCTATATTCAAATCGGGGAAGACAAATATTTTAACAAGGAACAAATCGACGAATGGATTCGATACAACACAATAATTTGGAAGGAAGTTGAATATTAAGATGAGTAGCATTCTCGTTAGTAGTAAAGTGTTTTTACGTGAAATGGAAGAAAAGGATTGGATGGACGTTCATAAATATGCTTCCAATGAAACAGTATGCGAATATCAACCTTGGGGACCAAACAGTAAAGAAGAATCACAGGATTTTGTAAATCAAGTGCTGGCGGATGCAAAAAGAGTAGAGCGAACACGATTTGTTTTTTCAATCGTTGAAAAGGAAACAGGAAGCATGATTGGAGCGGGGGAGCTTAATATCCGAGACAACCATAATAAGGCTGGAGAAATCGGATATATTGTAAATCCAGATTATTGGGGCAAAGGAATAGCAACCGAAGCAGCAAAGCTTTTAATCGATTTTGGTTTTGAACAATTATATCTTCATCGCATTTATGCAACTTGTGACCCTAGAAATATAGCTTCCAGCAAAGTACTTGAAAAAATAGGGATGGTTCAAGAAGGTAGAATGCGTGAAGATTTACTCATAAAAGATGGATGGAGAGATTCGTTCTTATATAGCATTTTAGAAAAAGAATGGAAAAAGTAACTCTTTCTATGGGGGGATAAAATAGAATGGAATATGTTTACCATATGGTTCCTAACAAAATGGTCGATAATAAGTTGGTATCGTTGAATAGTTTAAAAGAAAAAAATGAGGAACTTTATAAGGAGTATAGTAAGAAATATAATGATCATCCAGATCGATTGAAACTGTTGGAACGTAGAGTACCTAAACTAGATTGCTTATGGAATGATGTGATTTTCTTTTTACCACTCCATCCACATCATGTGTATCGTGCATTAAAGACGATAGGTGTAAATGTCAAAACGAATTTGTTATTTTATAAAATCCCTGTAAAAAAGCTTCTGCAAAATAAAAATGCGGTTTACTGGTATCGGAAAGTATATGATAAAGGTCCAGCTAGTGAGATAGCTATCGAGGATATTGAACTAATTAATATGGAAAGCTTCGAAGAACTAATTCAAATTCCAAAAGACACAGTGACCTATTTCCAAGAAGAACATAGGAATGGAAATAAGTTTGGTATGTTTGTATACATACCACATATTTTGAGTTTAGGAGAAGTTAGTATAGAAAATGTGGAAGTTATTAATTGGAGCGAGGAATTAGAACAAATTTAATCAATTACGCCAAGGCGTAATTGATTTTCGTGGGAGTTTGTTGATATCAATTTTATTTCTCTTTTATATGACCTATCTAAATTTCATCAGTATCAATTTAGATGCGACATATATTCAAATGCCGTTGTTCCATAGATGCTTTTAAAGTGTTTGTTTAAATGAGTCAAATCAACAAACCCACAAGCAGCAACTGCCGAATAGATATCCCTGTTTTTCTCTATTAACTTCTTTGCACGTTCTATCTTGCAGTTTAGAAAGTATTGATATGGTGTAATTCCAGTATGGGCTTTGAAAGACCTAATAAATTGAAACTTCGATACATTAAGCTCTTTACATATCTCATCCAGTTTAAGTACTTTATCCAAGTCAGCGTGCAGCATATCCTTAGCTTTTTTTATGAGCGCATTGTCTTTTTTATAGTTGGTAGAAAGTTCAGTTTGAAAAAGGCTATCCGTTAGTGATAAGAATAATTCATTGCATATAGCCTCATCTTTTTCGCTTAATACTGCATTTGAAAGACTTAAGATACTTTGCTTTATTCTTTTATCGTATATAATTGGGGTTGAAAAGTTCATTATATCCTTTTTTCGGGTAGCCTCTAAAAGTAATTCTGGCTCAATATAAAGCATCACATAATCAATACCTGACGCATCATATGCCATTCCATCATGTGTTTGTTCCGGATTAAAAAGCATCACACCATTTGGTGAGGAGGATTGTAAGCTACCACCCAGGTGATACTGTTGAATACCTCGTAATGTTACCCCGATTGCATACTCCTTGTGCGCGTGCTTTTTGTATGTAAAATCAGTCATACTAGCAGATAAGGCAGTAATACCCGCCGATTTTTTATAGATAAATTTGTCCATTTTATTCACCTCTTCAAACGTTACCTTACATCCAAATCATGATAGTAGCATAAACCAAAGATAATGCCATGATCACATTCACTATCTTTTCATGCTTCTGTAGATACTGCTTGAAGATCGCACCGAAAAGAACCCAAGTAGTAAATGCTAAAAATCCAATAATCGTTATAACTATAACATTTATTGTCACTGCTGGCGTGACGCTATAGTATGGTAAAACAAAGCTAGGAATGACAGTCAGTGTAAATAGTACAACTTTCGGATTTAAAAATTGCATTAGAAATCCTGACATAAAAGTGCCCGTTCTATTATCAGTTGGTTCCGATGAATCCATTTTATAAATTTGATAGGCAAGGTATAACATATAAAGACTTCCGATTATCTGCATACCTATTAAAATTTTGGGAATGACTGTTATAAGCACCGTATTCAATATAGCAGAAAGACCAAGTAACAAACCAAAAGCAATCGTTGCTCCATACGTATATTCCATTGCCTTTTTTGGTCCATAATTATGCACGGTAGATAATATGACGATATTCGTAGGACCTGGTGTAAAAGTGACGATAAAGCAGTATATTAAAAAAGATGTAATATTCATGAGGAAACTCCTTTCAAGTCTTCTTATGAATAGTACATCTTATTATTTAAAGGTATATAGTACATTATTGCACGACTGCAAGTAAACTATCTCTCTAATTCAATAAAATAATGGTCTTTTCGGTAAGACATAGCCTCCATAGTAGCTATCAAGTTATCTTCATGATAAACCTCAATTCGATAGAAGCCTGTGCGGAAATTTCGTTTAACTTCTGTTGCACGGGCAACTAACTTGTCCCCCGGTTTAGCTGATTCCATAAACTGTATCGTTGTATTTACTCCTAATGATGTTTTTCCAAAAGCATTGCAAGCTACCGAAAAAGCATAGTCTGCTAAAGCATAAATAATGGCACCATGTACAGTTCCATATGCATTGACCATTTGACTTTGTACTTCTAATTGGGCCTGCGCAAAATCAGCTTTGAATTCGGTTAGCTCAATACCTAAAGAAAGTGCATAAGGATCATTCTTTACTTTTTGCAAAATTGCTTCGTAATGGGTTTCGTGAATTTCTAATTCATTTATTCTTTGTTTCATTTTTCCTATCCCCTTTGTTTGAATGAATGTGAACTACTCCCACCACTTAACACCCTTACGGGATGTTTGAAGTGGGGGCTTCTCGGTTAGTCGTTACTTTTGTTAGCTAACGAATTAGTCATAAGACTGCGAGCTACCTCCCATGTTCCATGGGTTCTTTGATTCTAATTACACTAAGGCTAATAAGCGTATTGCTTCATTTCTAATATTGAGTGCAGAATTATAATCTCTATCGAGATTTACACCACATGTGCAAGCATACACTCGTTCAGATAGTGATATATCCTTCACAGCTTCACAATTACTACAAGTTTTTGTAGATGGAAACCATTTGTCTATTTTCACAAGTTGTTTTCCTTGTTCTTGTAATTTGTACGATAAGAAAGTAGTGAACATTCCCCAACCATTATCAGCGACGCTTTTACCAAAGTTAAGTGCTCGGGACATACCTTTCATGTTCAAGTCTTCGATTGCTACAACATCAAACTGTGTAGTCAATTCTTTTGACTTGTGGTGAAGGAAGTTATTTCGTTGATTTGCTACTTTCTCATGTAATTTAGCTACCACAATACGTTGCTTATTCCAACGAGCAGAACCTTTGATTCTTCTTGATAGAACTCGTTGAGCTTTTGCTAATCTACCTACCATTTGACGATAGAAGCGAGGGTAATTGGCTTTTTCACCTTCGCTGCTAACGTATAATTCAGACATAGCAAAATCTAAACCTACAATGGATTCTGATTCTTTTTGAACGATTTCTTTTTCGTATTCAGTCAAAATAGAAACATAATACTTACCAGTTGGTGTCATAGAAATAGTGCATGACTTGATGATATGGTCTTGTGGTATTTCTCTATGTTGTTTGATACGTACCATTTTAAGTTTCGGCAATTTAATATGGCGTGCAAATAACATAATATTTCCGTTTACTACATTTGTTTTATATGAATTTCTACCTTTTTTACTTTTGAACGTAGGAAATTCATTTTGACCACTAAAGAAGTGCTTGTAAGCAGTTTGTAAGTTTAGTTGAGCGTTCGCTAATGCTAACGAATCTACTTCTTTTAACCACTCAAACTCTAATTTATATTTTGCAGGAGTTGGTAGCTTTTGTTTCTTTAATTGTTCACTATCATCTTTGTATTTCTCGTATGCTACTTTACGTTCTGCCAACATTTTGTTGTAGACAAATCTCACACAACCGAAAGTTTTACGTATAAGAAACGCTTGGTCTTCTGTTGGGTACAAACGGAACTTATATGCCTTATTTTGCTTTACCATATCATTTCACCTCACTTTTCACCTTGATTTTCAATATACTTTTTAACTACATCTATTGGTGAGCCACCAGTAGTTAGTAAGCAGAAACTTCTAGACCAAAACATTTCTTTCCACAGTTTCTTTTTTACTTTAGGAAAGTCTTTCTTTATTAGTCGAGAACTTGCACTCTTATACGAATTAATGAATTTTGTCATTTCTGTATTTGGATGTGCTTTGAACAGAATATGAACATGGTCTACATCATGATTCCATTCAACTAACGTGATGTTATAGTTTTCTGAAAGCCTTACAAACATATCTTTTGCATAGTCTGACATAGTATCATCAAATACATTTCTTCTGTATTTCACGACTAATACAAGGTGATAATGCAATAAGAACACTGAATGATTATTACTATCTAATTTCATTGATTTACCAACCTTTAATCTTTATAAGACTGATTATATCAGAACCAAGAATAAAAGACAAAATCCTTTTGGCTGTCGCCAAACCGAAATTCATCTCCCACCTAAAATTGGGCTTATTCAGCCCTTCAAGAATTTTTGAGGAAGGAGAATTCTTTCGGATAGTTCGTTAAAAAATAAATTGAACAAGTAACATGTAAACAATTGTCCCAGCAGCTATGGATAACAACATATTACGCTTCCAAAGATGCAATCCAGTCACAATTGCCACTGCAAACAATTCCGGAATACCATGTGAGCCAGTGAAAAGGGTGACATCTTTCAAACAATAGATGACTAACAGACCAATAACTGCTAATGGCAACACGCTGCCGAGATATTGAACATATGGAGGGGTAGTTTTACCAGTAGAAAATAATAAAAACGGTATAAAACGAGTGAGCACCGTTCCTAACACTACCATGGCAATCGTAATAATTTGAAAGCTTAAACTCATGCTGTTACCTCCTTCTGTTCGGAAACTTTTCTCATAATTGTTACGCCTGCTAAAATAGCAATCATGGCAGGGAGAATGAAGCCACTACCACCAAAAATGACAAGACTAATAATAGACGCAGTCAGACCAATAGTAGCAACCAAATGTTTTTTCTCTTTCAGCCATTGTTCAATAAAGATGACGACAAATAGTGCAGTCATGACGAATTCAAGCCCCTCTGTATTAAAGTGAATCAGAGAGCCAAATAGACCACCAAGTGTGGAGCCAAGCACCCAATAACTATGGTTCAACAACGTCACAAATGTCATAAACCATCCTTTATCCACATCTTTTGGGATATTAGCAGAATAATTGATAGAAAAAGATTCATCACACATACCGAAAATAAGGTAGGCTTTCTTTCTCCCTGTCCCTTTGTACTTCTCCAACATGGAAATCCCATAAAATAAATGACGTGCATTCACTGTTAAGGTGAGTACCAGTGCATTTAATGGGTTGAAGGACATCAATAATAAATTTGCTGCTAAAAATTCCATGGAACCTGCAAAAATGAGAAGACTCATCAAAATCGGATAAATTGCGTTAAACCCTAAGGATTGCATATACATTCCATAAGCAATACCTAAAAATACAAATCCCGCAAAAATAGGGATGGTATGCGGGAAAGCCGCCTGAAAGGCTTTCCATATCATTTCTCTTTTGTTCATTTGTTTCACTTCCTCAGATGCTTTGCTAGCTTCAATATAGCATTAAAAATCCATACAAAAAACAATTAAATTGTATGTATTACAATTTAATTCATAAAATTCGGTGTATAATTGTAAGGAAAAAGAGGAAAGAGGTGTTACAATGCCTGTCAATTCGTTCGATCAGTACCCGATGTCTTGGAAACCAGAAAAGGCTCATTTAACAAGGCCATACTATCAATCGATAGCCGCGTTATTGGAACAAGATATTATGAAAGGCTTTTTAGCGCCTGGAACAAAATTACCTCCTCAACGAGAATTGGCTGATTTTCTTGATTTAAATTTTACGACGATTACACGTGCCTATAAACTTTGTGAGCGAAGAGGTTTTATCTACGCAACAACAGGTAGTGGAACTTTCGTGGCGCCAAATGCAACTCGGTCTATTACTATTTCGTCAGAAAGTTCGAGAAATATGCTAGACCTTGCCTTCGTTGCTTCCTTTGAGCAAACAAATAAACTCATAGAAGAGACGCTTCAAAAAGTAGTGAATAAAAACTATGTAACGAGGTTACTCAATTACAACGATCCAACGGGTATCCCTCACCAAAAAACTGCCGGCTTAAATTGGATGAAGTCATTTAATATTCAGGCGGACCAAGAGCGAATGGTCATTGTGTCAGGTGCTCAAAATGCTTTAGCGATTACTTTAACAGCTTTATTCGAACCTGGACAACGTATAGCGACGGATTTCTACACGTATTCTAACTTTATAGAATTAGCAAAATTATTACATATACAGCTTGTACCAATTGATGGAGATGCCTTTGGGATGCTACCAGAAGAACTCGAAAAGCATTGCACTCAAATGAAAATTCACGGGATTTTCTTAATGCCATCTTGCTCCAATCCAACTACTATTATGATGTCAGACCGTAGAAAACAAGCATTAGCAGATGTCATTCGTCAATATCGGTTAATCTTAATAGAAGATGATATTCATGCTTTTTTAACAGCAGGGATAATAGAAGATTACAAACAGCCGATGTTTAACTTATTACCAGAACAAACGGTATATATTTGTGGGACTTCTAAATCGATTTGCTCAGGTCTTCGTGTAGCTTATATGGTGTATAGCGACGCTTTTCATCATAAAATTCTACAGTCCATCTATACAATAAATGTAAAAACCTCTTCATTTGATGCAGAAGTAATTACCGAATTGATTCTTTCTGGAGTAGCATCTAAAATTGCTAATCAAAAGAAGCAACTGGCACAAATGGCCAATGACATCTATACAAATTATTTTCCTTTAAAAAGTTTAGGGGAACATCCACTTAGTTTTTATCGTTGGTTACCGATTCAAACAAGTTTAAACTCTTCACAAATCGAAATGGATTTGAAAAATATGGGGATAAGTGTCTTTCATTCCGATCGATTTATGAGTGGACGTTCAACAAAGGATCATTATTTACGCATAGCGCTTTCCTCTACGAATACTTTAGATGAGTTACAAATGGGATTAAATACACTTAAACAGTATCTTGGTTAGGACAAGTAAGTAGGATCAATATCTAAAAAAATACAGTTATTCAAGCAGAATAAAAAGGGAGAGAAAGAAATGTTACAATCAATCATTTTTGATATGGATGGAACTCTATTTCAAACAGATAAAATTCTAGAATTATCGTTAGAAGATACTTTTAACTATTTAAGGTCACTAGATAAATGGCATACAGTAACTCCAATTGATAAATATCGTGAAATAATGGGGGTACCATTACCGAAAGTATGGGAAGCTTTATTGCCTGATCATTCTGATGAAGTAAGAGAGCAAGTGGATGCTTATTTTCTAGAGAGATTAATTGAAAATATTAGAAGTGGAAAAGGTGCTTTATATCCTAATGTAAAAGAGGTTTTTAGCTATTTAAAAGAAAATAATTGTTCTATCTACATAGCAAGCAATGGTTTAACGGAATACTTAAAAACAATTGTGCATTATTATCATTTGGATAATTGGGTTACCGAAACATTTAGTATTCAACAAATACAGACACTCGATAAAGGCGATTTAGTAAAAAAAATTATTGAAAGATATGATATTAATAAAGCCGCGGTAGTTGGAGATCGTTTTTCTGATATAAAAGCGGCTAAAGATAATGAGTTAATAGCTATTGGCTGTAATTTTGATTTTGCTCAGGAAGAGGAACTTGCACAGGCAGATATAGTTATAGATGATTTGATAGTGTTAAAAACAATTGTACATAACATGTAAAAAAATTTAAAAACGAATGTGGAGAGCCGTAATATGTATGGCTCCCTACTAAATTTTGATTTACTAAAAATATCCATAAGTTTGTTTACATACCTCATATTTTCAGTTTAAGAGAAGGAAGCATAGTAGGTGCGGATGTTATCACTTAAAACTCCTCGTATTCAGCAGAAACTAAGTACTTCTTTTGGCGATTCTTCCGGTAGTTTTGTTCTGCGGTCATCTCAATAATCAAAATCTACAAGATATTATACTTAGTTATATGAAAATCCTACTGATTCTATAATAATTGGAGTTCCAGCATATATAGTAGCAACATTGGGGGTAATGGTTAATGAATCCGATGTTACTGTATACATACCACCTTCTTGCAAAACCGCATTGATGTAAAGATTGGCATATCCATTTGGATTATAAATATTAAATTCTATTACTGTATCGCTATTATCATTCCAGAACAGATTAGCTGGAATGGTTGCTCCGTTTGTTAGATTGATATTGCTCGTAGCAATATAGAAATATCTATTGATAGTAGGAATAATTTCCCCACTAGGGACAATGACTGGGGGAAGGGGGACAATAGGTTGAGTAATTGCTTTTATAGGTGGCCAAGAAGTTTTTTTCTTTATACAACAATCATTGCAAACGAATGTTTGACGTTTATTATTCATTAGTGTTTGTTACCTCCCTTTTCAAATTATCTACAAAATCAAATGCAACTGACGGCTTGGACAAAGGAGATTTGATAATGCCTCTAGATTGGTATTAACATTATATTCATTACTTATAAAAGCTTGAGGGCTTCCGCCTAGGAGGACAATGCAAGCATGAAATTGGACACTCTGAGGAGACAAGAGTTTCCCATTCTATTTTGATTAAATATCAGCATTATTATTTAACATAGCTTTAGATAATTGAACATAGTTGCTGTAAATAGAAAGGGAATGAACGTACAGAAAATTGCACCAATTTAAACTTTATATTTGCGAAAAAAACTTATTGAATAATTATGCGCGAGGGTCTATATTGTATACATACTAAAAAAGCAGTTAAGGATGAACAATGCACTTTAAGCTAATAATATGCATTATTAGATTGCGTTCAGTTCTTCGTTATCAAATAGAATAACTTATGGAAAAGTGAAGGTGAACAGTTTGAGTAACTGGTTAGAATTATATGATCAAATGGGAGATTATCTAGCGCCAAGTATGGCAAAGGATCATCCAAATATACCGATTGTGAAAGAAGAGGGCTGTTACTACTATGGTGCAGACGGCAAAACTTATTTGGATTTTACGTCGGGGATTGCGGTAGCTAATACAGGGCATCGTCATCCAAAAGTGGTACAAAGTATTAAGGATGCAGCGGATCAGCTTGTACATGGCCCATCTGGCGTTATTATGTACGAATCTATTTTACAGCTATCCAAAAACCTAGGCGATGTATTACCTGGAAATTTAGATTGCTTTTTCTTCGCAAATAGCGGAACAGAAGCGATTGAAGGTGCATTAAAACTTGCGAAGTTCGTAACAGAGCGTCCTTATGTCGTATCATTTACCGGTTGTTTTCATGGTCGTTCTCTTGGAGCGCTAGGAGTGACAACATCTAAAAGTAAATATCGTAAGTTTTTACAGCCGTCGCATCTTTCTTATCAAATTCCGTATGCTGACGTAAAAGGCTGTCCAGCTGGAGCAAATCCGGAAGTTTACTGTGTAGAACAGCTTGAAAAAGATTTTACACGTTTATTCAAACATCAAGTGACACCAGAAGAAGTGGCTTGTGTTATTTTAGAGCCGGTGCTTGGTGAAGGTGGATACATCATTCCTCCGAAGGCATGGGTAAAGAAAATTCGAGAAATTTGTGATGAGCACGGCATTTTATTAATCTTCGATGAAGTGCAAACAGGCTTCGGTCGTACTGGCGAATGGTTTGCGGCGCAATACTTTGACGTGACACCGGACATTATGGCAATTGCAAAAGGCATTGCATCTGGTCTTCCATTAAGTGCAACGGTCGCGTCGAAAGAATTAATGAAAAAATGGCCGCTTGGCATGCATGGTACTACATTCGGTGGTAATCCAATTGCATGTTCAGTTGCATTAACAACTTTAGAAATTCTACATGAAGAAAACCTGGTGGAAAACTCGAAAGTAGTTGGGGCATACGCAACGGAGCAGTTAAAAAAACTTCAAGCAAAATATCCAATTATAAGCGATATCCGCTCAGTAGGTTTAATGATAGGAATCGAAATTTCCAATCCAGAAACGGGTAAAGTTGATGGACAAGCAGTGATGAAAATCCTGGACTATGCATTAGAAGAAGGCGTTCTTTTCTATCTATGTGGAAACGAAGGGGAAGTTATTCGAATGATTCCACCTTTAACCATAACAAAAGCACAAATAGATGATGGTTTAGAAATGTTAGAAAAGGCAATTAATCGTTATATGGAGGAGAAGAAATAATGAAAAATAAATTATTTATGTTCCTGGTAGTGCTTATAATCGCTGCATTAGCAGCTTGTGGTACTAAATCAGACAATGAGAAATCATCCGGTAGTGAAGGAACTACAACAGAAGGTAAAAAAGTATTAGTGATGGGTACATCTGCAGATTATCCGCCATTCGAATTTGTAGACACAGCAAAAGGCGAAGAAATTATTGGATTTGACATTGACCTTGCCAATTTAATCGCTGAAAAATTAGATTTTGAAGTAAAAGTAGAAAACATTGACTTTAACGGTTTAATCCCAGCAATCCAAGCTGGCAAAGTAGATTTCGTACTAGCAGGTATGAGTCCAAATCCAGAACGTGACAAAGTAGTAGACTTCTCGGAACCATACAACGAAACACAGCAAATGGTAGTGACGAAAAAAGACAGCGGTATTAAGACAGTAGAAGATCTAAAAGGTAAAACAGTAGGTGCGCAAATTTCTTCCATTCAAGAAGATCTTGCAAAAGAAGTAGCAGAAACAGTTGATATGAAAGTTGAAAGCCGTAACTTAATCCCAGAAGTAGTACAAGAATTAATGACAAAACGCTTTGACGCTGCAATTATTGAAGATATCGTAGCGGAAAATTACGTAAAGCGTAATCCCGATTTAACTTATTTCCCAGTTGTCGTGGACGATATAGACTATAAAGCGGCTGTATTCCCAGAAGGAAGCGAGTTAAAAGCACAATTTGACCAAGCAATAAAAGAATTAATCGATAGTGGTAAAATCGAAGAATTAAGACAGAAATGGTTTGTAGCGGAAGCTGAATAAAATCATTTAAATAGTTCGAATAGAAAGGAGGGCAACGATATGTTAGATTTTCAAGCAGTCGTTCCCTCTATTCCTTATATAATAAAGGGAATAGGTGTTACGCTTCAAATCGTTATTGGAGCAACTATACTAGGAATGGTGCTAGGTATTTTACTGGCGCTTTGTAAAATCGGGAAAATTACTGTACTAAGAATCATTGCAGATTTTTATACATCCATTTTCCGTGGAACTCCCCTCGTTTTACAATTAATGATTATTTATTATGCTATTCCTCAGCTTTTTGATATTAATATTGATCCGATGCCAGCAGCTATTCTTGCATTTGGTTTAAATTCTGGTGCATATATTTCCGAAATCATTCGTGGTGGTATTAATGCGGTCGATAAAGGGCAACAAGAAGCATCTCTCGCATTAGGTATTCCATATGCAAAAATGATGAAAGATATTATTTTACCGCAGGCGATGAAAAACATTATGCCAGCATTAATGAATGAATTTATCACATTAAATAAAGAGTCAGCTATTGTAACAGTAATCGGTGCTTTAGATATTATGCGCCGTGCTTATGTAGTAGGTGGTTCGAATTATCATTATTTAGAAGCTTTAATGGTTGCTGGTGTGATTTATTACATTATGACGCTCATTTTAACATTCCTTGGTAAAAAGCTAGAAAAGAGGATGAGTAGAAGTGATTAAAGTAGAGAACTTGCATAAATCATTCGGTAAAAATGAAGTGCTAAAAGGCATTTCAACGGAGATCAAAGAAAAAGAAGTAATTGCAATCATTGGTCCATCTGGCTCTGGAAAATCTACATTTTTACGTTGCATAAACTTACTAGAAGAGCCGACGAATGGTGTCATTACAATCGGAAAAGACGTTGTAACGGACAAACGTACAAACATTATGAAAGTACGCGAAAATGTAGGAATGGTATTTCAACATTTCCACTTATTCCCTCATAAAACAGTGCTCGACAATATTACGTATGCACCAAGAAACGTGCAAGGAGTTTCGAAAACAGAAGCCACATCAAAAGCAGAGGAGCTATTACGTCAAGTTGGTCTTTATGAGAAACGTGACGCTTATCCAAACCGCTTATCAGGTGGGCAAAAGCAACGTGTAGCGATTGCACGTGCATTAGCGATGAATCCTTCTGTTATGTTATTTGATGAGCCAACATCAGCACTTGATCCAGAGATGGTAAAAGAAGTGCTTGAGGTAATGAAGTCACTTGCTGATTCAGGTATGACGATGATTATTGTTACACATGAAATGAACTTTGCACGAGAAGTAGCAGATCGTATATTATTCTTAGACGGCGGTCAACTTGTAGAAGATACGCCACCTGCCCAATTTTTCACGGAGCCAAAATCGACTCGTGCGAAAGAGTTTTTAGAGAAAGTTTTATAGTAGATACTGAGCAATCCCTTTTTAGGAAGGGGTTGCTTTTTTGTTTTGTACTTGACGTGGGGTGAATGTTGCGCAAATGACCAATAATGTTGCGCGTTTGAAGGTGAACGTTGCGAATATGGTTTCTAACATTGCGAGTATAGCTTGATATGTTGCGCATTAATAAATTGCCCCCTAATTATGAAGAGCAGATGCTTGCGCTCTCCCTCTGAACATTTCATATCAAATAAAATAACTTACACAAAGTTCAAAAATATGAAACAAGTTACTATATTTACACGTAGAATAGAATGTAAGAGCCCAATGAAGGAGGAAATAAACTGGCTACTTTAAAAATGTCTGCTGTGCTCGCTTTTCAAGTTTTAGTTTATTTAATACTTGGTTTTATTTTAACTGAGAAAATATTGCGAGTAATATACGCCAACAATGTTATTGCCTACAGTGGAAACACTTGGGTTAATTGGTTTGGAGTTTCGTTTTTATTGTATTTTTTCTATACAATGATACGTGTCTTGTTCAATCGAAATAATCAAGAACGATATAAAGAACGCACCAGTTCGATTATTTTTTGGCTACTTTTTATAGCGTCACTTTATGTAGTTTTTATTCCTTTTATTAAAGGAGAGAACCCCTTTTAGTTGAAAAGGAGAGTTGAATATGCAATGGGCAGTAATTATTTTGATTTTTATTCTTTTAATTATTAGTAGTCTATTGTTAGAACGATTTATTAAAAAGAAGCTTTATCTTCCAAGGAAGTATAAAGCTAATAAAAGGTTTACTAAAAATCAAACTTTTATAGAGGGTATAATTGTTATTATCGCTGTAGTTGGCTGTATTTTGGCTAATATTTCAAGATACGAGAATGGAGATTATCATCCTATTAATCCAATTCCCATGTATTTATGGTTTTCTTTATACATGCTTATTTTGTTTGGGTTCAGAGGTTTCTTGGCAAGACGATATGCCGAAAATTCTAACGAGCAATATTATTATTTCACTTTTGCCGTTTGGATTCCGATTAATCTAATGCTTGTAATTTTTGCAGCGAAGTTTTTTATTGGATGAGATTTTTAGTAGGAAGGAGAGCGATTAGATAATGAATAATTGGCTATACACATTGTACTTTATAGTGCTTGGAATTATTTCTTTTATAACAGGGGAAGTTGTCACTTTTGTCATGCTAGGGCTTATTTTGATTAGTTTAACGAATATACATTCTACGCTAAAGGAAATGTTAAAAGTAAATAAAGAGAAAGGAAATTCCTAATGACTCGAAGTAAAATAGTTAGACCTGTTTTGCTCCTAATAATCATGATTTTCATGGTGATAGGCTGCACTAGCAAAGAAGATGAAACTTTTTTGGAAAAGGTGAAAGGGACAGGTTTTGCATATAGTGAGTATTATAAGTCAGTAGATCAACAAGATGAAAGAAAAAACGTTACATATTATACGCCTTTGTCAATCGATGAGATGCTGAATACTGCACCAAATTTTATTAAGAATTCTATTCATCCAATTGATATAGAAAAATTGCCTTTCCAAGTAAATGAGCAAACTGCATATGTCGTAACATCTGAAGATGCAAATGAAAATACACAAAATCAAGTCCAGCTGACATATACCCATACAGATGAATACAATCAAACAGAAGAGTTTTTTATTATCACGGTCACAGAGCTCAATGAAAATCCACTGGATAAATATGATTTCTCTAAACAACAAACCGACACAGCGGGTAACGAGTTAAGAAAAGAAATACTAAAAGATGATATCCCGATTTTTCACCAAGTGATTACTACAGATGGAGCACTAGCTTATAGATATTATTCGTACGATGAAACGAACAAACAAGTATCCACCGTGGTTACCTCAGCAAATGAATTGTATACTTATTATAATGGCTATCTTTATCACGTAGGATATGTAACAGAAAACAAAAATACAAAGGAAGTCCAAGAGGAAATTCTTCAACTAACTAAAGAGTTTGTTTTAGGTATCTAGTTACCAGTGGGCGCTAGTGTCAGTATTCGATGCATTGATGTTCGCAGTAGCTTTTGCAATATTAATCGTAGTAATTCTGTCATTTAACCATAAAAATAACCCACCTTTGAGTTGAGAGCTCGTGTGAGTTATTACCTGTTCAATAGCCAATCCCTCTTGAAGGGAAATTACTATTATATTCGGTTGTTTGATGTTAGCACATCAAATGACCTTTTTTATTTTAACCTTTTGTAGTTCACGTTTGATTTATTAGTTTCTCAAGTAATCAGATTACATGAGGGAAAATGGATTTTATTATTAACAAAATGAAATTATTATACAGGTAGACTCGTTAGTATAGATGAGTGATCAAAACGAGACATGCGCATGGTCGTTTTAGCAAGGAGGTTAACATGGAAGAAGAGTTGCAGTGGATCCAGGAAGTGCTTTCTGGAAATAAACAAGCATACGCACACATTATTAATAAATATAAAAATAGGCTATATGCAACGATTTTACGAATGACGAGAAATCCACAAAATGCCCAAGATTTAGTACAGGAAGCATTTATTAAAGTGTATCAACAATTAAATAAATATGATCAAAAAGGTTCGTTTTCTAGTTGGATCTATAGAGTCGCGATCAATCATTGTATGGATGAATTTCGTAAAAAAAGCTACAAGATGAAGCAAGTGGAAATTAATGAAGAGAAAATCGTTAACACGAATCATCCTGAAGTTGTCTTCTTGAAAAAAGAGAAAAGCAGACAGCTAGAAAAACTCATTGCAATTCTACCGGAAGATGAACGGATGATTATTCTTCTGCGATATGTAAATGAACTGAGCTATAACGAAATAAGCGAGCTAATTGAAATTCCACTCTCCGATGTACGTAATAAACTGCATCGAGCAAAGAAAAAAATGAGAGACACAGTAAAACGAGAAGGAGGCTATTTTTATGAACTGTCCGAAGGCAGATAAACTTTCTCAGTACGTTGATAACCTGCTTACTAATGAGGAGAATACTGAAATACAAACTCACGTAAAAAGTTGCGAGAGTTGCATACGAGTCGTCCAAGCTTTTCAAGAAGAACAACAATTTTTAAAAGAAACTCTACAAACACCAACATTGCCAGATGATTTTGCTTCCATCGTTTTGGAGCAGTTGGAGCCTTATAAACAGAATAGAATTCGTCGCAAGAAAACTCCTTGGAAACGTATTATGCTAACCGCAGCAGGTATTGTATTGGCATTTGGATTGACTGCTACACTGAGTCCTAGTTTTGCTCAGTTAATAGGTGGATTTTTTGGTTCAGAAGAAGTGGATGAAGGATTAAGAATGGCTACTGAGGCAGGTTTAGGAGAAAGAGTAAATCTGGAAGTTACGGATCATGGAATTACGCTCAAAGTGGAAGATTTGGTTGTTGATTCGTCTCGAGTTGCTTTGTCTTATCAAGTGTTAGATAAAAAAGGAAAACCAAAAGATACGTATTTTAGCTTTCCGGATGCTCAGAATGAAATCATCGTAACCGACCAGACCGGAAAGGTATTAGATGGGCTAAACTCTAACTCGAGTTGGAGAAGGGGGAGCGATTATGGACTGATTGAATACTCATTGCGCGAACATAGTAATCTGGAGAAGATAATTATTAAATTCGATTTAGTAGAGTTAAATGGAGTAAAGGGGAACTGGAAATTAGAAGTCCCAGTCGATATAAAAGAAAATAGTAAATTGACAACTACTACACCTATTAATGATGTTAAAACAAGTAGTCACGGGGTAAATATTGCGATGAAGAAAGTCCAGTTTGCCCCTTCTGCTAACGAATTATTTTATGAAACTTCCTTTACACAAGCAGAACAGGAAAAAGTAGAAGAACATATACAAAAGCTTGAAGAACAATTCGGCGAGCGAAGTGTAAGCACTTTTACTAACTATGGAACAGCGATTCAATATCATATTGAAAATGAGGAAAAGAAACTAATTTATGAGCACAATACTTTTGCAGATGGCCAAGGTCATCCAAGTAGCTCAAGGGCTCTACATGGGTATGGTATGTATACGGAGCAACTTGGACAAATTACATGGAATGATTCATTTATTCCACAAAAAGATAAAAGCAAGCTTACTTTTGTATTAGATGGAGTATTTAAAACTGTGCCTACGGATTTCTCTATTAAAATAAAACCGAAAGAACTGAAAAAAGATCCCGTTTTATTTGAATACGAAGGTAATTTTATGACAATTAAAACAGCAAAAAAAGTTAATAATTATTCGCTTCGTAAATCACTCCTCCCAATTAAAAAGGAAACAATCTTTAAAATTGAAATGGAAGGTGGACGAGAAGCGACTGCTACTGAAATGGGCACATGGGTTTTGGTAGATAACAAAGGAAAAACTTATTTTGCTTATCCAAGCGGATCTATTCTTGATGAAAAAGACAAAAACGATCGTTATAAAACAACAATAGATATTAGGACATACGAGTTAGATGAGGTCCCAGAAGAATTAACATTACATCTTCTTTCTGTGACTAGATATGAGAAAGTGGAAGATGAATGGAAGGTTCCATTATATTGAATTGTTAATAAAGCATCTTATTCTACAGTTAAATTGTGGAATAAGATGTTTTTTAAATATGTGGGATAAGTATCTTGCTATTGCTGAAGCCTACTTTGCGATTAGTCAGTACTATTTTGCGATTCTGAAGGGGTACCTTGCGATTTGAAGCCATGATCTTGTGATTATGGAGAAATCAGCATATATCTTGCGATTATCGAGAGCTATTTTGCGATTCATAAGGGAGATCTTGCGATTTTGGGAGTCTACCTTGCGATTATCGAGAGCTACTTTGCGATTCATAAGAGGTATCTTGCGATTAGCAGAGCCTAATCCAAATAAACTTTAGAAATTTCATCTCAAAGCAACTATCAGCAAGTTTTTTATTATAAAAATTTACACCAGCTACTAGTACTAGATGATACAATGTATTTAATAACAACGAAGGGAGATTTCAACTTGATTGATACACAAGAACTCCAAACTATTATTAAACACCGTTATCCATTCCTGTTAGTAGATAGAATTTTGGAAGTAGAAGAGGGAAGAAGAGCGGTTGGTATAAAAAATGTGACCATAAATGAAAACTTCTTTAATGGTCATTTTCCTAATTATCCAGTAATGCCTGGGGTATTAATTGTGGAAGCCTTAGCGCAAGTCAGTGCAGTTGCAATGTTAGCAAAAGAAGGAAACAAAGGACGGTTAGGGTTGTTAGCAGGAATAGATAAATGTCGATTTAAAAGGCAAGTAAAACCAGGTGATCAACTGCGATTAGAAGTGGAAATCACTCGTATAAAAGGCCCTATTGGAAAGGGAAGAGGCATTGCTACTGTAGGTGGAGAATTGGTTTGTGAGACAGAACTAATATTTGCATTTGGTGATTGATATTAATTACATTACTATCGTTCAATGCTAAAAAATAAAAGAGCATCTTCGTCTACAAATAACCAGTAGAAGAAGATGCTTTTTTGTACTAGAATCATTTGATTTTAAAATTAAAATTAATTTTATTGATATTTTTATTTATTTTCATTTATTTATTTAATTTACATATTGAATTTGTTGTTGTCGTAATATATGATAAATACAAATGAGAGGAGGGAGTGAACAGCTATTATGGCTTATCAAGTTATTAGTCAATGTCCTGTCTGTAGTGAAACGTTAAAAATTACGAAGCTGCACTGCTCGCATTGTCACACAACAATTGAAAATGAATTTGAGTTATCGAAACTGGCATCTTTATCAAGTGAACAGCTACGATTTGTAGAAGTATTTCTTACATGTAGAGGAAATATTAAGGAAGTGGAAAAGGAGCTTGGAATTTCCTATCCAACAGTCCGTGGGAAACTAAATGAGGTTGTTAGCTCTCTCGGATACGAAACGAAAAAGAAAAGTGAAGTAGATGAAAAAAAGGTAATTGCAATGCTAGAAAATGGAGAAATAACTTCGGAAGAAGCGATAAAACTTTTAAAAGATGAATAGGGGGTATGAAAGATGAAAGCAGAAATTGAAAAAGTATTAACAATGGTACAAGAAGGGAAAGTAGATGCAGGGAAAGCATCTGAACTTATTCAAGTGTTAAAGGAAAGAGAGTCTGATAGCATCTCTTCACCAAAATCATATACAGATAAAACATTGAAAGTTCGAGTGGTCTCTGCTGAAAATGATAATGTTTCGGTCAATTTGCCAATTAAGCTAGTGAAGGTTGTGCTCTTGGCGGGACATAGCATTGCCTCTAGCATTCCGCAGTCGGAGAAATATGTGAAGGATATTGATATCAGCTTGATCTTAGAAGCAATTGAAAATGAACTAGACGGACAAATCGTGGATGTTAAATCAGCAAATGGCGATACAGTTTCCGTTACGATTGAATAGAGCAATAATATGATTAGCGTAAAAGTGAAAACAAAAGGGGTACGGTTTTCTCTTCCTGTTCCGTATTTATTTATAAATCTAGGCATTCTCATACTTTCTTCAGAGTTTTTGCATAAGCAAATGAATAAATGGATAAAGGAATCTATGAAGGAAAAAGAAATGACTTTTACGATTCCGCAGTTAGACAAAAAGGAACTAGGTAAAATTGTGAAAGAATTAAAAAGTCATAGAGGACTTGAGATTGTTGATGTTCAGGCAAAAGATGGTACAGAGGTTTTTATTAGACTATAATACACCAAAAGAAGGTAACAAATGAGCGGGGTCTAAGAGCTTATTTGTTACCTTTTTGTTATGCGTTTTTTGATCTATTTAGTATATGAAGACAAAAATCTAAATCCTCTTTCAGGTGATCTTCCATTAGTTTCGTCGCAGTCTCACCATCTCTTTGCTTAATGGCTTCATAAATTTCCTCGTGTTCATCTATTAATCTGGGACGATTGTATAGGACTACGGTCTTGCGAAAAAGATGGATGATAGACTTCATGCGATTTATAGTGTCTATCATAAGTGCGTTACCACTGGCTTGAACAATAATTTCATGAAAACGCTCATTTGCAGTCATGATTTCTTCAACTGTTCCTTCTCTACCAATTGCAATGCAGTTAGCAAGCTCACCTAGCTCTTCTTTTGGCAAATAGGTTGCTGCAGCTTTTGCTGAAAAACCTTCTAACAGGCTTCTTACTTGAAATAAGTTGCGTAAATCTTTTTCGGTAGGTTTTACTACTTTTTTATTGACGATGAGTCCTTCGTAGTTTAATTGACGTAAGGCTTCTCTTATAGGAGTACGGCTAAATCCTAAATCAGTCGCAAGTTTTTCTTCTACAATTTTTGTGCCGCCTGGCATATCTCCATTCAAAATTCGATCTCGTATTATTTCATACGCTTGTTTGGAAGCAAAGCGAGTATTTTTATCGTTCTGGATCATTATTGTCACCCCTAATTACTTCAACCTCATTAGTATTAACTTATCAAATATAGGTAGAGAAAGAAAGCATAACTCTATATTGTGAATAATTTGTGCACGAAAATTATAAAAATGTGTACAAAAAATAAAAAAAGGTATACAATTATTTCGTAAAGATTATTGCAAACGGTTTCAATTCATATTAAATGATTAGAATTTTATATAGCCGAACAGGGAATATTATTTATACTAGGAGGAATTTCTTATGTCAAAAAAAATTGGTTTTATCGGTTTAGGAATCATGGGGAAACCTATGGCATTGAACTTATTGGCTAAAGGGTACGAAGTTATGGTGAACGATCTAAACAAAGAGGCGGTTCAAACTTTAATAGATGCTGGTGCAACAGCAGGCGATTCTGCCAAAGTAATCGGCGAAAATAGTGACGTAATTATTACAATGCTTCCTGCTTCTCATCATGTTCAACAAGTTGTACTAGGAGACAATGGCGTACTTGGCGGGGCTAAAAAAGGTTCGATCATTATTGATATGAGTTCGATTACTCCAGTTGTTTCTAAAGAACTTGCAGCAACTGCTGAAAAACAAGGAGTCGAAATGCTTGATGCACCAGTTAGTGGAGGAGAACCAAAAGCAAAAGATGGTACGCTTGCAATTATGGTCGGTGGTAAAGAAAAGGTATTTGAGCAAGTAAAAGATGTTCTTTATGCGATGGGAGCAGAAGTTACATTAGTGGGAGGCAACGGTAGCGGAACTACAGCGAAGTTAGCTAACCAAGTAATCGTCAACTTAAATATCGCAGCGATGTCAGAAGCATTAGTATTAGCGGCAAAAGCAGGTATTGATGTAGAAAAAATGTATCAAGCAATTCGTGGCGGACTTGCAGGAAGTGCGGTACTAGATGCGAAAGTGCCATTAATCTTAGATCGTAATTTCGTAGCTGGCGGAAGAATTGATATTAATATGAAAGATATCACAAACGTTATGGATACAGCACATAGTATTGGTGTACCAATGCCATTATCTAGCCAACTGTTAGAAATTTTCCACGCATTGAAAATAGATGGGAAAGCAGCAGACGATCACGGTGGTATTGTGCAATACTTTGAAAAACTTGCAAATGTTGAAGTTGGGAGAGCTTAAGCCATGACAACAATAAATAGCACAGAAAAGCGACTAGCTGAAGAAGTTTTAGGAAATATCCAAGCAGTGGATACACAAAACGTCAAAGATATGCTTGCTAGCCAATTAGCTGATTTAAATAAAAAGATCATCGTATTAGACGATGACCCAACAGGTGTACAAACGGTTCATGGAATTTCTGTTTACACAGATTGGTCGGTAGAAAGTATAGAAAAAGGGTTCCAAGAAGAGAATTCCATGTTTTTTATACTAACTAATTCTCGTGGCTTTACTGCCGCAGAAACAAAAAAAGCACATATTGAAATAGCAACAAATATCGCAGAAGTGGCAAAAAAACAAAGCAAAGAGTTTATTGTTATTAGTCGTGGAGATTCTACTTTAAGAGGTCATTACCCACTGGAAACGGAAGTATTAAAAGACACAATTGAAGCAACTTCGAATATCAACTTTGACGGAGAAGTAATTATTCCGTTTTTCAAAGAAGGTGGTCGCTTCACAGTCGATAATATCCACTATGTACAATACGAGGAATATTTAGTACCTGCCGGAGAGACTGAATTTGCAAAAGACAGAACATTTGGTTATACAAAATCGCATTTAGGTGAATATGTAGAAGAAAAATCAGCTGGTAATTTCACAGCAGAAAACACAACATATATTTCTCTAAAAAGTTTACGTTCACTTGATATAGAAGGTATTACAAATCAATTGCTTCAAGTAACAGATTTTAACAAAATTGTTGTGAATGCAGTAGATTATGTCGATGTTGAAATTTTTGTTATTGCACTTGCTAAAGCGATGAAATCTGGCAAACAATTTATGTTTAGAAGTGCAGCTGCTCTTACAAAAGTGATTGGTGGAGTAAGCAATAAAGCATTACTTACAAGAGAAGAGTTAATACAAGAAGAAACAAATCATGGTGGTTTAATACTAGTTGGATCCCATGTGAAAAAAACGACGGAGCAACTGGAAGTATTGAAAACAAGCGATTTCATCGAATTCATTGAATTTAATACGCATCTTGTATTGCAGCCTGAAAAATTCCAAGAAGAAATTGATCGTGTAATTTCAACTACTGAAAACTTCATTCGTGAAGGTAAAACAGTTACTGTTTACACAAATCGCGAAAGACTGGACTTAGGCGAAGGAAAAAAAGAAGAAGAGTTAAAACTATCGGTTAAAATCTCTGATGCAGTTACAAGTATCGTTCAAAGATTAACCGTGCGTCCAAATTATATTGTCGCAAAAGGTGGTATCACATCTAGTGATATCGGAACGAAAGGGTTAGAAGTAAAACGTGCAACGGTTGCTGGTCAAATCCAACCTGGAATCCCAGTATGGTTTACAGGGGAAGAAAGTAAATTCCCTGGAATCGCATATGTTATTTTCCCAGGTAATGTAGGTGCCGTTACAACTTTAAAAGATACGGTAGAAATTTTAAATAAGTAATCAGCTGGGGGGACTTACATGTTAGTCAATACAAAAGAGATATTAAAAAATGCGCAAGCCGGTAAATATGCAGTTGCTGCATTTAACGTATACAGCTTGGAAACAGTTCAAGCAGCCATTCGCGTTGCCGAACGAGAAAACCAACCAGTAATTATCGCATTAGGTGAGCGCTATTTTCCTACTGTAGATGTAGAAGGTTTTGCTGCACTTGTGAAAGCACTAGCGGAAAAGTCTCCGGTTCCTATTGCACTTCATCTAGATCATGCATATGAAAAAGAGTCCATTATTCGTGCAATTCGCTCAGGATTCACATCTGTTATGTTCGACGGATCTGCCTACGATATAGAAGAAAATATCCGTCGTACGAAGGAAATTGTAGAAATAGCGCATATGGCTGGTGTATCAGTAGAAGCAGAAATTGGTTCTTTAGCTAAAGGTGATTTTTCTGATGAAGAAGAAGGAGATGGTACATTAACCGATCCGGAATCTGCCAAAGATTTTGTTATGCAAACAGGTGTCGACTTTTTAGCAGCTGCTATCGGAACGGTTCATGGTATGTATAAAGGGGAACCGAAAATTGATCTGCCTCTATTAGAGAGAATAGAGCAGGCTGTTGCCGTACCACTTGTGCTGCATGGTGGATCAGGAACTCCTGATGAAATCGTGAAACAAGCCGTCCAATTTGGGATTTGCAAAGTGAATGTGAATACGGAAGTATCAATGGCTGCAGTTACTTATTTGCAAAATGCTTTTGAGGATAAAAAAATGCCACATCTTTCTACTGTGATGGAAGAGATGCAACAAACAATGGAATCCATTATGACAAAATTTGTACGTTTATATGCAAATAAATAAGAAATGTCCCCGTGAAACACATGGGGACAAACTTCTAACTCGAAATGGGGAATTCGAATGCCAATAGTATCCATTTGTATAGGGGTAGCACTTTTACTTCTATTAATGATTGTATTTAAGTTAAATGCTTTTATCTCGCTTATACTAGTTTCTCTTGTAGTAGGTATTTTAGAAGGTATGTCGCCAATTGAAGCAATGACATCTGTTCAAGGTGGTTTAGGTGGAACACTTGGAAGCCTGACAATGATCATAATCTTCGGAGCAATTCTTGGTAAGTTAATGACAGACTCAGGTGGAGCACAGCGTATTGCAACAACGCTTATCCATGCATTTGGGAAAAAGAGAGTTCAGTTAGCAGCTGTTTTGACCGCTTCTGTTGTTGGGATTGCATTGTTTTTTGAAACAGGAGTTGTTGTATTAATTCCTTTAGTATTTACGATTGCTACTGCAGCTGGAGTACCAGTTCTATATATTGGGATGCCGGTAATCGCAGCTCTTATTACGATGCATGGTTTTGTTCCTCCGCATCCAGGACCAACAGCAATTGCTAGTGTGTTCAATGCAGATATCGGGAAAACATTAGTGTATGGAATCATCATCGCGATTCCTGCGATTATTATTGGTGGACCAGTATTTACGAAGTTTTTCAAGAAGGAATCTTTAGAAGTTGAAATTCCAAAAGGACTTTTTAATCCGAAAGAATTCACCGAAGAAGAAATGCCTGGATTTGCTACAAGTCTTATTACAGCGTTAATGCCGGTTATTTTAATCGCTTCTCATGTAATTGTTGTCATCGCAGCACCAGATTCAGCTGTTATGCCGTTCTTTGATTTTATTGGTAATGCCAATGTTGCTTTATTATTATCGGTGATTTTCGCATTCTTTACGTTTGGCTTAAATCGCGGCAAAAAAATGAAAGAAGTTATGCAATCGGTTACAGAGGCAGTAAGCGGGATTGCCATGATTTTATTGATCATCGCTGCTGGTGGTGCATTTAAACAAGTATTAATCGATAGTCATATTGATCAATATATTGCAGACATTATGGCTAGCTCCACACTTTCTCCATTACTTCTAACTTGGTTAATCGCTGCTATTTTACGAGTAGCTGTAGGTTCAGCTACGGTGGCTGGTATGACGGCTGCAGGTATTGCGGCACCTTTAGTTGGAATAACTGGTATAAGTCCAGAGCTAATGGTGTTAGCTGCTGGTGCTGGAAGTATTACGTTCTCCCATGTGAACGATGCAGGATTCTGGATTTATAAAGAATACTTCAATCTTTCTATCGGGAAAACGATTAAAACATGGTCTGTCATGGTAACGATTCTTTCCTTAGTTGGTCTAGCAGGCGTGTTACTTATTAATATGATTATTTCTTAAATAGAAAGCGCATTTTTCTACAAGTTGATTGTAGAAAAATGCGCTTTTTGGCGTTAGGAAGAATCATGTTTGCAGAGTTGGACAATGACCAATGAAAATTGGACAATAATCAATGAAAATTGGACAATCTTAACCGATAGCTGGACAATAAATCTTAAAACTTGGACAATCTAATTTAAATTAGAAATGAAAGATAGTGGCTCTGTTGGTCCCTTTTCCGTATGTTCAATCGTTTCGATAAACTTTTCGATTGTGGACGTGAGATAAGCATTGGATCGTCTGATGAAGACGGTTTTGATTTTACTATATTTTTCGGGAAGGATATGACATTGAATGAGCCCTCTATTTTCTAAGTGGGAAACAGCAGATCTTGGTACGAATGTAATGCCAAGTCCTATGACAACACTACTTAAGATGGTTTCTAATGTCCCAAACTCCATTACTTTTTGTGGAGTAATGTTTTGATCGTTGTACCAGGTTTCTAGTCTGGCACGATATCCACACCCTTTGCTGAAACAAAGGAAGGGCTTATGGATTAATTGGTCTAGCGTAGTTGAGCTATTGTCAGAAATTAAGACAAGCTCTTCTTGAAAGACATCATGGGATACAAGGTCGGGGTGTCTTTCTGTTTCTGTAATAAAAGCGCCGTCTAAACGATGATCCAATACAGCTTGTTGTAATTGGACTGTAACGCCTGTTAGTAGAGATAAATCCACGTTTTTATACTGCTTCGTATAGCTAGATAATATGGTTGGTAAATGAATGACTGTTTCTACGGATCCTATTTCTAGCTTTCCAGAAGGATCGTCCCCACTTTGTACTACTTTTCTCATTTCATTCGTCAGCGTCAATATTTTCTCACAATAGACTAATAACTTTTTTCCTTCTGGGGTTAAACTCATGCCCCGATTATGGCGATTGAATAATGGGGTGTTTAGCTCTGTTTCGAGTTTATGGATTCGGGAAGTAATATTTGACTGTACGTAACTTAATGTTTTTGCGGCTTCTGTAATCGTACCTTTTTCCGCAACCATTTGAAAAATTTCTAAGTCTTTAAATTCCATTTTTCACCACTCTCCTAAAATTTTATTTGTAATTATCATGATATCACTAATAGTGATAGTAAGCATCATTAATATTCGTTTTACATGATAGCAGGAAGTAAGGTTTAATAAGTATGGCTATTATGTGAAGGAGTTAGATGTGTTGTGAAAAGTAATGTTCTATTAGGAGCTATTTTATGTCTTATTGCGAGTGTGTCGTGGGGCGCAATGTTTCCCGTTGCACATGATGCTTTTCAATATATAGATCCGTTTTATTTTACTATTATCCGTTATGGCGCAGTAACGGTCATTTTAGTATTACTACTATTTTGGAAAGAAGGAAAACAAGCATTTCAATTAGAAGGTAAGGGATTGTCCTTATGGTTTTTCGGTACGATGGCATTCACCGTTTATAACTTACTCATTTTCTGGGGTGAAGATTTACTAGGAGAACCTGGAGTAATGGTCGCATCGATTATGGAATCATTAATGCCTATGATATCGATTGTGATTGTATGGATGCTTTATAGACGTAGACCATATACGTTCACATTAGTATGTGTTTTAATCGCATTTATTGGTGCAGCGCTCGTTATTACAAAAGGTAATTTTGGTGCTTTTTTATCCGCAACGAATAATATTGTTCCTTCTATTCTTATATTGATCGCGGTTATCGGATGGGTTGTTTACACAATGGGGGGAAGTCAGTTCCGCGGGTGGTCTGCGTTACGCTACTCTACATTAAGCTGTCTACTTGGCACGATTTCTGCAGGTGTTATCGTTTTACTTCTTACCCTTACTGGTTATGTGCGTGTACCAAGTATGGAAACAATTACGATTGTTAGTCCGCATTTATTGTTTATGATTATTTTTCCAGGGCTTATTGCACTCATTGGTTGGAATGTCGGTGTTAGTATTTTGACTCCATTAAACGGTCTGTTATTTATTAATTTTGTTCCTGTTACAACGCTTGTTATTTCACTTGTACAAGGGACTCAAGTAAATTATGTTGAATTAATTGGGATTACTTTTATTATATTTTCATTAATTGCCAATAATATTTTCCTACGAAGACAACAGAAAAATACATTAGTACCATCGCATAATATAAAAGCGTCTGCTTCTATGAAAGAAATTTTGTAGAAGCAAGACGCTTTTATGCGCTATACTAGGAATATTGAATAAAGGTTGGTGGTCTATGTGCAAAGATATGTCGGTGAAATATTGCTTGTAGCAACGGCAATTATATGGGGAAGCGGGTTCGTTGCAAGTGCTGTATCACTTGAATATTATACGCCCTATCAAATTTTAGCTGGAAGATTTTTAATTGGTGCAATTATTTTATGTATTGTATTTTATAAAAAGTTAACGAAAATGAAGAAAAGTACGCTAATTAGGGGAGCAATTTTGGGGATTTTCTTATATGTAGCTTTCGCTCTTCAAACGGTAGGACTACAATATACGACGCCTTCCAAAAATGCATTTTTAACGGCAGTAAATGTGGTGATTGTTCCTTTTATAGGGTTTTTATTATATAAAAGAAAAATGGATATGTATGAGTTGGGTGGAGCAGTTTTAGCGGTGATTGGTGTGGCGGTATTATCGCTTAAATTATCTTCAGAGGTCAACGTTGGAGATTTGCTGACACTTTGCTGTGCAGTTGGCTTTGCCTTTCATATTTTTTATACAGCAAGGTTTGTTAAAGAAGAAGATCCAGTTGTAATCACGATTGTTCAAATGGTTGTAGCAGCTATTATTGGCTGGATTGTGGTTGCATTTAGAGGAGAGAGTGCATTTTCTATCGAGACAGAAGTGATGTTGAACCTTCTTTATCTTGGGATTTTTTCCACAACGATTGCTTATTTAATGCAAACCGTTGCGCAAAAGTACACAACCGAAACAAAGGCGGCTATTATTCTTTCCACGGAATCTTTTTGGGGCATGGCGTTTTCGGTTATCATATTAAGTGAAGTGATGACGTTTAAAATGATTGTCGGTGCTTGTTTAATACTTTTTGCGATTATTTTGTCCGAAACGAAATTTAGTTTTCTGAAAAAGGATAAAATGAAGTCAATTGTATAAGTTGTTGGTTGTAAAAGCGTTTCTACAGTTTATTGTAGAGACGCTTTTTGGGGATAGTGCGTTTTAAGTTAAGAAAGCTCCATTAGTTTTAGCCTATATGCATAATTTTTAATATTTGCAGTGTATGGAGGATTGATTGTCCACTACAACAAACTATCCCTATATTGTGCTATGCCGTAAAGCATATTCAGAGCAATCTAGGAAAAACTTCTAAATAGGACAGTAAAATTTTACTCAATAGCAACCCAAATTTCATTATAGGCATTTGAATTTTTCGGGTCCGTTTCTATGTATACTTCAAACGGTTGTATTTCACTCGGTATATATCCAATAGAAGGAAACCATTCCGAATAAATTCTTTCCCATGTAGTTGCAATTGCGGAGGGAAAGGAACCTTGTACTTCAAAAACGACCCATTTAGAGGCTGGAAAGTCTATACTTTTTAATCCTTCTGGCACGTCACCGTTATATTCTGCAGCAACATAATAGTCCATTTTATTTTCTTCTTTATTCACCTCTGCCCAAATACCTAAAAGTCCTTTTGTTTCTCCACTTCTCAATTGCTCTAATTGATCGAAGGTTCCATTTTCGTGAATAGCATTCCAAAAGTTTTGAAAAGCTTGTATGCCTCCACCTTCTACTTCATAAGGAAATTCTCGGTTCACTCCAATTACTTGAAAAGCATTTCTTTCCACGATACGATATTGCATTTTCATTTCTCCTTTCCAATAGCATGTTTCATTATTGAAATTATATGCCAATATTACGTCATACTCCAGTTTTTATAGTCGAAGTGCTTGGATGTATGAAAGTTTATTTTTGGCGAAAGATAAGGGAGCGTTTCAATGAAGTTGAAGGAGGTGTAAATCACAATGAGAACAATACATCGAATTGCTTTAGTACTAGTCATAATTGGTGCTATTAACTGGGGTTTAATCGGCTTTTTTAGATATGACTTAATATCGTCTATATTTGGAGGAGAAACGACAGGTATCTCAAGATTTATTTATGCACTTGTCGGATTAAGCGGACTTATCTGCTTGCCACTTTTATTTGAACCATCAAGAGACGTAGAAGTGGATAGAGATGCTCGAGGATTCAGAAATGTGAATTATGGCACTGAATTTGGGGAAGAGACGGATTTCACCGATATAAGAGATTATTCGGAAAGAAAAAAGTCTGAGGACAAGAAATAATTTCCCTATTCAAGAACGAAAAAACTGACGGCCTTTTATAGGTGCGTCAGTTTTTTTATTCTTCTTATAAACTGGACAGGAGAAATCGTAATTTATCACGAAGATTACATAATGGGTTTATGAAAGGGGATTACCAATGTTTCTAATAAATGTGGAGGCTGCTGTATTGAAAGGGGATAAGTGGCTTTTAATCAGAAGAAGTACAAAGGAAGCACATGCGGGAGGAGAATTATCATTAGTAGGTGGAACCGTCGAACAAGAAGGTGATTCTAATGATATTTTAGAAAGAACATTACGGCGGGAATTGTTTGAAGAAGTAGGCGTTGAAGTGAAAGAATCTGTTCGATATGTACGAAATACTTCCTTTGTATTGGCGAATGGAAAAGAGGTAGTGGATATCGTTTTTTTATGTGAATTTGATAAAGGGGAACCGTACATAAAAAGTCCGGATGAAGTGGAATCGGTTCATTGGATGACGACGGATGAAATTATAAATAACGTAGAGATCCAGCATTATTTGAAAGACAGTATTTTAGCGGCAGATGCTATAAGGGCTAGAAAGTAGAGTCCCGTTCATTCTATTAGTGAATTAATTCAGTTTAAGAATATATGATTTGGATGCGATTCTTCATCGCAAAAGTCCGATTCTAGCATAAAGGAGCGTTCATACATTGAAAATAATTGATACAATTCCACATTTTATTCAGAATTATGAACCATCTATCAACTTTCTAAGAAGTTACTATGCGGAGTATCCGACTATTTTTGCTCATTACTTTCTTTTACACTGTAAGGATACAGAGGAAAGACATACAGAATCGATCAGAAAATACCCTCAATATTTTGCAACTATTAAAAAAGTGCATGAGAATATATTACCGATCATTGAGGAAATAGTAGCGGAATATGAGAAGTTGTATCAAATTACTTTTCCTGTTGATATAAATTTAATCGTTGGCGGATTTGGATCGAATGCTTATACGAATCACAAAATCATTCCAGATATTACGTTTGCTTTAGAAAAGTTATCGCCGGACCCTGATCATTTAAGCGTAATTGTTGCACATGAATTTGGTCACGTAGCTCAAAATATTATTTCTGATCGCGCGGGAATGGATTGGGCAACCGTCCATTGGACAAATCTACTTATTGGGCTTTACCGAGAAGGAGTAGCAACACATTTCTCACGCCAAACAGTTCCAAATGTTCACCCTTCTATCTACTTTTCTTATGACGGGCAAGGATATGAATGGTTAACTTTTGCTAAAGAAAATGTAGAAGCTATAAAAAAGGCATTTGCTAAGGATTATGAAATATTAAGCCGAGACGCACTATTTCGTGAATGGTTTTCCATTAACGGAGGGCAAAAGTTTGGTTACAGTAGATTAGCATATTTTTTAGGAGACTTGTTTTTTCAGTCTCAAGTAAAAGAATTAGGAGAAATAGAAGCTATAATTGCGTGGAAAAATAAAGACCTTGAAAATAACGTGAAGCAATGGTTGTTTCAATAAAATCAATAACATCCACTTTCGAAAGGAAAAAAGACACAATGAATGTATCGATTAAAAGTTTACCTGACTACGAAGTAGCATATATTCGACGCATTGGCAGCTATTTTGAACCGCAAGAACATTGGGAAAAATTAATGCAATGGGCTGTACAAAAGGAACTTTTTCCGCCGTCTCAGCACTTTATTGGCATTTCTTTAGATAATCCAAGTTTAGTAGAAGGAAGTAATTGTCGACACGATGCTTGTGTTACTATCCCAAAAGATTTCAATAAAGAAAATAATTCTGATATCCAATATAAAAAGCTGGATGGTGGACTTTATGCTTTGTATCCTTTTTATGAGACACCTGAAAAATTGAGTTTGGCATATCAATTCTTATTTGAAAAATGGTTGCCTAATAGCGAATATGAGGCAGATTTTAATAGATATACCTTAGAGTTTAATATGAATAACCCAGCAGATGATCCCGAGGGAAAATGTAAGGTCGATTTATATATTCCTATAAAAAATAATGGCAATGACTAAGGAGATTTTCTTTTATGATCAATCCAATATTTACTGAAAACCTAGAAGAGTATGATGATCCAGTTTCGTATGATATAGAAAATAATGCATATATCGGCGAACTGCCCTTTTTAGAACAATGGGCTTCCAAAAAGAGCGGTCCTATTATTGATTTGGCTTGTGGTACAGGAAGAATTACTATTCCGTTAGCTAGTCAGGGCTTCCACTTAATCGGGGTGGATTTGCATGCAGGTATGCTAGAACAAGCGAAGAAAAAGGTGCAAGAACTGGATCTGCATATTGACTGGCTAGAGCAAGACTGCACCGTATTAAATATAAATTGTAAAAGTCCATTAATCTATATGGTTGGAAACTCAATTCAACATTTTCATACCAATGAATCACAAAATATGCTTTTGTCTTCTATTCATAAACATTTAGAAGCGGATGGAGTGTTTATTTTCGGAACAAGATTTCCAAATGCCGAAGAATTACTGCAACCGAGTACGGAAGAATATTGGAAAACGTATAATGACACTACATGCAATAAAGAGGTAGACGTTTATACCATTAGTAATTACGACGCATTAAGTCAAATTCAATATTACACTACGTTAAGAAAATTTAAAGATGTAGATGGAAGAGTAATAGATGAAAAAAGAACGAATATTAGTTTGCGATATACATACCCGCAGGAAATGGAAAGGTTATTAACGGAAAATAATTTCGAAATATTGCATGTGTACAAAGATTGGAATGAAACACCAATTAGTAACGATAGCTATGAAATGATTTATGTATGTAGAAAAATCGAACGATAAGTAAAAGGAGTCCTAAAAAGATAATATTTTTGTCTTTGGACTCCTTCTTATTAATAGATTTGGTCCCTAATGAATCAGATTGCAAGCGGGGTAGAGGAGGATGAAATGAAGCGTTAAGAGAATGATCGTTTGAGTGAATGGCGGTATGTAGATGCTGATGTCATACGCACTTCCATCATAAGAAAAGTACTAAAAAAAGTGGGCTTTATAGTTGGCCCACTCTTTTTAGGATGTTAAATGGTTACTTATTAATTCACGAACAATGGATCCAGCTTTGTGTTGTGGTTGTGGATGGAACCAGTGAACTTCATCATTATGGAAATTCCCTCGATAGTCGTTTCCATCAATGTTCACTTTAAACTGAAAACGTTCATTAGCTTGTCCCTCAAATAATGGTGCAATTACCTCGAAACTTTTTAACATAATGAAAATCCCCTTTCGCTCTATGTCCCTATATTAACTACTCAAGGTTAAAAAGTTAGGTAAAGAAAGTTAGAATTTGGTAAGAATAGAGTGAGTAAGTATATTTTTTCCAGTTCTATAACTAAAAACGAAGGTTAGTTCGATTTTTCCGCTAATTTTGTCTTTAAGATTGCTTTTTAATCTCTAATGTTAACTTTGTGAAAGAATGTACTTAAAATAAGGGGGAGGTTAGCTGAAGAAGAAAATGGGAGTTTTTATGCCGTATTTGACTCATCGTGTGTAATAGAAAGAAAGGCGCAAAAAAATTACGCCAGTAAATAAAACAGTAAAAAAAATTTTTACTGTTCTGGGTGAAGGATATTGCAGGCACTTAACCAATTTCCAGAAGGATCTTTAAATCCAAAGCCACCAAATTCGCCTTGTAAATTTAAAGGGCCAACTTGAACTTGTTTTTCTTCAAGCCACTCATATAACTCTTTTAAGGAAGGAGTATAAAAGTCAATTATGCTATGAACGATATTAGTATTAGTATTTCTAAATGATAATCCATTAATTTCTTCAGTTTCAACCAAGAAAATAGTTGGAACTCCTTTTGATTTCATAGTAAGCATAGCATTTTTTTCACCTTGAAAGTGGACCTCGGCACCAAGGATATCGATATAAAACTCTATAGATTCTTCTAAATTAGTAACGGGTATTTCCAGTGTAGCAATATGTGAAATTAAATTAGTCATAGTAGCCTCCTATGTTTTGTTTGCACATATATTTTTCTACACCTAATTAAGAAATTCCTCTTAAGTTTCATTAAGATTGGATAATAATTTCTCGCTAATTCCACTTGATACATAAAGTTTGACTTATGGGTGGACAAAATACGATTAAAATCTAATACGCATATCTACGAAAAAGTGTAGTAAAAGAGAAGGTGCTTATTCAACTAACAGGTGCTTTAGCAAAACATGGCCATTATCTCGATGGTCTATTTTTAGGCCTAAAACATTAAGTAGATCTCAGGTATGCATTGCGAAATGTTACATTTAAACTAAAGGGGCGGTTTAGTGCAAGAAGGATAAAGTGTTCTTATGGTAAAATACAGGTAGAAGATTGTTTAGGTTTTGTTCAACAAACGGACCATTTAAGGGAGTAAGGATTGTTTAACTACCGATTGAGACTAGAGAGAGCAGGTGGTTTAATTGTTTAAGGCAGCTGTATATTTGGTACACGGATTGTTATTCATATTAGTAAATCTTATTGGTATAGGTCCAATGTTTAGCATTGCTGCACCAGACCCAGATCAAACTTATGGAGTTTGGGTTTCAATGATTGTGATTTTTAATATTCTTGTGTTGGTATCTGCTTTTGTACAGATAAAGATAAAAAAGGTTTGGGTGTTTTTAATATCCACAATAGGCTTGATTGCTCTTTTTATTCTGACTTTACAATACATATATCCCTACGTTTTGGATTTGTTTTAGAATGAAAAAGATAACAAATTCTTTAATTAACGGGTACTTTACTTCAAAAAGGGGTATAACCTTTTTTCTTATTGAACTAAAGCAGCGTTTAGTGACATAAAGGGTAAAACTAATTAGATATAAATTAGGAGAGTACTATGAGAGTTTTTTTAGAGTCAGCAATAATTTTAGTTATATTCGCATTTGTTAGTAGCATATGGGTTATTTTTTTCGGAAGTATATATTTAGAGATTGGCATTGATATTGAAAGATATGGTTGGACGCCTTATGTCTCTATTCTTATTCTGTTTTTGGTGCTATATAGAAATAAATTGCAATTTAGCGGAAGGAATAAAGGAAAAGATAGAGAAAAACTACCGAAATTGATTTCTACCATACTTATTTTCACTGCAATTAGTCTGTTATTCTTACCGCTAGTACTGAGTTTCTTCTTCAACTAACGGGTGCTTTACTTCAAGAAGGAGTAAAGTTTTTCTTATTGAACTAAAGCGGCACGATATTGTAGGAAGGGGAATTTTATGAAGAGTAAAAGAATTTTATTGTCGGCTATAACAATCTCTGTTGCCTTTTTGATTGTTTTTTTTATTTATAATTCTTTTTCGTCTGTGTTAACTGTAACTGATTTTACTGTCACTGAAAAAGGGTATTCTAACGATAACAAGGAAGCATGGATAAAGGGATTTAACCCCAATGCCCCAGTGGGACATCAAGAAGAAATTAAAGTAATAGTTAGGGAACCAATGGTAATGAATTTAATTCAGAAAGATAAGATATACTTCGTAAGATACACGATAAAAAGAAATGGTTTAATTTTTCTTAGTGATATTGAAACTATTGAGGATCACAAATAAGCTTAGAGCTTAGTTATTCAACTTACGGGTGCTTAGTAAGAGAGAGGCATGAAAATACAATGAGCTTGGAGATACATTTCCCAGCTCATTTTTTTTTTGTGTATTTTACATTAACCTTTAAGTTCCAGTTTTCGATATACAAGCGCAATAAACATTGCTGGTAGTGTACAAATAATCATGCCGAGAAAGGCATATCTTGGCTCAACTTCGTATAAATAGCCTCCTAAAATGGTAAACAGTGCTGTACTCCAGCTAAGCGCAAGCGTTGAATATATGCCTTGGGCTTGCGAAACTTGAGCTTGTGAGATGTTGTTGATTAAGTATCTCATAAAAGCATAATGCGCCATAGCAAACGAGAATGCATGCAAAATTTGTGCGACACTGAAAACAAGTACATTTGGGAAGGCGAACACTAATATCCAGCGAATGGAAGAACCAATTGCTGCTAATGTTAATAAAGTGCCAACTGAAAATCCGCTAAATCGTTTATCCGCTATTGAGAAGAATACAATTTCTGAAATCACGGCAATATTTATAATGAGACCAATTAAGTATATTGGTGCATGGATATCTTTTAGAAAAATATAGCCATAATTGTAATAAGTGGCATGTGCTGCTTGCAGTAAAATGACAATTACGAGTACTAAACCAAAATGTTTGATACGGAATAAATGTAACATGCCTACGTTTTGCGTTTGGTCTACTTGCGGTTTTTCAGATAAAATACCGGGTGCACTCATAAAACCAAGATACACAAAACCAATCATCCCAAGTAATAGTGCCCAAAAAATAACTCCATCCCCAAACATCCCTGTTAAAATGGTTAAAATCAAGCCGACTGAGACAAAACCAATAGATCCCCATTGACGACTTCTTCCATAGTGTCTTAATTGTTTACTTTGCACAAGGACACTGGCAGCACTTTCTAAAGTAGGCAACAAAGCTGGATAAAATAAGTGTAAAAAGATGGTTACTATTAGTAGACCAGTAAAGGAGCTTGTCGGAATATAACAAAGAAGTGCAACCAGTGTGCCGATTCCAGCCACTTTTAATAAGGTTTTACTGCTAAATCTTCCTGATAAATAAGGAAATGCAAATAATGTGGACAAGCCTCTTGCGATTAATCCGAAACTCATAATCAAGCTAGCTTGTGACACGGTAATTCCCTTTGTATAAATCATCCACCCTGACCAAAAAGGTAGAAAAATACCCCATGTTAGAAAAAAACTAAAAAAACGTATACTCATCCAGCGTTGTGCGTTCATTTTTATTCCCCCTCGTTGAATGCATGATATCATGTAAAGAAATATGAATAATATGAGATATCTCATGTTTTGAGGTGGAATATGGAAGTTTATAAAGATGAAAAAAAAAGAATGTATTTGGAAAATAACTCAATAGCATACTTATTTGGCTTTCAAGTTGATGAATTTATAGAAGTACACGAATATCAAAGAGATGAATGGATTATTCAAGAGGGCATGAGACCGGATTTTTTATTTTATGTAATGGAAGGAACAGCTAAAATATATGTAACACATCAAAATGGAAAAGTATCCTTAATTAATTTTATCAATGCCAAAGACTACATTGGGGATATGGAATTATTAAATGATGTGTATTATACAAAGGGGATTCAAGCATCAACGAAGACTATTTGTTTTGCGCTTCCATTTTATCGATATCGTACAAAATTAATGGAGGATGCAAAATTTCTTCGTGAATTAACCAAATTTTTAAGTGTAAAAGCTACACTTAGGGCAGCAAAGTATTCGCAAAGCCTCGCTTTCCCGCTTGAAAACCGGCTTGCGGATTTCATTTTGCAAACTGCAGATGAAGGAATTTATAAGGAGAAACACATAACTGTTTGTGATTATTTAGGTGTATCCTATCGGCACTTATTGCATGTACTTAAGCAGTTTTGCGATAAAAATTACTTGCAAAAGGAAGGACGGAACTATCAAATTATCCATTACCATTCCTTGTATAAACTTGCTGAGGTTTTAAAGCATAATTGACTATTTATAATATTTTACTATAGGTTCTTTTTCAACAAACGCGTTGCGTTGATTTAACAAGAAATAAATGCCCGTTATGTTGCAGTTATTGAACTAACGGACAGGTTATTTAAAGAGTGCAGTTTATTTTGTATTCAACAAACGGTTGTGTTTCTTTAAAAAGGAATGCTCTTTTAGTATCCAGTTAAAAGGTAGTAAATGTTATTATTATATTAAAGATGGCTGCTCTTTAATTATAGATGGAGAAAGCTTTAATACGATATATCCCGTCAAGGACATATTATGAAACAGTACTTTAATGAAGGAGTTGTATAAAATGGATGAAAAAAAAGGTACAGAAATAAAACGCTCTTCAAAAGCAGAAAACATTCTACCTCAGATCAATAGTAAAACTAAGCTAGGTGACTTAAGAAAAATCGCCAAGGACATCAAAAAAGATCACGAACTAGCTATGGAACTTTGGTTAACCGAAGAGTTCTTGCCTAGATTATTAGCAATCTTAATTATGGACAAAAAACTTCTTTCACAAGATGTGCTAAATCAGCTTGATAAGGATATGCAGACTCACGCTTTTGATGAGCGAAATAACTTAATGGATTGGTTAATGGCTAATCAGCTCACCAAAGACAAGAAGAATATTGAATTGATGGAGTCATGGGAAAATAGTCCTTCTGCTCTTCAAAGGCGAGCTTTCTGGTATTATCAAGGGCGATTGAGATGGACTGGACAAACACCGCCTGATAACACCGCAGATTTGCTAGCTGCAATAGAAGCTAATATTACGCAGGAAGAACCGGAAGTTCAATGGGCTATGAATTTCACTGCAGGCTGGATAGGCGTTTATGATGAAATGAATCGTGCACGTTGTATTAAACTGGGTGAAGAAACGGGTCTTTACAAAGATGAAATAGTAGCAAAAGGATGTACTCCCAGCTATTTGCCGGAGTTCATTACGATTGTAGTTAACAAACGACATAATAATTAGATACCTCTGAAAAATTTATTAGGGTCTAATGCAAAAAACAAGGAATTCAAAGCCTCAATATGAAAATTGTAATAGGTTTGGACTGAAAAATAAGGAAAACAACTAGTTAGTGAAATATGCAAGGAAGGTGTAAAGGATTAACCCACTATCTCTTTTTGATTTGTAAGGGCGCTTATCTTTAAAAAGACAACTTTCCAGCTGCACAGTACAACGATACTATTCAATAGAAAAAGATCATCCACAATGGGGCGCGAGTGTTTAATGAACGCGCTTATCCTTATTCAACTAAAGCGACAGTTTAGTTGAATAAGATAATACAAAATATAGCAGTTCAGAGGGAGAGAGATTCACAAATGAATTGGAATGAAACTAGCATAAAACTCCCCTAGCGTTACGGGTAGATGCAGCGAATTTATATTTTCGGAAGTAGGGAAGAAAAATGATTGAATTAAGAAAAATTACCCCCGATAATTTTGAGGCAGTGTTGAAGTTAAGTATAACAGACGAGCAGAAAGGAAATGTGGATTCCAGCATATATTGTTTGGCTAAAGCCTATGTAAAGATACTCAACGACGAAAAACCTCCTATGATCTTCGCTATATGCAACAATGATGAAGTCATAGGATATGTCGATATTGGATTTTTCGAACTGGCGGAAAGTGCATTTTTATGTGAAAAATATGGAGATAAATCTACTTATGGACTTAATCGCTTTATGATTGATAAAAAGCATCAAGGCAAAGGATTTGGCAAACAAGCAATGATGAAAGTTATTGATTACATAAAGTCGTTTCCACAAGGAAAAGCCGATGCAATTGCTACATCATATTGGATGGTAAACGAAGCCGTCCGGAATTTATTTGCGTCTGTCGGTTTTGTTGAAACAGGAGCGATATGGGACGGACAAACAGGGGATAATTGGAATGCAGAAAGAAATGATATAGAGTATGCAGAAGTAGGTGCCAGACTCGGATTATAAAGCTAACAATTTGAATAGTGCATCGTACAGTATAAGACCAACTATGCGAAATCAATAGCAAAAATGCAAAATGAATGCTCTAGCACCTGCGATTTTCTTTGGGAAATAAGGCGAGCTGCGAGAACGAACAATGCAGCATCAATTACAACGTGCCAGCACCCTAAATATCATTATTAATGCCATTAGTGTGTGGAATACAATTTATTTAACGGAGGCACTCGAACACCAAAAGAGCTAAGATCATTTCAAAGAAGAACTATTACCTCATATTTCGCCACTCGGTTGGGAGCATATTAATTTCTTAGGTGAATACCACTTTAGAACAGAAAGTAGCCTCAATCCAAAGGAACTTCGACCATTACGAATTCCTTAACGTTGTAAATCCGCATTTTTCTGACGGGACCCCTGTAAGAAAGAAAATGGATTTTCACAATATGATTTTGCTATGTGGTGTGATAATTTAACGATGGCATTTGATGATGATGGTGACGAATTGAATGAGTATGATTCACTAGCTTTTGGCATCGCAAGGGATATCGAATGTCAATGGGATCTGTTTTGGAGTGAAAAAGAATTAAGGAATATAGACCAGTCAGAATTAGAGTTACCTCTTAGTTGGTTTATTGAATGGTCAAAGGAATTAGGTGAGTAAGAATTACATTTCTTCTTCAACTAACGGGTGCTTTAGCAAAATCTGGCCATCAACTCGATGGTCTATTTTTATGTTCAAAACATTAAGTTGATCGCAGATATGTATTGTGAAATGTTACACTTAAACTAAAGGGGCAGGTTAGTTCAATAAGAAGATGTTATACTTAGCCATATCATGAACAGATGTTACGTGATAGTAATTAGGGGCAATGGAGTATCTACGTACTAGACATACGTATCCCAAGCCTAATTAAAGAAAGAAGAGGAATTCCAATGTACTTGAGGGATATAGGTTTGTATTTGGAGTATAAAGCAAATAAAGAATATATAAATGAAGTAATGTTAACTCAAAATTTAACTGAAGAAGAGGCAAAAAGACTAGATTATTGGGAGAATTGTAAGGATTTCCATGTTTTGTTTGGTGACCAAGTAAGATGTATAGCTAGATTGTATACAGATTTATTAGGAAAGTTTAAGACGGAAGAGACAAAAAAAATAAACATCAATTGTGTAACTGATTTAGATAAGTTAAAAAGTGTACCTAAAACTGCACTTGGATTTACAGAAGTATATGTATTGATAGATTTAGAATCCTATTGGAAGCTTTCCAATATTGAAAAGAAAAAAGTTATACTTAAAAAAATTAACGAAGGAGTATTACAGGCAGCAAATCATTTTTCTTGGGATATTAGTATTTTTAATAGAGTCTTCAAAGAGATAATAGATAGAGACTATGTTAATGAATATTCTTTAAAGCAAAAAGCTTCTCCAGATAGAAAACATAAAGCTGAGCTTTATTGCCAACATGATATTGACTTCGTTAAGATTTCAATGATTATTAGAAAGAGAAAGACAAATGAGATTATTAAAAGTGAATTATTAATTACGGGAAGACCTAACGAATTTTCTTTTGTTCCAAAACTAGGTGAGCTAAAGTGGATTTCAAATAGCGAGATTACACTTACTCATAAATACAAACTCCGTAAAAAGTGGATAGTTAAACTGGAAGAACACCAAACCTCGTTATAAAAGCATGATTATCCTTTAATAACATCTAATTTTAAGGCTATGTTAAAGATAAGGGTTGATTTTCGTAATAGTAATGTTTGTGAAATGTTACACTTAAACTAACGAAGCAGTTTAGTTGAAGAAGCTAAGATGGAGTCTTTTTAAATGGGTAAATTATTTATATTTGGAACCTCTATCTATTTCAAACGTAAAATTAGGCAGTGTTAATGATCAGGAGTGATGGAATGGTTAGAAGAAGAGGGACATATCAAATAAAAATTCGTGACAAGCAGCTCGTTTGTTTTTTTTGTCAGCAAGATGAATTTTTGCATCGTGAAGTTTATACGGATTTATATCCTTTAGGTGAAACGGTAACAGACCAGCTCACATTGCAATCATTTCATTGCACGTCATGTGGTGAAATCCGAATGTTTCAAGAAAAAAACCGATTTGATCATATGTTACAAAAACATGTATCTATTATTGAATACACGGAAGTGACAAAAGAATGAGCGGGATGGATGAACCCCTACGCCCCCAAAAAAGTCGTATCACGATTTATGATGAGCCTGTTATTTGTAGATTTTGTTCACGTGATGTGTTTATTCCCTATGAAGTTTTTGTGAATGTTGAACAACCGGGTGTAAATAGGCGACATGTTAGTTATATAGCTATTTGTCAATATTGTGGTCAAGCCAAACATTTTGGAGATCCAAGCCATTATGATAACGAAAAAGATAATTATATTTGGGCCTTGAATCAGTATTTAATTTCCATTAGAAGTTATAAGATTAAGATTATATTTTATGTTGGAAAGAAAGGTAACGGCAAAATAAAAAATTTTACAAATAAGCTTATTCAAGATTTTGGTATAGAAAAAGAGAATATAAATATCAGTAATTTAAAAGGATTAGCAGAACTTCAAATAAAGATTTCTAATTTAAATGAAATTGAAAATATCAGAGCTGATATAATGAATTCCGCGAGACGACTTTATATAACGATTAAGGATTTAACCATTAAATAAATTATCTATGTAATGTAATTATTTGTAAGACATTATTATTGGTACAATTAGTAGTGTTTTTCTCCAAACAAAACCCTCAATTTTTTTTGTTATCTTGAGCAAACGGAAAAGATTAATTATATTTTTTATACTCAATATGACAATAATTGTAATAGAAAAATAGGTGTTTCTTTAACTACAAAGTGCTTTACTTCAAGAGGCGAAATAAGTCTTAGGAAATTAATGCAAGTATAAAATTCCTAGAATCGAGAGGGGTTTATGATATGAAAGCAGAAAGAACAAAAATGAGTAAAACGAAAATAGCCTATTATACTTTTTCTGGGGTAGCAATAGTATTACTGTTACTTAATTATTTTCTTTTTGATTAAGCATTACTCAGAAGAGTTTTTTGAAAACGGTACACAGCTAGATATTTGAATCAATTAGCACAAGATTTAAGGGAAGACTAATTTCTTTCTAAAGATAAAGGCTCATTCGGTAAATAAACGGTAAAAGGAGTTTATGTAAGAATGAGATTGTGAAGGATTGTACTTACACTAACGGGTGCTTTACTTCAAGAAGGAGTAACGCTTTTTTTCTTTTTGAACTAACGAGGCTGGTTAGTGCAAGAAATAGCAAGTGAGTTTAACTAGGAGGAGTGTCCATGACATAACAAAAGACACCGAGGTGTCTTTTGTTTTTAAAATTAAGAATATCGATAAATTCTAATTTATTCACTTAAGACTATGCTTATTTTCGGAGCGAGGCATCTTATCGGTGAGTATAGACAAACCAAGTAATGCTTGCTGTTAATAATGTCGAAGAAATCAAAGCTGTAAGAACACTATATGTTTGCCAAATAAGTACCGTTGACCAATCCAAGGCAAAAAACATTATACACTGGGCAATCGTAGCGATTAGGAAAATAATTGTTACGATTGTTCTCTTTTTTGGCATTGGTTGATGCTCATTCGTTTTCCTTTTTCTTAATCCTAAGAGAAATAACAGAACTGCCAATAGGCAAAGAAGAATGGTGGTAGACGACAAAATGATATCCAAAAGCTGTGTGCCGCTTATTTCATATGACTGAGTTAGATTGCCGTCTAATATATTTTTAACTTTTAGTACGAGGTTTATATTGGTATTTGCTCCGTTGCTCAGTAAGCAGACGGCTGTTCGTTCTTTTGGCAGTAGGGCTACTTCGGTTCTGAAATTCGGATTGCCCCCAGTGTGTTCTATAAATGTTTGGTCAGCGTTTACCGCCCAACCTGCCGCATAATACATATCATTGACAGCCGAAACAGACATATCACCCCTATGTGATTTTTCGATCACCTTGTGAAATATATTGGGTATATCCTGCACCATACTCATCTGTATGCCCATCCAACGCGCCATATCTTTTGCATTAGAAATGATATAGCCGGCAGGTTTATTCCCAGCATAATCCGGAGCGTTAAATGGAGTTGTTATAGAAAAGGAAGAACGGTAGCCCTGTGCCAACTGTCCAGATGCTTGAGCATCTTCTTTATAAACATACGTCTGGTGAAGACCTAAAGGCAGAAATACCTGTTCCCTCATAAAGTCTTCATAGCTTTGTCGCGATACAATCTCAATAACCAAACCCAATACGTCATAATTAACGGTTCCATAGCTATATTGTTCACCGGGAGAGAACTCCAATTCAGCATCTACTAGCGTTTCCACGGTCTTTTGCAACATATCCGGCGTACTGCCTTGTGGAATATTTTGAATATGCCCAATATTAGTTAGGCCGCTGGTATGGTGAAGGAAGTTATTTAGTGTAAGGCTTTTCATATCAATAGGTTTACCTTGATACTTTAACGTTAACCAAGGTAAATATTTTTGGATAGGGTCAGTCATTGATAACAGCCCTTGCTCTTCCAATAGCAGAATTCCCATACCAGTAAAAGCTTTACTGACCGAGGCTAACTCATAGAGTGTATTTTCACTTGCAGACAACCCTTTTTCACGGTCTGCATACCCAGAAGAAAAGTAGAACACTTCATCATCAGCAAGTATTGAGATTGACATTCCAGGCACACCTGATATACGACAGGCATCATCTAGTAACGCTTGAATTGCTTCAGATTTCGAATCTGACAATGCATAACTTTGTGCTGCGAATCCTGAGAATAATATAAATATCATTACTACAAAAACAATAGTCTTTTTCATAAACTCTCCTTTTTGAAAAATTATAAGTGTATAAATAACCTACTGTCCTACTTTTACAACTAAAAACCAAGTTCTAACTTATTTTTCTATTTACCTATATAATATCAAGTGATTGTGAAGAGTTACACTTAAACTAACGGGTGTTTGACTTCAAGAAGGAGTAAAGCCTTTTTCCTTATTCAACTAAAGTTGCAGTTAAGCTTAACAACAGAAAAAAGTGGTAAATTAACTTATAATTGGAGCCCGTACTCGCTTTGAACGTATGAAAGTAAAGGGCAGGTTTGTGAAAGAAGAGATATAAATCTATCATAAAACAATGATTTGTTCTCCAAATTTAATGAACAGAGGCGAGAAAATGATTGAAACACTATTAAAGCAGATTCCTGTATTAAGTAATTGTAAAGACGTTATTCAAATTAAAAAAGGGTTTTCCTCAGATGAAAAATATCTAATATATATGAATGATGGAAACAAAAAGTTGCTACTTAGAACCTTTAAGTTAGAAGAGTTTGGATCAAAAAAGAAAGAGTATTCTATTCTAGAAAAGATGCAGGAATATAACGTTACTTGTTCACAACCGATTTCTATGGGTCAGGTAGAGAGTCGGGGGTACATGATCACATCATACATCGAGGGTAAAGATGCCGAGGAAGAAATCCAAAAATACTCAGAACAAGAGCAATTTAATATTGGCTTTGAAGCTGGGAAAGAATTGAGGAAAATGCATCGGTTTGTGGCTCCAAATCATGTCTCTTCGTGGCATTCAAGGAAGGAGGAAAAACACAAGAATTATATTGATGCCTATTTATCGTGTGGAATTAGAGTTAAAAATGACGATAAAATAATGAATTTTATTGAAGAAAATATACACCTCATGAAAGAGCGGCCGAACGTGTTTCAACATGATGATTTTCATGTTGGAAATATCATTGTAAATAATAAAAAATTCGCGGGAGTTATAGATTTTAACCGGTATGATTGGGGCGATCCTATTCATGAATTTCTTAAAATTGGTATCTTCAGTCGGGAAGTAAGCGTTCCTTTTTCAATTGGACAAATAAAGGGATATTTTAATAATACTGAACCCGATGAATATTTTTGGAGGCTTTATTCACTTTATCTGGCGATGTGTGTCTTCTCTACTGTAATATGGACCTTAAAAACTATTCCGGACAACTTAAATGATATGTTAGGTAAAGTTTACACTTTTTTAGAAGATCATGATTACTTTAGTGAATTAAAACCCAAATGGTATACAGAAGAGATATAAGTTTGAAATATTTTTTTATTGTGAAGGGTTACATTTAAACTAATAAGTGCTTTAGCAAAACATGGCCATCCTTGATGGTCAATTTTTATGTTCAAAACATTAAGTTGATCTCAGATTGCCTTGTGAAATGTTAAACTTAAATTAAAGCGGAAGTTTAGTGAAAGAAGAGGTAATTTAATATTCCATTTAATTGTTAAAGGTAGTGAAAAAAATGTTAATGTATTATGCGATACTAATTATTGGAATTTTGTTAGTAATAGCGGCAGTATTTAGATTTATTTCCATGTATAGCGGTAAAGATTACACAATATTAAATGTAGGTAAAATCATTGTAGCCTTATCACTTGGTGTTTTATGTTTAGTAATTACTCTCCCAAGCCTTAAATATGTTGTGCTAAAGGAATATAATGTCGTCAGTGGGAAATGTGTTATCGAAATTGATTCATCAGGTCGTACTTCTGAAGCGGGTTTTAAAATGCTTAATACAGATGAGGTTTTTAGTTTCAGAGATATTCCTGCACTTGATGCTTATGGAAAGTCAATTCCTTATTATTGTAAGGTGACAGTTACAAAAGACCATAAGTTTGGAGTTAGTTATAAAATATATGATGCTAAAACACGAAAGTTAATATTAACAAGCAAATAGCTTATGTTTGCAGTTATAAATGTTCATATTAAACTAACGGGTGCTTTACTTCAAGAAAGAGTAAAGTCTTTTTTCTTATTGAACTAAAGAAGTAGTTTTGTTGAAGTAGGGTAGGTTGTAATTTTTCCTATTCATTAACGTCTAATCAATAAATAGAGGGGGGGAACACAATGAGAAAATCATGTAATATACTTTTATTTGCTAGCTTCTTTATATCAATAATGATAACAAGCATTACGGTTTCAGCTACAAGTTGGGTTGAATTAAAACCACAAGAGGTTGTTGATAGAGCTGAAGTTATTATTACTGGTAAATATGATTTTACAAGTAAGCCAAAGCACAGTGGATTTGTTTTTCAAGGTTTAGAATTCAATGTTAAAAATGTTTATAAAGGAGATATTTCTGAACAAATTATTACAGCAGGGATTGACTATAATGATGTAGGATGGGCTGAGGAATTTCAAAATGAAGAGGGAGAATTCCTCTTATTTTTAGAAAAAAGTAAGGATGCTGATTTCCTAATACCAGTTGGAGGTACAAACGGTATGATTCAAGTTCACAAGGAAAAAGTTGAAGGTACAAATGATGAAAGAAGGACTTTTTTCGAAGATTTTCTAAAATTACAACCAGAAAAAACAGTTGAAACAAAGTTTAATACCGATAACAATAGTCGGAATAATAAGTCATCCGTTTTCTTATATGTTAGTACAAGTGTTTTAGTTGGTATGGCAGTAATATTTCTACTTTATCGCTATAAAAGAAAGAAATAATTTTTTATTATTGAATTAACGCTGTTGGTTATTCAAAAGAAGGGGGAATTAAAATAATTATTGGTATATTCTTTGGAATTTCTGTTCTAGTTATGGGGTTTAGTCACTTAATGAAGAAGAACTATTTTTTGCCTGAAAAAACTAGACTTTTATTAGGCGAGGAAAAGTTTAAATCTTATCAGAAAGGGTTAATTTTTCCTTATTTATTTTTAGGAACGTTAATGATTTGTATGGCAATCGTTGAAATGCTGAAAATTCTTCAAACACCAACTTTTATCGCTATATATATTACATTATGTATTATTCCTATTATAATGTTTATCGTAAATAACAAAAAAAATACTGGTCGATATTGGTTTTGGGTAAAAGATATTTAAGCAAAGTAGTAACGTAATCTTGTTTTTATTATTCAATTAACGGGTGCTTTACTTCAAGAAAGAGTAATGCTTTTTTCTTATTGAACTAAAGAAGTAGTATAGTTGATTAAACAGGGTATTTTTGAGAAGTTGTCGAAGTAGTTACTATCTGGATATTTTTTAAGCTTATGGATGAGAATTGAATTATTTATTAAATTGTAAAGCGGGGATGAGTACTATGATAAAATCTGCAAAAGGTCAATTTATCCTTTACATAATAACTGCCATTCTTTTCGTTATTGCTTCTTTTTCTTATATTGAGATTACTGAGAATGAAAATTCATTTTTCGGTTCGACGTTTTTTTACTTTTTAATGATAATAGCTGTTTTTAATGCAGGATTATATACTCAAAAATATATTCAATCCAAAAAAGACGATAAATCGTAAGCTAGAAATAAATTCTTATTTAACTAATGGGTGCTTTACTTCAAGAAGGAGTAAAGCTTTTTTTCTTCTTGTACTAACTCGACGGTTTACTTTAAGAAAAATTGCAGGAAATTATGTCCAATAAATAGAAATACTTACTCAACAAACTATGTAGGGAGAAAATACTTTGAACATTTTAACTTTGATACTAAGTTATTTAATTGGCTCAATCTCGTTTGCTTTAGTAATCGGTAAAATATTTTATAAGAAAGATATTCGTGATTACGGTAGTGGTAATCTTGGTGCAACAAATGCTTATAGAGTTTTAGGCATAAAAGCAGGAGTGATTGTTGCAACTGCTGATATATTAAAAGGTACATTTGCTTGTTTACTTCCCCTAATTCTTGGTTCTACAGTTAACCCTATTGTATGTGGTTTATTAGCCATATTAGGGCACATATTTTCTGTTTTTGCTAGTTTTAAAGGTGGAAAGGCTGTTGCGACAGCAACTGGAGTTTTCTTGTTTTTGACTCCTTTAGGTGTTTTTGTTGGTTTTGTTGTATTTGTGTTAACTTTGCTATTTACAAAGTATGTATCACTAAGTTCAATGCTGGCTAGTATTGCATTATTCGTATACAGTCTTATATTTGAAGATAAAGTTATCGTAGCACTTTCTGTCCTAATAAGTGTATCAATAATCATTCTACATCGACAAAATATAAAGAGAATTGTAAATGGAACAGAGAACAAAATAGTGGAAAATTAATGTTGCTTGTTAAGCTAACGGGTGCTTTCCTTCAAGAAGGGGTATAGCTTCTTTTCTTGTTGAACTAAACCGAAGATAGAAGGAGGTTTATGAATGAGAGGTATATCGTTTGAAATTCCAAATGCCTATGGAAAATATTTATTAGAACTTTTAGATGGGCTCGATATAACAGAATGGACTTGGAAAATTGGTGACGGAGAGTCTTATGTGATTCAAAGGGATGCATTAGGAAAACCCTTGTTTTCGAATGATTGTCTATTAGATGGTGATGAGCTTCGTAGGATTATTTCAATGGATGACTATTATCTAATATTTGTTGATTTAAAGGCATTTTCTAAAACCTCAAGCGTACGAGATATTACAACTTATCAGGAATTTATGGAAAGTGATTGTCAGTTTGTGATTCTTATTGTGGATTGCTCATATGTAACTATTTATGCCAAAGATCAACATATAGTTCAGCATTTACTTTTGAAGGCAATAGCTAATGGTTATGAAAATATAGAGTATGTTACAGATGAAAATGATGGTAGAACAACTTTAATTGCTTTTTAAAGTATTGGATACTTTGTTAAAAAGTACAGGTAAAATGGGCTTAGAAATGTTGCTGAAAGCCCATTTTTCTATACAAAATCAGCCATTATCTTTAACGCAGCCTAAACTAATAGCATAATTTATTGTTAAAAAAGGCAAAGAAAATATCCGCATTTCATGTTTGGCACGAAGCTCACCTTCTTTTATTTCTTCTATTAAAAATTGCTCCTGCAGTGGTAACTTAAATACGTAATTATGAACAGTTAAGTAAATCCCAGCATCCGACTCACTGGTTTCTTTACTCGTCAACAGAAGCTTTTCTCCTTGTTGGTGCAATTCTAATACTCCAATCATAGAAGACAAAGGTAATGGCAAAGCGATATTCATATAGGTTTTATTGTTTGATTCGTGAAATGAGTAAAGAGCGACGAAAATTACTTCTTTATTTATTTTTCGTATCCATGCTCTTGTTTTTATGCGATCATCTTCTATTGCAACAATGTCCCCAGTCATTTCCATTTGTTTATTTGAAAATGGGAGATTGAGTTGTTGTATTGTCCTACTGATAAGTCGGTAGATGGCTGCAAATGGCTTGAACCAACTATGCCAGTGGACTTCCGAAAACAGTCGATAATCGGTTGTGTTTTCATAAAAGTCGATTATGGTAGAAGGGAGATTATCTTTTTCTACGTATATATTCATATCGTCAACAAGACCTTTGTATTGCTGCATTCCCCTATGTTTGGTTAAAATTTGTTCCCCAATTTTGTATGTTCCTTTTATGTTACTGATAGGAAAGGCCCAGCCTTGTTCCTTAGAAGAAGGTGTTAACATAGCCCAACTGATGAGCCCACATAAGGCAAATAAAACACAGTTAAGTAAACCATGGAAACGCAACATAAAATCGATGTTTACAGTAGTAACTCTCGCCGCATACAACAAAGAAAAAATAATCGTAACTCCTAATGATCCAAATGATACGAGCACACCTATTTTTTGAAGAGCACTTGGAAAAGTCGCTTTCAAAGTCAATACAATTAAACCGTAAATACCGATAATATAAAGAAGCACCGAAACAACTTCCAGCCAAGGTGCAAATGTAATGCCAAGTGCAACAATAATCGGAGAGATTAATATAATGGCGCAAACAATTTTATAACCAGTTGTCTTATATAAACGACCGAGAAAACCAATAAAAACGGGCAATAAAAAGGAAGAATAATGAAAATGAATTCCGGTTAACCAAGTGAGTAAAGGCGAAAATCCAGTATCGATTTCTGCTATATAGGCAAAGAACCACATGCCACCGATGAATAAATACATCATTCCAGCATCAATCGCAAATTCCTCTAAATGAGCAAAACCACGGCGGATAAAACGTCCGAATCCATATAAAGCGACTATAAATGTAAAAAGTAAATAGATGGCTGCAAATACTAGATCCAGTTTATTCTGTGGTGTGACTTGTAAAATAAATACTGACAGAAAAGCAGGGATAGCAAAATAATAATAGTATCGCTTTTCTTTATTTAAGATCAATTGTAAAGTGACTGGCACAAATACAAGTTGGGCGACAGTTAACATTAAAAAGTACCACGGTCCAACAGTGAATATCACGGCTAATACAAATAAAATAATATGTAAAAATGCAATTTGCTTAGAAGTCATCGGCTCGAAATTCTCCTTCATATTCAAATAAAGTACCGATTAATGGGTTTGTGATGACCACATGTATAGAAAAAACATCTTTTTCTTCTATATAATATTCCGTTACCTGGACCCTACCTTGAAAAACTTTAGGCAAAGGAATTTCAATTGGTCCCATAACAAATCGTTGCTTTCGTGACTCAATTCGCATATGTCCCTTTTCAGAAACAAAGAAAACTAACTCCGAATAGAACAAACTTGGCTCACCTAAATAATCTTTTACGACGCTTTTCTCAGGATCCAGGCTCATCAGCGCGTTAAAATATCTTTTCTTTTTAGGAAACTGAAAAATTCTCTCCCAGTGCACCTGATGTTCACCGTTTGAGCCAGTTCTTGTTGTATTAACAATCTTAAAAGGAATGTTGGTGCCTTGCTCTGGAAATAAAAACTTCCAGCGAGTTCCTAGTAAAAAGAAAGGGAGAAACCATTTAGGCCTTCCACTTATTTTTTTCATCATGCCTGTTGCTTTAAAAGGTTTCCCTTTCGGAAGTGCATATCTTTTTTGAAGCATGGGCTGAAGTTTTTCAAACTGTTCTCCTAATATTTCTTTATAAATAGTCATTTATTTATCTCCTTCTCTCTTTCGTTTGCAACTTTTGGCAGTTGGAATATCATTGCTCGTGAAAAATCCAATAATGGAAAGAGCAAATAAAACTGCGTTAAAAGTAAAAGGATTAAATGGATGACTAAAGCTTGCCGGCTCAGCAATGAAGGCCGATAAGGTGAGCAGTGGAAACAGGATTAACTGTAATTTTAGTAATCTTTTTTTATGATGATAGAGTAACCAAATAAGACCAAAGATTATTTCAGCCATCCCAATTGTCGTGACAAGGCTATACGCCTCGCTTCCAGTAATGGACAACAAACTACCCGTCATGCTGACCTCAGAAGGATGCATCATTATCAGTTTTGGTACTAAACCTTGATATATCCATACAAAAGCGAACAGGAAAGTAATCATCCAATGACTGAAAAATCGCCGATACTGTGAGATTGGTGCTTCTCCTTTTTCTAGCCACCTCTTTAATACATCAAAGCTTAGTGCAGTCGCCCATCCGATAAGAGGGCGAAAAATAAGATGGTCAAAAAATCTACCTATTGCGCCAAAGTTCGTTTCATAATCGTATTGTGTAAGAAATTTAATGGAATTTTGTTCGGGCTTATATTTCCAGTAGCCCTTTCCTTCACGAATAATGGAAATTGCTTGGTCTGTCCCAAAGTGCAAAGAAGATGTTCGCGAATCGTCTTTTGCATGAAAAGTACCAACACTTTTTCCCCATCCTGCGATACTCAGTCCAAATCCGATATTCGTTTTATATTCAAAATGCTGGGGTTCATTTTCTTGTTTTGGTAAATAGGTAATAGAAGAAAAGCGGAGATCCCATTGTTCATGTTGCTCTGGCATCTGTGTTGCATCCCATAATTTATCCATTTCTGCATCAATAGCTATTTCTACATAAATTGGTTTTCGCTTCATTAGAATCACCCCTTTGTGTAAGCTTATCATAATATGAAGGAGTTTTAGCTAGTAATGAAGAATAGATGTCAGTAGGTAAAACTGAAGAATTGGTTGATATCGATTGGAGAGCATTTAAAATGAGCATAAAAAATTTGGCAAAAGTAGCTATAGTTAAGGCATTTAAAATTGGTATAAGAAATTCAGCGAAAGCAGTAATAATCCAAGATGAAAAATTACTAACCATTAAAATACACGAAAATGGTGGAACGTATTATATTCTACCTGGTGGTGGTCAACGACATGGCGAAAATCTTCATCAAGCATTAGAAAGAGAGTGTAGAGAAGAGCTAGGTGCGAAAATAGAAATTGGAGAATTATTATTTGTGCGTGAATACATTGGGAAAAATCATGAACTAGCTGCTTACCACTCGCATGCCCATCAAACGGAATTTATGTTTTTATGTAAAGTGACTCAAGAGACATTCAATAGTGGAATAAGTCCTGACAAGGGGCAAATAGGAATAGAATGGTTACCAATTAACAGATTGCTAGAATACAAATTATTTCCACAAGCATTAAGACCACAGCTAATTTCTTATTTTAATAGTGGGAAAGCTCCAACTTATGTAGGGGATATCAACTAAATGAATTGTCAGAAATGAGGTTATATAGTGTTCATTCGTAAGAATTTAAGCGATAAGTTCAATCCTGCTGTGTCACATGTAAATAATACGTACAACTCAGTAGATGCTTCCGGTGCAGCAATTGTTATTATACATAACAATGAGGTAGTTGCAGAAAATTATTGGGGAAACCATTCGAAGGAAAAAGATGCTAGACCAGTTCGGGAAGATACCCAATTCCATGTGGCTTCTGTGCGAAAAAGCTATATCGGGTTTGCCGTTGCTTTTGCTATGCATAACGGATACATAACTTCGATTGATGATGAGGTGACTACATATTTACCAACACTTGACTCTGCTCTTTTAAATGGAACGACTATTAGACATTTGCTCACACATACTCATGGTTTAAGAGAAGCGGATGGAGAGATTTGTCGGGAATTTGCTGCTGGTCAGAGCTGGGCCTATCGCGGAATCAATATTTCATTGCTTACCCGAATTGTTAAAGAAACAACTGGTAAAACAGTAAGCGAAATTTTAACTGAATATGTATTTGAGCCTCTCGGGTTCACAGAAACAGGTTGGTATGCACAACAAAATGACAAGCTAGCAGAAGTAATAAGAGATACGGATAATCCTATTTGGAAAACTCATGCAAGTACAGCTGGGGATGAAATGAATATGTATGTATCGGCAAGAGAATTAGCGAAATGGGGTTATCTTCATCTTAAGCAAGGCTTTATAAATGGAGAACAAGTTGTAAATAGTGAAATAGTAAGGTTCGCAACATCTCTTCAAAGTCCTCAAACGATAGATGTAGACCTTCCACAAAACGGTTTTTTATGGTTTGTAAAAGATTTGCCCGCACAAAAAACAGAGATTGGAGAACAGGTTCCGAAAGGCTCCTATCAAATTTTGGGGTATACAGGTGTCGCAGTCTTAGTCATACCTAAGCATGATGTTGTGGCAGTTAGAATGTTTAATAGTTTTGGTTCCCCAGATGGGTTCGACTATTTGTCGGATATAAGAGCATTTGGAGATACAGTTATGGAGTGCTTGCCATAGGACAAAATATAAAAGAAATAAGGAGTTTATCATACATGAATATTCATCAAGCAACGATTAATGATCTAGATTCCCTAGTGGAACTTTTCGACTTATACAGACAGTTTTATAAACAAGCCTCGGATCTTAAAGGAGCAAGAGAGTTTTTAGAAGATAGATTTGTAAAAAACGAATCCATTATTTTCATAGCTTTTGATGACGGAAAAGCTGTTGGCTTTACACAATTATTTCCATCTTTTTCATCAGTGAGCATGCAAAAGTCTTGGGTGCTAAATGATTTATATGTGAAAGAAACGGCACGAAGAAAAGGAGTAGCTGAAAAGTTAATAAGAAAGGCAATTGCATTCGCTGAAGAAACCGGTTCAAAAGGTATTTTACTGGAGACGGCTGCAGATAATGTGAATGCGCAAAAGCTATATGAGAAAATCGGATTTATAAAAGAGTCCACTTACTTTTATTATTTTTCGATTTGATGAGTGTAAGTCAATATTTCAAAGCTAGAAATATTATTATAGGAGGAGTTTTATAAATGAAAAAGATATTATTCTTTGCCTATCCTCAATATGCAGATTTTGAAATTGCACATGCTCTATTTTTACTAAGGAAGATCGGTAAATATACGGTTACTACAGTATCCGTTGATGGAGAAGATGTAGAAAGTGTTGGTGGACTATGGACAAAAGCAGAGGGAGCTTTGTCGGATATCAATGTATCTGATTTTTCATTAATTCTTATTCCAGGGGGAGATGGCGTCCCCGATATTATAAATGAAGAGAGTATTACTGCTAAATTAGTAGAAGCATTTAATTTATCTATTCCTATCGCTTCCATATGTGGTTCTGCAGTATTGCTAGGTAAAGCAGGTATTTTGGAAGGACGAGAATTCACATGTAACCAGAGTACCTTTGATTACAATGAAAACATTTTTTCACGCTCCCTTTATACTGGAAAAGATATAGAAGTTAGTGATCAGATTATTACAGCTAAAGGTACAGCATTTGCTGAGTTTGCAGTTTCGGTAGGACAAATGCTTGACCTATTCCAGGATGAAAAGCAATATGATTCGCTTTTGAAGTTTTGCAAAGGTATGTAAGAAGGGGAATTATACATGGGCTATAATTGGGAAACTTGTACAAAGGAAACGAGAGAGTTTGTTTATCATTTACTTAAGAGAACAGAGGAAATTGTTGCAGAGAATTTAGTAGGCTTCTATATCCACGGTTCACTAGCGCTAGGAGGATTTAATCCTAAAAGTAGTGATATAGATATATTAGTTGTGACTACAACGCCCCTCTCCATAGAAAGAAAAAAACTGCTAGCAAAGATGTTTCTAAAATGCTCCAATCATCCATTTCCTGTGGAAGTCAGCTTTTTAAACGAAGCACAACTGAAAGATTGGGAATATCCTACTCCATTTGATTTTCATTTTAGTGAATATTGGAGAAGTAGTTATGAAGAAGAAACGGTTTTATTGAACGAGATGCCAAAGAATGATGCTGATTTAGCTGCCCATATTATGATTACGAATTATTGTGGAATATGTATATGGGGAAAGCCGATTAACAAAGTATTTCCCACCGTTCCAAAAGCCGATTATATTTCATCCATTCTCACTGACTATAAAGATTGTCTAAAAGATATAGAAATAAATCCTGTTTACTGTACGCTAAACCTGATAAGAGTCTATTGGTATTTAAAAGAAGATAAAATTTCCTCTAAAGAAGAAGCCGGAAAATGGGGTCTTCGTCATCTTCCGCAAGAGTTTAACTGGACAATTCAACAAGTTATCGCAGCGTATGCTAGTACGGAACAAAATCCCCTTATTCAATCAACACATTTATTACTTATAAGAGATTATTTGAAAAGAGAAGTGGAAGAGCTGTTGGGGGGAACGAATTGGAAGTAAAACAAATAGAGAACTTGTTAGCTGTTGATCTAATCCCTTTAGTAAAAGAGAGTAAGGAAGAAGGTTTTCGATTTCTAGAAAGGCTTACCAATGAGTATAAGGAGGGTACAAATACTTTTGAGAAGCCAGGGGAATGTTTATACGGAGTTTATAACCGAGATAAAATTCTTGTAGCTATCGGAGGGCTTACGATAGATCCATATACGGTAGATCAAAAAAATGGTAGGCTGAGAAGGTTTTATGTTGCGACCGATTATCGGCGGAAGGGATTAGGAGCGCTTTTATTAAACGAGATTATTTCCAATGCAAGGCGCTATTTTGATGTATTGGTGTTGCATACAGATACGGAAAGAGCAGATAGGTTTTATACTTCATTGGGATTTAGCAAAGAAGGAAAATATAAAAAATCTACTCATTATTTATATTTATAGGAGGTGTAAAATGGAACAAAAAACAATTAGTCATGTGAACCAAATAGGATGGAACCAATCTGCCTATCAAGCTTGGACAAACCGCCATGGCACCCCAAAAGAATATGCTAAAAAGTTAATAGCAAACCCTACGAATGCAGTAGCACACTATTTAAAGTTCATAGGTGAGGTAAAAGGTAAAAAAATTGCTAATCTTTTAGGGTCAAAAGGAAATAAAGCTGTATCTTTTGCTTTATTAGGAGCAGAGGTTACGGTCGTAGATATTTCGCAAGAGAATAAGAAATATGCGATGGAATTGGCGAATGAAGCAAAAGTGAATATAAAGTACATAGTTTCGGATATATTAGAAGTTCCTGACGATGAAGCGCTAATCGATTTGGATGTCGTTCTTTTAGAATTAGGAGTACTACATTATTTTGTGGATTTACGTCCATTATTTAAAGTAGTTTATGATTCACTAAAACCTGGTGGACAATTCATCTTAAGAGATTATCATCCTTTTGTTTCGAAGTTGGTGAACATTGAAGAAGGTAAGATGATTGCGAACGGCGATTATTTTAGTGAAGAAATTATAGAAGAAGATGTTGCTTATAGCTTTCTCCTGTCAGAGGAAGAGCGCGCTAATTTGAAGAAAGTGACTATTCGAAGATGGACTTTAGGTGAAATTGTTACGGCCATTTCAAATACTGGATTCCGTATTAATTATCTGGAGGAAGAAGCAGGGGTGAGGTGGGCATTTCCAGCTGATTCAGCTGAAGGAATTGAGAACAAGATGCCAGGGTTATATACGTTAATTGCTAAAAAGGTCTGATTACCACATAACTGTACCTGAATGCCACATAAACCTATTTGAGTACCACATAACTATATTTGACCACCGCATAACTTCATAGTTCTAACAGGAAAGAGGGATGAAATCATCAGTTTATCCCTCTTTCTTGCCAACACAAAAAAGCTACCAATTAACTAATCGGTAGCTCCTTCACTATTTTATTTCCCTTTAAACACAGGTTTTCTTTTTTCGCTAAACGCATTTAAAGCTTCCACTCGATCCTCTGTTGGAATGGTGATTTCATATGCTTTACGTTCGATATGTAATCCAGTTTGCAAATCGGTATTCATCCCATGTTTAATCGCAAACTTAGCTTGTTGTAAGGCAATCGGTCCATTCGCAAGTAGAAGTGCAGCGAAGTTCTCTGTTTCTGATATCAATGTTTCACGTGAAGTAACTTTAGTCACTAAGCCATATGTCAGTGCTTCATCTGCTTTTAGTCTTCTGGCGGTCAAGATTAACTCCATTGCTTTTGCTTCTCCAATTAGTCGTGGTAGTCGCTGCGTACCGCCAGCTCCTGGGATAATTGCCAAACTTGTTTCGGTTAATCCTAGCTGAATGTCATCCGCTGCAATTCGAAAATCGCATGCAAGCGCAAGTTCTGTTCCACCTCCAAATGCGTAGCCGTTTAGCATAGCAATGGTTGGCTGTGGTAAGTTTTCAATAGTTGAAAATACTTCTCCAATTTTATAGATGTTTCGTTTCACTCGTTGTTCGGTCAATGTTTTCCGTTCTTTTAAATCTGCTCCAACACTAAATGATTTTTCACCAGCTCCTGTGAAAATGACTACACGGATATCTGGATTGATACGGATGGATTCTGCGATATCTCCAAGTTCCCGCAACATATCATAGTTAAATGCATTAAGCGCATCCGGTCTGTTTAATGTTACGTATGCTATATTGCCATGTTGTTCATAACGAATTGAGTCCATTTTTTTCTCCCCTTCATATTTAGTTCCCATACAAAACATATCATTTTAATAATAGTCTGTCATCTTTCCTCGTAAGGATTAAATTAGATCGATTTTCATTTTCTGATTTGATACAATTGGATTATTGAAATATTAAGGATTAGAGGTATTCACTTGGACATATTTGTTGCGAGACAGCCGATTTTTGCTAAGGATGAACATATATTTGCCTATGAATTATTATATAGAAACGGACAAGACAATTCTTTCCCAACTATAGAAGGGGATGAGGCTACATTAGACGTAATAGCTCATTCGTTTTTAACAATAGGTATTAATGAACTAGCTGGGGACAAGCTATGTTTTATTAATTTTACGGAAAATCTGCTAGTAAAAGAGGTATTTTCTAAGTTTCCTGCGGATCGAATTGTCGTTGAAATTTTAGAGGATATTCCGATTACGAAGGCTTTACTCCAAAAACTGCGAGAGATTAAGTCTCTTGGTTTTTTAATTGCTTTAGATGATTTTGTTCTGCAAGAAAATGTCGCTTTATATGGTGAATTATTTTCGCTTGTCGATTTTATTAAAGTCGATTTTCTATTGAGCACATTATCAGAGCGACAAGCAATAGAAAGAATCGTTAAAACCAATTATCCCAATATCGTGCTGTTGGCAGAAAAAGTGGAGACGAGAGAACAATTTTTGGAAGCAAAAGTAGCTGGTTATGAACTCTTTCAAGGTTATTTCTTCGCAAAGCCGGAAGTTATAAAAGGATCAGAAATACCAACAAATTTAGCGCAATATTTTCGGATTATCAACTTGCTGCGAACTAATTCTGTTTCCGTAGAAAAAATTTCGGATGAAATTGAGCGAGATGTTTCGCTTTCTTTTAAAGTACTTAAGATGATCAACTCTCCAGCAGTTCGGACCAAATCCAAAGTTCGCTCGATTAAGCAAGGAGTGCTCATGCTTGGGTTAGAAGAATTGAGTCATTGGCTGCATGTTTTATTACTTCGAGAATCTAAAAAGAATCACTCGGGTGATGGAATGGCTCTTATCGAAGCATCGCTATTTCGAGCAAAACTTTGTGAGTTACTAGCAAGGCGTAAGTTTTTACAAAATGCATCTGAAATTTTCCTTGTAGGTATGTTTTCTCTAATTGACACATTACTTCATCGACCGATGATTCAATTACTGCAAGATTTACCTCTTTCGGATGAAGTTGCAGAAACACTTTCTGGCAATAAAACGGAGATGTCTCCTTTTTTAGAGCTTGCCATTGCATGTGATGAGGTCCGTTGGGATGATATGATCGTTGGAGCAGAGACACTTGGTATTGACCATTCCACATTAAACACGCTCTATCTAGAAGCTCGACGTTTTGCAACTGAAATAATAAATTAACTGCCATGTCTTTTCGAATGGTAGTTTTTTTGTTGTACCTATAAAGTTTTAAGCTAATCCGCATTATTGCTAAAAAGTACCACTTCTTAATAGTTGCATTTCTTTCTAAAAGTAGTACAATTAAATGAGAACAAACGTTCTGTAGAAGGAGGGTGCTATATGCCATTAATACCGGAAGAGGCCATCCCTTATTTAGAAAACATGATCTATCTACCCATGGTATTAACTATTCTAGAGAAGGATCGTATAATTTTCGAACAAGGTCCCTTTAAGTTGAAGCGTCCGTATGTAGCTATGGTAGAAGGAGCGGTAAAACAAGTTCAAATCGAATTAAAACAAACCCATATTTATATGAAGAGACATAGTATGAAAGTTCTTCGCGGAGAGGGAGATGATATGTTCACGGAATATGTATTTTTTCATGGAGGATATGAAGAACATCGTCGTTATTTAAATGTCCGACTCCGCAATCGAGTGGAAGAACTACTCACCATATATTTGGCGATTATAGAAAATACACGTTAACTAAAACAAATCCTTTTGAAACAGTGGTTTGCGAGAAGTGATAAAACTATTATTTACTAGATGACTCATTCTTTTTAGGAAATGCATATTTAGGATATTAGCAAACCCAACTTGCCGGCTAATCGTACTTGGAGAAGAAGGTACTTGGATCATTTGTCCATTTGCTAAAACGATCATACAGCCTCCATCAGAGGGATAAAATGATTCGATGGCTCCAAGAGAAAACCATGTGTTTAGGTCAGATTTCGGGGAAAGGATAGGAATTAAAATACAAGGACTTCCAAAGTCGTGTGCAATAAGAATAGGTAGCTTTAAATAATTTCCGATTGCTTGTTTGGATAATTTAGTCGATTCTTGAAAAGTAGAGCCGTAATAGGAACAAGAATGTCGGACAATATCGTAAGGCTTTTTGCCTATGATTTTACTTTCTCCAGAATAACTGATTGCTTTCGTAAAAACTTTATTATTAATTACAATTGGTTGAAGTACAGCGGTGTCAAAGGAAACAAGGAAAGATTTTTCTTCTTTATTATTGAACATATACATTCACTCCTTAGTAAGTTATAACTCGATTATAGTTAAATATGGAAATAAATCAAGTAAATATGACGAATTTTTAAAATATTAATTTTTAACAGGGAAATCGCAATTTTCCGAAAATGATTGCAACTGACGCCAAGCTTTTATATAATGAAAAAAAGGCATCGGGGTGATGGAAATGGACAAACAATATTCATATGCAGATTTTTTAAGAGCAATGGGTCAGCCAGGAAAAGAAAGTTCTGCAGAAAAATTGTTGAACGAGATTTATCTTGATATGTTTTTGAACATTATCCACCGGGAACAAAGTAGTAAACGGTTAATAGAATTAATAGATGAGGCACTGGATCAAAAAGACGAAAAAGCATTTACACAATACACAAATGCGCTACAACAATTAAATAACTCGAAGTAATGGATAGAAAAGCCGCTTATGCTCAAGCGGCTTTTCTTATGGATAAAAAATAATGAAAAACATACGTTCGTTTTATTAGTGAAAAAAAAAAGAGTATGTTAAACTGAAATTATTCAATTAGTGGGAGGCTTATGTATGGAACAAATTTTCGATTTGCAAGCTCCGTATGAGCCGGCAGGAGATCAAATAGAAGCAATAAAAGAATTAGTAGAAGGTGTAAATAACGGCAAGAAACATCAAACATTGCTTGGTGCAACAGGCACTGGGAAAACATTTACGATTTCAAATGTTATCCAACAAACGAATAAACCGACCCTTATAATGGCACATAACAAAACACTTGCGGGACAGCTATATAGCGAGTTTAAAGAGTTCTTTCCGAACAATGCGGTCGAATACTTTGTTAGTTATTACGACTACTTCCAGCCGGAAGCGTACGTACCTCAAACAGATACGTATATTGAAAAAGATTCAAGCATTAACGAAGAAATTGATAAACTGCGACACTCCGCTACATCATCGTTATTCGAGAGAAAAGATGTGATCATTATCGCATCCGTTTCTTGTATATACGGGCTCGGGAATCCAGAAGAATATAGGGAAATGGTCGTTTCTCTTCGAACAGGAATGGAAATTGAGCGCAATCAATTGCTGAGAAAATTGGTTGATATTCAATACGAACGAAACGATATGAATTTTACACGAGGAACTTTCCGAGTTCGTGGGGATGTTGTCGAAATTTTCCCCGCCTCAAGAGATGAAAGATGTCTCCGTGTAGAGTTTTTTGGCGATGAAATCGACAGAATTCGAGAAGTGGACGCTCTAACTGGAGAAATTTTAGCAGAACGTGAACACGTAGCGATCTTCCCAGCATCTCACTTCGTTACACGCGAAGAAAAAATGAATTTAGCAATAGAAAACATCGAAAAAGAATTAGAAGAACAATTAAAAATACTGCGTGCTGAGGATAAATTACTAGAAGCACAACGACTGGAGCAGCGTACAAACTATGATTTAGAAATGATGCGCGAAATGGGCTTTTGTTCAGGTATTGAAAACTATTCTCGACATCTCACTTTACGTGAAGCAGGAGCAACCCCATATACATTATTAGACTATTTTCCAAAAGATTTTTTATTAGTAGTAGACGAAAGCCATGTTTCATTACCTCAAGTTAGAGGAATGTTTAATGGAGACCAAGCAAGGAAATCAGTATTAGTAAACCATGGTTTCCGGTTGCCGTCTGCACTTGATAATAGACCGCTTACATTTAGCGAGTTTGAAGACCATGTCCATCAAGCAGTGTATGTATCAGCAACACCTGGTCCTTATGAGCTGGAGCATACACCTGAAATGGTTGAACAAATCATCCGTCCGACAGGGTTATTGGATCCAATTATTACATTGAAACCGATTGAAGGGCAAATTGATGATCTGATCAATGAAATACATGAGCGCACAGCGAAAAATGAACGGGTACTTATAACGACATTAACGAAGAAAATGTCCGAAGATCTAACGGATTATTTAAAAGAGATCGGCATTAAAGTACAGTATTTACATTCGGAAGTTAAAACATTGGAGCGAATTGAAATTATAAGAGACCTTCGTTTAGGAACATATGATGTCCTTATTGGGATCAATTTACTTAGAGAAGGACTTGACTTACCAGAAGTATCTCTTGTTGCGATTTTAGATGCAGATAAAGAAGGATTTTTACGTTCTGAGCGTTCATTAATACAAACAATAGGACGTGCAGCAAGGAATTCTAATGGCGAAGTAATAATGTATGCGGATAAAATGACAGACTCTATGCAAAAAGCGATAGATGAAACGAAGCGTCGTCGCACAATTCAAATGGAATATAACGAAAAGCATGGGATTACACCAAAAACAATCGAAAAGAAAATTCGAGAAGTTATTCGTGCAACACAAGTGGCAGAGGAAGAAGCAAGCTATGCACAACAGTTAACGAGTGGAAAACCTTTAACGAAAGAAGAAAAAGATACACTGCTAATGAATCTAGAAAAAGAAATGAAAGATGCAGCTAAAGCACTTAACTTTGAACGGGCAGCACAATTACGTGATGCAATCCTTGAATTGAAGCTGGAAGGATGAATAATAGTGAAGAATCAAGAAATTATTATAGAAGGTGCTCGGGCACATAATTTAAAAAACGTCAGCTTAAAAATACCTAGAGATAAGCTTGTTGTTATGACTGGCTTGTCCGGATCTGGTAAATCGTCTTTAGCATTCGATACTATTTATGCGGAAGGCCAACGTCGATATGTGGAATCATTGTCCGCATATGCAAGACAGTTTTTAGGGCAAATGGATAAACCTGATGTTGATGTGATAGAAGGACTTTCTCCGGCTATTTCCATCGACCAAAAGACGACAAGTAAAAATCCACGTTCTACCGTAGCGACTGTTACGGAAATTTATGATTATTTACGGTTATTATTTGCACGTGTCGGTAAACCAATCTGTCCGACACATGGAATTGAAATATCCTCTCAAACGATTGAACAAATGGTGGATCGTTTGAGTGAGTACCCGGAAAGAACGAAAATGCAAGTACTGGCACCGATTGTGTCTGGGCGTAAAGGAACGCATGTGAAATTGCTAGAAGATATGAAAAAGCAAGGCTTTGTGCGTATTCGATTAGACGGGGAAATCAGAGATCTAGACGATGATATCAATCTAGATAAAAATAAAAAACATAATATCGAAGTTGTTATAGATAGAATCGTCATGAAAGATGGAATTGCAGCAAGACTCAGTGATTCATTAGAATCTGCTCTGCGTCTAGCGGATGGTCGCGTATTAATAGATGTCATGGAGCATGAGGAAATTTTGTTTAGTGAGCATCATGCTTGTCCAATTTGTGGATTTTCAATTGGCGAGTTAGAGCCACGCATGTTCTCCTTTAACAATCCATTTGGTGCGTGTCCGGATTGTGATGGATTAGGAACGAAACTGGAAGTAGACCCAGAACTCGTTGTACCGGATAAAAGTATGACGTTGGAAGAAGGGGCAATTCTTGCATGGCAACCAACAAGCTCTCAATACTATCCAAAATTATTAGAAGCTGTTTGCAAACATTACAAAATAAAAATGAATGTGCCAGTCGAAAAGTTGCCAATCGATCAGTGGAATAAAATTATGTATGGATCTGGAGAAGATAAGATTCGTTTTCGGTATGAAAATGAATTTGGACAAGTACGCGACAGTCTCATTCAATTTGAAGGAGTATTAGCAAATATCGAACGCCGATATAAAGATACCTCTTCTGATTATATTCGCGAGCAAATGGAAAAATATATGGCACAACATGATTGTCCTACTTGTAAAGGATATCGCTTAAAAAAAGAAACACTTGCAGTGAAAGTAGATTCGATGCATATCGGGCAAATATCGCAATTTTCTATTACCGAAGCAAATAAATTTTTCCATCAATTAACTTTATCTGAAAAAGATATGCAAATTGCTCGATTAGTATTAAGAGAAATCCATGAGCGCCTAGGGTTTTTAGAAAATGTTGGACTGGATTATCTAACTTTAAACCGTGCATCCGGCACATTATCTGGTGGAGAAGCACAACGAATTCGTTTGGCTACACAAATAGGTTCCAGATTAACAGGCGTATTATATATTCTAGATGAGCCATCAATTGGTTTGCATCAGCGTGATAATGATCGATTAATTGATACATTAAAAAGTATGCGCGACATTGGAAATACGTTAATTGTTGTAGAACATGACGAAGATACGATGATGGCTGCCGACTATTTAATCGATGTTGGACCTGGTGCAGGTATTCGTGGTGGTCAAATTGTTGCTGCAGGAACGCCTGAAGAAGTGATGAATAATCAAAACTCCTTAACTGGACAATATTTAAGTGGGAAAAAGTATATTCCTTTACCAATCGAAAGAAGAAAACCCGATGGACGCTATATTAAAATCAAAGGCGCAACTGAAAATAACTTGAAAAATGTCAGTGTAGATATTCCATTAGGCGTATTTACAGCAGTAACAGGTGTATCTGGTTCCGGGAAAAGTACATTAGTAAATGAAATTCTATATAAATCGCTTGCTTCCAAACTAAATCGTTCCAAAGTAAAACCAGGAGCAAACAAAAGTGTAGAAGGTATTGACCAATTAGAAAAAGTAATCGATATCGACCAATCGCCAATTGGCCGTACCCCAAGATCCAATCCAGCAACATATACAGGCGTATTCGATGATATACGCGACTTATATGCGGCGACAAACGAAGCAAAAGTAAGAGGATATAAAAAAGGTAGATTCAGCTTTAATGTAAAAGGCGGACGTTGTGAAGCATGTCGTGGAGATGGAATCATTAAAATTGAGATGCACTTTTTACCAGATGTCTATGTTCCTTGTGAAGTATGTCATGGGAAAAGGTATAACAGAGAAACTTTAGAAGTACAATACAAAGGCAAAAACATTGCAGAAGTATTGAAAATGACAGTAGAAGATGGATTAGTATTTTTTGAAAACCATCCGAAAATTAGTCGAAAACTACAAACGATTGTCGATGTGGGTCTAGGTTATGTGGAATTAGGTCAACCAGCAACAACACTTTCAGGAGGAGAAGCGCAGCGTGTCAAATTAGCTTCTGAATTGCATAAACGATCTAATGGTAAAACATTTTATATTTTAGATGAACCGACGACCGGTTTGCATGTAGATGATATTGCTCGTTTACTTGTTGTGCTGCAACGTCTTGTAGATAATGGTGACTCTGTACTAGTTATTGAACATAACTTGGATGTTATTAAAACAGCTGATTATATGATTGATTTAGGTCCTGAAGGTGGGGACAAAGGTGGCACCATAGTAGCGGTTGGAACACCTGAAAAAATCATCGAAGCAAAAAAATCATATACTGGTAAGTACTTAAAGCCTATTCTTGAAAGAGATCGCAAACGAATGGATGAAGTTGTGTTAGAAGCTTCTACGAAGAAATAACCAACCGTTCAATCATAAATGAAACTTTATTCAAGTTTAATCGTATTTAATAGAGTAAGTAACTCGTTTTATATTTTAAACTTATAAGGAGGCCTTTCACTATGCAAGAAGAACGAAAACGTATTTTAGATATGGTTGAAAACGGCACGATTACTGCACAAGAAGCATTGGCACTACTAGAGGAACTTGGTAAACAATCTACACCAGCCTTTTCACTAGAAAAGGAAGAGCCAAAACAAGAACAAAAACATGCACAAAACAAGCATCAAGGCGCAGATTTTATAGAGGATTTAAAGCGTGATTTCACGGTAATGGGTGAACGCTTTATGCAGTTTATGCAAGGAACTGTAGATAAGATGAAGGACTTTGATTTTGAAATGCCATTTGGCGAGCCAGTTGTTTTCGAAGAAAGATTAGCAAAAGAACAAGCGACTTTCGAAGATATTTCGGTTAATATTGCCAATGGTAAAATAGAAATTCTACCTACAGAAGAAGCTTACGCACACGCAACGGTAAAAGTAAAATCCTTCAGAAACTCAACTGAAGAAGAAGCGAAAGCACGTTTTGCAGAAGAATTTATCTTCACAACAGAAGGAAATAAATTACGAGTGTATAGCGATATGAAAACGACTTCTGTTCAAGTAGCGCTTTATGTACCGAAACAAACATATAATCATATTTCAGCACGATTGTTCAATGGAGAATTTTCTGCGAAGAATTTAGAGGCAAACTCTTTGAAAGTTAAAACAACGAACGGAAAAGTAACTCTAGATGCATTGACGTTTAAAAGAGCAGATATAGAAACGGTAAATGGATCCGTTCAAGTGCAACATGTTGAAGGAGATTCCATCGAAGTAGAAACAATGAATGGTCGTATTTATGTAGATGGAAAGCTGAAAGAGTTGGAAGGTTCTTCGGTTAGTGGGCATGTGATTTTAACGACAAAAGATAAAGACGCACGTAAAATCGAAGGTACTGCTGTTGCAGGAACGGTTGAATTATACGTACCAAAAGATGTGTCGCTAAAAGGAGAGGCTACTTCTCAATTAGGAAAGATTGATGTACAACTGTCAGATGTCACGCAGCTTAATCAATCAGAACAAATGTTGAACAAAAAAGTAGGATTTACTAAAATAGTGGACTCCGAAGCAGAACCGCTAAGAGTATACGGAGATGCAAAAACAGGATCCGTTCTTGTACGTTATACAGTAGACAGTGAATAAGAAACATCCAAAAGCCGTAAGGGGGCACCAAACCCCTTTCGGCTTTTTTTATGAAAGTATATACATGGAAAGATTCTATAAATAGCATTGGTTATGTTATTAACGCTCTTGCAGGGTCTCATACCATCATACAAAATTCCAAAGAATGGCTAAGGGCAATCAAACATCTATTGAAGGCAACTAATTTCAGTACGAAAGCAACTAAAATTAGCATGAGAGCAACTAAATTACCGATGAAAGCAACTAATTTCTTACAATAACAAGTTTACTTGGAGTGAGACGACGATGATTTCTACATATTATAGGAATAATATGCCTAAAAGCACGCCGAACTCCTTTAATAAATAGCAAACAAAAGATAAATGAATACAAAAAGAATGACTAATCATGCTAAAATAAGAACTATGTGTAGAAAGAAGTGGGAAGGAGTGGAGAGATATGCCTCATGTGACGACAAAGGACATTAAAGAAAAGTTCAATCTTTCATTAGTAAGTGGGGAGGAAGGAATTGGGCGACACGTTGCAATTAGCGATATTTCTCGACCGGGGATTGAAATGGCGGGTTACTTTACCCACTATCCATCCAATCGTATTCAACTAATGGGGAAAACAGAAATCTCGTTTTTTGCTTTATTAACTGAAAAAGAAAAAAGCGAGCGAATGATGAAATTGTGTGCATCCGATACACCTGTTATTATCGTATCGCATGGAATGGAAGTACCAGAAGAATTAATTGCAGCTTCCAATGCAAACTCAGTTCCTGTCTTAACAACAAGTATGCCGACTACTAGATTTTCTAGTATGTTAACCAACTTTTTAGAGAGCATGCTTGCACCTACGACTGCCGTGCATGGCGTATTAGTAGATATATATGGGGTAGGGGTCTTAATCACTGGGAAAAGTGGCGTTGGTAAAAGTGAAACGGCGCTAGAATTAGTAAAAAGAGGGCATCGTCTTGTAGCAGATGATTGTGTAGAGATTAGGCAAGAAGGGGAAGATACACTCGTTGGTAGTGCGCCTAAATTAATCGAACATCTTCTAGAAATACGTGGACTTGGTATTATTGATATAATGACGCTTTTTGGTGCAAGTGCTATTCGAAATTATAAGCGAATTACATTAGTAATCGAGCTTGAAATATGGGATGAGAAAAAGACCTATGATAGACTAGGCTTGGAAGAAGAAAAAATAGAAATTATTAACACGGCCATTACAAAATTAACCGTTCCAGTTCGTCCAGGTCGAAACTTGGCTGTTATTATTGAAGTAGCAGCGATGAATCATCGATTGAAGCGAATGGGCGTTAATGCTGCAGAAGATTTTGCCAAACGATTAGACGATGTAATCGGGCAAAATGGAGAAGCAAATTACTAATGAGCCAGTTGAAGGGAGTTTCGTATGAATTTATTACAAGCAATTGATCCGGTGGCTTTTTCATTAGGATCATTAGAAGTGCGTTGGTACGGAGTAATAATTGCATTCGGTATAATCGTAGCTTTTTTAGTAGCACAAAAAGAGATGGTGAAACGGGGATTTCATCCAGATTATTTAACCGATTTACTTATTTGGGCTGTACCAATCGCGATTATTAGTGCTCGTATATACTATGTCATTTTTAAATGGGATTTTTATGGTCAAAATCCGGGAAAAATTATTGAAATTTGGAATGGTGGAATTGCCATTCATGGTGCTTTAATCGGTTCATTTTTAACCGCGTATTTCTTTACGAAAAAAAGAGGGACTTCTTTTTGGAAAGTAACCGATATTGTAGCTCCTAGTATTTTAATCGGACAAACAGTTGGACGCTGGGGGAACTTCATGAACCAAGAAGCGCATGGTGGAGAAGTGACTAGAAGCTTTTTAGAGAATTTAAAGCTTCCGGACTGGATTATTAACCAAATGTATATAGAAGGTAAATATTATCACCCAACATTTTTATATGAATCGGTATGGAACTTAATAGGAGTTATCATATTAATTTTACTTCGTAAAGTGAATTTACGTCGTGGGGAAATGGTTCTGTTTTATTTAGTATGGTATTCCGTAGGACGTTTCTTTATAGAAGGAATGCGTACAGATAGTCTTTATTTAATAGGAGATTTACGACAAGCACAAGTTATTTCATTAGTAACAATTGCCGTCGCAATTATTATATTTGTATATAGAAGAATGACGGTTAAACCAGTCGTTCGATATCAGGATAAGTGAGTGAAAGAAGGGAAATAGTGTGGGGACATTACAGAGGGGGCTTTTAGCAGGTCTAAAAACGACGTGGACATTGAGTAAAGTAATTTTTCCAATTACTTTAATCGTAGTTATTTTGCAATACACACCAGTTCTCCCGTGGATAATAGATTTAATATCACCGTTCATGGGGCTACTCGGACTTAGGGGGGAAGCGGCTATTCCACTTGTATTAGGAAATGGAGTAAACCTCTATGCTGGTATTGGTGGAATCCTTGCTTTAGAACTGACGGTGAAAGAAGTTTTTATATTAGCAACGATGTTATCATTTTCACATAATATCTTTATAGAAACAGGGGTTGCACTTCGAGTAGGAGTGAAACTTTGGGTTGTTTTAGTCGTTCGTTTTGGATTAGCTATTTTGTCAGCGATAGTAATAAATTTAGTTTGGCAAGGTGGCGGAGAAATTGCTAAGTATGGTGCGATTACCGCTGTCGAGAAAATCCCGGATGGTTGGGGAGAGATTATTTTACTTGGCTTGCAAAAAGCAACTTTTGGCGTTTTACAACTAGCCCTAATTGTTATTCCATTAATGATTATTATACAAGTTTTAAAAGACCGAAATTATTTACAAAAGTTTTCTGAAAAGATCGCACCCTTTACAAAAGTTATTGGCATTCAACCAAATGCTTCTTTGACACTTGTTGCAGGGTTAGCAATAGGTCTTGCTTATGGTGCTGGCGTTATGATACAAGCAGTGCAAGAAGACGGAGTAAGTAAAAAGGATGCGACACTAGTCTTTATCTTTTTGGTGGCATGTCATGCTGTAGTGGAAGACACGCTAGTCTTTCTTCCATTAGGAGTGCCAATACTGCCCTTATTTTTAATAAGACTAGCAACAGCATTTGTATTGACGATAATTGTCGCTTACATATGGCGTAAATCGGAGCAAAGAAAAAAAGAGGAAGTGGTTACGCTATGAAGGGAAAAGCCTACAAAGCATTATTGTTTGATTTTGACGGAACATTATTAAATACCAATGATCTAATAATCGAAAGCTTTTTACATGTTTTAGGAGAAAGATTTCCCGGGAAATACGATAGAGATAGTGTTTTACCATTTCTCGGACCAACTTTGCAAGAAACATTCCATTCCATCAATCCCGAACTAACGGAATCACTCATAGCAGCTTATCGTGAATGGAATCTTCAACACCATGATGAAATGGTTGTGCCCTTTGATGGCGTTGTCGAAACTTTACAGAAATTAAAAGAAGAAGGCTACAAACTAGCCATCGTATCGACAAAAAGAAAAGAAATGATTGATAGAGGGATTAACCTGATGAAATGTGGAGCATTATTTGACACCATCATCGGAATTGACGATGTAAAAAATGCCAAACCAGATCCTGAGCCAATTGAACTTGCACTTGAAAGACTAGGTGTTGGAAAAGAAGAGGCATTAATGATTGGTGATAATTTACATGATATCGTGGGAGGACAAAGAGCGGGAGTAGATACGGCTGCTGTTGCCTGGTCCGCGAAAGGAGAAGCTTTTTTAGCAACTTACTTGCCAACGTACATGATTCATCATATAAGTGAGCTTCTCGAAATTGCTAAAGGTCAGACAGTATGAGGAGAACGGAAAGATATCCTGTAAGTGGTGCCAATTCATTATGGCATGTGTATGATACAGTTCCTTTTTGGAAAGTAGTGAAAAACTTTATCTTCATACAAGCAGCGAGATACTCTCCCTTTTTAAGTTGGAAAAACTTTTTTTATCGTGTATTTCTGCGAATGAAAGTTGGCAAAGAAACGTCTTTTGCTTTGATGGTGATGGTAGATGTTATGTTCCCAGAACGGATTAAAGTAGGGGATAACACGATAATTGGCTACAACACGACGATATTAGCACATGAATATTTGATAGATGAGTATCGCATCGGTGATGTAATCATTGGTGACCGAGTGCTGATCGGAGCCAATTCTACTATTTTACCTGGTGTTACCATAGGGAACGATGCAATCGTGTCTGCAGCTACACTTGTCAATGCTGATGTTCCAGAAGGTTGTTTTGTCGGAGGCAACCCTATGCGCATTATTTACACGAAGGAACAAATGATGGAACGAAATAGTAAGTAACGAAAAAAGCTATTCTTCATGTGAAGGATAGCTTTTTTTGCTTTAGGGCAGAGTAATTGCACCTCCTATTTATTGTAAGGATGGAAGCTGTCTTGCGATTTAGAGTGTGTATCTTGCGATTCCCAGCGGCAACCTTGCGATTCAAGCTATATATCTTGCGATTGGCGGTTATTGCGTAAAGGGAAGAAGTATTTATTCCACATAATCAATTTTCTCGATGCTAACCACTTTATTCACTACTAGCTAGAAAGCTACAGAAAACTATGGACTTACATTTTTCTTACTATTCTAAAAGGAACAATCGGAAAGATTGACGAAATGAATAATATAGGATAAAATCTATATAATTTAATATATTAGTACTCTAGCAAGGTGAAGTGAATTTAGGAGGGCTGAAATGGGTAAAATTCAAATGTTTGAAAAACCTTTGGGAATGAGAGATTCGTTTCCAGAAGTAAATGAACAAAAAGAATACATACGATCAACAGCGAGAAACTTTATACGAAACAAAGGTTACGATTTTATCAAAACACCATCTGTTGAGTATTTTGAAACAATCGGAAAAGCTTCCGCAATTGATGAATCGTCTCTATTTAAACTAGTGGACAATCAAGGGGAAACACTTGTATTGCGTCCCGACATGACAACACCTATCGCAAGAATTGCGGCTTCCAAATTGTTGAAAGAAAAAAATCCATTAAGATTAGCTTATTATGCAAATGTGTTTCGTGCACAACAACGGGAAGGCGGCCGTCCTGCTGAGTTTGAACAGCTAGGATTGGAGTTGATTGGTGATTTTAGCGCATACGGCGATAGTGAAATTATTCATACTGCAGCAGAACTAATAAAAACGATTGGTGTGGAAAGTTTTCGGATTACGATTGGGCATGCAGGATTATTAACGGCGTTTCTAACGAATAATACAAATACAGTGGAACAAGTAGATGCGCTAAGACAGTTATTAGTAGAAAAAAACTTTGTAGGATTCGAACAAAAGTTAGACCAGCTTGGCTTATTAGAAGAACAAAAAGGGAATCTTACAAAGCTAATAGATTATACGATTGACTTTAAAACATTTGAAAACTTCCGACCATTTTTAACGGAAAAACAGCAATATTTAATAGATCAATTGGAGCAGTTAAAACGTTTATTGGAACTTCAACTAAATGATCCATCCATTATCTCTTTCGACTTCTCACTTGCAAGTCATATGAGCTATTATACGGGCATGCTGTTTGAAATTTATGCTGCAGGAAGTGGCTTCCCGATTGGAAATGGCGGAAGATACGATGAATTATTCCAACAATTTGGCGAGCAGGTAGGGGCCATTGGATTTGGTATACGTGTAGACAGACTTTTAGAAGTTTTGAGCAAAGATGTCGTATTAGAAAAGAATACGCTTATTTTATTTACAGAAGGTGCCTATTTGAAAGCCAATGCTTTAGCAGAAGCGAGAAGGGATAATGCGGAACGTGTAACGCTTCAATATATAGATAGTGTCTATGATTTGGATGTATATAAACAAAGTTTTGATGAAGTACTAATTGTCTAAAGAAGGTGGTTCTTTACGTGAATGAGTTAACAATTGCCATGCCAAAAGGGCGTATTTTCGAAGAAGCATATCAATTATTTGTAGAAGCTGGATTTGATCTGCCACAAGAGATTAGTGACTCTAGAAAGCTGATTGTCGAAGCCCCCGAGGAAAGAATTCAATTTATATTAGCGAAGCCAATGGATGTTCCCGTTTATGTGGAGCACGGAGTTGCGGATATCGGCATAGCGGGAAAAGATGTTTTGTTAGAACAACTCCGAGATGTACATGAGTTACTTGATTTGCATATTAGCAATTGCTATATCGCAACGGCAGGACTTCCGAATACGACGATGAACGAAATAGCACCACGAGTTGCGACAAAATATCCGACTATTGCTACAAACTTTTATAAAGAAAAGGGAGAGCAAGTGGAAATTATTGAGCTCAATGGATCGATAGAATTGGCGCCGATGATCGGACTAGCTGATCGAATCGTGGACATTGTTTCAACCGGTCAAACATTAAAAGAAAATGGGCTAGTTGAATATGAAAAAATTGTGGATATATCCTCTCGTTTAATCGTCAATCCTGTCAGTTACCGAGTGAAAAGTGAACGTATCCGAGAATTTGTTGCACAATTAAAAAATGAATTGATTAAAAGGTAGGGGAATCGTATGAAAATAGAAAAGCTTACAAATACCATTTCACTACAACGATCTGTCGAGCAGGCAAACGAGAATCACTTAGAGATTGTGCGGGAAGTAATCGAGCAAGTGAAAAAATATGGCGATGAAGCCCTTTTTACATATACGGAAAAATGGGACGGTGCAAAACTTTCTTCTTTACAAGTAACAAAGGAAGAAATAGAAGAGGCATTTGCTAGCTTTGATCCACAATTGATTGAAGATTTAGAAGAAGCGGCTGCTAATATTCGTGCATTTCATTCACAACAAGCACGACAAAATATAGATTTCCCATTGGATAAAAATTCTTATATTCAATATAAAATTTCACCACTCGATGCAGTAGGACTTTATGTTCCTGGAGGTACTGCAGCGTATCCATCGTCGGTATTAATGAATGCAATCCCTGCTATTGTAGCTGGAGTGAAAAGAGTAGTCATTACTTCACCTCCTTCAAAAGATGGGAAGCTTCCGGCATCTGTATTGGTTGCTGCACGTATTGCTGGTGTAACCGAGATTTATAAAGTAGGAGGAGCACAAGCGATTGCTGCTCTTGCTTACGGAACAGAAACGATTAAAGCAGTCGATAAAATTACAGGTCCTGGGAATAGTTTTGTCGCACTTGCGAAAAAAGAAGTGTTTGGAAAAGTAGCGATTGATATGATTGCAGGTCCAAGTGAAATAGCAGTGCTAGCAGATAAAACGGCTTATGCAGACGAAGTAGCCTCCGACTTATTGGCACAAGCAGAGCATGACAAATTTGCCTGTTCGGTATTAGTTACAACGAGCGAAAAACTAGCAGAACAAGTTTCATTAGAAGTAGAGAAACAATTAAAGCAACTGCCTAGAGAAGAAATTGCTAGAGCTTCCATCGAAAATTTTGGATGCATCTATATTGCAGAATCATTAGAACAAGCGATTGCTGCTATTAATGAGCTTGCTCCGGAGCATTTAGAAATAATGACAGAACATGCAGAAGCAGTTTGCGAACAAATCCATCATGCTGGCGCAATCTTTATCGGCAGATTCAGTAGTGAGCCGGTTGGGGATTATTTTGCTGGTACCAATCATGTATTACCAACTAATAGCACTGCACGTTTTTCCAGTGGACTATGTGTCGATGATTTTGTGAAGAAAACGAGTGTTGTCTATTACTCAGAAGAAATGTGGCAAGCACAATATCCAAAAATTGCACGACTTGCAAGGTTGGAACAATTAGAAGGACATGCACGATCGGTCGAATCGAGAAGTTGGGATAAGGGGGATTCAAATTGACAAGTAAAAGAACGGCTAAAATAGAAAGAATGACAAATGAAACAAAAGTGTGGGTGGAAATAGATTTAGATGGAGAAGGAAAAGCAGAGATTGATACGGGTGTGCCATTTATGGATCATATGCTCGATCTGTTTACAAAACATGGCTTATTTGACGCAACGATTAAAGCGAATGGCGACACACATATCGATGACCACCATACGACAGAAGATATCGGAATCGTACTTGGTCAAGCAGTAAAAGAAGCACTAGGAGATAAGAAAAGCATCAAACGGTACGGAAATGCCTATGTTCCAATGGATGATGCCTTAGCTCAAGTAGTGATTGATATTTCCAACCGTCCGCATTTAGAATTTCGTGCACAATTTCCAACACAAAAAGTTGGCAATTTCGATACAGAGCTTGTGCATGAGTTTTTATGGAAATTTGCACTGGAAGCACGTATGAATGTGCATGTTATTGTACATTACGGAGTCAATACACATCATATGATTGAAGCTATTTTCAAGGCACTAGCTCGCGCAATTGATGACGCAATTACGAAAGACGAGCGAGTGAAAGGTGTACCTTCCACAAAAGGACTGCTTACATAAGAAAAGAGCAAGTGCTAAAGTCTAGACAGTTAATAGGGGGAAATAAAATGACGTCCATTCAAGTGTATCCAGCCATTGATATGAAAGGCGGAAAATGTGTCCGTTTATATCAAGGAGATTATGAGCAAGAAACGATTTATGGCGATTCACCATTTGACATGGCCAAGAAATTTGCAGATGAAGGAGCGACTTGGATTCATCTAGTCGATTTAGATGGTGCCAAAGATGGCGAGAAAATTCATACAAACGAAGTCATTCGAATCGCTAAGGAACTACCAGTTAGTGTTCAAATAGGTGGAGGTATTCGTTCTAAAGAAGATGTCAGCTACTATTTAAACAATGGTGTGACGCGTGTCATTATCGGAAGTCTTGCTATTTCACAACCAGAACTAGTAGCGCAATTATTAGAGGAGTTTGGCGGTGAACGAATCGTCATCGGGCTAGACGCAAAAGACGGCATGGTAGCAACGCATGGTTGGTTGGAGACATCTTCTCAATCTGCAATAGAAGTAGGACAATACTTTGCTTCAAAAGGTGCTAAGCATGTTATTTTTACCGATATCGCAACGGATGGAACGCTTCAGGGACCTAACTTAGCGGCAAACCAAGAGCTTGCAGAAGCAACCGGATTATCCGTTATCGTTTCAGGTGGGATTAGCTCACTAGAAGATTTAGGAGAAGTAGCGAAACTGGCAAAAAATTCGACGGTAAGTGGCGTTATTACAGGAAAAGCATTATACAACAATCGTTTCACATTGACGGAAGCATTGCAGGAGGTTACAAAATGGTAAAGAAAATTATTCCATGTCTAGATGTGAAAGATGGGCGTGTTGTAAAAGGGATTCAATTTGTTGGGCTAAGAGACGCTGGGGATCCAGCGGAGTTAGCTGCATTTTATGATAAAGAAGGAGCAGATGAACTTGTATTTTTAGATATTTCTGCGTCTGTCGAAGGTCGCGATACAATGCTGGATGTCGTGAAAAAAACAGCTGCTCAAATTTCTATCCCTCTAGTGGTTGGCGGTGGAATTCGTACTACCGATAATATGAAACAACTGCTAGATGCAGGTGCTAGTAAAGTATCTATTAATAGTGCAGCCATTAGCAATCCCGACGTTATTACGGAAGGCGCAAAAGCATTTGGGTCCAATAAAATAATTATCGCAATCGATGTGAAATGGTCGGAGGAAGAGCAAGATTGGTTCGTCTATACACATGGCGGTCAAAAGAAAACGGACTGGAAAGCGGTTGATTGGGCAATCGAAGTAGAAAAGCTTGGAGCGGGAGAAATATTGTTAACGAGCATGGACCGTGACGGAGAAAAAGACGGTTACGACATTGAAATTACAAAACGAGTGAAAGAAGCTGTTGCGATTCCAATTACCGCTAGTGGTGGAGCCGGAAATGTCGAGCATATATTAGCTGCGTTTACGGAAGCAAATGCGGATGCAGCACTTGCAGCATCCATTTTTCATTTCAAAGAAACAAGTGTAGCGGAAGTGAAAAATTACATACGCGAAAGAGGAGTCGAAGTGAAATGACCAATTTAAACTATGATGACAAAGGGCTTATTCCTGTAATTGTTCAGCATGCTATTACGAGAGAAGTATTAACACTCGCTTATATGAATGAGGAATCGTATAACAAGACGGTAGAAACAAAAGAGACATGGTTCTTCAGTAGAAGTAGACAAGAATTATGGCATAAAGGGGCAACATCTGGAAATACACAAAAAGTTGTATCTATTTGTACGGATTGTGATTCAGATGCTTTAGTGGTAGAGGTTTTACCTTCTGGACCTGCTTGCCATACTGGAGAAGACACATGCTTCCATAAGTCTTTAGAAAAGTTTGACGAGACTGTTGGTTATAATGTGGTCACTTCCCTTATTAATACGATTAAGGAAAGACAGGAAACGATGCCAGAAGGTGCCTATACGACCTATCTATTCGAAAAAGGCGTAGATAAGATTTGTAAAAAAGTTGGGGAAGAGTCTGCAGAAGTTATTATTGCTTCTAAAAACGATGATGCAGAAGAATTGAAATGGGAAGCAGCAGATTTAATTTATCACTTGCTCGTTCTATTACAAAATCAAAAAGTAAACTTTTATGATCTATTGCAAGTACTGCAAAAAAGACATGAAGAGAAAGCCGATAAAAAATAATACTTTATGATATACTGAAGAGTATACTAATAAGGGACGTTGAAACGTCTCTTATTATTTTTCGGAGGATTATCTTGAATAAAAAAAGTAAAAAGATTTTTAAAGAAAATATAATTTCATTTTTGCCTACGGGCGAATACTACTATAAAAAAGCATTAGATGAATTACAAAAAGAAAAATATGAAAAAGCACATAAATATTTAAAAAGGGCTGTAGATTTAAGTCCTGAAGATCCCGTCATTTTAATGCAATATGCCATTTTACAAATGGAGTTAGATAAATTCGATGTAGCCCATGAATTTTTAAGAAGTGCTTATAAAATAGATCCGGATGATCCTGAAATCGTTTTCTTTTTGGCAGAAGTAAATGCCCATATTGGCAACTTTATGGATGCAAACCGGTTTGCCAAAAGGTATTTGGAGATGAATATAAACGGGGAATACACCGAAGACGCAATGGAAATTGTAGATTTTACGGAGCAAGAAGATGTCATATCTCTTCAAATGGACGCACCTTCCAGTGAGGCCCTTTTTTTACAAGAAAAATCGCGTCGATTAATGGAACAAGGCAAATTTCCTGAAGCAGTCGAATTATTAGAGGACATTATTACACAATATCCTGATTTTTGGGCAGCATTTAATAATTTGGCGCTTGCCTATTTTTATATTGGCGAAGAGGAACAAGCAAAGGCATTACTTCATGAAGTGTTAAGAGAAAACAGAGGGAATATTCATGCGCTATGCAATTTAGCGGTCATTTATTATTATGAAAAAAATCAAGAAGAGCTAGAAGAAATAACGGAGTTTTTAAGTAAAATTAATCCTTATTTCATCGAACATCGATATAAACTAGGTGCTACCTTTGCGCTTATTGGCAAATACGAGCAAGCATTTAAGTGGTTAAGAAGTTTGCAACGTAAAGGTTTTGAAGGGGATCCAGGGTTTTATTTTTGGTTATCGCATTCAGCTCATTTTTCTGGACATGAAGAAATAGCGAAAAATGCTTGGAAGACATTATTAAAATTGGATCCAGAAAAAGCAGGTTTTGAACCTTGGTTGCCGCATTTAAAAAGCGTAGATGAATCACAGATGGAAAATCAAAAAGAGTTCATTTTAGAAAAGCTACATAGCCCACACTTAAGTGAGCGTATTTTAGGTTTTTATGTACTAGGTAAATCAGGGCATAGGCAAGAAATTATTTCCCATCCAAAATGGATTGTTGTAGAAGAATTGACGACAATGGAAAAACTATTTTTGGCCCATTCTTTAGGACACTCATTTGAGGAAAAGTCCGTTGCGGAAAAAGCTTTTTTAAGAGCAATTGCAGCCACAGATTTACTTTATGAAAAGCATAAATCGATGGAACAATCGGCTACGTTTTTATTTCAAATGTGGTTTGTCTTAGTGGAACGTGCATTGAAAAAGGCATATGCATTCAAAAATCCACGTGCATTAGCTGCTGCGACAGAGTATATGTTTGAATCTTCCAGAAAGAAAAATGTAACGAAAAAGCAATATGCAGAAGAATACGGGATTACGACTACCACATTGACAAAATATGTAAATGAACTTATGCAATTCTTGCCATTATTCGATGCGTAAGCATAAAAGTTGAAGCATGCATAAAAATCATTTAGATTGATGGTAGAAGCAATGTGGGAGGAATGTAAGATGACGGAAGAAAAAATTTATGATGTGATAATAATAGGAGCAGGTCCTGCAGGGATGACTGCCGCTGTATATACTTCTCGTGCGAATCTTTCTACTTTAATGATTGAACGCGGTATCCCAGGTGGACAAATGGCAAATACAGAAGAAGTAGAAAACTATCCAGGTTTTGAAATGATTTTAGGACCGGAGCTTTCGACTAAAATGTTTGAACATGCGAAAAAATTCGGTGCAGAATATGCATACGGAGACGTGTCTGAAATTGTCGACGGAGAAGATTATAAAACAGTTAAAGTGAGCGGAAAAGAATATAAAGCACTTGCAGTTATTATATCATCTGGTGCCGAGTATAAGAAAATGGGAATTCCAGGTGAAAGTGAACTTGGTGGACGCGGCGTAAGTTATTGTGCAGTTTGTGATGGTGCATTCTTTAAAGGGAAAAACCTTGTGGTTGTTGGTGGAGGAGACTCTGCTGTTGAAGAAGGTGCATTTTTAACGAAATTTGCAGATAAAGTAACAATTGTTCACCGTCGTGATGAGTTGCGCGCGCAGAAAATTTTACAAGACCGCGCATTTGCAAACGAAAAAATCGATTTCATTTGGAATACAACGTTAAAAGAAATTCACGGTAAAGATGGTAAAGTAGGAAGCGTCACATTAGTTTCGACAGTAGATGGTTCTGAAAAAGAATTTGAAACAGATGGAGTTTTTGTTTACGTTGGAATGCTTCCATTAACGAAACCATTTTCAAATTTAGAAATCTTAAACGAAAATGGATATATCGTAACGAACGAAAGAATGGAAACAGTGGTACCTGGTATTTTTGGAGCTGGAGACGTACGTGATAAAATGCTTCGTCAAATTGTTACGGCAACAGGCGATGGAAGTATTGCAGCACAAGCAGCACAACATTATATTGAAAATATGAAAGATAAAACAGCAACGAATGCTTAATTTAATTATTTCTTAATCGATTTGTAACCTTCTTGAAACAATTAAAGAGTATAGTTAGAAATATAAATTGACCCCCCTTTTTATATAAGAAATAGTTGAACAGGCTGTTTCGCGATTTTAATCGTGAAGCAGCCTCTTTTTGTGAAAATTAATGTATAATAAAATTATTAACACATGAAAGATGTGGAGTGACAAATCGTGCAAAGAATCGCAAATTTACTTATATGCAAAGATGACAAAGTGCTATTATTAAAAAAGCCTCGGAGAAACTGGTACGTAGCTCCAGGTGGTAAAATGGAAGCAGGAGAATCTATCCTCGTGGCTGCTATTCGAGAGTTTTCCGAGGAAACGAATGCAATACCTATTGACCCCCATTTAAAAGGGATTTACACGATGGTAATAGAAGAAGATGGAGAACGAATAGATGAATGGATGTTATTCACATTTGTTGCAAATGATTTGGAAGGTACGCCATTTCAAGAAACAAAAGAAGGTATTTTAGAATGGCATCCAGTAGAAGCTTTACACACGCTTCCAATGGCTGAAGGGGATCGAACGAACTTGTTATTTGCTGTGCAAGAAAAAGGAATGCAATATGGAACCTTTGTTTACACACCTGATTTTTCATTGATAACAGAAACGATTCAGCAATCATCGGAGGGAGAAGTACACAATGGATAGTACTATACAAAAGCCGGAAACTGAAGTGGTCATTATTACAGGAATGTCTGGAGCAGGTAAGACAGTTGCCATTCAAAGTTTTGAAGATCTAGGGTATTATTGTATTGATAATTTACCACCGGAGCTTTTAAGTACATTCATCAAGCTAATGATCGATTCCAATAAACAACCTCGCAATATCGCAGCAGTAATGGATTTACGTGGTGGTGAAATGTTCCATTCATTAGTTGAATCGGTCAATCAGCTGCAAGAAGCAACAACGATCACTCCAAAAGTATTATTTTTAGATGCCAAAGATGAAGTATTAGTGAGAAGATACAAAGAGACTAGACGGTCTCATCCACTAGCTAATTCTGGCCTCCCACTAGACGGGATAAAGAAAGAGCGAGAGTTACTTTCTAAGTTAAAAGGAAGAGCGCAATTTATTTATAATACTTCTACGATGAAGCCTCGTCAGTTAAGGGAAAAAATACAAGCTGAATTTTCGCCAAAAGGTAGTAAAGTATTTACTGTTAATGTTATGTCTTTTGGCTTTAAACACGGAATACCTATTGATGCTGATTTAGTATTCGATGTACGCTTTCTTCCCAATCCATTCTATATAGAAGAACTAAAGCCAAAATCAGGTCTAGATGAAGAGGTATCTAGTTATGTTTTAAAATGGGCAGATACAAAGACATTAATCGAAAAGCTGACGGATTTATTCTTGTTTATGATTCCACAATATAAACGAGAAGGTAAAACGCAGCTAGTCATTGCATTTGGCTGTACGGGCGGACAACATCGCTCCGTTACTTTAGCTGAATACTTTGGTAAACTATTAAAAGCGGAAGATAAAACGGTTATCACGCATAGGGATGTAACGATAAGAAAGGAATGAAGGAATGGAGCGTACAAAACACCGTAAGAAAATAGTTATTATTGGTGGTGGTACGGGACTATCTACATTGCTTCGTGGTTTAAAGAAATTCCCACTCGACATTACAGCAATTGTCACTGTAGCAGATGATGGTGGAAGTTCTGGTCGATTACGGGATGATTATGATATTCCACCACCCGGGGATGTTCGAAATGTGTTAGCGGCACTTTCGGATGTAGAACCTTTAGTGGAAGAAATGTTCCAGTATCGTTTTTCTAAATCAGAAGAACTTAAAGGGCATTCTTTAGGAAATCTAATGCTAGCTGCGCTAACTTCTATTACAGGTGATTTTGCTAATGCCATTAGTGAGATGAGCCGTGTGTTAAAAGTGCATGGAAAGGTTCTACCAGCAGCCAACCAATTAGTCACGCTACATGCACAATATGAAGATGAGACAATTGTAAGTGGTGAATCTAAAATCCCACTATATGGAAAGAAGATAGAAAAGGTATTTATTTCGCCAGCCAATGTGAAACCGTTACCAGAGACGATTAATACAATCCGCGAAGCCGATATTATCGCAATTGGACCAGGAAGCCTATATACTAGTATTTTACCGAATTTATTGGTGGAAGGTATAAAAGAGGCAATTATTCGTTCAAAAGCGAAGAAAGTATATATTTGTAATTTAATGACGCAAGCCGGGGAAACAAATGATTACACTGTATTTGATCATGTGAACGCCTTAATTGATCATGTAGGTGAAAATTTCTTAGATACAATTCTCATTAGCAATGAAGAAATCCCTGAAAATGTGCAGTATTTATACAAGCAGGAAAAAGCATCGCCTGTCAAAATAGATATAGAAAAATTAGAAACATTAAACTTAGAAGTCGTGAAAAAAGATATTTCCATCGTACATGGTGGCGCAGTGCGTCATGATGCGATGAAAGTAGCGAAATGGCTTAAAGAATATGCATAATGATTACATACATAATGAATCATTGTAATCATTAGCAAGGAAGGGGGAAACGGATTATGTCGTTTGCTTCTGAAACGAAAAAAGAAATGACGCAAGAAGAGTCCAAACCATGTTGTGCCAAAGCCGAATTATCGGCACTTATTCGAATGAACGGCTCGCTTTCATTTAGCAATAAGTCACTTAGTTTAGATGTGCAAACTGAAAATGCGGCAATCGCGAGAAGATTGTACACATTGATCAAATCATTCTATCCGTATCAAGTAGAATTGCTCGTTCGTAAAAAAATGAGATTGAAAAAAAATAATATATATATTTGTCGTATCCGTGAAGGGTCAAAAGAGTTGCTAGAAGATTTACAAATACTGAAAGATCATTTTCAATTTGAATATTCTATCTCAAAAGAACTAGTGAAAAAGAATTGCTGTAAACGTGCTTATTTAAGAGGTGCTTTTTTAGCAGGAGGTTCTGTAAATAATCCGGAAACGTCTTCTTATCATTTAGAAATTTATTCATTATACAAAACACATAGTGATGCACTAGTAGAATTGATGAATGGATTTGAGTTAAATGCAAAAACAATTGAGCGGAAAAAAGGCTTTGTTGCCTATTTAAAGGAAGCAGAAAAGATTTCTGATTTTCTAAGTATCGCCGGTGCTCATAGTGCATTATTAAAATTCGAAGACGTCCGGATTATCCGAGATATGCGAAATAGCGTAAATCGTTTAGTTAACTGTGAAACGGCTAATCTAAATAAGACGATTAGTGCAGCTATTCGTCAAGTTGAGAATATACGATATATAGAAAGTTCAATTGGTCTAGACCAATTACCGGAGAAACTACGGGAAATCGCACGTTTACGTGTAGAATATCAAGATGTCACGTTAAAAGAGTTAGGTGAAATGGTTTCTACTGGAAATGTTAGCAAATCTGGTATTAATCATCGGTTACGAAAAATAGATGAAATCGCAGATGCACTTCGTAGAGGCGAAACAATTTAGTGAAATGGAGCGTATTTTAATGACAGAGAAACAAGTCGAAGTGAAATTACCCGCAGGATTACAAGCAAGACAAGCAGCATTGTTCGTGCAAGAGGCAAACCGCTATATCGCGGATGTATACTTAGAAAAAGATGAGAAAAAAGTAAACGCTAAAAGTATTATGGGCATCATGAGCTTAGCAATAAGTAAAGGCATTACTGTCAACCTAAGTGCAGAAGGTTCCGACGAAGAAGAAGCAGTAGAAACATTAGCAAAATTCATTTCCAATGAAGAATAAAAAGAAAGGGCTATCCCATTTGGTCAACTTGGACTTAGGGATGGCTCTTTTTATTACTTAGATGCCAGTAAATGGCTTAGGGCAACCAATCGGTCAGTAAAAGCAACTAATTCATAAAACAGCTCTTTACTTGGAATGAGACGAGGATGACAGCAACTCGTTTTTGTAAACGTTGCGCAAATGGCCAAGAATGTTGCGCGTTTGAAGGGAAACGTTGCGCATATACAGTTCAATGTTGCGCGTTTATAAATTGACGTCAGTCTCCAGGTAAAAGAGCTGATACTTTGCCGCATACACGACGCTTAATGTCTCGACTAAAATATTTCCCACACAAAAATACCCAAGGAAAATAAGGCATCCTTGGGTACGATTTTTTTATTATGATTTTTTCATTTCGCTGCGTTCGATAATGTGGTCGATTAAACCATATTCTTTTGCACGTTCAGCAGTCATGAAGTTATCGCGATCAGTATCTCTAGCAATTACTTCAATTGGTTGACCAGTACGTTCCGAAATAATCGTATTCAATTTATCGCGTAAGAATAAAATGCGTTTAGCAGCAATTTCGATTTCCGTTGCTTGCCCTTGAGCTCCACCAAGTGGTTGGTGAATCATTACTTCTGCGTTCGGAAGTGCATAACGTTTTCCTTTTGTTCCAGCTGTAAGTAGGAATGCTCCCATAGAAGCTGCCATACCGATACAAATTGTTTGTACATCTGGTTTGATGAACTGCATTGTATCGTAAATTGCCATACCTGCTGTGATGCTTCCACCCGGGCTGTTGATGTAGATAGAAATATCTTTGTCTGGGTCTTCAGCTTCTAAAAATAGAAGTTGGGCAACGATTGAGTTCGCAACATTGTCATCAATGCCACTTCCAAGCATAATAATACGGTCTTTTAATAATCGTGAGTAAATATCATATGCGCGTTCCCCACGATTTGTTTGTTCGATTACTGTAGGAATTAAATTCATCCTGTTTGCCTCCTTCAAAGGTGGTGTTGTAAGTTGATTACTGAAAAGTATATCTCAGTTGTAACTTTATCATACACATTATGGTCAAGGAAGGTCAAATATTAAGCATTGAAAAGTTAGGTTGAATTATTTACAAATCATTTGTATAATAGATTAGTCGCTTGCCCTCGTAGTTTAATGGATATGACACAAGATTCCGGTTCTTGGGATGGGGGTTCGATTCCCTCCGAGGGCGTTATAAAGTAATTCAGTATTAAACTGGAATTATAGGGGAAAACACGCTAAAACGCTATTGTAACGTTTCGGCGTGTTTTTTTGATGTCTAAATGAATCGAGCAGAACTTTTCGCTTGTTATCTCCATAATATAAAGTGATAATAAAAGAAAAAGGCATTATCTTGGCATTTGAATTCGAAAAAGTGAATAGGGAGTTTTGCGGTATATGGACGTTGTAACGGAATTTTTTCAAAGAAAAGGAGTAAAAAGAGTTTTAATTTTTGCTTTAATTGTTTTCATACTCTATTGCATGAGGAGTATGATCAACTTAATCTTATTGACCTTTATTTTCACATTTTTGATGGATCGTCTTATAGAATTTGTAGTCAGATACATACGATTAAACCGGAAAACCCTTGTTATCATTATGTATGCACTTATTGTCGGGCTATTGACCTTAGGTATCGTGAAATACTTGCCTATCATCACCGTGCAAATCAGTCAACTTGCTAAGCAAATTACTGCTTTTTATACAGAGCCACAGGAAAATGTGTTAATTGGTTATATAGAAATGATTATTTCTAAAAATCAGCTTGCTGCTTATTTAGAAAACGGTTTTTCTTTCTTACTAAAATATTTTACGGGTATTAGTAAAATAAGTGTTCAAGTTATTATCGCTTTAATTTTGAGTCTGTTTTTCTTGTTAGAAAAACCTAGGTTAAAAGAGTTTACAAGCAAGTTTAAACATAGCAAGATTGCCCCTTTTTATTTTGAGGTTGAATATTTTGCATCTAAGTTTACTCGCACTTTTGGTAAAGTAATTGAAGCCCAATTTATAATTGCTATAGTCAATACTATTTTGACTGTTATTGCATTAAGTATTTTAGGATTCCCACAAATATTCGGGTTGGCAATTTTGATATTCTTTTTAGGCCTTATTCCAGTAGCTGGGGTAATTATATCGCTTATTCCGCTAGCTTTAATTGCTTTTACAATCGGAGGGTTGCTGAAAGTATTTTATGTCCTGCTAGCAATAATGATTATTCATGCGATCGAAGCATATATTTTGAATCCAAAGCTGATGTCTTCCAAAACAGATTTACCCGTTTTTTATACCTTTATCGTGCTCATATTTTCGGAAAGCTTTTTTGGTGTATGGGGATTAATCGTCGGAATTCCGATTTTCGTTTTCTTGCTCGATGTACTGGAAGTAACGAATAAAGAAACGATAAGTCACCCACCTGATCGAAAAAAATAGATTGAAAAACACCCTTTTCTAATTGGAAAGGGTGTTTTTGAAACCAATTATTCTTTTTCACGTATACATAGTATGTTTTATATTTTCAATTTTAAGGTACATTAACAATATACTTAGTTAGAGGTGAATAGGATGAAAAAAGTTTTAGGACCGTTAGTAATAATCATTGTGATTATAGCGATTTTTGCAGCAATATTAATACCGAGTTATAACGGTTTTGTGAATGGCGAAGAAGACGTGAATAGTGCTTATGCCCAAGTGGAAAATCAGTTGCAACGTCGTTTAGATTTAATTCCAAACTTAGTGAATACAGTAAAAGGTTTCGCATCGCATGAAAAAGAAGTACTTAGTAACATCGCGGATGCGCGTTCCAACTTAGCGGGTGCGAATACGCCGGAAGAACAAGCAGCAGCAAATGATCAATTATCCGGCGCTTTAAGCAGATTATTAGTAGTTGTAGAAAATTATCCAGAATTAAAAGCGGATGCGAACTTCAAACAATTAATGGATGAGCTTGCTGGGACGGAAAATCGTTTATCAGTAGCAAGACAAGACTATAATGCAGTAGTTGCTGGTTACAACAAAAAAGTAAAACGTATGCCTGGAAGTATTGTTGCTTCTATTTTTGGTTTTGATGAAAAAGAATATTTCAAAGCGGACGCAGCTGCACAGGATGCCCCAGTAGTGGACTTTGAAGGAGATGGGGAGTAATGAGTAAAGTTGCGCGTTTGCTTATAGCTGCGCTACTTATATTTGTTTCCATCCCAATAGTAGCTATGGCTGCTTCAGATATACCAAAGCAGATACCTGGAGAATCATATGTGCAAGATTATGAAGGCTTTTTATCTGAGTCGACTAAGCAACAAGTAGAACAATTAGGCAAACAATTGGATGACGCAACAGGCGCACAAATTGTTGTAATGATTATCAACTCTTTAAATGGACAGAATGTTAATCAGTTTAGCGTGGATGTCATACGAGAGTGGGGAATTGGTGATCCAAAAAAGAATAATGGTGTGTTGCTTGTAATTGAAACAGATCCTACAAAGCAAGGTCAACGCGACGTATATATTACAGTAGGTCAAGGTCTTGAAGGTGCTTTGCCTGATGGAAAAATTGGGCGAATAATTGATGAATATACGTTGCCTTTTTTAGAACAGGGTTCTGTCGATGACGCGGTTCTTTCCACATATCAAGTGCTATACAATGAAGTTGCAACAGAATACGGCTGGGACGGAGAACTAGTAGAACCGAAAGATCCTAATGCATCAGATGGCGGCTTCTCGTTTTCTACGATCATTATCATCATCGTTGTTATTTATCTCATTTACACGATGATGTCTGGTGGTCGTGGTGGCGGCGGTGGGAGACCAGGATCTGGTGGAGGACGCCCGAGAACGAGAATGTATGGACCAGGAAGTTTCGGAGGTGGCTTTGGCGGCTTCGGAGGCGGAAGCGGAAGAAGTTCGGGCGGTGGTTTCGGAGGATTTGGCGGAGGTAGCTCCGGAGGCGGTGGAGCAGGACGCAAGTGGTAATCCATTAATGAAAAAAGCCCTTTCGAGGGCTTTTTTCTGTTATTAATTGTCCGCAAATTCATCAAGCATCAGCTTGAGCTCCTCATATAAGAAAACATGCGGTTCTGTAGTGATGTCACCAGCAATTCCAAGGTTAGAATCGGGAGCGAACACCAAAATTCCATCTTCGTATAATGTAATAGTATACAAAGTCGTTTCTTGATCCACATCGTTTGTTAGGTATATCTGATAATTTTCAATCTGAGGGAGCAGTTCAGCCCTTTCATTGGTCTCTTGCTCAGTTGTTTCTTTAATGGGAAGAAGGTTAATTTTGTTCATGATGGCTTTAATTTGTTTTGTATTGGATGTACATCCCGACTCAAATTCTACTTTACCTTGTTGATCGGCCATGCGCCCATTGAAGCAAAGTGTGTCGAAAGAAACGTCAATCGATGGTGTTCTTACATCCCCGACATATGCTTTAAAACTAGCTATTTTCTCTCGAAGCCCTATGTCTTCACCATCTTTAATCATATTATACCTTCCTATTTTTCCGGGTTCTGTTGTAGAAAAGATAAATTCTTCTCGTATTGTATGATAAATTTTCTGTCCTTGGCTGTTTGTTAAGGATACCTCTATTATAGATCGATAAATATTCGGATAATCTTTCTCCTGTTTAATGTCCACGTTTTCTAAATGCATTTCTAAATCTGTATCCTCTAAATAATGATTATACTTGAACACCAAAACGGAAGAAATCACATGTTTCAACTCATCCTCCGTAAAGTATTCACCGAAAGCAGTATAATAATAATCTATATAATCTTTGTATTCCTTTGATTGCAGCAGTTGATCATACTCTTCTTGGCTCTTTGTATCTGTGTTACTTTGGAGGTTGAACCAATCATTTTTTAAACGTATGAGCTCCTTGTCTGGTCCGTTGTATTCCCTCTCTAATACTGCTCTAATAACTTCTGCATTAGAAAGTGGTTTAGCTGATTTCTCTGACTCCAAAGGATTAGCAAAAGTAAAGAATAGAAAAGAGGCAATTGCAATGATTGCTAATGAAATAAAAGCAGGAAATATAGGACGTTTTCTCTTTTTTACCATTCTATCCTTTAAGGCTATCCAAGTGTTATTCTTTGCTTTTTCGGAGCGCTGGACGTCTTTCATTTCTTCAAAAAGCTCATCGAATTCGTTTGATGGTTCCATTTGTATGGCCTCCTTCCTGATGAAATTCCTTTTTGAGTGCTACAAGTGCTCTTGTCATTTTCATCTTTACTTTTGCTTCCGTCCAGCCGAGTATATAGGCTGTTTCTTTGATGGAACATTCCTGTATTTTGCGCAGGAGCAACACTTCCTGGTAGTCTTTTTTTAATTTACTTAAGGCGTCATACATTTTAGCGAGCTGTTCTTTTTGTTCAAATCGGCTCTCTGGTGACATTGCGTTTATTTCTAAATCATGTTCTTTATCAAAAGTGAAAAATTGAATAACTCTTTTCCTTCGAAAATAGTCATAGGTTACATTACGTGCTATTTTTAATAGCCAAGTGGCAGTAGAGGCCTGTTTATTAAAAGAATCTAGACCTTTATATGCTTTATAAAAAGTTTCTTGTGTAAGATCTTCGGCACATTCTTTATGACGGACAAGTAAGTATATATAGTTGTAAATTCTATCGCTATGCTCTTTGTAAAGCTCTTCCATTCCCATCTTTTGACCTCCCCTTATGGCTATAGACGAAGCATCGAATAAAAAGTATCACTTTAATTGTAACCTTTATAAGGAATAAGAAATTTAAAAGGACTATAATAAAAATGAATCAATAATTTTTTGGAAGGATGGTATGTAATGGAAGTTTATTTCTATACAAGACCCGGCTGTCATTTATGTGATGATGCTAGACTTATGTTGAAACTTGTCCAAGAAGATGTTTCATTTGAAATAAAGGAAGTAAATATTGAAGAAGATGAGGTACTTCATGAAAAATATATGTTGATGATTCCAGTCATTGAGTTGGAAGGGAAAATTATTCAATTTGGTCAAATAGATTACCCAACAATTCTGGATGCATTACTTAGATGATGCTCCAGAATTTTTTGAAGTTTTTGGGAATCGCAAGATAGATAGCCAGAATCGCAAAATACGACCTACGAATCGCAAGATCCCCGCTCAGAATCGCAAAATAGCAGTCCGAAATCGCAAGATCCAAGCCCAAAATCGCAAAATCCACACCTTTATTCACAAAAAAGACAAAAAGTAATACACTTCAGTTGCGGAATTGCATATTCTATTATATGATGATTTATAGAAATTCACTTTTTTTTTAACTAAGTGGGACATTTTTTGACTAAGTGGGACAAAAACGTCATAACCAATGAGGAAGTGAAATATGGAATCATTGCTCACTGCTCAGCTAAAGCTAATACCGGAAATGAGTGAGTTGTTACAAAAGAGGTATCGAATACTTCAAACAATTCAGCTGACGAAAGGGATTGGCAGGCGAGTTTTAGGGGAACAATTAGGGTTGTCAGAAAGAGATACTCGAAAAGAGTTAGATACTTTGAGAAACCAAGGTTTAATCGATATTTCAAGAGACGGCGGAGCAATAACTCCTAAAGGAACACAATTATTAATTGACTTAAAAGAAGTTGTAAGAGTGTGGTCAGGAAGATTACAACTGGAACAACAACTAGAAAAACATTTACACATTAAAGAAGTAATTATTGTACCTGGAAATGTAGATACTAATACAAATACGGCCATGCTTTTATCACAAGAAGCAGCCAAGTATTTGGAAAGTATATTAACAGACGAAAAAATAGTCGCGGTTACAGGTGGTTCTACGATTGCTTCCATAACAAATTTTGTACAAGAAACAACGAAGTGGAAACAGTTACTGTTTATCGCTGCTCGAGGTGGAGTCGGAAAAGATGTTTCCTTTCAAGCAAATACGATTGCTTCCCTTTTTGCGGGGAAAATGAATGGAACATACCGAACCTTATATATGCCGGATAGTTTAAGTGAAGAAGCGTACACTACGATGAAGAAAGAGCCTTTCATTCAAGAAATGATGGATCTATACGAAAGAACCAATATTGTCATTCATGGCATTGGCGACGCGGAAGAAATGGCTCGTAGAAGAAATACAAACGAGCAAGAAATCGAGCGCTTAAAAGAAGCAGGCTCGGTCAGTGAAGCATTCGGCTATTATTTTAATGAACAAGGCGAAGCAGTTCACCGCATTCGAACAATTGGTATTCAGTTAAAACAGTTACAACATATAGAGCATTTACTTGCAGTTGCTGGTGGTGCAAAAAAAGCAAAAGCATTATTGTCTTACTTTAAACAAGCACCGAAGCAAACTGTGCTAGTAACAGATGAAGGTGCGGCAAATGAAATGATGAAAATCATCACAGAAACCAATTAGGAGGAATTTAACATGACAGTAAAATTAGCGATTAATGGATTTGGACGTATTGGACGTAAAGTATTTAGAGAAGCATTATTAAAAAATGATATAGAAGTAGTAGCGATCAATGACTTAACAGATGCAGCAATGCTTGCACATCTACTTAAATATGACTCCGTACACGGAATTTTAGATGCAAAAGTATCTTCAGAAGGCGAATACTTAGTGGTTAATGGGAAAAATATTCGAGTTCTTGCAGAGAAAGACCCAGCTGCACTTCCTTGGAAAGAGCTAGAAATCGATATCGTTATCGAATCTACTGGAATTTTCAGCACGAAAGAAAAAGCTGGCAAACATATTGAAGCAGGAGCGAAAAAAGTTATTTTATCTGCTCCAGCAAAAGATGATATGGCTACATTTGTAATGGGAGTAAATGAAGACAAATACGATCCAACAACAGATCATATCGTGTCAAATGCTTCTTGTACAACAAACTGTCTATCACCACTTGCAAAAGTGTTATCTGATAAATTTGGTATTAAACGTGGAATGATGACGACTGTTCACTCATACACAAATGACCAACGTATTTTAGATTTACCACATAGTGATTACCGTCGTGCTCGTGCAGCGGCAGAATCTATGATTCCAACGACAACAGGAGCAGCTTCAGCTGTAGCGAAAGTGCTTCCTCAACTAAAAGGAAAATTAGACGGTATGGCAATCCGCGTACCAACACCAAATGTTTCATTAGTAGACTTTGTTGCGGAGCTAGACAAAGAAGTAACAGTAGACGAAATTAATAACGTATTAAAAGAAGCAGCTGAAAATGAATTAAAAGGCATTTTGGCATTTAGCGAACTTCCATTAGTTTCAATTGACTATAATGGAAACACTGCTTCATCAACAGTAGATGGACTTTCTACAATGGTGCTTGGAGATAATATGGTGAAAGTATTATCTTGGTATGATAACGAATCAGGTTACTCTGCTCGTTGTATCGACCTTGCATTACTGATGGCTGAGCGCGGACTTTAATTTGTAAGGAAGAACCTCTATAATATAAGAGGGTAAAAGGAGCAAGGGTTACCCCTCGCTCCTTTTTTATACATAACAAGGGGGCTTATTCCATGAAGGAAAAACAATCATTAAGCGATGTAACTTTACAAGGAAAGCGTGTGTTTTGTCGAGTAGACTTTAACGTACCAATGGAAGACGGAGCAATTACAGATGATACTCGCATCCGTGCAGCATTACCGACGATTAACTATTTAATCGAACAAGGGGCGAAAGTAATTTTAGCTAGTCATATGGGACGCCCAAAAGGGGAAGTAAAAGAAGAGCTACGTTTGACAAAAGTAGGAGAGCATTTAGCGACACTTTTGAATAAGCCTGTAAAAAAATTAGATGAATCCATCGGACAAGCAGTGGAAGAAGCTGTTTCTGCAATGACAGATGGCGACGTTATTTTACTAGAAAATGTCCGTTTCCATGCGGGAGAAGAAAAAAATGATGCGGAGCTTGCAAAAGCATTTGCTTCTCTTGCAGATGTATATGTCAATGATGCATTTGGTGCTGCACACCGCGCCCATGCAACGACAGAAGGTATTGCGAAATTATTACCAGCTGTATCGGGATTATTAATGGAAAAAGAGTTAGATGTATTAGGTAAAGCATTATCCAATCCAGAACGTCCATTTACTGCTATTATCGGTGGGGCAAAAGTAAAAGATAAAATTGGTGTAATCGATCATTTATTAGATAAAGTAGATAATATTTTAATCGGTGGAGGATTATCGTATACATTTACGAAAGCACAAGGAAATGATATCGGTACTTCTCTTTTAGAAGAAGACAAAATCGAGTTAGCGAAAGGATTTATTGAGAAAGCGAAAGAAAAAGGTGTTTCTTTCTATTTACCAGTAGATGTTGTCGTAGCAGATGGGTTTTCAAAAGATGCCAACACAAAAGTGGTGGATATCGACCAAATTCCATCTGACTGGATGGGGTTAGATATCGGACCGAAAACAGCTGCACTATATGCGGATGTTATTAAAAATAGTAAGCTCATCATTTGGAATGGCCCAATGGGTGTATTTGAAATGGAAGCTTTTGCAAATGGAACAAAAGGTGTTGCAGAAGCAATGGCTGAAACGGCTGGATATACAATTATCGGCGGTGGAGATTCAGCTGCTGCAGTAGAGAAATTCGATGTTGCCAATAAAATGGACCATATTTCTACTGGTGGAGGAGCTTCTCTTGAGTTTATGGAAGGCAAAGACTTACCAGGCGTATCTGCTTTAAACGATAAGTAATGGAGGAGAATGTATATGCGTAAACCTATTATTGCAGGAAATTGGAAAATGTATAAAACACTTTCAGAAGCGAAAGATTTTGCTCAAGAGCTAAAAGAAAAACAAGTAGATAGCAGCAAAGTGGATGCGGTTATTTGTGCACCGGCGCTATTTTTAGATCAATTGGTGCAAGTAGCGAAAGATTCTTTTATCGGGATCGGTGCTCAAACAATGCATGAAGAAAAAGAAGGGGCATTTACTGGAGAAGTAAGCGGCCACCAATTGCAAGATTTAGGAGTTAACTATGTCGTTATCGGACATTCCGAAAGACGCCAATATTTCAATGAAACAGATGAATCTGTTCAGAAAAAAGTACAAGCGGCTTTTGAAAATAACTTAACTCCGATTATTTGCGTAGGCGAAACATTAGAAGAGCGCGAGCAAAATGAAACAGTAAATATTGTATCTGCACAAGTAATGGCAGCATTAGAAGGACTATCGGAAGAAAATGTGGAAAACTCCGTTATCGCTTATGAGCCAATTTGGGCGATCGGAACTGGGAAAACAGCAACTGCTGACGATGCAAATGATGTATGCCAAGCGATTCGTGAAACAATTCTCGATGGATTTGGAGAAGAAGTTGCAAGCAAAGTGCGCATTCAATATGGCGGAAGTGTAAAACCGGAAAATATTGAAGAATTGCTTTCAAAAGAGCATATCGATGGAGCTCTAGTAGGGGGAGCAAGTTTACAAGTAGATTCTTTCGTAAAATTATTGGAGGCTGGACAAAATGCCTAAAAGTCCAGTAGCCTTAATCATTTTAGATGGATTCGGACTGCGCCATGAAGCATTCGGAAATGCGGTCGCACAAGCAAATAAACCAAATTATGATCGCTATTGGAAAGACTTTGCCAATGCTACATTGATCGCATCTGGTGAAGCAGTAGGATTACCGGAAGGACAAATGGGAAACTCCGAAGTTGGGCATATGAATATCGGAGCGGGAAGAATTGTCTATCAAAACTTAACGCGTATTCATAAGTCTATTCGAGAAGGCGAATTCTTTATAGAGCCTAAGCTTTTAGCTGCAATTGAGCATGTAAAACAAACGGGTGGCAAGTTGCATTTGATGGGGCTACTATCTGATGGTGGCGTCCACAGTCACTACACGCATTTATTTGCTTTATTGAAGCTAGCAAAGGAGCAAGGGCTACAAGACGTATTCGTTCATGGCTTTTTAGACGGGCGAGATGTAGGACCTCAAACGGCTGTTGGCTTTGTCGAAGAAACGGAAAAGCAAATGAAAGAAATCGGGGTTGGAAAATTTGCTTCCATCAGTGGCCGCTATTATGCCATGGACCGTGACCGTCGTTGGGAACGTGTTGAACTTGCTTACCGAGCACTTGTAGACGGTATAGGAAGAACTGCAGAATCTGCAACAGCTGGTATTTTGAAGTCTTACGAAGAAGATGTGACGGATGAATTTGTATTGCCTTTTGTCATTGAAGAAAATGCAAAGCCGGCAGTAACAATCGATTCTGGAGATGCGGTTATCTTCTTTAATTTCCGTCCAGATCGTGCTATTCAATTATCGATGGCCTTGAATACTCCTACATTTGACAGTTTTGCACTAAGTGAAAAGCATCCAACGAATTTGAAGTTTGTAACATTTACCCACTATAGCGACGATGTTGTTTCAGATGTGGTATTTGAAAAAGGAAACTTAAATAACACGATAGGTGAGGTACTCTCCAAGCGCGGTAAAACTCAGCTGCGTATTGCGGAAACGGAAAAATATCCGCATGTAACATTTTTTATGAGTGGAAGTCGTGAGGAACCATTCCCTGGAGAACAACGAATTTTGATCAATTCTCCTAAAGTGGCAACTTATGATTTGCAACCAGAAATGAGCGCATATGAAGTAACAGACGCGCTTCTAAAGGAAATTGCCAATGATAAGTTCGACGCTATCATTTTAAACTTTGCCAACCCAGATATGGTTGGTCATAGTGGAATGCTCGAACCAACCATTAAGGCAATTGAAACAGTGGATGAATGCTTAGGAAAAGTAGTAGATGCTATTTTAGCAAAAGGTGGAAAAGCTATTATTACAGCAGACCACGGAAATTCAGACGAAGTAACAACACTAGAAGGGCAACCAATGACTGCACATACAACAAATCCAGTGCCAGTTATTGTCACACAAAAAGAAATTTCGCTTCGTTCTGACGGAATTTTAGCCGATTTAGCACCAACCATGTTACACTTGTTAGGGATAGAAACACCACCTGAAATGACAGGTAAAACACTAATCGAAACGGAGAGTTAAAAATGCCAATTATTACACATTTACAAGCTCGTGAAGTATTAGATTCACGCGGGAATCCAACAGTAGAAGTAGAGGTTTTTACAGATAGCGGAGCATTTGGTCGTGCAATCGTTCCATCTGGCGCATCTACTGGTGAATATGAAGCAGTAGAACTTCGTGATGGTGACAAAGAAAGATACCTAGGGAAAGGTGTTTTAAAAGCAGTTGATAACGTAAATAATATCATTGCTGCAGAATTAGAAGAGAACTTTTCGGTTCTTGACCAAGTAGGAATTGACCAAGCGATGATTGAATTAGATGGTACAGAAAATAAAGGAAACCTAGGTGCAAATGCAATTTTAGGTGTATCGATTGCCGTAGCACATGCTGCAGCTGACTATTTAGATATTCCTTTGTATCAATACCTGGGCGGATTCAATGCAAAACAACTACCAGTTCCAATGATGAACATTGTTAACGGTGGGGAACACGCAGACAATAACGTAGACATTCAAGAATTCATGGTTATGCCGGTTGGAGCAGAATCATTCCGTCATGCATTACGCATGGGAGCTGAAATTTTCCATAGCTTAAAAGCAGTTTTAAAAGAAGCAGGATTAAACACAGCAGTTGGAGACGAAGGTGGATTTGCACCGAACTTGAAATCGAACGAAGAAGCACTTTCTACGATCATGACTGCTATTGAAAAAGCTGGTTACAAACCAGGTGAAGAAGTACTTCTAGCAATGGACGTTGCCTCTTCTGAATTATTCAACAAAGAAGACGGAAAATATCATTTAGCTGGTGAAGGTGTAGTAAAAACTTCAGAAGAAATGGTAGCTTGGTATGAAGAGCTTTGCGAAAAATACCCAATCGTTTCTATTGAAGACGGTTTAGACGAAAACGACTGGGCAGGTCATAAATTACTGACAGAACGTTTAGGTAAAAAAGTTCAATTAGTTGGAGACGACTTATTCGTTACAAATACGAAAAAATTAGCACAAGGAATTGAACAAGGCGTTGGAAACTCGATTCTTGTGAAAGTAAACCAAATTGGTACTTTAACAGAAACTTTTGATGCAATCGAAATGGCCAAACGTGCTGGTTATACAGCAGTTATTTCTCACCGTTCGGGCGAATCAGAAGACGTAACAATTGCAGATATCGCAGTTGCTACAAACGCTGGTCAAATTAAAACGGGTGCACCATCTCGTTCAGACCGCGTAGCAAAATACAACCAATTACTACGTATTGAAGACCAACTAGATACAACAGCTCAATACTTAGGAAAAGATACTTTTTATAACTTAAAAAAATGATTAAAAAAGCTACTTAACGACACTTGTTGTTAAGTAGCTTTTTTCAGTTAAAACAAATAAGGTCCAATTAAGAAAAATAAAACGGTTAAGTTCATAAAGGTTGTATAAACGACAAATACATTAAAATTATCTTCCGATACCTTTTCACGAAGTATATAGATAGGTACAGTGGAAAGAATGCTTGAGAGCAGCAATAAAATCACAAAATGCCAATTTTCCGTTATAAAGGGAATATGGGATATGAGATTTTCGATAGAAGTGAAGTTAAATAAAAAATAAATTTGAATCACAGGTAATGCAACTATATGTACAAAAAATGCAATGGTATGGGAATGAGCATGTTTCCTCTTCAGCAAAATGAGTAAAGTGACATAGGTTAAGATTAAAGCAGTGACGATCCAAACAAATGATAAAAGGATAAGAATAAATCCATAGAACAGCTTTTCAATTAGTTTGTATAATGCCGCTTTATAATCTCCCTTCATAATCCCGCTGCTAGCTTGTACTTTTAATTCATCAGCAGATGAATAGGCAAGAGATCGATTTGCACCGCTCATTTTTAAATAAGCTACAGTTTGCTCATTCAAAAGAATAGGCCGTTCATATCGACCTTCTGATTTCGTAACTGCATGAGCTTGAATGGTCGTTTCAGAAAAATCACCTACAAAAACTTTCGTAACTTTTTCTCCAGAAGAATCAGTGAACGTGGAGGAAAACGTGATGATTGGTCCTTGTTTTCCCGGGAAAATAGTCGGAGCCTGAATATGTTTTAATAACAGAGCTGTTTGACCCTCAACAAAGGATAATTTGTTAAAAATAGGTGATTGATCCACGGAAAGATCGAATGATGCCATTTCGATATTCTGTGTACTCGTCCCGCCAGCGGATACTTTTTTATCTAATAGCAAAAAGTAATTAGTAGCTGATTGTTGGATAATTTGCATCGAGGAAAGAATCTCTGTTGCATTTATCTCAAATTGAAAAAGTTGATTCGACTCATCAGATAAGTTATATAAAGTAAATAGACTAGTTTTTTCATTTTTTGTTACAACAAAGATTTGGTCCTCAAAAATTTGAACAAATTCCACAGGCTCGCTCATATTGTAATGGCGGTCTTCGGCAGAAAAAGGACTGTTTAAAACGATGATTTTTTGATCATCGGTCCAATATACTATCCTATCTTCTGTCTTAGCAAAATCTAATACGTTTGGAGCAATTGTTTTTTCTCCGTCTGAGCTACTCCAATGAATCAGCGCATTATCCTTTATATAATAAGAATTTGTATCATCGTTCCAACTGTTTGCATATGTATTAAACGCGTCTATTGTCCGTTTCTCTTCGCAATCCAAATCCATATTACAAGATAGCACTATTTGCTTTTTGAAATTCTTCATACTTATTGTATAGCCATTTTCTGTTGGTACGCTTTGCAATTTGGAGAAATTACTTTCAATTGTGTCTACCGGAAAAGACCGACTCCACTGCTCGGATGGAAGTTCCGTTTGAATTTGTAGGGAAATCCAATACTGGAATCCAAATAAGCATAATACGATTAGTGTACAGATGATGATTAGTTTATTTTTCAACGTAAGCCTTCCTTTTTAGTTCAAATTTCATTGCTTTCTAATATCTTTAAATTCGATATAACCTAGGCTAATTCCTTTATTTAATAAATGTAAGTAGGAAAGATACAAGTTAAGTGTATGATATTTATGCTAGATTGTTGTATGTTTGCACACTTTTTGAGATGGAAAATCGTTAGTTGGAAATTCGGGCTGTTTAGTTGGAATCTGGAGTTACTTAGTTAGAATGCCCAGTAAAATGGAAGTGCCAGATAGATTAATTTTCTTAAAGAGTTGTATGTTCGCACACTTTTTGGTAAAATTACTTATGTTGTGAACGTTTTATCAGGAGGTGGAACAAATGCATACGTTACTTATGATTTTACTTGTCATTGTATCGCTCGCATTAATCGTTGTTGTATTGTTACAATCGGGGAAAAGTGCAGGTCTCTCAGGAGCCATCTCTGGTGGAGCTGAACAACTTTTTGGAAAACAAAAAGCTCGAGGCATGGACCTTGTGTTACATAGAATAACGGTTGTACTTGCAGTGTTATTTTTTATTTTGACAATTGCTATTACAAGATTTTAATAATTGATTCTAACCGAACCGCCTGACCGACATCTGCTTGGTTAGGCGTTTTCTTTTACATATAATAGTTGTGTAGTTGATTGGAGGTATTTATTATGAAAATTTCAACACCAAAACCATTTTTCTTTGAGGCTGGAAAACGTGCTGTTCTATTGCTGCATGGGTTTACAGGGAATTCATCGGACGTTCGCATGCTTGGTCGTTTCTTAGAGAAAAACGGATACACATCACTTGCGCCGCACTATAAAGGACATGGCGTACCGCCGGAAGAGTTGCTAGAAACCGGTCCAAAAGACTGGTGGAAAGATGTCATGCGTGGCTATGACCGTTTAAAAGCGGAAGGCTATGAAGAAATTGCCGTAGCTGGACTTTCACTGGGAGGAGTATTTTCACTCAAATTAGGGTATACAGTTCCTGTGAAGGGAATTGTCACGATGTGCTCTCCGATGACGATGAAGACAACAGACGTTATGTTCGAAGGAGTATTAAAATACGCCAAAGAATATAAGAAGTATGAAGGAAAAACAGAAGCGCAAATAGAAGAAGAAGTAGAAGCAATTCGAAAAATGCCCATGGAGACGCTGTCGGAACTAAGAGAGTTTGTCTACAATGTGCGTGATCATGTCGATCATATATACGCACCACTACTTGTCACCCAAGGCAAGAAAGATACGGTCATTGATATAAATTCGGCAAATACCATTTTTGAACAAGCAGAATCATTGGAGAAACAACTAAATTGGTATGAAAACTCCGGCCATGTCATTACACTTGGTCCGGAAAAAGAACAATTACATGAAGATATATTAAACTTTTTAGAGTCGCTTGATTGGAATGTGTAAAACAGTCCAAATGTGCACACGCTGAAAAAGGAGGGATGATTACATGGAAAATATGAAAGAAAAATTATTAGAATTAATGCAAACAGAAGAATATAAACCATTAACAACAAAAGAATTAGAGGACCATTTTGCATTAGAAGATGCAGAAGACTTTAAAGAATTCGTCAAAACTCTTGTTCAAATGGAAGAAGAAGGACTCGTTGTACGCTCAAGATCCAATCGTTATGGTACACCAGCTCGAATGAATTTAGTAGTTGGGAAATTTATCGGCCATGCCAAAGGATTCGGCTTCGTTGCACCAGAAGAAGATGGGATGGATGATATTTTTATCCCACCGACGGAAGTGAATGGAGCAGTGAACGGAGACAAAGTGCTTGTTCGTGTGTCCCGTGAATCACATGGTGACCGTAGTGAAGGTTCCATTATTAAAATTACACAAAGAGGCATTACTCAAGTTGTCGGAACGTTCCAAGACAATCGAGGGTTTGGCTTTGTTATCCCTGACGATAAAAAAGTGCCAATGGACGTATTTATCGCAAAAGGTGATACATTAGGTGCCATTGAAGGGCATAAAGTAGTCGTAGAAATTACGGAATGGCCAAATGAAAGAAAATCTGCAACAGGAATGGTAACGAAAATTCTTGGACATAAAAATGATCCAGGTGTCGATATTTTATCCATTATTTATAAGCACGGCATTACAATCGACTTCCCACAAGAAGTGGTTAACCAAGCAGAAGCAGTTCCAGATGAAATTGATGAAAAAGATTTGGAGAATCGCAGAGATTTGCGAGAGGAAGTAATCGTCACAATTGATGGAGCAGATGCAAAAGATTTAGATGATGCGGTTACTGTAACGAAGCTACCGGACGGTACATATAAACTAGGCGTACATATTGCGGACGTTAGTCATTATGTGACAGAAGGTTCCCCGATTGATCGCGAAGCGTATGACCGCGGTACGAGTGTGTACTTAGCAGACCGTGTTATTCCGATGATTCCACACCGTCTATCAAACGGGATTTGCTCATTGAACCCGCAAGTAGATCGTTTAACATTATCTTGTGAGATGATCATTAACGGGTCTGGTACGGTCGTATCTCATGAAATTTTCCAAAGTGTGATTCGGACAACTGAACGTATGACTTACCACGATGTATTTAAAATATTAGAAGAAAAAGATGCAGCGTTAATGGAGCGTTACGAGCCTTTAGTGCCAATGTTTGAACTGATGGGTGAACTTGCTGCGATTTTAAGAGAAAAGCGTCAAGAACGTGGAGCAATCGACTTTGACTTCCAAGAAGCAAAAATTCTTGTAGATGAAGACGGCTGGCCAACAGATATTGCAACACGCGAACGTACAGTTGCAGAACGTCTAATCGAAGAATTTATGCTTGTTGCCAATGAAACAGTAGCAGAGCATTTTAAATGGATGGACGTCCCATTTATTTATCGTATTCACGAAGATCCAAAGCCAGAAAAACTACAACGCTTTTTCGCATTCCTAACGAATTTTGGTCTTGTTGTTAAAGGAACGGGCAATGAAGTACATCCGAAAGCACTACAAGAAATTATTGAAAATATTGAAGGTATGCCGGAAGAACCTGTTATTTCTACCATGCTATTACGCTCTCTACAACAAGCAAAATATTATGGGGAATGTTTAGGACATTTTGGTTTATCTACTGAGTTCTATACGCATTTCACATCTCCAATTCGACGTTATCCCGATTTAATCGTTCATCGACTAATCCGAACGTACTTAGTAAATGGAGATGTAAGCTCAGCAACCATTAATCATTGGGGAGCAATCATCGATGATATCGCCGAGCACACATCGAAACGTGAACGCCGCGCAGTAGATGCAGAACGCGATACGGATGCGCTGAAAAAAGCTCAATATATGTCCGATAAAATCGGTGAAGAATTCGAAGGTATTATTAGCTCTGTTACAAACTTCGGTATGTTCGTCGAGCTGCCAAATACAATTGAAGGACTTGTGCACGTCACGAATATGACAGATGATTATTATCGATTTGATGATCGCCAAATGATCATGATCGGTGAACGTTCAGGCAAGCAATTCCGAATCGGTGATGAAGTAACGGTTCGTGTATCCGAAGTAAAACCAGAAGAATCAGCGATCGATTTTGAAATCGTCGGCATGAAAAAAGCATTCCATCGAACGAGAAAAGAAGCACCAAAAGTAATTCATGCAAAGAAAAAAGAAGGCGCAGGAAGAAGAAGTTCCTCTCAACCAGGCCCGAAAAAAGAAGTAAAACAGAAAAAGAAATTTTACGAATCCGTTGCCAAAAAATCGCAACGTCGTAAACGACCAAAGAAGAAAAAATAAAAGGAGCGCTTAGTCGCTCCTCGTAAGCTTTAAAGAGGTGAATGAGATGGCAGCAAAGAAGCATGACGATAAAGTGCTGGCACAAAACAAAAAAGCAAGCCATGATTACTTTATCGAAGAAACAATCGAAGCAGGCATTGTATTGCAAGGGACCGAAATAAAATCCATCCGTAACGGAAAAGTCCAACTAAAAGATGCCTTCGTACGCATCCGTAATAACGAAGCATGGATTTCCAATATGCATATTAGCCCGTACGAGCAAGGAAATCGCTTCAACCATGACCCATTACGATCTCGAAAACTACTTTTACATAAAAAACAGATCAATACATTAATCGGTGAAACAAAACGAGAAGGCTACACAATCGTTCCGTTAAAAATGTATGTGAAAAATGGCTATGCAAAAGTATTAATCGGCCTAGGTAAAGGGAAGAAAGACTACGACAAACGAGATGTCTTGAAGAAAAAAGAAGCCAAGCGCGATATGGAAAGAGCGTTCAAAGAGCGCAATCAATAAGGACTCTCCATTATTGGTAAGATGTATCACTTGAAAATTGACCATTTTTGATGTATAGTTAGCTATGTAACAAAGCTTACATTATTCCATAAACGGGGACGTTATGGATTCGACAGGGATAGTCTGAGCTTGAGTTGCGCGTCGGAGGCTCGGCTCCGCAAAAACGGACTTTATAATAACAGGCAAAACAAACAACAACTTAGCATTCGCAGCGTAAGCTCGGATCTGCTTTATCTATCCATCGCCCATGTGGCTAGGTAGAGCTCACTCTTAGTGGGATACGGTTGGCAGTGCCACTTGAGCTGTCAGCAAGAGATTTCCAAGTTAGCGTACATGACGCCCGCTTGTCGGCATAGTGCTACGCGAAACCTAAATAGGCAAGATACACGCGTAGAAGCTTAAGTGTTAGAGTTTCTGGACGCGGGTTCAAATCCCGCCGTCTCCATAGTTGAATATCATGGAGTTTCATTGAACGTCATAAACCTTGTCATATCAAGGTTTGTGGCGTTTTTTAGTGTCATACAATTTCATTGGATTTCAACGAAATATAGTCAAAACATAGTCAATCCATAGTCAAAACCATAGTCAAAAACAGGGTCGAAACATCGATGAAATCAGGCTTTGTGAAATTGAATGATCAACGAAAATTCATCAAACCATAGTCAAAAGTCGAATTTAGTTCGATAGGTAGTTATTGAACTTTTCAATCGTGCTTGCCTTTGCTTGTTTCGTAACGTGTGCATAAACATCCAATGTTGTTTTCACGTCTTTATGTCCTAAACGAACCTGAACTTCTTTAATTGTCGCACCCGCCTCAAATAACAAAGAACAATGCGTATGACGTAATCCATGTGTCGTTATAGGTTCAAGCCGATACTTATCTAAAACACGTTTTAGCCATTGATATGTTTTATTGGGTTCGTGCAAATCGTTTTCTGTATTTGGAAATACAAGCTGACTTTTTATCAACGTGTTAAAACCGCGTTCTAAATATTTCTTTGCTTGTTCCTTCTTCCAACTCTTTAACAGTTTCATCGTAGTATCATCCATCTTTATCGTGCGTGGTAATCCGTTTTTAGTTGGTCCAAGGTAAAGACCTTGCTCACCACGTGCAACTGCTTTATTAATGCGTATTTCACTGTTGACGAAGTCAATGTCCCGCCACATCAATCCAAAGCCCTCGCTCTTACGCATACCGGAAAACGAGAGTAAATGGAAGAAAGCATAGCGTCGTAAATTATTTTCCTTTTTAAAGCAATTCAGCAACTCGATCAATTGTTCTCGCGTATAAAAGTTTTCCTCTTCGTCTTCCTCAAGAGAGATTCTTTTCTTCAGGATTGGGATTTCAACAAGGTCAAAAGGATTTTTATCAATCAAACCCCGCCTTATAGCAAATGTAATAACCATCGCTGCATACGCTTTAACCATATTAAACCTTTTTAACTTCTTGGCCCATTGATCCACGTGTTTTTGACACACAACCACATCAATCTTGTTGATTTTGTATTCGCCCATTGCCGGTAAAATATGATTTTTAAAAATACGAGAAGTTTTTAAAAACGTACTGTCTTGGACTGTGTTTTCATAGTGATCAATCCAAATGTGATAAATATCTTCGTAGGTTTCTACAGCTTGTTTTTTATACGTTCCATTGTTCACTTGTACCTTTAACTCTGCTAATGCATCTTGGGCTTCTTTCCTCGTTTTAAAGCCACGTCGTGTTGTCGTCATCTCTTTTCCTGTTAACGGATCTACACCCATATAAAGTTGAAACATAAAGCGGGTCTCATTGTTGTTTTTGAGCTTGTAGCTTTTAATTGTGTTATTACTCATCTGTATCCTCCTGAAGCTTACGGAGACAAGAGGATGTAGCGATACCGCTACATGTTTATTCTATACAACTATAGACGTCTTAACAAATAGGAGTTAGGCGGGAATGGATTACTGCATTTCCAACAAATCATGGTAAATACATTGATATTAATTTACTGAATGTTTCTGAAGAATTGGAACTTATTGTGATAAGATGTGTATATTGGTATTCAATACACGGATAAATTAGAGGAATGAGTTATCAGGAAAAATTGGATTTTATAATAGAAGGGTGGGTTAAGGGGTAATGAATAAAAATATTATCACAAAAATTGGCCGTGAAAATAAGTTGAGTCGCTATGTAGACGCTGAAGGTAAAGCCTTCAGTAGAGAAGAAATTATTAATAGTTGGAAGTGTTCGTACCGGGAAAGGGTATCCCGAAACAAAGGCGAGAACGGTTTACGTATACCTCAATTCGGAGCATTATCTGCAATACGTGCGCATTGGGCAACATCAAATGCACCAGCAACAATAGTTTTACCTACTGGAACAGGAAAGTCTGAAACAATGTACGCTACGATTATTTCTGAAAGAATACCTTCAACACTAATCATTGTACCGTCTAATCTATTAAGAGATCAAATCTTTGAAGGTGCAAGTCATTTCGGTATACTTTCGAAATTAGATATGGTTTCGAATGAAGTTATTTATCCAACTACACTTCTTTATAAGTCAAAAGTAGAGGATAAGGATGAAATTACTATGATTGATGCAATTGAGGAAGCTAATGTAGTTGTTTCAACCCCCGGTATGATTAAAAAAATGTCTACATCTGTTTGGGATAAACTAATTGAAAAAGTAGAAGTTGTAATCTTTGACGAAGCACATCATCTCGCCGCCCCTGACTGGAGAACAGTGAAAGAAAAACTTTTAGGAAAGAAGATTTTACAATTTACTGCCACTCCATTTAGAAATGATGGCAAAAAAATTGATGGTAAGATAATTTTTAATTATAGTTTGGGATTGGCACAGAAAGCTGGATATTTTAAACCAATCGACTTTTATCCAATACAAGAATTTGATGAGCGAAAGTCTGATGAAGAAATTGCCAAAACTGCTATTCAACATTTAGGTGAAGATTTGGTAGAAGGATATGAGCATATCCTTCTAGCGAGAGCGAAAAGTCGTAAACGCGCTGATGAGTTATATGAAAAAATATACTCTCAATATAAAGAGTATAATCCAGTTGTTATTCACACTGGTATTCCACCTGCGAGGAGAAATGAATACTTAAATCAAGTTAAAGCGGGTAAAGCGAAAATTGTTGTATGTGTAGATATGTTTGGTGAAGGGATTGATATTCCAACTCTTAAAATCGCAGCAATTCACGATAAATATAAGTCGCTTCCGATTACCCTTCAATTCATTGGACGATTTGCTCGAACAAGTGGTAATAATTTGGGCAACGCAAAGCTCATTACAAACGTAGCAATGGATGATTTGAAGGAATCCATTGAAGAGTTATATCGCCAAGATTCTGATTGGAATCAGCTTCTTAATATACATTCACATCAAGCTATTGATAAAGAAGTAGAACTCAGTGAATTTATTAGTAAGTTTGAAAAAGGCCATGTTAAGGAGATAGATTTATCACAACTAAAGATGAAAATAAGTACACGAATGTTTAAATATCCTTCAAAGAGAACTTTCGAAGACGGATGGAAACTAGTATTAAATCCGGATAGAACTACACCATTAATAAATGAAGTAGATTCTGTTTATATCTTCATTGAGGAAATTGAAACAAAAGTAGTCTGGTCAGATCAAAAGGATATTGTGAAATATGATTATGACTTCTTTGTTTTATTTTTTGATAAAGAGAATGGGATCATTCATATAAATGAAACTGATCCTGGAAAAGGAAATCGACTTGTAGAAAACATGTTTCCGGAAGCACTAGCAATTAAAGGGGATTCGATATATCGAAGCTTAGATGGGATTAATCGATTGATGATTGGTACTTTGGGATTAAAGCAACAACCTAGTGGCAGGATTAGCTTTAGAATGTTTGCTGGGACTGATATTAAGTCTGGAATTAGTGAGGCAGTTGTGTCAGGTTCAACAAAATCCAATTTATTCGGTTATGGTTATCAAGGTGGAGGACGCATTAGTATTGGTTGCTCGTATAAAGGAAAGGTCTGGATGCGCTGGGTAGAACGGATAAACTTTTGGACAAGTTGGTGTCAGGAAGTAGGCAAAAAAGTTTTGGATAATACTATTGATACGAATAATATTTTAGAGAATTCTCTTACTTTAGAAGCTATTAAAGAATTTCCAGAAGGTGTCCCTTATAAAATATTGTTGCCGGAGTTGATCGAAGTTTCTAACTCCCGAACAAGACAGTTGTATATGCCTAAAGAACAAAAGTATTATCCATTTTTTCAAGCAAATTTAAAGAATCCTTGTATAGTTAATGGGAATCTTCGTTTTGAGTTTTGGATAAATGCAAGAAATTTTATATTTGAGCAAATTATCACTGAAACCTCCTATAGTTTTAAGCAAATCGAGGGTGAAGAGCTAAGAGTAAAATCTGGTAATAAAACTTATGAAATGACTGATTTTCTGTACGAATATTCACCGGAAATATCGTTCATAAAAAGTGATGGAACAATTTCTGTAGTTCAAGAAAATTTAAAGACAGTTATCAAACCAAAAAGTAATATCGAATTGCCATCAGACTCTTTCTTTACTATTGACTGGGATGGATTGGGAGTAGATATTAAAGCTGAATCTCAAGGAAGAGAAAGAAAAATTGATTCAATTCAATACGCTACGATACATAACATTGTAGATCAGACATCAGATATTATTTTTGATGATGATGGATCGGGAGAAATTGCAGATGTAGTTTCAATTAAAATTGATATGGAACATCGAAAACTAGTATTTCATCTGTATCATTGCAAATACTCACACGGAGAATTTCCCGGTGCAAGGGTTTTAGACTTATATGAGGTATGTGGTCAAGCCGAAAAATCAATTATGTGGAATGATAATGTCTTTGAAATTATTCAAAGAATGATAGAGCGAGAAAATATGAGACAAAGAAGCCATGACGAAACACGGTTTGAGAAGGGGGACATACAAACCCTACATACGTTGAAAAAAATGGTGAAATCTGGTTTTGAAACGGAATTTGAAATATCAATTGTTCAACCGGGGGTCTCGATATCGAAAATTTCAAGTTCAATGAAACAAATTATCTTAGCAACTGATGCATACTTAAAAGATACTTATGGTTTACGTTTAACATGTTATTTTAGTAATTAACTTTGGTCCATGAGGCGGTCTTGAATAGGGGATGATTAACTGTAAGCTCTCTGCTTTACGCAGGGTTTTCGAGGATGACTATATATTGTGATTGGTTCGTAGCATTTTAACTTTGGGGCTATTCTACAATTTTGTGAGAATAAAATTATGGTTGTCTTCTGCAATCGGGAGCGATAGTTGAGGTAAATAATAAAGCACAATATTAAAAAAGCCCAGAGTTTGTGTATGGAAACTCTGGGCGTTTTGTAGAGTTTTATCCTCTTACGTCAGGTGAAATTGTTTTGTTATGCAACATATATTCGATAAGTTTTTGGAGCGTGTCCATTTGAATCTTTTCAGTGGACTGGATATTCTTAGCTGTAGTCACCCCATGTATAGAACGACCTAGGCGTTGTTGGATACCCGTAGAGCAAGCCCCAGCTTCTGTAAGGACCTGGGCATGAGAAACTCTATACCCATGAGTTGTAATATGTTTCAGGTCATATTTCTCTAAAATCTTATCCAACCAAACCTGACCATGCCGAACATTCAAATACCCGTTTTTTTGATTATTAAAGACAATCTGCTTAGATTGTATAGCTTTAAAGTCACTAATCTGTAGAAATTGCTGCTGCTCTTCCCGCCATTCTTTTAAAACATCTATTGTTTTAGAATCAATTAATATAATACGCCAATTTTCAGCTCTAAGATTATTCGCATGTTTACCACCATAACTAAATGATTTATTAATGAGAATCGTATTATTTTCAAAGTCAATATCTTCCCATGTAAGTGCATAAGCTTCATTTGTTCTAACTCCGGAAAATCCGAGTAACCGATAGAAAGCATAGTACATCTTATTATTTTCTTTCTTGCAACAGGATAAAAATTCAAGTAACTGTTCGCGTGTATAATAATTATCTTGATTGTTCTTATTTCTTTTTTCGGGAACTAATACTAATTTATTTTGAAAAGTTCTATTTTGAGCTTCTAATTTTAAGCTAAGATATGCTAATTCAGCTTCTTTTTTTGTTTTAAATGAACGGCGTATCGTTTTTATGGATTTTCCTGTTGAAGGATTAATGCCATGATCTAATTTAAACATATAGCGAGTTTCTCCGCTTTTTAATTGATAAGAATTAATAGATGCCATTTTCATAAACAACTTCTCCTTTAACTTTACAAAATATTTTTTTATCGAATTCTCAATTTCTATTATAAAGACACCTCAAATTTCGGCAAACTCCAAAACCTCTATTCATTCGGAAGTAAAAACGCCATTGTTGGCCACTGCTTCTATCATTTTGTTAACATTTAATAGTCCATGTATTCGATAAACATATCAAGTGTGTCCGTCTTCATCTTTTCAGTAACGTGAATATAGGTTTTTGTAGTTGTGTCTTTGCCGGAATGTCCTAACCGTTGTTGAATAGATGGTAAGCTAGCTCCCGCTTCTGCTAGTAATGTTGCGTGAGTATGACGAAGACCATGAGTTGTCATGTACTTTAAGTTATACTCTGTTAGAATCTTATTTAACCAACCCCAAGTTCGGGAAGGTTGAAAATGTTTGTTTTCGGCATTTTGGAAGACAAGCTGTTTTGGTTGATTCACATTAAAGCTTAACAATTGTAATTTTTCGAATTGCTTTTCTTGCCAAGTCTTTAAAATATCCATTGTTTTTGAATCCATTTTGATTATGCGGGTTTCACCAGTTTTTGTTGATTTTACATAGAGTCCATTATCTTTTGAATAACCAATTGCTTTATTTATGTTGATTGAATTGTCAACGAAGTTAATGTCCTCCCATGTAAGGGCAAAGGCTTCGCTTTTTCTTATTCCGGCAAATCCGAGTAGGCGGAAGAAGATATATTTTTTAAAATCACCCTCATTTTCGGTACAATTTAAAAAATCAATTAGTTGTTCACGCGTAAAATAAATCTCCATCTTATTTTTTATTCTTTTGTTGGGTGTCTCTACTAATTTGAATGGATTTGTTTCAATTAAATTCAATTTGATTGCCTCATCCATTACCTTTGAAGCGTAAAACTTCACCATATTAAAGCGGACTAATTTTTCCATCCATTCATTCACATGTTTTTTGCATAATTGATAATTAATCTTCTCAACTCTATAATCACCCATTGCCGGCAATATATGATTTTTAAAAAGACCAGTAGTCTTATCAAAAGTACTTTTTTCAACATTCCCTTTGTAATCGTTAATCCATTCCTCGTAGACGTCTTGATACGTATTAAACTGTTGCTTTTTTAAAGTTCCATTGTGAAGTTCATACTTTAATCGATCATACGCTAACTGTGCTTGTCCTATAGTTCTAAACGAACGGCGAGTCGTATTCTTTTGTTTTCCGGTGAGCGGATCCGTGCCAAGGCTGATACGGAACATATAGCGAGTATCGCCGTTCTTTAATTTATAAGGTTTAATAGGTGTTTTTTTACTCATTACAAATTTCTCCTTTATTAAAAACTATTTTCAATTAAAAAGTTATCAATCTCCGTTTTTGAAATACGTTTAACCCCATCGATCTCAGCAACTTTCAATCTCTCTAAGCGGAACTTCATAAGTGTGTTATATGAAACGCCCGCATAAGCTGCGCCTTCTTTGAGTGTCATCCACTCTTTATTGGTTGTTAATTTTTTTTCAAAGTCTTTCTTCAGATTGTTTAACCCTTCAACGATTTCTTTTAAATCTTCGATGTGCATTTTTATTCTCCTTATTGTTGTATTCCTTAGTAAAATGGTATTTATCCGAAGGTGAAAACATTGTAGTCGCGGAATCTTAATATTTTAAGAGTAAATATGATTTTTTTTAAAAAAACTTCTCGTGTGATTATTAAGGTTGCAAATACAGTGTTTTCGTATTTGAATTGATGTAGGAGTTAATAACGAAGAACGAAGAAGTAATCACAAAAGATATGTTAAAGAATCCATTCCGAGTACGCGGCATGTAGTTTCAATCAATGAAATGATAGAAGGACTGATTCAATTAATAAAATGCAGGTACGGGATTTTTGTCAAAAGCCTGGTCAGGGTACGGCTTTTATTAAAAGGTTTGGTCGTTGGTACGGAGTTATTGTAAAAGCCTGGTCAGGGTACGACTATTATGTAAAAGGTTTGGTCGTTGGTACGGAGTTATTGTAAAAGCCTGGTCGAGGTACGACTATTATGTAAAAGGTTTGGTCGTTGGTACGGAGTTATTGTAAAAGCCTGGTCGAGGTACGACTATTATGTAAAAGATTTGGTCGTTGGTACGGAGTTTTTGTAAAAGCTTGGTCGAGGTACGACTATTATGTAAAAGGTTTGGTCGTTGGTATGGAGTTTTTGTAAAAAGCATTGTCGAGGTACGGCTTTATGTAAAAGGTAGGATCGTTAGTACGGGAATTATGTAAAAACTCCGCGGTTAACATGGTGTTGACACAGGGTAATTGTAAAAACACTCCCACTTTCATTGCATATTTGCATTATAGTATTAAAATAACAGTAACTAAAAAGTCTTTTGAAACGAGAGGAGTGGTCCTATGAAGAGTGTAATAGTAAACAAAGTACGTTGCAAAAAGTGCGATGATGTCATTGAATCAACACATAGCTATGATTTTAAACGATGCGGTTGCGGGGCAATATTCATCGACGGCGGAAAGGATTACCAACGTTTTGGTTGGGGGATGGATCAGCGGGAAGGGGGAAAACTTGAAGATTATATTGATTTTAGTTATTCCGTTTATGAGATAGAGTAAAGGGGATGGGAAATTGAAAAATACCAACCGAATTTTGTAATGCGTCGATCGTTCCATAACCTTTTCAAAAAAATTGTCTAAGGGCTTCCTGACAACAAGTATAAGGGAATAAGAAGGTGTGTTTTTAAAAATTGCTATCATTTTCCTCTATTTGTTTTAAAATAGTGGCAAAAGCGAAAAAATCCATCCGAAACTTTCACAAAGTTAAGCGGGTGGATTTTTATTTTTAAAACACTCTCTTTCGCAAGGGACAGGGAAATATCTGTACTCATAATCTTAGACCTCTATTCGTTCACTGTCTTTTCTTCTTGTTATGGGTATTGCTTTGCATTTAATCCTTCTATTATTTCCGTTGAAATGCCAATCCAATCCTCATCTTCCAAATAAAAAAATCACCTTTTCGATTCTGTTCCTTTAAATACACATGCTGCTGGCTCGAAATAAGTTGATTAAAAAGTACATCAGGTTGATGTTCCCAAATTGTTTTTAATAACGATAATGTTTTCGGAATACGGTTAGGATTCCTCAATTTCTCTACCTTCTTTTTTATTCGGATAATGCTTATTATTTTGCTCATATTTATTTTCTTCTCTTACTATTTCTATTCTTCCATCTGGATATGCTCTTACTGTCCGCCCGTCATCACGTGTATAGATAATATGAGTGTTATGCTTTCTTGCTTCTTCCATAGCAGCTTCCCCTGTTTTTTTGGCTAATTCATCAATCCAAGGATACTTTCTTTTTGGTTTATCCATATTTTTCACCGCTTTTCATCTGGGTAATCTAATCGTAATGAAAATATCCTCTTAATACAAATTTTAATCGCTTCAGGTATGGTAGATTTTACTTGACGCAATCGGGAAACAAATTTGAAAAATTACGGTATGAACTCTTTTTAGAGAATATTATTTGCGAAAGACATGGCGGATAACGTGGCAATCTCGCCTAATAAAAGCATAAAAGAGTGATTTGTAAAATGAATGAAATTTAGCTGAAAACTATGGTTTCAGCTTTTGAGGATAATAATTGAATGATTGCTCATAGTTTATATTTACCATATAATCAATATAAATGAGCCTAAAAGGGGAGCAAAAGAACTATGTTGAATAGTACACTAAAAAAAGAAGCAATTGAAAAGCTTGAACAAGCAATAAATGAATATGATGTGTCTTCGAAAACGTTACAAAATCAGGCAATTAATTTGCATAATGTTCGCTCATACGGTGTCGATGTTATTAAAAAAGTGGAAGTGTATGTGAACACACTTGCCAATACACCAAAAGAATTTGACAAGAGCTTTGAGCAAGTTCAAATAAACCTCGCAAGTTTCAAAACTCTAAGCGAAATTTCATATGACGAAAAAGAAATGATTAAGTTGGCAGGGGGTGGGGCAGCCGCAGGTGTTGCAGCGGGAGTCGCCACAGCTGCGCTTGCCCCCACAGCTGCCATGGCAATTGCGACAACGTTTGGGACGGCCTCAACAGGTGCGGCGATTTCTGGCCTGTCTGGAGCAGCCGCAACTAATGCTGCACTTGCGTGGCTGGGAGGCGGAGCGCTTGCGGCCGGTGGCGGTGGAATGGCAGGAGGCGGTGCCTTATTAGCTTTAGCCGGTCCGATAGGCTGGGGAATTGGTGCAGCAAGTTTGGCTGCTGGAGGCATATATGCAAATAAGAAAAATAAAGAAGCCGCTATTAAAGCTGACCAGGAGCGAATTGAAGTTGTGAAGGCAACAAAGATTCTTGATGCGACTTCACTAGAGGTCACGCAGCTAACATCTAGCACACAGAGCCTCTCTACAAACTTAGAACAAGGATTGCTTCAATTCACAAGTGGTGTAAAGCATATTGACTCTTATACTGCATTTTCTCAAGAAGAACGTAATATGCTAAGGAGCCTGATTAACTCTACAGAAAGTCTTTCTGCACTTTTCATGAAGGAGATCGGAAAATAATATGTCCACAGCTAATGTTTGGAAAGGACAGTTGTATGCTGCGGGAATTGAGGGCTTTAATAGCTGGAAGCAGCATTCCATTGCAAAGCAAATGGACGATGTTGTCAGGGAAACGATGGAAAGACATAAACTGCAAAATGTAAATTTTGAAAATGCATTACAGCATATGACAAAAATGCGTCAATTCCTATCCAATCCGGATGGAATACTTGGTTCAGTCCAAACAAAGCATGGGGAAGTCGCAGAGCATTTGGAGGTAAATGTACGAAATGCTTGGGCTACTTTAAGGGGGCAAGATGATGTTGCTACATTTGAAGGCGTTGGACGGACTGCACCAGAAGATTTTATATTGAACGGTATTAAGTATCAATCTAAGTTTATCAATGGATCGAATAACACGCTAAATCATGTTTTAGCTCATTTTGAGAAATATAAAGACGGTTCAATGAATTATTCAATTCCAAAAGATCAGCATGAACTTATCGAACAGATTAGGTCTGGTGTGAATCCTGAGCATTTAAATGAGAGATCAATTCGATCAATTTTGCAAAAAGTAGAAGAGATTGAACGGCAAACAGGAAAGCCTTTTCAAGATGTTGTAAAGCCTTCAATTGCTAATTATGATGAAGTGCAACTCGGAACGATAGGAAAGACAGTTTCTACACAACAGGCACAAATAGTCGATGAAAATCAAAAGATCCAAGATGATATACAAAAAGATGCTAATCACAAAAGCGAATCAATTCAAGCGAAACAGGGGGCTTCGGTAGGTGAAGGAGTGAAAATAGCTGGAGTAGCTGCGGCAATTTCGGCATCGTTAAACACCATAACTATCATTTATTCTAAAGTTAAAAACGGTAAGAAAATCAATCAGTTTAATCGATCAGACTGGGCCGAAGTCGGGATAAGTGCAGCCAAGGGAGGGGCAAAAGGTGCTGTAACCGCCGGAAGCATTTATGCAATGACAAACCTAACTTCATTATCTGCACCATTTGCAGGTGCCGTTACAAGTGCAGCGATGGGACTAGCTTCTTTATTAACAGAAGTTAAGAAAAATACCATTTCAATGGATGAGTTCGTGACCGAAGGCCAAATACTTTGCATAGAAGCCGGAATAGCTGCAACTGGCGGAGCAATAGGACAAACATTGATACCAATTCCGGTTCTGGGATCTATAATTGGAACAGTTACAGCCAATTTTGTGTGGGAATTTGCAAAGGACAAGCTGGGAGCAAGAGAAGAAGAATTGAAAAAAGTGTTAGAAACCTATACCGATTCGATTTTAGAGAAAGTTGATCAAGTCTATGTAGATATTATTGATAAAATCAACGAGGCCTACGCCCATTACGATAGTCTAATTGAAGCGGCATTTGATGTTCATGTCAATTCGAAAGTCCTTGCAGCAGCCTCTGTTAAACTTGCAGAAGAAGTAGGCGTGAAAAAGGAAAAAATTCTTTATACTGACGAGGATTTAGATGCTTTTTTCTTGAATTGATTTCATTTCATGTACGCTGAATAACTAAAGTGGCAATATTCTATTCGTATTAAGGAGAAACTCTGTACTTGTGTTTAATGGGACTCTTTTAGACACTTAGTAGCGTCATAATCTTATATACTTAATTAGAGTTAGCCCCTGAACACATCATAAAGAATCGAGGAGAGTAAAATGTATAAGATTGGGGATGTATTATACAATAAAATAGAAACAAAGCCTATGGGTAGTGGAGGAAATGCAATAGTTTTTAAAGCTAAATCAACTAATGGAGAAATATTAGCTTTGAAGGAATTAAAAACTCGTGGGCGCTACTTTACCAAGAAGAAAGAACGCTTTAAGTCAGAAATTAAAATAGTAAAGGAGATTCAGGACGAATTAATTGGAGTAATTCCTATTATAGATTTTGCATTGCCCGATGAAGAAGGTAAGTATTGGTATACTATGCCTATTGCTCAACCGTTAAATGACAAATTAACTTTAGAAGCGGGACTTGAAGAAATTGCACAGTGCATAATTCAATTAGCGAAAGTAATGGCTGAAATTCATGATAGAGATATTGTCCATAGAGATATAAAACCAAGTAATATTTATTGGTACAATGGTAATTATTGTTTTGGAGATTTTGGGTTAGTAGATTACCCTGATAAAGAAGATTTGACTGCCACTAGAGAATCGGTTGGTCCGAGGAATACCATAGCACCAGAAATGAAAAATGACGCGAAAAATTCTGACGGAAAAAAAGCGGATGTTTATTCTTTAGCGAAAACTTTGTGGATGTTATTAACTAAGCATCCTTATGGTTTCGAAGGTACATATGATGAATCAAGTAAAATCATGGGATTAAATAAATTCTATCCTAAACAACATCTAGTTGAATTAAACGCTCTTTTATATGATTCGACTAGGGAAGAGCCGGATTTGAGACCAACAATGAAGGAATTCTCTAGTAGATTAGAGGAATGGTTATTGGTTAGGACAGATTTTGAAAAGAGCAATTTAAGCCAGTGGAGATATATCCAAAATAAACTCTTTAAGGATTTTATTCCAGATACAGCAATCTGGACAGAAGCAAAAGACATAGTTAACGTATTAAATTTATTAGGGTCAATGCCTAGTTTGAATCATATGTTCATCCCCTCTGGTGGAGGTCTTGATTTAAGAAATGTTAGTCTTTCAGATGAAGATGGGTGTATTGAAATTGATGCAATGGGGAAATATGTTTTAAAACCAAAAAAACTAATTGCAGAAAATATTTCGAAAGATTATATTTGGAGTTATTTTCGGTTAGAGCTAGCTGAATTACAGCCTGTTTTTCCAGATGAAGTAAATAGAGATTATGAAATTTTAACGGATGATTCTAAAGGGAATTATTTGTCATGGATATGTGGAAATTATGGTTACTATGAAGATGGAACACCTTTACCGGAAAACTATAAAACGGTTAGCCGCTATCTAAGAGGAAGTTTTGTAATGTTTTCTAAGGCGTCAATTTATAATGAGATTTCTGGGACATATGATGCAAGACACAACAAATTTAATTCGGAGGAATTTAGGAATTATATCGGATTACTAAGAATTACATATTTAAGCGTCCCTGAAAGACTCTTTTTTGAATGGGTTAATAAAGATCCTTTTGAAATTGAAGATAAAGAAATGGACCGAAGCAAACAAGATGAATGGCGAAAAAGAAGAAAAATAGAACTGAAACTCAAAGAATTTATCGCTAAAAATATAACACACTATAACTTTTATTCTCTATTTATAACTAGTCACGGTGTAAATGGAAATATTGCCTATTTTTTCAAGTATATAGAAAGTGGTGAAGATGAATTTTGGAATAGAAAGGAGTGGTATCTTACTAAAGATGGAAGATTCAAATGTAATGTAAATGAGGATGATTTATATATACTTTATTCCGAAGAAGATGCTGTAACTTTCGTGGATCATTGCAATCAATTTCTGAAAAAGGAATGTCAAAATAATAGCATTGAACATATTAATGATTTTCGATTGTTTAAAGTCGAAGGTAAAAGAATTGGTCCTCCAGATCATCTTTTCACAAGAGATGAATTAAAAAAACTATTAATTAATGGAAATGATCATGTAAACAACACACTAGTTATAAATAATAAAGGATATTTGGAATTATTGGAGAATCATAGGTTCAATGATTTTGAATTTATAAAGTATCCGGTAAGACATGAAGGATTTCAAGCTTTCAATAATTATGTAGGTAAATATTCAAAGTTAAATCATTTTGAAGATACCTATATATCATCCTTACAAGGCTGGCTCCTATACTTAAAGAGAGGAGGGACAGTTTATTTAGATTATGTAAGAGAAAATAGGGATGAAAAATTATTATTAAAAGAAATTCTTTCATTCTACAAAACTGAGCCAACCCACACGTAATATTGTTCAGTTAATATAAAGGAAAATTCCGTTTGATTATTCTCTTTCGGATTGCCATTCGAAAGGAGGTTGAATATTTAAAATAATTATCACTTGTAACTCCAATGCTTTCTATTCCAATCGAACGTGTAGTTGCTTACCGAAGTTCTCATTAGAGTGCGAAAATAGCCATTATCGCAATCTTTATTTTCTTGAAAAACAATCAATAAGATAGATCGCTACGGCGATTTTTTCTTGTTCGATTAACTGTTAGATAAATAGTGGTGTTATATTGAAATGATAATTTGGTGGAGAGGTGTTAATGAATAGATGGTCCATTTCTACTTATCAGATATACTAAAACGGAGTCAATATAACTTGAATAGAACATTACTTATCCGTCATTCGTTGAAACATCAACGATTTATTAACGCGTATCGTGATGGCTTTATACGTGAATATACGCAAAAACAATCACCTCATTTTTTTGATGGGTATGATAAAGTAATTGTCTTTTCCGCAGATGAAGGTACAACAGCGAAGTATTTAAAATCGTACGAGATAAGACATGGCGAGACACCATCTATTTCACAAGATTGTTCTCCGTTTTTATTAGAGCCTTATAAAGATGAAATTATGCATCCTTTATTTGAGATTGACGAAGACCCATTAAATCAATACGAAAATAAATTATTTATTGAATGGGGCAAGGCAGCTGTGAAGTGGTATCAAAAAGGAACAAATGAAAAAATCATAACACAGCTAGTGAACACAAATCAGTTTGTCTTTCCAGGCTACGAAAATGTCCTATTAACGTATAACGAGCTAAAACAAATTATCGAAGACCGTTCAACGTATGCGGATTGGCACATCGCCCTTAGCTCGATTAATGCGGTTTATGCAATCACGGATTGCTCCAACGGAAAAAATTATATAGGCTCTTCATACAATAAAAACGGTTTACTTGGTCGTTGGTCGGAGTACGCAGCAACCATTGATGGCGGTAATGAAGTATTTAAGCAGCTACTTGTACAAGATTCTGGTGCGTATTTACATTTTCAGTATACTATTTTAAAAGTACTGCCGAAAGATATTACAGCAATAGAGGCAGTTGAGATTGAAAATTTATTTAAACGAAAGCTACAAACAATTCAGTTCGGTTATAACCATAATTAAAGAATGTATAAGTGATTTATGAAGATTATAAGAATTGGAGAAGATTACGGACAGGAAAAAGGGGGTGTTTATATTAACACTTCCTTTTGGAACATAAAGACCCCATATATTCCACATCGTTTACAATGTATCTATGTTCTTGAGGTTTACATATTATTTTCTTTTTTTCCATAAGAATATTCTTAGTCGCTCTAATATAGATGGCTTATAAGTAGGAATTACGCCGATTGCGTATTTATATTCATCCTTATTTAGATATTCCTCTCGCGGAACATAGTGAATCCCAATATCTTTTAATTCCTTGATGTTTTCCTCGTATTGTTGGTGAAGTGCTTGTTTCATTTTTTTCTTTCCACAATTCATTCGTTATCCCTCCCCGACCTTATTTAACTTTATTATACTGCTTTTCCGTATACATTTATTGAATACAATCTTCCGAATCTATATTTATGAACGGCTACAGTGGCGTAGAGGGAGGACGAAAGGCAACTTAGGTCAACATGCCCGATGATTGGGGGTTAATATTCAATCCAGGTATGAGTATGTAGGTATAGGATTGTTAAAGCACGATTAGGTTTAGCAGTGAATAAATAATCCCACATATTCTGTGATAGCCTTTCAGAATACATGGGATTATTGTTTTATAAAGGATTAATCATTATTGGTTACACTTTCCAAAAGCTGTTCTACTTCTACTATGAAATCTGACGCTGGAATATTTAAGTTTTCAGCGATAACGAAAAGCGTTGAAATAGTTGGTTGCCTTTCGCCTCTTTCTAACATTCCAACATAGGTGCGATCAAGGTTGCATTTAAAAGCTAATTTTTCTTGAGACAAATTTGCCACTGTACGGTGTTTTTTTAAAACAATTCCATAGGCCTCAATTACATTCATCTTATCACCTCTCAATTTATTAACAAATAAATTGAAGGTTTGTTCGACCGACTATAGTCATCTATAATGGGAGGTGATACAATTGATTTGTGCAAAGACCGCTAGGTTATGCGAATTGCTAAGAGGATGTAAGTAAATCAAAAATGAAAATAAAGGAGCCTGAAATCTTGAAGGAAACGATCTATCATTTTTCGATAAACTATAATATTAATCATTTAGGAACAGAAGTTGTAGAAACGCGTACTATTAAAAGGGAATATAAGCACGATGCGTCTAATTCATTACAATATCTTAAATCGGATATGAAAACATATTTCGTAAAAGAGGCAGATGATCGGATTGCAGAGATACTGGATAAGGAATCATTTCTGGGATTAACTAGTGAAATTACATCTGATCAATTCAATATGTTTATGGACAAGTCTTGTAACTTATTCTCGATTGATATGGCCGAGCTGAATTCACGTTAATAAATAGTGAAGAAGTTTGCAAAAATAATTGAATACAATAAAAAGGATACCAAGGTGCAACTACTGTGGAACGATATACTGGTATCATCATGTAGCAAAATCTCCTTTCCATTGGTAGTGGGAAGGAGATTTTTAAATTATGTTCAAATTAATCGACTATTTATGCCCTTTAACTGACCAGATACGTCAGGGGTATGGGATAAAGCTGATTAGTGTAGGGAAAACAAAACTAAAAAAGATAACTACTACTGGAAGCAATTAAAGGTCATTTTATTTTGCAGCACTCAAAAAAGAACTGTAAAATAGTTTGCGGGACAAGACCCGTAGCTTTTGAGATTTTTCGTTATAGTTACGCATGAAGGTCACCAATGACAGTCGCTAAATAAAAAAAGGGCGTAACGAAGTTAGTGGATTGCTGATGTTCCTTGTTGTCGTAATAGTATCCATTAATGGTAACTATATAGATATTCTTAGTTGTTTAATGGCGGATAGGTGTCATGCTAGTACATTACTTAGGCCAATGGTAACCATTAACAGTAACGTATAATCGTTATCATATTCAAATCGGGAGAAATTCAGCGAGGATAGAGTTGAGGAAAGACTGAAATGATCGTATTTTGGAATAGTAACCATTAATAGTTACGCCCTCCAAAATGCGGTGTCTGTCAATAGTAAATAACGTATTCAGGTATTCGTCTATGTATGCAGCCATTCATGGTGAATGACTGTCTTTGCATGGCCTATTAGGCTTTGCTTAAAATATCAGTTACTGTTTCTGTATTAAGTTTCAAAGGTCGAACAATGGGGATTAAACCAGACTCCTCCACCCTTTTAATAACAGCGGAATCCTCTCTGAATCTATTGATAATATTGTTCGCCCTCGTAATGCCGTTACTAAGTGTGGAACGATTTGAAAAGCTATTGTCTGCAATAACAATGTTCATGATGTGGAGAACATCGGGGTTCTTTTCAGCGACAATAGCATATTTAAATAACTTCTGTGCGAGTGTTTCAATAGGCTCTGTACCCATATCGAGTTCAATATTAATAATGGCATCTCTAGTTTCTTTAATTCCTTTTAATTCGATGATCCAATCCGGTTTAACAATTGTCATTGTAGACCCTCTTAACCCAGTTGCCGAACTATAGCCATTCATATATTTTGCTGTTTTTGCATGATAAGATCCGCTATTCTGGCGGTGTAAGTTCCTTTCCCTTCTTATCCATTCGGTGTATGGAAAATCCGCTGGGGAATGGGAAAAGGTTACTACATCGTATAAAATACCGTATTTATGTTCCTTTGTATTAATATCTGAAATCAATTTGCCATTCAGGCCACTGATTATGTTAATAACTGCCTGTTGTGTAGCCATGAAATGAATCAAATTCTTCTTTTGGTTGAACTTATAAATTCCTGTTTTATTGTATGAATGATCCAGAAATTCACGTTCGATTAGCAAGTCTATGCCTTTGCTTCCAATACAGAGGTATTTAAACCGTTCTCCCTCAAATCCCTCGCTGTAGGTTTTACTACGAATAAGGTAATACTCTTCGAATTTTCGAATCCGATTTTTAAAACTATACTCTTTCATTCTTATATCATATAAATGAACAGCGACTTTATAGAACTGCTGCAGCGTTAGCAGTCGATGTCGTTCTAGGAAAGCCAGCAGTTGTAAATCTGAATTTGAAAGCTCTAATCGCTGTCTTTTTCCCTTTCTCAAAATAATTTTCTTTGTCATGTTATTTCTCCTTTCAGATTTTAGGGTGAATTTTGTTTAGCTAACCGGAACACTTCCAATGAATCTATTTTAGCTACTATTGTAGGCTATACCGTAGGCTGATTACTTACGCGATAAACCAGCGGATAATGCACTTTGTGTAAGTAATAGGGTTCAATGCGTCATACAACGTCTATTTAAGTACATTACTTAATTGGTTATTGGTAAAAGGGAAGTGTTCTTTAAGTAGTATACTTTCAAGTTTTCGTATTTCTACCCCTATAAAAGAATGTGATTTAATTCAATAAATAGTGGTTAATAATAAAAAGAATGTAAAAGGACTTGCAAAATAAAGAGAGCGATGTATAATAATTGATAAATAAATTAATGGTTCGACTTTCTCAACAACAAGGGAAAAACCCAAGAGGAAGTAGTGAAATATGCACATCTAAATGTGCGTCTATTTTGCTACGTCTATCTTCGGTTTTTCTCTTTTTTTATTGCCGAAAATTACATCATCAAGATAGGCGTCGGAAAGAAGAAAGGATGATAACAAAATTTAGTAGGAATAAATGTGAAATTTATATTGCAAATTACTATAGCTCAATTCAAAAAAATGTGGTTAGGAGATGAGTTCTATTAAATCGACAAAATTAAAAAGGGTCGTTATAAAAGAAGAGTTATTCAAATTGACTGGGAGTATGGAAGAGGCTGTCATATTGAACCAGTTCATTTATTGGTCTAAAAGAACGAATGATACAGATCTATATATTGCTGAGGAAAAGAAACGATTAGAGGAGAATGGTGAGCCAATAAATTATCCTTTATCCAAAGGTTGGATTTACAAAACGGCTGAAGAGCTTGCCGATGAGGTGATGCTTGGAATATCCACCTCGACGCTTCGGAAGCGTTTGAACAAACTTGTGGACGAAGGTTATCTAAGCAGACGTAATAACCCGAGAAATAATTGGGACAAAACTTTTCAATACCGTGTAAATATAGTGAAACTAAAGTTTGATTTGCAAAAATTAGGATATGAATTGGAAGATTATCCTCAGTTGTCTCGAAACAATAAAATTGAAGCTTCGAATGTAGCCAGTAACAACTCGTATGCTCATAACGGGGATTCGAAGCACGAGGATTGTGCTGCAATACCAGAGATTACTTCAAAGATTACTTCAGATAATACTTTAGAGACTTCATCTTTCAAAGAAGCTGATGAGGATGATGATGGAAAATATAATTATTTAAATCAATTCGATTTAATCTGTGACACTTATTTAAGTTTAAGTAAGCAAAAAAGATTAACATCCCGTGATCGTAAAACAATGTTGGAGATAGTTGATAAAAATTGGGATGCTTATCAAGTGATCGGATGGATCAAAGAATGTTTCACTCAATTTAAACCGACACACGAGCGAGATTGTATCCGATCATTTCAGTATGTAGCAAACTATATTTTTGACCAAGCTTATAAAAATAATCAGGAGGTTTTACAGCATGAAGAGATTACAGAACATATTGCCGGAGATGAATACTTCCAACAATACGGAGCTAAATTTATGGAAAAAGCCAAGAATATTAACAAAGGCGTCTGATAAATGTATGTTTAAGATTTGTGATGGCACTGGACTCATTCATGTTGAAAAACAACCTGTGGATGTAATGGAAATATGTAAATGCAGAGAATATAAACAACAAGTGCGTAAAATTAAATCCGCCGGAATTCCAGTTGACTATTTAGACAAAAAGATGAATGACTTCAAAATTGAGATGTATAAGAACACAGAAAGTATTAGCTTAGCAAGTTTTGCTAAGCAGGCAGTCACAGGTTATCTTGACCGGTATCGTGAATTTGAGAAAATGGGAAAGGGATTCTATTTTTATAGCCAAACAAAAGGGTCCGGTAAGTCATTATTATCCATTATTATTTCTAATGAATTAATTATGAAGTATGATTTGAATGCTCTTTATATCTCAGTAGTTGATATGCTGACCGAAATGAAAGCCAAAATATCTCAAAAAAACCCAGAAGTAGGGGTGTATGAACTCATTGAAACTGTTAAAAAAGCAGACTTGTTGGTGTTGGATGATTTGGGATTGGAAAAAGCAACTGAATGGTCAGAAGAAGTGTTAACGCAAATATTAGATGAACGAATGAATTATCGAAGACCGACGATTATTACATCTAATATATCGATGATGGCATTGGAGAGAAAGTACCCAGCCGGCAGGATTAAAAGCCGTATTGAAAAAATGACATTTCCAATCCGTATGCCAGAGGAAAGTATAAGAGAAATATTATCAAAGCAAGAAAATGACAAGATGGCTGAAATGCTATTTAATTAAAGCGAAATAATATGTTTAATCTATTAAAATATGGTTAAAACCTTGATAAAGTAATATTAAAAGGGTTATAAAATAATATTCAACATGAAAAGTGAAAAACCCGTATCTAAAGATTATCAGCAAAACAAGTGAATGCGGTAGTCTTTGTAGGGCGATTCTCTTTAGTAAAATATCCGATTATAACAAAATATGAGAGGTGGGTTAATGATGAAGATAAAAGTTGTAGATTCAGTTAAATTACGGGCTTTGCTAATTGAAAAGGGCTTTTCCCAACGTGAATTCTCAAGACAAATTGGCATGAGTGAAAACTACTTTAACCAAATTATTAATCATAAGAAAAGTCCTAGTCCAGCAGTTGCCAAAAAAATCTCAAACCAATTAGGCGTTGAATTCTATGAGGTATTTTTAATCACACAGTAATACACATATTGAATTACTTTTAAGAGATCCCAGTAGCTATTATTTAAAGATATTTAGATATATCCTTGCTATACAAGGCAAATTGCAAAGCTGCATTACAGGTGGTAAATACCCCACCTCGTTTTTTTGAAAATCGTCGAAAAGTATAAACCTTTCGACGATTTTAGTTCTGAGTTCTTTGATCAGGCATCTTCTTCGGTAAGCAAAAGATACCGTTCATTATATCCAAGGTAACGAACATAGAGCTTTTTTTCTTTAAACAGCTGTTCTTTATTTGTTGTTAAATTGCAATAAGGAATGAAACCTAATTTATCCTCATTGGAACGGATGATTACTTCTATTCCATCTTCAGTTATTTTATGCACTCGAACCCTTGTATTTTGATTGATAAAAAGACCAGTCATATCTGGCTCGTCCGATAATATATACATAGAAAAGTTCTCCTTTCGATTGTCGGTAATGTGTGTTAGAAAATTGGGCCAGGTCATATGACGTTTCTATCTATAAAGTGACTTTATAGGCATGTTTAATAGCTTTCTTGCTGCATTATGAGCGCTTTTTGCGAAGGGATTATAGTATTTAAGGTCAGTTGATAAATATTCAATAGATATATTAAGACCTGGATTTTCCGACCGTTTCAAATTTAAAAGTTGTATTAATGACCTTTGCTGATTTATTAATGAGTCTACTTTGAAAGTCACTTGAGAGCTGAAAATATGATTAATATGATCGACATCGGAATAAATTATTACATTTTCATTGAATCTATCAATATGCTGCTCAAATTCCATTAGACCTGTAGCTAGAGCTACTAGTTCACCGTAAGTATTTTTACCTCTACAATCGCTTGGTAAATCAATAATGTGACTACTGACAGTTACAAAACCTCTTTGTACAAAGGAGCAGGCGATAGACATCCTATTACCATTTTCATTCATAGAACAATCACAATAAATATACAATGTTTCTTGGCTATAGTATTGACTGTAGATCATATCTTTAAAGTCTTGAGTAAGCTTACCCTTAGCTAGTCCCCAAAAATTTGGCGTTCTTCCACCTCTCTTTACTGAGCTTATTATGTTCATATCTCATACCCCCTTTTTAATTCCATGGGTATCACTATAAATCTTACTGAAGTAAAGATAAATACAATTACCATATCAGGTCGTTTTGGCGTCATGAACGATCATTTTAGGGGCATGAAAATAGGTATATAAATATCGCCCTTAAAAAGGTGGGTGTGTTTTGTATATATACCTGCAACCTTGAATTCCGCGGGCATTATCTTGTAATGTGTTCGTTATAAGTACACCTAGCAATACATAATGAATAATTGAGGTAATAAGGATTAGAGTGTACGATTAAAGTTGTATTGTGAAAGAAGAGGTGAATTTACCTTGAAAAGAGTATTGGCTATGTAAGTGTTAGTTCGGCGACCCAAAAACTTAACTAGTCTGATTTGGAAACCATGGGCTGTTGTTTAGGAGGAATAGAACGCAATTAAAATGAGTAAGTACATGGTACAATAAGATTGTATTTAACATAAATAAAAGGTGATACCTATTTTAGTCTTGTATGTTTAGATAAGTGAAATTTAGGATGACTAAAATGGTTGTTAGGAGGAAGAACATTGAGTGCAAAAATGAGCAAGCAAGAACTAGCAAGTCGTATATGGCAAATAGCAAATAAGCTTCGCGGGAGTATTGAAGCTTCGGATTATAAAGATTATATTTTAGGTTTTATTTTTTATAAGTATTTATCAGATAATGAGTACGAGTTTTTGATGCATGAAGGTTATGAAGACGAGGATATAAAAGAGATATCAGAAGAAAATAAGGATGAAGTTGAGTATATCAAAAACAATTTAGGGTATTTTATCGCACCACAAAACCTCTTTCAACATTGGGTAGATATTGAAAAAGATTTCACGGTAGATAATGTAATGACTGCTTTATCTGCATTCCAAAGAAATATCAGCACGAACGCACAGCACCAGAAAGTGTTCGGAGGAATTTTCAACACCCTAGAAACCGGAATCTCAGCACTAGGTTCTACTGCTACACAACGAACAAAAGAAGTGAGAGGTTTAGTAGATTTGGTTCGGGATATCCCAACAACGCATGATGATTACGATGTACTTGGTTATATTTATGAATATCTAATTGGGAAGTTTGCAGCGGGTGCAGGTAAAAGCAGTGGTGAGTTCTTTACCCCAGTAAGTGCAAGTGAATACATGAGTACTGTTATTGCTGAACACTTAAAAGACCGAAAAACGATTGAGATTTATGACCCAACATCAGGATCAGGGTCATTGTTGTTGAATATCGGTAAAGTGTTTGAATCGCACCAGGAATCAGAAGATAGCGTTAAGTTTTATGCCCAAGAGTATATTGGAGCAACAGAAATCCTTACTCGAATGAACTTGTTAATGCGAGGTGTAAAACCATCTAATATTGTAACGCGTAATGGTGATTCCCTAGAGCAGGACTTCCCATACTTCGATGAATCAGACCCAGAAGGTACATATGAGACAGTTTTCGTGGATGCAGTTGTCTCTAATCCGCCTTACAGTCAAACATGGGACCCGAATGAAAAGGACCAAGACCCGCGATTCTCAAAGTATGGGGTAGCGCCTAAGAGTAAAGCGGATTATGCGTTTTTACTGCATGGATTATACCATTTAAAATCTGACGGTATGATGGCAATTGTATTACCTCATGGTGTTTTATTCCGTGGTGGTGAAGAAGGAAAAATCCGTAAAAAATTAATTGAAAAAAATCATATTGATGCAGTTGTTGGTTTACCAGTAAACATCTTCTTTGGAACTGGGATTCCGACGACAATTCTGTTCTTAAAGAAAGAGCGTGAGGATTCGGACATTTTATTCATCGATGCTTCAAAAGGCTTTGAAAAAGTAGGGAATAAAAACGAGTTGAGACCTATGGATATTAAACGTTTAATTGATGTTACAGTTCACCGCCTGGAAGAAGATAAGTACTCAAGGTTGGTATCAAAAGAAGAAATTATTAAACATGACTATGACTTAAATATTCCACGTTATATCGATTCAAGTGATGAAGCTGAGAAATGGGATATCAATGCGATTATGAATGGTGGTATTCCGAAATCGGAACTGTCTCAGTTCAATAAGGTTTTCGAAGAGTTGCCTGGTTTATATGAAGAATTATTCGAAGAAATCAACAACGAATATGTTCAATTAAAGAGTGAAGATCTTCACACTCTAATGGAGAAAAGTGAATTGATTAAGGGTTATAAGACGGAGTATAAGAAGCACTTCTTAGGGATGGACAACTTCTTAGAAGAACTATTCATTGATGGTGCTGAAACCGTTAATTTAAATAAAGTAAAACAGGATGTTGTTGATGAACTGTTTTCACGTTTTGAAGGCATCGATTTGATTGATAAATATCATGCTTACGGCATATTTAATACGTCTTGGGATGTCATTTCAAACGATATCCAGTTGATTCAAGAAACATCTTTGAAAGTAGCTGCAAGAGCCATCGACCCTAATATGGTGTTTAAGAAAAAAGATGGTAAAGATATAGAGGTTCAAGAAGGAAACAAAGGGCGAATCTTCTCTTATGAGCTTGTTCAAGAAGTAATGCTGAAAGAAGAAAGAGATAATGTCAATCACTTGGAAGACAGAAAAGTAGAAATTAGTGAAGAGTTAGAGAGTATTATCGAGACACTTTCAGAAGAAGAAGGCGAGTTTGAAGTACTGAATGAATCGAATGATAAATTCTTGGTCAAGAATACTCGTGATGCTTTGAATACATTGTTTGAAGATATTGAGTTGGAAGAGTTAAAGACGCTCAATGTCTTTAGAAAATTGCCTAACAGAAAAGCTGCAAGAGTGGAATTTATCGAAGCACATCCAGAAATCAAATGGAACGAAATGGACCTAAAGATAGATGGTACGCCAACTAATAAAGGGTTAAATGATTATGAGAAGGTATTACAAGAGAACTATCAGTTTGAGGAGGAATCATTTGGGGCTAAACTTGTAAAAGCTTTGACTTTATTAACTGAAAGCACTGAAATAAATAGAGAGAGTAAAGAATTAGCAGAGGAGCTTGTACGATTAACAGAAGAGACGATTAGTAACCTTACTGATGATGAAGTGAATGCTTTGTTGTATGTTAAGTGGGTTGAGCCAATTATACAGGGCGTACATGGTTTAGGAATAAAACTATTCCAAGATGTTGAAAGAAAAATGATGGACCTTCACAATAAATACGCAACGACTATGGTAGAGGTTCAATCAAGCATTCAAGAATCGAATAAAGAGTTAGTCGATATGATGGACAATTTGGTTGGCAACGATTCTGATATGGCTGGTATTCGTAAATTTCAAGCCCTATTAAGAGGTGATGGTAATGACTAAAAAGATGGTGCCTGAAGTGAGATTTGAGGGATATGAAGAAGAATGGGAAGTAACATTACTCTCGAAACTGATGACTTTCTCCAATGGCATCAATGCTCCAAAAGAAAGTTATGGAAAAGGCAGGAAAATGATTAGTGTATTGGATATTTTAGATGATACTCCATTAAAGTATGAGGGAATACGTAATTCTGTTAGTGTAAATGTGGATATTGAGAATAGAAGTAGAGTGGATAAAGGTGATTTGGTATTCGTGCGTTCGTCAGAAGTAGTTAGTGAAGTTGGTTGGGGCAAAGCATATTTGGATGAAAAGTATGCTCTGTATAGCGGTTTTTCTATACGAGGTAAAAGAAAAGATAAATATGAAGCATTATTTCTGGAATTGTCAATCAATGAAACAGCTCGTAAACAAATAGAACGTAGGTCAGGTGGGAGTACTAGATTCAATGTAAATCAATCTATTCTAAACGAGCTAAAAGTTGCAATGCCTAGCTTAGATGAACAAAAAGAGATAAGTCATATTTTTAAGATATTGAACACCAATATAAACTCTCGAAAACATGAACTAACTAAACTACAAAACTTTAAACAAGCCATGCTCCAAAAAATGTTTCCGAAAGAAGGAGAAACCGTTCCTGAAGTTCGGTTTGAGGGGTTTAGTGGTGAGTGGAAACTAAACAGGCTTAAAGAAATATCTAATATAATTAGTGGTGGGACACCTGCTACAACTAATCCAGAATATTGGGATGGAGACATCAATTGGTATTCACCGACTGAGATTGGTAAAAGTCCTTATACTAAAACTAGTACAAGAAAAATCACCCAATTAGGGCTTGAGAAAAGTTCAGCAAATCTATTACCCAAGGATCGAACTGTTTTATTTACAAGTAGAGCAGGAATCGGAGATATGGCTATCTTAAAGGATAGCGGTGCAACCAATCAAGGCTTTCAATCATTAGTATTAAAAGACGATATAGATGCTTATTTTATATATTCAATGGGTTTTCAGATAAAGAAATATGCAAATAAAAATGCTTCTGGTTCTACATTTTTGGAAATATCAGGTAGGCGTTTAGGTGAAATGGAGTTAAGAATTCCTTCAAAAGAAGAGCAATTAATAATCGGTAGTTTTTTTAAAAGTTTAGATAATAAGATTGAACTAGAAGAACAAAACTTACAAAAACTAAAGCAATTCAAAAAAGCGATGCTCCAAAAGATGTTTGTGTAGAAAAGGGGGATACTCATGTCTTTTAGAACGGAACAAGAATTTGAAAATGCACTGATTCATATGCTTGTGACGCAAAAAGGTTGGAACGGTGGGGTCATTAAGAACCCAACCGAGCAAGACCTATTAGATAATTGGGCTGGAATTTTGTTCCAAATGAATAATGAAAGAGACCGATTGAATGATGTTCCTTTGATTAAAGAAGAAATGGACCAGATTATTCGAGAAATCAATAATTTGAACACACCACTTCTTAAAAATGAATTCATTAATGGACAATCAATTTTAATTAAAAGAGAAAACCCGTTAGATACTTTGCATTATGGTAAAGAAATTAGTTTGAAACTTTTCGACAAACGAGAAATAGCGGGTGGCGATAGTAACTATCAAATCGTACAGCAACCTAGATTCGCTGGGGAAAACAAAGTAAAGGGTGATAATCGAGGAGATTTCACATTATTGATTAATGGTATGCCTGTCATTCACGTCGAGTTGAAACGTTCGGGTACACCAATTACAAACGCAGTGAATCAAATCCAACGGTATATACACAACGGCATTTTTTCAAATGGTATTTATTCGCTTGTTCAAATATTTGTTGCGATGACACCAGATAATATGCGCTATTTTGCAAACCCGGGAACTAATCCATCATCAAAGATTAATTATAACTATGTATTTGAATGGGCGAACTTCAGAAATGAAACCATCAAAGATTGGAAGATTATTGCAGATACGTTTATGTCTATCCCATCAGCGCATCAATTAGTAGGTTATTACACAGTGGCCGATAAATCTGATGGTGTATTAAAAGTGCTCAGAAGTTATCAAATTTATGCAGTACGTGAAATTGTAGATAGACTGTATAAAATTAAATGGCATGACCGTAGTCAATTAGGTGGATACATTTGGCACACCACTGGTTCTGGTAAAACATTAACTAGTTTCAAAGCTGCTGAATTAATCTCATCTTATAGAATGGCTGATAAGGTTGTATTCTTAATGGATAGAGTTGAGCTTGGCACACAAACATTAAGAGAATTTAAGTCCTTTGCTGATTTTGAAGATGAGGTCCAGGGAACACAAAACACTGATGATTTGTTTAGTAAGTTAAGAAGTAATAGAACCTCTGACTCACTCGTTGTTACATCGATTCAAAAGATGTCTAGCATAACAGCAGAAGAATATGGTGAACAAACAATAGGTGATATTCAAAATAAAAAGATGGTTATCATTATTGATGAAGCTCATCGGAGTACATTTGGAGATATGCTTTATACAATAAAAGAGACTTTCCCAGATGCTATCTTCTTTGGATTTACAGGGACACCAATTCATGAAGAGAACAAGAGGAAAGATAGTACAACCGCAACGATATTCGGACATGAACTTCATCGTTATTCACTCTCTGATGGTATTCGTGATAACAACGTATTGGGTTTTGATATTACTCAAGTATCCACGGTCGATTATAAAGGGTTAAGGGAACAAGTTGCATTGTTTGAAGCGAATGCGAAAGATGTAACAGAGGTGTATGATAGCCCCGAAAAAACAAAGATTTACAATCACTTCATGGACCATAAGAAGGTAGGGATGCTTGGTTACTTCGATGAAGATGATAAATATCATAAAGGAATCGAATCGGATTACTTATCCAAAGGTCACTTTGAAGAAGAAGAGCATCGAAAACAAGTTGTGAAAGATATTGAAGAGAATTGGACCCATTTAAGTATGAATAGTAAATACTCTGCGATTCTTGCTACTAGCTCAAGGGAAGAAGCTATTCAATATTATCGATTATTAAAAAACAACCCGATGGATATAAAGGTCACTGTATTGTTTGATAGTAATTTGGATGAGTCTTCAAATTCTATCTTTATAGAGGATGGCTTAGCTGAGATAATAGAGGACTACAACGAACTGTACCAAAAAACATATACGATACCGAATCATCACTTATTCAAGCAGGATTTGTCGCAACGACTTGCTCATAAAGGTAGCTATCAAAATATAAAAGAGCAGGAAATTATTCATCTGGTAATTGTAGTTAACCAGCTACTAACGGGTTACGACTCAAAATGGATAAATACGCTTTATGTAGATAAAAGGATGGAATACCAGGATATCATTCAAGCTTTTTCTCGAACTAATCGATTAAATGGACCAACAAAGCCATTTGGGTCAATTAGATACTATAGGTGTATATATAGAATGGAGAAGAACATCAATGATGCCGTTGAATCTTATTCTGGGGGAAGAAGTGTTTCTCTCTATGTCGATAAGCTAGGTGGTAATCTCCGGGAGATGAATCGTATTACAGAAGATATGCACTCCGTATTTAGTGTAGATAAAATCGAGAATTTCGAAAGGTTACCAAAGGAAAAAGAATCCCGTAAGAAATTCGCTCAGTTATTTGTTAGTTTTAACCAATCACTTGATGCGGCTTTAATACAAGGTTTTTCTTGGGGAATTGATGAATACATTACTCGTGTATCTCCAAATGAGCCAGAGGAAAAAATCACAGTCATTTTCACAAAGGAAATGTATGATGTTTGGTTACTTCGTTATCAAGAGCTTGCAAGTGATGTTGGAAAAGTCGAAGGAGTAGATGACTTACCTTTTGATATTAATTACGAGTTGGCAGAAAAAAGTGTAGGTAGAATCGATTATGATTACCTGAATAACAACTTCCAACGTTTTGTAACAAGTCAAAAGAGTGGAAATAAAGAAGAACAAGAACGCATAAAGAACGATTTGCACCGTTTCTTTGCAACTCTTACAGCCGAACAACAAATCTATGCAAATATGGTGATCAATGATTTGGAATATGGTGATTTAGAGGTGCAAGAAGGAAAAGAATTCACTGATTATATCAATGAATATCGTGAACTTTCAGAAGATAAAAAGGTAGCGAGTATTATCGAAGCACTTGGTATAGATGAAGATAAATTAAGAGAAATGCTAAACCTGAAAATAACGGAAAAAAACATTAATGAGTATGGTCGGTTTGATAAGTTGAAGGGAACTATTAATAGGAAGCAAGCTAAATTATATATTGAAGATGTATTGTATGAAACAATTAAGCCCTACGAAGTTAGTATAATTGCGGATAGGCTATTACGTGGGTTCTTATTAGAAGGTGGTTTTGATATAGATGAATATCTTAAAAATGAAAATTGAACCTCATACTTATTGTGACTAATTAGAAGGTTATAAGATGGAGTTATGGTAAAGCACGTCAATTATGACGTGCTTTATGATGTGAAAAAATTGAAGTTGTATTTAGATTTTAAGGATGATTCTCTGACCGCTTATATGGAATAGAAATCCGTGGGAGAATCTAATGTTTTATTTCCTTCCTACTATACATCGGGTTCAAAATAAAAAAGACTTTTACGGTTGGTGAATTATTTGATTCTAACATAGGTAGTCACATCATTCTATTGTAATTAGAAATACCTTCAATATTGATGTCCCTATCACAAACTATAGCAACACTGTGTATTGCCCTTGTTAAAGCAACATATAATTTACATTTACTTTGAAATGGCAGCTTACTTGTAGTATGATCATTAAACCAATCTAGCATGGGCTTTGTTGGATATATTAAAACCCGTTCAACCGTTTTACCTTTGGATTCGCCAAAGTTTAAAACGGGATAATTATCGTTAACCTTTTTACTTCTGCTGTCCCTAAGTTGCAACGGTTTGTATTTTTCCAAGTAATGATCCACGTCTTTACTTTTCACAAAGAAAACCCCATCGTGACCAGATAATTCTTCTTGCAATGATGTATTGGCTGGAAAACTAGGAAAAACCCTATTCGAGACATCGCAGATTAGCTGATTATTTCTCCACGAATCTTTTAAGGTTATCATATCTATTTTACATTCCACTTTTTTATTTATACATTCGTTTCTAACGAACTCCTCAATATTCCCATCTTTATACTTTGGATATTTTCGAGAGAAGTGAGTGTAATATGTAACTTGTCGCGGATCACCTACCATTAAAACTTTTGACCCCGATTGCATTAACGCTTTAACAATTTCCAAATCATATCCTGCCAAGTCTTGTATTTCATCAATGAAAATATAGTCGAAAATTTTACTGATTCTATTAATTACTCTTCCTTTGTTTAACTCATTTGACTTAATGGTAAACTTTGAAATTTTATCAGAATATATTCTGTAATCTTGACTGAAATAATGTTTATCTACTTCTTTTTCCGGATAATATACAGGTTGTCTTCCCTTGACCCTGTATTTAACGCCTGATTGCTCTTGCGCTAGCAAAAGCCCATTAATCTTCTTATTTGTTAAAGCACCTTGATATGGTTTTACACCATGTCTCATTAAGAAGGAAAACCAAGTTTTGATGGTTATGTTTGGCGGAATTATACCCTTATTAAGTTGCCTGAATTTATTTCTGATTTCCTGTTCATTTTCTTGTGTAAATGTCGTAATCAGTACCTCCCCGGATAGGCTTAAAGATTCTTTAACTAAATGAGTTGTCTTTCCAGCGCCCGCTGATGCAATCAATAATTTATTACTCATAAAATAGCCCTCATTATATAGTCCGGATATGCGATATTTGATTCTGATTTGAATATTTTTAAAGCGCATTCAGTTTTATTATTTCTCATATGTAGCCTTAACTTATCCTCTGAATCAAATGTTGTCTTGAACACTTTATTTAGTTTCTCAAGGCTGTTAGCTTTCAGTAATAGCGGTTCTAAAGTGTTATAGTTATATGCCCTGTTATTTTTCCCTATCTTTAAATCGCCGCTGTGAACCTCATCATCAAAACAAATCTCAATATTTTCTTTATTATTTGCGCCTAAATAGTTTGCATATTTTTTGTTAATAGCCTCTAGGTCACCGTCATTATCAGTTACCACAGTGACAGAAATATCAAGATGCTCGGCAATTTCTAAAAACCTTAAAAAAGACGTACCAACTGAAATCACTTCAATACCATCTTCGATAGGTAATTTGCCCCCGTTTGAATCCATATATGCACGTTGAATAATTAGCTCATCGGAATCCCCTTCAACCAATATGGCTCTTTTCGATAAAATTAATCTTAATGTATCGTATCCTGCAATTTTTTCAAAGTATTCTTTGGACTTCAAGTCTTTAAAGGTAGTTATCTTTTGGTTGTTCAATAATATTAGATTATCTAATCCTAGTTTATTAGAAACAAAACTGCTGTGTGTGGAGACAATGATCTGTTTGTTTTCGTAGTTACTCTTTACATTTCCAAGTAATTGATTTAACCTAGAATGGCTAATATGTGACTCTGGCTCTTCAAGTAGTATCACTGTTGCATCTTCTGATTTTTTATTAGACAAAGCCAAATCTGTTTTGATAATTGCTTGTTCACCTTTCCCTACGAAATCAAATGGTATATCATCAATTTGTGTGATTAAACTTCCTTCCCAAGTAGAATTGGTGCCTAGGTCCACTGAAAGTTCTACTTTTTTCTCACTAAGTTTTGGGATATTCGTTATTTTATCATTTACAACTTTTATTGATTCATCTTGTGAGAATATCTCTTTAATCTGACGATATGCTTGTGCCACTTTGTTTTTTTCAGTGGTATCTAAAGTGTTTTGAACGATTCTTGATATATAAATATCTGAGCCATTACTAAATTTTCCAAAACCAACATCAATTAGTACTGATTTAATAGGAACACCTCTACTGGTCAAAGGTTTGCGTGCAAATGAATACCAATTTACCTTATAATACTCTATTGGAAGACTCTTTAACTCTCCTCCATTCACTAATTCTTCGTATTCCTCTTTATATTCTTCGTCAAACTCAATTTTTATTGCTATTCCTTGGGCAGTTGAAATAGTACTTTTTTCTGAGAATAAATCTCCCTCTAGTCGTGGATATTCTTCTTTGAAATATGCTTCAATCAAAATCTCAGGTAATTCACTGGGTTCTTTGCTATTAACCTTATGTAAATAATTTAAAACGACATCCCTATTAAACAAGTATTGACTTAAATTGTTCCTAAGATATTTCCCCCTAAAAACACCCGTAAGCACAAGATGTATAGCTTCCAAAACCGTAGATTTACCTGCATCATTTTGCCCGACTAAAATATTAAGCCCATCGTTTAGATTAAAGGTAATGCTGCCATTAAAGCCCTTGAAGTTTTTAATTTTGATCATTTCTATCATTTTTATAACTTCCTTTCTTAGAATAAGAAAATACCAAAGAATACTGATAACGATTTCAAGTGTGCGGTTCTGTAAAATTGCCGACCAATACTAGGATACCATATTAGGAATCTTCAAACATCATTATGATTTGCCTACATGAAAAAGGAAAAAGGTGTTATAATTAGGTTTGATAGTTCTGCATTTAGAAACAACTATTCCGTATCTGATTTGTAACAAACGAATTTAGATTTTTTACGGGATTAAGTTGGCTAAATGTAAAAGAGGAAATGATGAATTCCCTGGATCACCTATAAAAGAATCGTAATAAAGGGATTATGGATAAAGATATTTGAGATACCATAATCAAATCAATAATAGCGAGCATCCATTGTAGGGATGGGTTGAAACAATGCTTATTGTAGTCTGGACCTCCAAATTTCAGTTAAGATGTATGAAAAGCGGAATGCAGTTGTATCGACAAGGCTTCCTGAAGAAGGTATGATTGATGAAAGATATAAGCCTATTAAGGCAGAGGAAATGTGCTACGCTGAAATTGTAAACTAATCCTCGTGCGAATTAGAAAATGAATGATGATACAAAGGCCAAGAAAATGGTTTGTGTAAGTAGGGAAAATGAAACTGTGTAGGGCAGCCTTTATAGTTTTTTACTTCATAATGTAAAAAATCCTTTATCAAGAAAGCGATTAATAATCCTTGTCTCCGTAAGCAAATTTTTATAAACATAGTCAAAACCATAGTCAAAGATTTTTATAAGGGAAAAAAAGCCCTGTAAAACCTTGATATGACGGCATTCCTACAAGACGTGGGTTCGACTCCCGCCGTCTTCATAATTTATTTTCATTGAGTTCGGTGTTTCAATGAACGTCAAAATCCTTGATATAGAAAGGACTTTGACGTTTTTTTATTTTGTATATTTTAAATGGATATTATTGGAGAGTGGTCAAAAAACAAGAAATGGGACTTCCCTTGAATTTGTAATATGTATTCCACCTAACCTAAAATGGGGGTCATTATATTATTGTACAACACGATTTAGTTTACATGGATTCGGATAGGCTTTTCGAAGTGATTGAAAGAATGCGGCTTATCCAATTCCACATTGCGAGTATGAAACATCAGAAGGAAATCTGCGTATTCATGTGCATTGTTACAAATGAAGAAACATTTCTGTATTACTCGAATACTGAGCTAAAAAATTGGCTGTGATCAGGCTAAGGAAATGAATTTGTTATTGGAGCAGTTGTTTAGTGGAAAGAAGGTTAATTAATGATTGCCCCTCAAAAGGTGAGAGACAATCATTAATTAAAAGAATATGCTCATCAACTAAAAGACATGATCAGTTTAGCTTGAAATTGGAACTTTAAAGTTTAAAATAAACAATATTTAAATACTCATAAATTTCTTCAAGTTGTGTATAGCTTATTTTATTATCTTTCCATAAAATTTGTATGTCTTCTAATAAGCTATCAATTGAATCACCAGATGAAATTTTTTTGGTGATTTTAGGGAAATAAAGGTTTCTTTCATGAGCTTTCATGTATAGAAAATATTTATTATTTGAAACATGAAGTTCATAATCTGAATGCTGTTTTGGTAAGTTCAGATAGTTAGCAATTGAAATTGAGATAAGTGTTACACTTGAAATAATTTGCATTAAATGAACAAGTGAAACAAAACTTTCTATATTAAAAAGTGTGAATTTATATTCAAATGATATATTAAAAAATGCTATAGCAGTGGCTTTTAAAAAAGAATCAAATAAAATATTGAAAAATTTAAATATAGTAGCAAAATTGAAGTTTGAGCCTACTTTTAAGATATCATGAATCATATAAAGTAGGGTAGATAAAATAATTACTTCAATAATACTTTTAAGAGCTAATGTAATACGTTCAGATCCAGAAAGATATGTTCGTTTTAATTTAACATTAGGTTTTATATCATTATAAAATGCGAAACATATCTCAATGGATCGAAGTGATAATCGAATAAATATGAAAGAAAATGCTACTTTTAATAAAGTTTGTGAAAATTCAGTGCCAAAAAGTAGAAGAGAAGCCAGGTAAAAAACATTGAATAAAATTAATATTCCAATTGAGACAAATAAATTATTAGTGTTTCTAAACATAACACTTTCAGTCTTTTTAATTTTAATATTTTCATATGGTAAAGGTGTTAAACAATAAAAGCTGAAAATATTATTATAATTTTCAATAGATAAATTTAAATTCCTTAAAAAGTACCTGAAATCCCCTTTTTTATCTAAAGCTAATTGATATATGTTTAAAACTTGGTCAAGTTCTTTCGGTAGTACTTTTTTGAATTCATTACATTCCTTATTTAAGAATTCTAAAATTACTTTGTTTGTTATATTTTGTTTTGCGAAACTTGCAGCAGTGTATTCAGCCACTGGAATTTTTGTGAGATAAGTGAAAGTAATTTTAACTAAATATAGGATTAGATAAATAAAAGGCGTTATCTGAAATGAGAAAATAAAAAGCATAATTAAATACACTTGAGCATCATTAAAATCTAATGTAAAAATAGTTAAAGTAAATGAAAGTAAATATACAATGTAATAATGTATTTTTTTATTTTTAAGTGAGTCAAAAAAAATTAAAAAATTAAAAATAAATAATATTACTGAGTACAAAATCAATGAGTAAAAGCCTTTAGGAAATGCAAAAAGTATTACATAACTAATACTAACAAAAATAATATAGTAGTATGATTTGGTAGATTTAAAGACATATGAAATTAAAAAATAGACTAAAATTATATTAAGTGAAACTAATATTAAAGTACTTTCATGAAGAAACAAAAAAATTATATTAATAGAAGTAATTAACGAATATTTTTTTAATATGTACTTTAATTTGTAAAACGATTTATTAAAATCATTATGTAAAATTGTTTTAAAACTTTCTAGTGAATTAGATGAAAAATGATAATATATACCACCCATAAATAAAAGTAAAATTATCCCTAAAAAATCACTGATAAACATTGGAATTAATTCGCTGAAATCGAATTCTTTAGAGGTATCCTTGCCTGTAAGAAATTCTACTAAATTAAATGGTGCTTGAAATACAGCCGCAGATATAACAATGATAACTATCCAAAAAATAATTTGGAAGGAAACATTAACTACTAAATTTGTCTTTGATAAGTACAGACTCATGATTAGCCTCCTATAGTAAATTATATTAGAAATTAAATTTTTTTCTTAGTTCGTTGAGTAGTTCTAATGACTTGATATAATAATACCATGAAGGTTTAAGCGATTCTTTGTTTTTATGAGTATGAATAACCATGAAGAAAGTAGGTAGAACATTGACAGCAATTGAAGTACTTTCATGGCCGTTTAAACATGAAAGCATGAGCCAAATTAGCAATAATGAGCAATATTTAAATTATCCAGTCATTTATGTGTTAAATGGCAATAAGGAAGCTTACATCGGTGAGACGGTTTACTTTAAAAATCGAATGAAGGCACATTTAAAAGTACGTAAAAATATCGATCGAATTAATCTCATAAAGCATGAGGAGTTTAATCGTTCGGCAACGTTCCACTTAGAAACGAAACTCATTAACTACTTCCTAGGTGATGAAAAATATACACTCCAAAATAAAAGTAAAACGGTTAGTGATTTTACCCACAACTACTACAACAAGCCATATTACGATCAACAATTATTTAAGGAACTTTGGCAGAAGTTGCATGAACAAAAGCTTGTCGACCATGAGTTACATGTAATAGAAAACAAAGACATTTTTAAATTATCTCCATTTAAAGAACTATCCCTAGAACAACTCGAATTAAAAGAAAAAGTACTACAATTTTGTGAGAAGCAGGTAAAAGCAAATACAAGTGAATATGGCAGCTTATTAGTCATTGAAGGAGAGGCTGGCGTTGGAAAAAGCGTCGTACTAAGTTCGATTTTTAATACGATTCAGGAACGTGCGGAGGAAGTATCCTCTAATCTTTTTGGTACAGAAAATTATTTAGTCGTGAACCATGAAGAAATGTTCAAGACATACAAAGGCATTGCGAAACAAGTGAAACATCTAAAAGGGAAGAACTTTGCAAAACCAACACCTCTTGTAAATAAGTTGCAAAAAGAGAGCAAAAAAGTAGATATCATTTTCGTGGATGAGGCACATTTATTATTAACGAAATCTGATACATACAATAACTTTCATGGCAATAATCACCTAGAGGAATTACTGAAGTTAGCGAAGGTAGTTGTCATAATTTATGATCAGGATCAAGTGTTAAAGTTGAAAAGCCTATGGGGTGCAGCAACGTTACAGCAATTAAAGAAGCATAGTACCTATTATGAGGAATACCAATTAACAAACCAGTTCCGTATGCAAGCAAACGATGATGTGATTAACTGGATTAACTCTTTTAAACGTAAAAAGTTAAAACCACTTCCGAAAGATAAAAACTATGAATTTACAGTGTTTGAAAATATGAAAGATATGCACGAAAAAATAAAGGAGCAAAACAATGCATTTGGTCTAAGTCGTGTTGTATCAACATTCGATTACTTACATAAAAAAGATGGCGGTACATATTACGTAAAAGAATCCACCGGTGAATACAAAATGCCATGGAACACAACGAGTACCAAATACACATGGGCTGAAAAAGCGGAGACAGTTCATGAAGCTGGCTCTATTTATACAATTCAAGGATTTGATTTAAATTACGTTGGTGTCGTTCTTGGACCTTCTGTACAGTATGATGCTACCAAAGATGAGATTGTTATTGATACAAGTAAATACATGGATAAAGGTGCTTACACAGGTACGGAAGGCATTGAAAATATTAATGAAGCGAAAGAAAAAATCGTTCTTAATTCCATCAACATTTTGATGAAGCGTGGTATTAAGGGGCTTTATATTTACGCAAGTGACGAAGCATTACGTGAAAAATTATTAGAATATCAAAAAAACGATTGAAAAACATAAGTAACTTTAAGAAACTACCTTATTCTAGAAAGGTTCATGTTAATTCTAACAATCGTGAATGTTAGGATTCTCATGTTTGTTTCTAACAAAGTGAACGAAATAATAGTATTTGGAGCATTAAAGCAAATCGTAATATTATTATATCTAATGAAGTTGGAGGTTTTAATGTAAATGATAGAGAAGGAAGGCTCCAAATAAATTACTTCTGAGAGTGATGATTATTACGTAAAAGAAAATTTATTGGCTATCTGACACCGCAGCAGATAGAGTACCGATGCCGGGAAAGCAGTGTCTGCATTGCCTGACCCCCATTTTTCGAGAACGACATCCATGGTGCTTCTCCCCTTCGCAAGGCACAGGATCATCCCATATATAGAGGCCGTTCTGAAAAACTTAACTTTTTGTGTTCAAGTTATTGCCATAGATCCAATGCGGCAAATCAATTCTTTTCTGATATACGTTGCGGTTTCCAGAACTGCTCTAGTAATATGACCAGAATCGTTCCAACAAGAAGGCCATTGCTGACAATATCCTGGATGACCGCTGGCAGTGTGCTGAAAAGACCGGTCGGCAGGAACATGATGCCCATGCTGATCAAAAGTGTAATGCCAAGGATGGACAGTCTGCGCTGATCGAGTATTTCCTTCGTAAGTGAAGTTAGTGCAATCGCAATCATATTAATGAAAGAAGCCATCAAAGCTGCATTCGCAATCGGTCCTGGAAGAAGCGACAGTACATGGACGATGGACGGAATGAGTGCGAGAACAGCAAGTGCTATGCTCGCGAACAGGAATGGCTGGATCTTCTTCTCACCAGTCATTTGCAAGAAGCCAGCCGTGACAGGGAGCGGCACGACTACGAGCGATGAAAAGCCGGATGCAAGAATATGAGATATGCCGCCTGCAAACAAGCTGCGATTGATAGTCGACTCGAAATTCTTCGTATCATTGCCAAGGGATTGCCGGACTGCGGTAACCGCAGCAATCGTATTGGAGATGAGCAGGAAAGAAAACAGAATTGCTGTAACAATCATCCCGGCATTCAACTTCGGCAATCCCCAGGCAAACAGTTCTGGAACTTGGAATAGCGCTGAATGTGTTTGCGTACTGATTGATGCCTTGCCCAGGACAAGTGCAATAAGCCATCCTGCAAGAATACCGATAAGAACGGCGTAGCTCTTCACCCAGCCTTTCCCCTTGTTGGAGAGCAGGATGACCAAGATGAAGACGAAGAAGGCAATCGCTGCCATGCCATAGTCAGGCACAGCCGAGTCCCCTTTTGTTGCAAGCATCCCTTCAAGGAATACACCACTCAGCTGCAGGGCGAGCAGCAGTAGAAACGTACCAGTAACGAGCGGACTAAAGAGAAACAGAATTTTTTGCACAAGTCCGCTGATGCCGAGTACGATTAAAAGAATACCTGCGAAGAACACAGCCCCCATAAGGAGCGGCAAAGCTGTCTGTGGGTCACCAGTCTGTTGGATTGCGATTGCTCCCAGCATGACGAATATGCTGACCCATGAGCCAGCAGGACCGTCTGCAAGAGGGAGCCTGTGACCGATGAATCCTTGAAGGAATGAACTGATTCCGACGATGAAGAAGACACGCTGCATGAGCGAGGTTATTTCATCAATGGAAAGGCCGAACGCCCCGCCAATTACAATCGGCAGAGCAATCGCATTCGCCAAAAGGAAGATGAACCATTGGAACGTACTAAGTGTTCCGTTAATATATTTCTTATCCAAAACTTTCACCTGCACAATCTATGTAATTCAGCTTTGGAAAAAATTTGGCCATTATCAAGGTTTTTTCTGATTATGGTCTTTTTATTTTGCACCCGCTGTTAACAAAATTTCTTCAATTTCTTAAATCCTCTAACATTCTAAAGCCTAGGTATGCCCCCTATATCCTTATACAAAATACGAGAGATTGATAATTGAGAAATCATAAAGCAATGATAGTCTATTTGATATCATATGGGAAATATTAAAAAAGTAAGTTTTTCTTATCTTTTTCATATACAAAAAGGTTTCAGTATTGGATATAAGACAGTTACGGTATTTCATAGAGGATTGTGGAAGAAAGGTTTCAGCTACAGCCAAAAGATTACATATTTCACAACCTCCGCACAGCCAATATTAAAAGTGATGAAAAAAGGGTAAGTGACAAAACTAGTGGAGAGAGCTCGCAGATTTTAGAAGTGACAGAGGCAGGATCAGCAACCTCTATTATTCTTATCCCGTCATTCTATTGCTGTTTATACAATTTTTATATTTTGTTCATTTTGATTTTATATATTGTTTATATGGATTTTATACTCTTTGTTTATTATTTGGTTATACGAAAATTAAAGGAGATGTAAAATCTATGTTTACAAAGAAAAGTTTATCGATGGTCATTTTGAGTGGTGGCCTTGTTCTTGCGGGTTGTAGTGCAAATGAAAGTGTAAGTGAAGACAAAGAGAAGGAAACACCAACTCAGGAAGAAAAGAGTAAAGTTGAAAATGGATCGAATGGTGAAGAGCAAGCTCCAGTTGTAGAGCTTTCTAAAGGTGAAGAACAATCTAACATTCTGACTTCTACGAATTGGCAAGGTACTGAAGTATATGATGCAGAAGGAAATAATCTAACTGTAGAAAATAGTAATTTCATTGGTTTAGCAAAATACGATCAAGAAACAAATCGCTATGAATTTTTTGATAAAGCAACAGGTGAAACACGCGGGGATGAGGGTATATTCTTCATCACGAAGGATGGAGAAAAGAGAATTTTAATTTCTCAAAGTATGGGCTATCAAGCAGTTGTGGATATTACGGAAATCACTGATGAAATCTTTACTTACAAACGTATGGGTGTAGACAAAGATGGCAACGAAGTAGAAGTGTTTGTTGAACACGTACCATATACTGAGTCTGAGCTTGAGTTTACAAATGCTGGTCCTGAATTAACTAGTGAAACGGGCGAAATTGTTAAAGATATTCCAGGTGTGAATATTTTAGCGGATACTTTGTGGAATGGTACTAAAGTCTTGGATAAAGACGGCAATGACGTGACAGAGTTCAATAGTAATTTCATTAGTATTGCTAAATTTGATGCGGAGACAAGCAAATATGAATTCTTCGATGTAACTAGTGGAGAAAGCCGCGGAGATTTTGGATATTTTGACGTGATCAATGATAATAAGATTCGTACACATGTATCGATTGGTGAAAACAAATACGGTGCCGCTCTGGAAATCACTGAATTAAACGATGATCGCTTTACTTATAAACGAATGGGTAAAGATGCTGCTGGAAATGACATCGAAATCTATGTGGAGCATGAGCCTTATATAGGCGAATTTAATCCTTCCTTTGGATTTTAAAGAAATTTAAGTTATCCTAATGAAGAATTGGTACTTACTATAGCTAGGGGGTGAGGAGGCAATATGGATATGCGCACAAAATTTTTAATCACTTTTCTCGGTAGTCTGTTTGTTATTATATGCTCGATGGTAGCTATATTTTGGCTTTTGTTGTTTGCTATAAATGGACAAGTCTCCTCACCTGTTCAGCTTTATAAATCCGTTGCGCAGCAAAAACAAATTACATATGACGAGCAAGAAGCGTTGGTTACCTTTCGTAAGATTGCTAAGGAAAATCCGGATGATTTGATGAAACCCAACATTCAACAAAGTATTGATACCTATGAATTGAAAGATTTGAATATTGTTATCCGGAAACAAGATGAAATCCTTTATCATTCTCCTGACCTTGTTCTAAAATCTTTAATCGTTCATGCACCTAAATTTGATATTGAAAATATTTATACTCAGGGCACCATTGACAACAAAGGCAGCCTTTATCGCTATCTTAAGTTTGATTTTCATTTTTCCGATAACGAAAAAGGTAGTGTGATGATCTTAAAGCAAGAAAATAGCTTTGCTGAATTTTTACAAAGATGGGGGTTCTTTATAATCACCTTAATCCTAGCCATTGCTATTTTTCTTGTTATTATGTTTAACCGTTCTCTAAATAAGGCAATTATTGTCCCCTTACGAGAACTAAGTATAAAAGTGCAACAACTAAAAGAAGGTAAGTTGGAAGGGAAAATTGAAATTTCAACAGGCAAAAAAGGGGAAGTGAATGAGCTTGCCCAAGAATTTGAGAAATTGCGTGAGGCGTTAAACAGAGTCAGTAAAGAAAATAAAAAATACGAGGAAAATAGAAAGGAATTACTTTCTAATATCTCTCATGACTTAAAAACACCTATCACTTCGATTATTGGTTATGTAGAGGGATTAAAAGATGGTGTAGCAGATACAAAAGAAAAACAAGGTAAATACTTGAATATTGTTTATAATAAAGCGAAAAGCATGAACTTTTTAATTGATGATTTATTTGTATTTTCTAAACTAGACCTCCAAAAGTTACCCTTTCATTTTGAGTATATTGACTTGAAAAAATTTCTCGTCCATTTTGTTGAAGAATATCAATTAGACCTTGAGCAAATAAACATTCACCTTACTTTTCAAGATGATCATTTAAACAAAGCCATTGTACGAATAGATGTACAGCAAATTCGGCGAGTGCTAGACAATATGATCCAAAATAGTGTAAAGCATATGAACAAGAATGAAAAAAAAATAACGATTGTTGCAAAACAAGCAGTGGATGAAGCAATTATTACCATACAGGATAATGGTGCAGGGATGGCTGTGGAAAATTTAGAGCTGATTTTTGATCGATTTTATCGTATAGAAAGCTCCAGAAATAGTGATAAAGGTGGCAGTGGTCTAGGTCTTGCTATTGCAAGGCAAATTATTTTAGAGCACGGTGGAGTCATAAAAGCGGATAGCAAATTAGGTGAGGGTACAAGCATCACTTTTACGCTGCCCTTAAAGGAGAATGGACATAATGAAGGAAATTCTATTAGTGGAGGATGATCAGGATATAGCAGAATTGCAAAGGGATTATCTGGAGCTAAATGAGATGAATGTCAATATCGTTGCCGATGGATTAGTGGGTTTAGAAGAAGGACTCACCGGAAAATATGACTTAATCATACTGGATATCATGATTCCAAGTATGACTGGATTTGAAATTTGTAAAAAATTACGTGAGGAAGTGGATACACCTATTTTGATGGTATCTGCTAAAAAGGAAGATATCGATAAAATCCGTGCGCTTGGATTTGGTGCGGATGATTATATTACCAAACCCTTTAGCCCTAATGAGTTAGTTGCTCGTGTAAAATCACACTTAAATCGTTTTGAGCGTTTAACAAAGGGACTTCAGTCAATATCGGATGAAATCTTAGAAGTCAATGATATTCGTTTGAATACAAAATCACATAAAGTATTTTCCTTTGACCAAGAAATTAATTTGACGACAAAGGAATTTGAATTATTGAAATTTCTCATGAAGCACCCAAATCAAGTATTTAGTAAAGAAGATTTATTTGAACGAGTTTGGGGTTTGGATTCACTCGGTGATACATCAACCGTTGTTGTTCATATTAAACGACTGCGAGAAAAGATAGAATTCGATTCGAAAAATCCAGTATTTTTAGAAACAATCTGGGGTTCTGGGTATAGATTAAATAATAACTAAAAAGAACCCAATTTCTTTATTTATTAAGGAGAAATTGGGTTTTTCCTTTGTCATTTTCCTAGTTGGATGTGCAAAATAAAACCTAAAGTGAGTACTTTATACAGTTTGAATCATCTCTATAAAATTTTGAGCAGCCTTGGATAAATTATGATCTTTGAGCCATATTATTCCAACTGATCCAGTCAACTTGGTTGTGCTTGATATCCGATAAGCATTTACCGGATATCCTCGAAATCGTTCAAGTAAGGTTTCTGGAACAATAGATGCAGCAAAGTCAGCTGTAACTAGATCCATCAAAAGACTAATATCAGAACACTCTCCAACAATATTAGGTTTTAGTTTGAAACGGGAAAAAGCTTCTAAAATCAAGTAATGCACACCTAGTCCCTCTGTACTTGGAAAGAGGAGAGGGTGATGTTGAATATCAGTAAGGGAGATTTCTTCATCAAATGATGGATGTTCCTTAGACGTGACAAAATAAAATGGCTCGTTGCATAAATGAAGTACAGAAAAATCGTCTAGATTTAGTGGCATGCGGATAATTGCTAATTCTACCATTCGGTCCCTGACTAATTGGCAAAGATGGGAAGATTCATTTTGTTGAATTTTATATGTGATATTTGGAAATTGTTTTTGAAATTGCTCAAGAATATAAGGTAATCGGTTAACAGAAAAGGTGTTCACTCCAATAGTGAGCCTTCCATTTAAGCCTTTACCAACTTCCATTACTTCTGTTTTGGTTTCCTCCATCAATTGAGTTATTTGTAAAGCATTTTTGTATAGAGCATTTCCTGCCTCTGTCAGTTCTAAATATTTTCCACTTCTCTCCACTAATTTTGAACCGAGCTCCTTCTCCATAGCTTTCAGTTGCTGGCTTAATGGTGGTTGGGACATATGAAGTCTTTTAGCAGCAGCAGAGATCTTTCTTTCTTCTACAATTGCAATAAAATAGCGTAGTTGCTTAATATCCATCCTTAACATCCTTCCATTCTCTATATGAAAAAAGTTAGTAAAGCAAATTTTATTAATATTTTTCGTATAAGTATACTAATGATAACATGTTTATAAAGGAGGTGCAGGCTATTATGAAGCTGAAAGGGATTAGTATGAGTTTCCTCGTAGTTATGCTTACCGCATGTAGCACGACTCCAGACTCAGAAGAAGGTTCAACAGTTAAATTAGAAAAAAAGGGGGGAACTATTGTGGAACAACAGTTAGTTTCTGCAGCAACAGAAGGAGACATCGAAACCGTTTTAGAATTATTAGAAGGCGGAGCAAATATTAATGCCACAAATAATCAGGGAGTTACGGCAGTAATGGCTGCAACGCAAAAAAATAATGTAGATACTGTTAAGATACTTATCGAACAAGGGGCAGACATAGATATCCGCAATAACAATATGGATAATGTGCTTTTATATGCTGGAGCAGAAGGTTTGCTGGAAATCCTGAAACTTGCTATTCAAGCAGGAGCTGATACAACAATCACAAATCGTTTTGGTGGAACTGCGCTCATTCCGGCTTCAGATCGAGGACATGTGGATATTGTGGAGGAGCTTTTAACTAACTCTGACACGGACGTCAATCACCTTAATAACTTACATTGGACTGCATTATTGGAAGCAGTCATTTTGGGGGATGGAAAGGAAAATTATCAAGAAATCGTACAATTATTAGTTGAACATGGCGCTGATGTCAATATTAGTGATAGAGATGGGGTTACCCCATTAGAACATGCGGAAAGACGTGGATTTAAAGAAATTGAACGTATTTTGAAAGAAGCTGGTGCATAATCGTCCTATTTAAGCTTTCAAATTTGTGCCCTATTCTACATTAAAAAAAGAGAATTATAAAAGGGGAGAGATTCTTTTGACATTGTTATTAAAGAATGTGCGTTTGGAAACAGGGTATTTGTACGATCAATCGTTTGTCACGGCTACAGAAACGAAAATAGTTGATATCTTGATTGAAAATGGCAAGTTTATTGAAATAGCTCCAACTATCGAAGCAAGCGATGCAGTAGTAGATGCCAAAAAACAATTACTCGTTCCATCGTTCAAAGAAATGCATACACATATCGATAAAACATATTTCGGTGGTGAGTGGAAAGCGCCAACTCCAGCTACAGAAGGAATTTTTTCTCGTTTAAAAGAAGAAGCGACTTTATTACCTAAACAACTGGATGTAGCTGAAGAGAGAGCAGAGACCATCGTTCGACATTATATAAAAAATGGTCATACGCATATTCGTACACATGTGAATGTTGATCCACAAATTGAGACCAAACATATGGAAATAGCCAAGCGTGTTTTAGAAAGTTATCGAGATCAAATTACGTATGAAATCGTTGCATTCCCACAGCATGGTTTATTACGTAATGGACATGCATTTTTAGCAATTCTTGAAAAAGCTTTACAAATGGGGGCTACTCATATCGGAGGGGTAGACCCTGCTTTAGTAGATCGAAATAGCGGGGAAGTATTAAAAATAACTTTTCAATTAGCCGAAAAATATGATGTTGGAATTGACATTCACTTACATGAACGAAACACATTAGGGGAATTTGAAATTCAACAAATTCACAATGAAATCGAACAACGATCTTTTAATAAAGAAGTAACCCTCAGTCACGCATTCGCATTGGCCGATTTGCCCCAACAATCATTAGACAAGTTAATAGATCAAATGGTTGCAAATAATGTTGGAGTGACAACAACGGTTCCAATTGGTGCAGGTCCGATTACAATCCCAGTGAAGTATTTGTATGATAGGGGCGTAAAAGTTTCTTTCGGGCATGATAGCCTTGTTGATCACTGGTCTCCCTTTGGAAGTGGCGATACGATTCAAAAGTTAAATCAATTTATCCAGCGTTTTGGCTACATTGACGAATGGCATATTGGCCAGTCATTGAAATATGCTACAGGTGGATTAACACCATTGAATGAGGCTGGAGAGCAACAGTGGCCAAAAGTAGGAGACATAGCCAGTGGATTACTAGTAGATGCAATAAGTTCTGCACATCTGATTGCCAGACAATGTCCTATTTCGACAGTGATTTCAAAAGGAAAAATAATCCACGAAGAAGAGATAGAGCTAAAGGGGGAATTTCGATGAGTACCTGGCTACGAAATGTTCGATTGGAAACTGGTGAAGCAACGCGGGAAGATGGTAGCCTACAAACAAAATCCGAGTTGTTCCATATTCAAGTTGCAAAAGAAGGAGTAATTCAAACAATTATTCCTGGATCTGAAAATGTATCGGATGCAGATGCCATTGATATGGAAGGGAAATTAGCACTTCCTGCATTCAAAGAAATGCATAATCATTTGGATAAAACGTATCTCTCATTAGGATGGAGGGCTTGTCGTCCTGTAAAAAATTTATCTGAGAGATTAGCTATTGAAGCTGCTGAGTTAGAGGAACTTGCTGAAACTGTGGAACAAAGAGCATCTGCCATGATTGAATTGCATTTGAATAATGGTGTGAATCATATTCGAACACATGTCAATATTGATCCCTTCATTAAATTGAAAAATTTAGAAGGTGTAAAAAATGCATTAAAAGCCTATGAACAATATTTAACTTATGAAATTGTTGCGTTTCCCCAACATGGCTTACTGGCTCATGAAGAAATGCCTAACTTATTAAGACAAGCATTAGAATCTGGTGCAACAATCTTAGGGGGACTTGATCCGGCAGGCATTGATAAAGACATCGAAAAATCATTGCAAGTCACTATGGATATTGCTAAAGAGTACGGTGTGGATGTTGATATGCATTTACACGATAGAGGACAAGTAGGTTTCTATACGATGGATAAGTGGCTAGACATGGTAAAGGAACAAAATTATGCGGGGAATACTGCATTTAGCCATGCATTTGGTTTAAGTAAATTGTCGCCTCATCTACAAAAGCAATTTGCAAAAAAATTAAGTGAGCATGATGTGGAAATTATGTCTACCATCCCTATTTCCATTAACCATCAGCTGATTCCTCTTAATATATTAAAAACAGAAGGCGTAAAAGTTGCATTAGGTTGTGATGGTTTTTACGATTCTTGGAGTCCTAATTTTTCTGGAGATATTTTGGAAAAAGTGCATAATTTTTGTGACTATACAGGGAAATCGGACGAACGTTCGTTACGTCAGAGTTTAAGTTTAATTACGCAAGGGGTGACACCACTGAATATAGAAGGTACACAAGAATGGCCAAAGATTGGTGAGGAAGCAAGTTTTGTATTTGTGGATGCTAGTTGCAGTGCAGAAGCAGTTGCCAGACTACCGAAAAAAAGATTGTTGATGCATAAAGGTAAGTTGTACAAATCAAAACATTAGAAGTGTGTAGCTGAAAAACATCTAATGAATTGTGTTCACATGCAGGAGACGAGGAGCCAAGAAATCATCGGAACGGAGGGCAACCATACCTTTTATCGATCCGAGAATGATTTATTATGACGCAGATCCTAAGCGTTTGATGAATTGTTGTATTTAAGCGAATTATTAAAGAATAAGGATTCTATTAGGAAATTCATGGATGGATTGTGTATGATTAAAGAGTGGGATAAAAAGAGGAAAAGTTCCCTGTGTTAGATATAACTTCAAAAAAATTATGCATAGTTTCTAATTTGCATATGACGCAGGGAACATACACTCAAAAATAAAGTACAAAGGAGATTAAAACTATGTACCGAAATATTCTAAGACATCCGGGACCTACTCCAATACCTAAAAAAGTGGAATTGGCAATGGCTCAGGATATGATTAGTCATCGTACGGAAGAATTTGTTAAGCTCTATCGAGAAACTACTGCACGTGTGAAACCAATCTTTGGGACGAAGCAGGATATTTTGCTTATTCCTTCGGGCGGTACAGCAGCATTAGAAGCAGCTGTGGTAAATACAGTTTCCCCGGGAGAAGAAGTAGTTGTCATTACAGTAGGTGCATTTGGAGATTATTTTGTTTCCATATGCGAAAAACATGGCTTGCAAGTGCATAAACTTGAAAAAGAGTGGGGAGAGGCCTGTACCAAGGAAGATTTGATAGACTTTTTAAAGCCCTTATCCAATGTGAAGGCTGTGTTTGCCACATATAATGAAACTTCTACAGGAATCTTAAATCCTATTGAGCAATTGGCAGAAGTAGTACGTAATCATTCGGATGCTCTTTTTATAGTAGATGGAGTGAGCTGTATTGGAGGTTCCCCTGCTGAAATGGATGAGTGGGGTATTGATATTTTGGTAACAGGTTCTCAAAAAGCGATGATGCTTCCTCCGGGACTTGCCTTTGTAGCTGTAAGTGAACGGGCATGGAAAGTGATTGAAGCTAATCAAACTACTTCCTATTATTTAAATTTATTAAGCTATCGTGAATGGGCAGAAAAAGGAATGACTCCTAATACTCCAGCGGTTTCGCTCATTATGGGACTTTCCGCTGTGTGCGATTTAATCGAGGAGGAAGGCGGATTTTCGAAAACAGTTGAACGACATGAAATCATGAAAAATATGGTTCGGGAATCCATGAAGGCCTTATCCATTGATTTGTTAGCAAGTGATGAGTATGCATCACCGACAATTACGACGATCCGTACTCCAGAAGGATTGGATCTTGCAGACTTTTTAAGCCATTTAAAGAATAAGTATCACATAGATTTTGCTGGTGGTCTTGGTCCTCTTCAAGGCAAGGTTTTCAGATTTGGACATATGGGATATTGCTTCCCAAGCGACATACTTCAAGCAGTTTCTCTCATCGAAGCAGGCTTGCAAGATTTTTCTTATCCATTTGAGCCTGGAGCTGGAGTAAGTGCGGCACAGCGTGTTTTCTTGTCTTCATTAGGAAAGTAATATATTTGATTGACCGTTTTGATGCTCAAACATCATTCGGTCTTTTTTATACCGAAATTCACCAAAAGCACACATACAGAGCATTCGCCACGATGAATACCCATATCATTATGACGGGACCACTACAGAAGATTTTAGCAAAATGGATAAACATGACTTTATAAGAGCTAAGCTCAGCTTTTCGAAAACCAAATAAGTCCCCCTAACTGACCATTATAAGAATCCTTTCTTTTGGTTAAAGTTTAGTCGCAATAACCTTACCAGAAATGGATTTTTTTATCTTTTTGGAGAAAAAGAGAATCCCACAGAAAAGCCGACAAGTCAGCTTTTCTGTGGGAACTCGTGTTAGTTGGTGAATAATCTAGATTCATGATTGTTTTCTTGCTTCCACAACAGAATTTCATTAGCAACTTTATCAGGATAGTCCCAATGAAGTTGGTGTTGAGTGTCTTCTATACCTATTACCTTTAATGCTTTAATGCCTTTTTTAATTTCCAGTACTCCCTTTTTTCGGGCTGAATCTGTCGGTAGAATGGTTGCATGAAGTAATAAAACAGGGCACTGAATACTATCGAAAGTGGTCGAACAAGGTTCTTTATAGAATGCCTTAATAATTGCTGAAATACTGAAAACATCCGCCTTAAATATATAGTTATCTTCCACTTTTTTAAAGGAAGATGCTATTAGTGAATTAAGATTTGAATCCCATTGCCTTGTTGTGTAACTTTGGTATTCTTTGACCACTTCGTCCCAAGAACCATATATACTTGATTCCACGTATTTCTTCCAATCTATCAAGGCTTTTTCCTCTGTCAGTCCATCAACATGTTCAGGAAAGGCATATCCACCGTCTAATAAAATTACGCCACTTATCTTAGCTGGAAATATTTTTGCTAAGTTTAGGCAAAGGTCTGCTCCCCAAGAATGTCCCAACATGTAAAAAGGTTTGTTCGTAATCTTTTGTATTACTTGATACATACGCTTTGCTAAGGAGGAAAATAGATAATCCTCCTCCAGTTTAAGTGATTCAGTTTCACCATGTCCTGGGTTATCTATAAGAATAAGATGAAAATCTTTTATTAGGTATTCAATAAGCCCAGAAAAACTATTTAAATCACCAGTCATTCCGTGAAGACAAACAAGTGAAGGAAGGCTATTATCACCATATTCACATCCGTGAAAAGTATAGCCATCTACAGATATATTAAACTCTTTCAATTCCATTCTTCCCCCTTAACTTTACCTTTTTTGTTCTATTCCTCAATCAGTTTACCTTTAGCTAAATGTCCCGTTTGTTGAAGGCTATCTTTATCATAGTATCACACTTGTCATTTAACGAACGATCTTCTGTTGTTCAATTAATTGGATTGTCTAACTTAATAGGTCCTCTAATTCAATAGATTTAATATATTAGCCAATCCTAAAAGTGAATTTACTTACTGTATTTCTTCTTGGTGCCCATGCCCGGTCCATTTGTATCCCCATTCAGGTCAAATAAGCAATTTCTCTAAAATGTTCTCTATCCCGGATGCTGTAAACGAACGACCGATAAAATGAAAGTTTAGCTTAAATAGTTATTGACAAGAAATTAAAAGAAGACTAATATTTTGAATAGAAATGATTATCATTATCATTTGAAGGCGGTAGAGATGATAATCAAAATAAAGGAGAATCTTAAATTGAAAAAATTAATCATACCTTTCATTTTAATGTGTGTTCTTATCATTAGTGCTTGTAGCGATAGTACAAAGAACCAGGCAACAGAGGATGCAAGTGAAACAATTACATACCAGTCTGAAAATGGTCCTATAGAAGTACCTGCTCATCCGGAGAGAGTTGTAGTTTTGACTGGTAATGCAGGTGACTTAATCTCACTTGGCATCAATATCGTAGGGGTAGACGAATGGTCTATGGAAAGTCCATTATTTAAAGATCAATTAAAAGATGTAACAGTTGTTTCAGATGAGCAAATAGAGAAAATTATAGAATTACAACCAGATTTAATTATTGGAGCGAGTGATAATAATAACCTAGATAAATTGAAAAAAATTGCTCCAACAGTTATCTATACGTATAATAAAGTAGATTATTTAACACAGCATTTAGAAATTGGTAAAGCGGTAAACAAAGAAAAAGAAGCTCAAGACTGGATTGATGACTTCAAAAAACGTGCAAATACTGTAGGAAATAAAATTAAAGAAAAAATTGGTGAAAATGCAACGGTGACTGTAATGGAAAGTTACGATAAAGATATGGGTATTCTTGGTGATAGTTGGGGAAGAGGCACAGAAGTTCTTTATCAAGCGATGGGGATGAAAATGCCTGAAAAAGTAAAGGAAATGACAAGCAAAGAAGGATACTACATGATTTCCTCTGAAGTATTACCTGACTATGTTGGGGACTACTTGATTGTTAGTAAATACAATGGCCAAGATAATTCCTATCAAAATACGGATCTATATAAAGAAATGCCGGCTGTGAAGAACAACCATGTAATTGAAGTGGATGGAAATACCTTTTTGTTTAACGATTCTTTAACTTTAGATTACCAATTGAACTATTTTGAAGAACAATTTTTAAAATAGTCTGTTGTTTGTACCATAAAACAGCAAACTTTATGAAAAGAGCCTAAAAACAAAAAAGGAACGCAGAATGTAATAATTTAGCATTCTGTGTTCTTTTTTATATATGCTATCATACGTGTTGACTAACCAATAAAATTTGAAAAAGTCTAAAATACTAGTTGTTAATCCCCTGACAAATGCTCCTCGTCCTACAACTACCCCGGGTTAGAAACATCTATGTTAACACAAAGTAAAAAGGTTTACTTCAATAAAATTAGCTATATTATATTGGTTGAATAGATTTTCTTAAAAGACAAGAAAAGTAGGTGAACAAAGTGGGAAAATATCAATTGGATACAAAAGGTAAGATGGCTGTGGCTAAGTATCATGAAAAACACAAGCCTGCTAAATTTGATAAAAAGCAGCAACTTGAAAAAATACGTGCGGAGTATTTGAAAAAAAAACAAACAGATAAATAATATGAATGAAAACATATGAGGGCTATAAAAGCTCCCTATGTTTTTCTTATTTGAAATTCTTTTTTCAATTGATGATAGAGTTTATTATTCTCCTAAACTTCCGATTCGGTGACGAAAAACTCGTCATCAGATATTCATTCTTCGCTAATTCATTTTGACATTGCTTCTATAGCCATTAAATTCTGTCTCTTTGATAGAAACCATTTATATTAATTTAAACAAAGGTGGCAGTTGTAATTTTTATGATTGTTTCTGACATAGGGAACAAAAACTTACTTCGGAGCAACTTTTTGAGAAGTAAGATTCTTGGAATGAAGTCATTTATAGCAGCGTAAGCAGTAGCCTGGCAATGGATGTACTTTCAGGGCTATATATCTCCAGTTAAACCTCGAATATTATTGGTACAGAAATTATTAACAATGCTAATTTGAATGTCATTTTATGCGGAGAGGCGGCGGAGAAATGCCCGGTGATCATTTGAATAAAAAGGGAGAACACTGGTGATTTGGCGATTCTGAAAAGGTAGAAGGATCTAAAGAAGAAAATGTACGGGAATTTACATTAACTGGGAGTTAATAAATAGCAAAAACGTATCTATTAATCAGGTACGTTTTTTTTATTTGGTTTTATTTTTATAAAAACTTAACCTTTCAACTCAAAAAAATAGGATGAACCAAAATAGAGTTAGACAATATAGAAAATTATAAATATTTATTTACAACAAAAAAATTTATGGTAAAATTAAAAACAATTACAGTACCACAGTAATTATTCCTCGATTAGAAGAAAGGAATTCAGTTATGGAAGAAATTTTCAGAAAAATCAAGCAACTAAGATTTGAACAAGGAATGACTTTAAAAGATTTAAGTGAAAAAACAGACTTGTCGGTTAGTTTTCTATCGCAAATAGAGAGAGGGACATCTTCCCTGGCTATTACCTCTTTAAAAAAAATTGCCGATGCTTTCGGAGTAAAAATGATTCATTTTTTTGAGGAATCGGAGAGCTTAAATTATGCCGTAAAAAAGCAAGATCAAAAGCCATTTAAAATAGAAAGTTCCGATTCTACTTATATACGGTTAAGTAATAATTTTGCCGATCGAAAAATAGAGCCATTTCTTGTAACTATGCAGCCGCGTCAAAAGGATATTGAGTTAGTTAAGCATCCTGGTGAAGAATTTTATTTTGTATTAAAAGGAGCAGTACTACTTACTGTTGATCAAAGTGAGTATTACTTGCGAGAAGGGGAAGCGATCCATTTTCCGTCTACTCTTCCTCATATGTGGGAGAATCCGCTAGATCAAGAAACCATTCTACTTTCCGTTATTACTCCAGTTATTTTTTAACTGGGTAGAATAGAAACTACTTTTGAAAGGAGGAATGCCCCGTCATTCTAAAGCCTTTTACTACTTATGCAGTAGGCAATTCAGAAAACTTGATTTCATATTGTTAAAACAAGGATACGAGCTTAAGTGAACTAGAAAGGGAGGAAATACAAATGTCGCGTTATCGTCTTGGAGTGGATATTGGAGGTACTTTTACTGATTTGGTTGTCTATGATCGCATAAAAAATGTTTATCACACGAAAAAAACATTAACAACTCCACATAATTTAGCTGAAGGGGTTTTAGAAGCTATTGGTCACTATGTCATAGATTTATCTGAAATTGAATACTTTGTCCATGGAACAACATCTGGTTTAAATGCTTTCTTGGAAAGAAAGGGAGCAAATGTAGCACTTATTGTGACAAAAGGTTTTAGAGATGTTTACGAAATTGGCCGAGCTAATCGGACTGAAATGTACAATATTCAATTTAATAAACCAGCAAGCCTTGTAGAGAGGGAGCATATTTATGAGGTTTGTGAACGGGTGACATTTGATGGCTCTGTCGTAACACCATTAGATGAGGGAAATTTGCATCAAATCATTGAAGAACTAAAGGACAAAAATTATGATGCTGTTGCGGTGTGCTTAATGCATGCTTACCGTAATCCGGAACATGAGTATCTCATTCGAATGATGATTGAGAAAGAACTGGATATTCCTGTCTCTCTTTCTAGTGATATTGCAAGAGAATGGAGGGAATATGAACGGGTTAGTACAACGGTTATTAATGCGTACATTGCTCCAATTGTAAAAAAATACTTAAATATTCTGGAACAAGAAGTTGAAAAAAGAGGTTTCAAAAAGGATATCTATATTATGCAGTCTAATGGCGGGGTTATGACTTCAAAAATTGCTAAACGTCTACCGTTGCAGACGCTTATGTCTGGTCCGGTTGGTGGAACAATCGGAGGAATGAACTTAACAAAGCTGACAGGTGATCCTAACCTGATTTGCATAGATATGGGTGGTACCAGTTTTGATGTAAGTATGATTATCGATGGGCAACCAGATATTACAGCAGAAATAAATATGGAAGGCTTTCCTATCCTATCGCCAATGGTTAATATCCATACGATTGGAGCGGGAGGAGGTTCGATTGCTTGGGTAGAAGCAGGTGGATTGCGTGTTGGTCCGAAAAGTGCTGGCTCTTCGCCTGGACCGGCTTGTTATGGTAAAGGCGGAAAGCAGCCAACTGTAACGGATGCTAACTTAGTGCTTGGCCGTATTGATGAAAATAACTTCTTAGGTGGAGATATCAAGCTGGATAAACAAGCTGCAATCCTAGCGGTGAAATCAGTAGCTGACCAAATTGGCTTGTCGATACAAGAAACGGCAGAAGGTATCTGTGATGTTGCTAATGCCAAAATGGCGGATGCGATTCGTACATTGACCGTTAAACGGGGTATTGATCCTCGTGACTTTACACTAGTAGCTTTTGGCGGCGCCGGACCAATGCATGCCGTATTAATTGCGGATTTATTAGATATGAAGAAAGTGTTTGTTCCAAGCGTTTCGGGAACATTTTCTGCATGGGGAATGCTGCAAACAGATATCCGTTTTGATACGGTTCGAAATTACGTCGCAAGCATTAACCAAGTTAATTATGCTGAAGTAGAGTCTTTATATGAAGAAATGAAGCAAGAAAGTATTTCAGTATTAAACCAGCAGAACATTCAAACAGATGATATTAGATTTCAAAATAGTATAGATGTCCGTTATGAAGGTCAAGAGTATACGGTTAATATTGAAAACGATAAGAATGATCTTAAGGAAATTGAAAAGGATTTCCATCAAGCCCACTTAGATATATATGGGCATAATAATCCAATAGGGTTAATTGAAATTGTGAATCTTCGTGTAACCGCTTTTGGAGATTTGGAAAAAGTAGAATATGTAAAATCCACGAATCGGGTAGAACAACAAGCAATGCCGGCATCTAATCGCAAAGTTGTATGGAATAATACTGTAGATGAAACAAATGTCTTCTCTACAGATGATTTGTTGTACGGAAATTATTTTAGCGGACCTGCAATAGTGGAAGATAAAAACTCAACACTCGTTATACCGCCAAAACATTATATTTCAATTGATGAATATCAAAATATTGAAATTTTGAAGAAAACAGCAGAACAGGAGGTTTTGGTATGAGCACTAAACAGAAAGCTTACTTAGAAAATCCAATTACAACTGAAATTATAAGGAATGCACTTATTTCAGCAGCAGATGAAATGAATGCAAGTTTAGCTAGAAGCGCATTTTCTCCTATTATTTATGAAATGAAGGATTGCAGTGTTTGTATTTTTAACCGTGATATAGAGCTGTTAGGACAATCAGCAGGGTTGCCTATTTTTCTAGGAAATATTGATGAGTGTATTAAAGTAACGACTGATGTAATTGGTGGAATTGAAAAATATAAAGACGGCGATGTATATATTTTGAATGATTCGTATATTGGAGGAACTCATTTAAATGATGTCACAGTTTTCTCTCCGATTTTCTTTGAAGATGAGCTTGTTGGCTTCACAGCAAACCGTGCCCATTGGTTAGATATTGGCTCTAAGGATCCAGGATATCCTATGGATGCTACAAGTATATATCAAGAAGGAATTCGAATACCGCCTACGAAAATTTATAGTAATGGAAAGCCCATTGAAGATGTGATTCGTCTGATCATTTCTAACAATCGTTTTCGTGAAGCTGCACTAGGAGATCTTAATGCACAAATCGCCGCATGCAGAACAGGGGAGAAAAGGTTTAAGGAATTGATTGTACGCTTTGGGATTGACCGGATTAATCGCTGTATCCATGATATCTTTAAGCAATCAGAGGAAATGGATCGTAGTGTTATTCGCAATATACCAGATGGAGAGTATGAAGCGGAAGGTTATCTTGATAATGATGGGGTAAAGGATGAGCCAATCCTCGTAAAGGTTAAGGTAACGGTTAAAGGAGAATATATTACGATTGATCTCACTGGCTCTAGTAAACAGCGCTTTGGACAAACAAACTGCGGATATGCACAGACCATTTCAGCCTGCCGTGTAGCTTTTAAAGATTTAATTAGTCCAAATTCTCCAGTAACAGGAGGAAACTTCAGAACGATGAATGTTATTGCGCCAAAAGCAACGATATTCCATGCTGTAGAACCTGCTCCATGCGGTTGGTACTTCACTCCACTAGGCCTACTAATTGATTTAATTATTAAAGCGCTTTCACCTGTAATGAAGGATAAGGCGGCTGGAGCCCATTATGGAGATTCAATGGTTGTTACATTTGCGGGGATTGATGAGAAAACAAGTGAATCATTTCTAAGCGTAGAAGCAACTGCTGGTGGATGGGGTGCATTCCATAAAGGAGACGGTCAATCTGCTTTGATCAATCACGTAAGTGGTGACTTTAAAAACCTCCCTATTGAAGTATTTGAATCGAAGTATCCGATTAGGATTAATCAATACGGGCTAAGAGAAAATTCCGGAGGTGATGGTCAATATCGCGGAGGACTTGGGGTTGTGAGAGAATACGAGATTCTCAGCGAAGATACAACTGTTTCCCTATGGTTCGAAAGATCAAAGACTCCAGCTTGGGGACTTTTTGGTGGGCAGCCTGGCCAAAAGCCCGATGTAGAAATCATTTCTGATGGGCAAGTGGAACATTTGCTGAAGGTAAATGGCAAAAGGATCCGAAAAGGCGATATTGTCAAGGTCATGACTGGCGGAGGCGGTGGTTTCGGGGATCCGTCTGGAAGATCCGCTAAAGATAAGGAAATTGATAAGAAGAATCAGTATGTTACAGCAGAATAAGTATATCACGGACTGCTAAAATCGTAATATTACACCAATGTGGAAGGATATTCTTAAAAAATATTAAAGAGATTCCTTCCTATGTTATTTAATAATACAATACTGATTATTCGGTGAATTCATTTTTTAAGAGGATGTGCATTGACTTTGGAAAGAATTAAATTCAGCTTCGAAGGTGGAGGAGAGGTTTATGCTACATTGCTTGTGGAAAAAGCTCCATTAACATGTGAAAAGGTCTGGAATTCACTACCTTTTGAAACTGTTGCTACACAATCTCGTTGGTCAGGAAGGGAATTCAACTTTGCTTATGAAGAAACAGATTTGCCACCTAGAGAAAATCAAACCATTTATACAAGTATTGGAGAAGTTTGCTATTGGAGAGATTGGAACTGGGAAGAAGAAGGAACTTTACCTCAAGCACTAGCAATCTATTATGGGGCTGAAATGGCAAGAAGTCACAAAGGACATGAGCCGGTAAACATTTTCGCTCAAATTGATTATGGTGATTTCGAGAAGCTATTTAAGATTGGTGAAAGAATTTGGCTTGAGGGAAAAGAGAAAATTTTTATAGAGAGACATGAAGAATAGAATTGAAACGTAGAAGGATTACTCCATAGTCATACACCTAGAAAAAACATATTTAATTTAATAATGAGGAGGAAAAGGTATATGGCATCCATGGATGATGATAAGGCTTTGGCAAAAGTTCCTGAATCCGATAGGCAGCACTGGATTGTGCCGGCAACTATTTTTGGGGGATTGGAGTTTTCGGTTCCAGTCATCATGATAGGAGCGGCACTGGCAGGAAGTTTTGGATTGTCGAAGGTATTATTAATTCTAATAATAGGGCTTGTTGTAATACAGTGGGTTGGAAATGCGCTCCAAGGGTATCTAGGTGCAAAAACGGGTCTGCCTTCTGCAGTTATTGCAAGAACCAGCTTTGGATCTTTACAGGCAAGATTCTTAATCGGCTTGGCCCTTGTAATCTTAAATATCGGCTGGTTTGCTGTAAATACAGCTGTGGCTGGAAATGCGATTTCAGCTGTGCTCGGTGTGGATTACAAAGAACAGTGGTTGCTATGGGCACTATTAACTGCTATTGCAGGTATTCTTTTTTCATTACCAGCCATTATTGGCTATAATTCCATGAAGTGGACGGATTACTTGGCGGTACCAGCGGGATTGTTATTAATTTTTGCAGGTGTTTTCTACTCGTTAAAAGGTGCAGGCTGGGAAAAAATCGCTTCTTGGAATCCTGAACCTTCTTTGACCTTTTGGGGAGGAGTCAGTCTTATATTAGGAGCAAACGTTGCCCAATGGTTAATTGCTTCTGATTATACTAGATATTCGAAACCAACGTTTAAAGATCAAGCACTAATACCGCTCGGAATTATCGTAATTGGATTTGTTTTCTTCTTAACAGGTGCGGTCATGTCTGTAGGAGTGGGAAATGCTGATATCGTTGCTGTCATGCAAGATTTAGGGTTTCCTTTCTGGGGCTTCTTAATTTTATGGCTTGCTCTTTGGACTAGTCAAATTGTCGCTAGTTATTCAACAGGCCTTGCAGCAGCCAATATGTTTAATATTGATTCTGGGAAAGGGCGTGCTTGGCTAACTATCGGCGGATCAATCGCTGGAATCATACTAGCCTTAGCAGGAATTTTAGATTTCTTTATGGATTTCTTGATCTTATTAGGAGTCATTTATCCAGCCATTGCAGGAGTGATGTTTGCCGACTTTTTCTTTATCCGAAATAAAAAGTGGGTGGACAAAAACGGCTGGAATTGGATCGCCACCCTTGCACTATTAATAGGTGCCTTTGTTGGGTATTTGACTCAATATAAGGTGCCAATAGGAATACCTGCTGTTCAATCTCTAATCATTTCAGGAATTGTATACTTGGTTATGATGAGATTAAAGGCTAAGGTAAAGCCAGATCATTTTACAGAGTTTGATGATGTTATAAACGAAAATACGAATAAGGCAGTTAATAATTAAATTTGTTGAATGATACAAATTGTAAAAGTAAACTTTCGGGGCGGATTATTTTCGATCCCGAAGGTTTATTACTTATTTTAATAGCTAATCGTCTATGAAAGTAACCAATAACTAACGTACCTTCTGCTTCCTCATTCACTGCGTTGCAACTCGCTTCTCCTGGGTAAAAATTGGCGTACCCACATGGAATGTTTACTCGTTTAAAGATACACTCCCTACAACTAATTTAGGGGGAGATTTCGTTATTTTGCTAGATGATAGATCTAACTTCTTCCATGGATTAATCCACAAAAAATCATATGGCTCAAGTGAATTCAACCCCCAAATATGTACTTTTCGTTACAGACCATGTACCTTTTGTTCTAAATATGGGCACTTGGTTATAAAAACAGCCGAGGCAATATTTCCCCGATTATAATGTGTTTTGTATCCCAAATTGTTTGCATTTATTTGGTCATATAATTCACATTTCCGGAGGGGTCATCGTGCCAAATACACAGCAGCTGAATAGAGAAGAACAGCAGCCAGAAAAGAATAAGAAGAAATTTGAGATGCCGCATATTTATGTTATTTTATTTGTCTTTAGTGCGTTAGCGGCATTGACCACATATTTTATCCCAGCGGGGGAGTTTGAACGTGTGCCAGGACCAGATGGCAGAACGACCATCGATCCAAATTCCTTTCAATATGTTGATCAGACACCAGTAGGTATTCAGGACTTTATAACAGTTATTCCTCGAGGGTTGATCGATGCGGGAGAAGTTGTATTCTTCACCTTTATCATTGGTGGAATGTTCATGGTACTTAGACGTACAGGAATTATTGAAATTGCGGTTGATAAACTAGCAAGGAAATTTGCGAATCAAAGTATTATGCTCATTCCTGTTTTAACAACAGTATTCGCATTGATAGCTACATTGATCGGAACAGCTGAATTATCGCTCGTTTATATTCCAGTAATCATGCCGCTGATTATTGCGCTTGGTTACGATTCCATAACAGCAGCAGCTATTGCACTTTGTGGGACCGTTGTCGGGTTTACAGCAGGAGTATTAAATCCGATTAACACAGGACTTGGACAGAAGTTATCGGGACTGCCGGTTTTCTCTGGTCTTGGATTACGTTTAATCGTATTTATCGTGACGGTTACAGCAGCAATTTTATTCATTACCCATTACGCAAAGAAAATCAAAAAAAATCCAAAGAACAGTCTTGTGTATGAAGATGATATGGAAAAACGCTCATTGTATAACAATGTGGGTAAAGCTGAAGCAATTCCTGCTACAGCAAGACAAAAGTGGGCAGCGATTGTAGCACTTGTATTCTTCGCAGTACTTGTATACGGTGTCATTTCAAGAGGTTGGTTTATGGTTGAAATGGCGGGACTCTTTATCATTATGGGAATCGTCGTAGGGATTATTTCTGGTCTGAAAGTCGGAGATATTTGCGAAGCATTTAATCAAGGTTTTAAAGATGTTTTAATGGGTGCGTTCATCGTTGGACTTGCCCGAGCGGTCGCTGTTGTACTAGAGGACGGTAACATTATGGATACGATTGTCCATGCACTTGGTGCGGTCGTTGGTGATTTGCCGCCAGCATTAGCAGCAGTTGGTATGTATGTTGTACAAGTTCTTATCAACTTTGTTATTTCGTCCGGCAGTGGACAAGCACTCGTAACAATGCCGATTATGGCACCGCTTGCAGACATGGTTGGAGTAACAAGACAAACCGCTGTTCTTGCTTATCAGCTTGGAGATGGATTTACACATATTTTCTACCCGACAAGCGGATACTTCATGGCAGCATTAGCGATTGCAGGAGTAAAATGGCAAACGTGGATTCGTTTCTTCTATCCATTATTCTTAATATGGGCTGGAATTTCTATTGTCGTACTTGTCATCGCCCAATTAATTGGTTGGTCATAATAATTGTAAAAAAAGCATCCATGCATATGGGTGCTTTTTTTTATAATACGTTCGGTGATGGGAGAAGTAGGCTAATCAAACAAAGGTTAGCCTACTTCTTATTTTTGGCCAGACAAAGCAATAGTCGCTCATTTAAATCCTAATTTTTGCATAACGTTTTTGGCAAAGGAGCGGCTGACGGGTACTTTTGAACCGTCTTTTAAAAATAAATTATAGGCACGGTTAAACCATGGTTCCATGGCAGAAACATACTTGACATTGACAATGTATCCCCGATGTACTTGTAAAAAGTCGTCACCTAGTTTTTCAATCAATTGATAAAGCAATAAATCCGATTCATATTTGTGATGAGCGGTTTTAATGAAAGATTGGCGGTTTTCTGTTCCGATATAGTAAATCTCATCTGCCTGGACAATAATCATTCGATCTCCGTCTTTTGCCGGAATTGTTTTGGTTCCTTGCGGCTGAGTACTTTTTTGCTTTTGCGGATCATTATGGAACTGAGCATGTGTTAGTAATTTGTCTACGGTTTTGCGCAGTCTTGTTTCATCGATTGGTTTGACAATGTAATCAACTGCATCGAGATTAAATGCCTCGAGCGCATATTCATCGTAAGCCGTTGCAAATACAATCATCGGCTGCTTTTTCATATGTATAAATTGTTTGGCCAGTTCCAATCCATTCCCTTTGGCAAGCTCGATGTCTAGAAACACAACATCCGGTTGAAGATTATTAATATCCCATAGCGCCTCATGCATCGTTTCAGATTCACCGATGATTTCTATATCGCCTGTTTCGGTTAATAAATACTTTAATTCTTCTCGTGCAAATTGTTCGTCTTCTACGATAAAAGCTTGTAACATATCCATCTATCTCCTATTAAAAGTGTATCGGTAATGTGATAAAAATGGTTGTTCCTTGTCCTTGCTTACTTTCCATTTTAAAAGTGGCATCTTGACTAAATAGTGCAGTTAAGCGTTCTTTAATATTGAATAGCGCAGATCCGCTGCCGTTTTTCATTGAATTGACAACACGCTGACCTAAATCAGCAAGCCTTTCTGGTGGTACGCCAACCCCGTTATCTGTAACGGTTAATAGCAGTTTCGCTTCTTCTTGTTTAATATCAATGCGGATTTTTCCAATTCCTCCTAGGTCTTTTAACTCTCCATGTGTAATAGCATTTTCAACAAGCGGCTGCAGTATGAAGGGGGGGATGAGCGCATTATTCAGATGTGAATCCATTTCAATGGTAAGCTCAAACTTATCCGGAAACCGGGCGTTTTCTAATGCGAAATAAGCGTGGACATTTTCCAACTCTTTTTCAACACGAACAAGACGATCTGTAAGTCCCCTTAAATTATTCCTTAAAAAGGTCGATAAATGGAGCAGCAATTGACGTGCTAGCAAAGGATCCATTCGGCATAGCGCCACAATTGTATTTAAAGCATTGAACAAAAAATGCGGGTGAATCTGAGCATGAAGCGCTTTTACTTCAGCATCCTGCAACAAGTGATTATAACGTTCAACCTCGCCCAACTCCAATTGACTGGAAAACAGATTGCTGAGCCCTTCAGCCATTTCCCGATCTACAGATGTTACGTGAAATGGATGGTTAAAGTAAAATGTTAGGGTCCCAATCGTTTTCTTTTTAACAATTAACGGAAAAATAATAAACTCATACTCTGAGGAGTGAGCGCTTTCCATCTTCCCGGTTTTAAATACGAGCTCTCTATATTTTATTTCAGATTGGCTGCTAGGTCCGCCCGTATGTGCAAGCTCTCTAATGCCCCGTGTGATTGCCACATCGTCAACGTTTGTTAACTGCTGGATGATCTTCGTCGCTTTTGTCGCAGAGGATTCGTTTAATCCTTGGCGAAAAAGTGTCAACGTCTGATTTGCAATCGAGAGTGCAGTTGCCGTTTGACTGGCGCGTGAATGTTCCTCATCTTGAATAACGCTATTAAAAACAATGGCACAGATCCAGATTCCGATACTATTAATGATGATAATAGGTATCCCAGTATAACTGATCAAATGAAGAGCGGTACTGTGCTGGGAAGCAAACAAGGGGATAAGCAAAATTTGAATGAGAAGGATCAAAAGACCACTACCAAACATTGGAAATGGCCGCATTAAGCCTAGGCCTCGCAATTTACGACCAAACAGCCCTGCCAATCCGCCACCAATAAGTGAGGTGAAGAAAGTAGCATCGCTAATAAATCCTCCCATAATGAGACGATGTCCACCAGCAATCAATGCCGACCCAAGCCCAACTACTGGACCGCCTACCAAGCCACCTATGATGATGCCGATATTGCGTGTATCGGCAATAGCATTGTCCATTTCAAGCGCAGGATTCCACAAGTTGGAAATCATATGTGCTTCTGGATTGACGACGATGGCCGTATAATTTCCGATTACACCAAATAAACCAAAGAGCATAATCATGATAAAACTGTCTTTGATATTTAGATCTCGATAAATCATCTGTCTAAAAATGCGCAAACGTGTAATGAGGAAAGCAATCGTAATAATGAGTGTCATTCTTGATAGCATTTGTACTAGTAAATCCCACATGTCGGAATCCCCATTTCTTTTCTATTCTAATATAAAGGAGAGTTTCCTTCCGTTATTTTTAGTAATGTTTACATGAAAATTTAAACCAATTAAAGAGGCTTTTAAATAGTATCTCCTCTTTTCCCTTGTCTATTAATGACACAACAAGCGTAGTCGATGATTGCACAGCATGTGATGCACTGCCAAGAGCGAAGTCTTTGCCCTAGTTCCTATAAAAACGCACTAGTTCAGAACTGGGAAGAGATTTTGGGTGATGGAAAAGGTCAATGAAGAGGTGATCCCGAAGAGTTTAGCTAGGAGAGCGACAGTGACCATTCCAGAACTGGCTTCAACCAATCCACTTCCTACTTTGGGGAATGAGTCCTTTAATTTGGTTTTCTTTTTAGATAAGTCTATGTTTTGTTAAAGTAAAGAATCGTAATCATTCAACTTTTGATTTAACGCATTTAACATCTCAGTGAAATGTACCACTACTATTGTACATATCTTTACAAGTAAATAGGGTCATTTTGCAAAAATTGTATCAAAAAAATATCTAATTACTTTAAGTAAATAGTGTTATAAAAAACATTTGAAGATTTTTCTAAACATACCTTTACTAAATCTGGTTTATTAATTAAAAAAAACTGTCATTTCTTTTTAGTATGGGTGGAACAAATCAGCAATTAACGAAACAGGGTGATTCAAAGACTTAGTATAAGAAAGGAAGCGTCTGTTATGTTTGCCCCTCAAAATAAAAATACCTTGAATTCAAACATTTTTGTTGCATTATTATCACTTGAGTAGTAAAGTGATGGTGAAGAAAGGTAGTGATAAACAATATGCTCAAAAATACTCGTGGTTCATTAATTTGGTTGCGGCTCACTCGATTCACACATCAAAGTAACTTGTTATCCAATGATTTTTTAAAGAAATTTGATCTTACGACTGCACAATTTGATGTATTAATGCAAATATCAACCTACCAACCATTAACGCAAAGTGAGCTCGCAGAGAAAATTACGGTGACACAAGGCGGTATTTCGCGTATGCTCACTCGTCTTGAAAAAGAAGGGCTAATCGAACGGAAGCAAGATTGGAAAATAAAAACAATCTCGATAACGAAAAAAGGCCAAGAAAAACTGGATAATGCATTTGAAGCTCAGCTTGCATTTCAATCCTCTTTCTTTGATGATTGTTTATCAAAAGAAGAACAAAAAGTATTGTTTAGTCTCATATCTCGTGTACAAAAAAATAGCGAAAAAAAGAAATTGCTGAATAGGTAATTTTTTTTACAAAATCACTTGACTAGTAAAGTGATAGGGAGAAAGAACGAAAGAATCATGAATGGAAGAAAAATTAAAACAAATAAAGGAGAATTAACTATGGAAGCATATCGCATCGATACAACAAAAGGCCTGGAATTTGGACTATATTCATTGGGGGATCATATTCCCAACCCACTAACAGGTGAACAAATTTCAGCCCAACAACGAATCAATGAACTTATTGAAGCAAGTAAACTAGCAGAACAAGCAGGTATTGATGTATTTGGTGTCGGTGAGAGTCACCAAACGTACTTCACTACACAAGCACATACTGTTGTTTTAGGAGCCATTGCACAAGCGACAAAAAAGATTAAAATTACTAGCTCAGCAACAGTACTAAGTGTTTCTGATCCTGTACGTGTTTATGAGGATTTCGCCACAATCGATTTAATTTCAGATGGTCGTGCAGAGATCGTCGCTGGTCGTGGATCTCGTGTAGGTGCTTACCACTTACTTGGGGTTGATCTACAAGATTATGAGGAAATATTTGAAGAGAAATTAGAGCTACTAAAAAAAATAAATGAAGAACAGCGTATCACATGGCAAGGTGAATACCGTCCGTCACTACAAAATGCAGAAATTCTGCCGCAACCAAAAAATGGATCACTTCCAATTTGGCGTGCTGTAGGAGGGCCACCAGCAAGTGCCATTAAAGCAGGTTATATGGGAATTCCTATGATGCTAACTACATTAGGTGGACCAGCAATGAACTTTAAGCCTTCTGTTGAAGCCTATCGTGAAGCAGCGGAACGCAGTGGCTTTGATCCCAAAGCATTACCAATCGCAACAACAAGCTTATTTTACGTAGCAGATACAACACAAGAAGCATTACAAGGAATGTACCCACATATTAATGGGGGATTCCAAGCCATTCGTGGTGGTGGTTATCCAAAACAACAATTTGCTCAAGCACCTGATATACGTGATGCATTAATGGTTGGTAGCACCCAACAAATTATCGAAAAAATGCTTTACCAATATGAGCTTTACGGTATGCAACGTTTTATGGCACAACTTGACTTTGGTGGCGTTCCTTTTAAGAAAGTTATGAAAAACATTGAAATCATAGGGAATGAAATTATTCCAGCAATTAAAAAATATACAGCCTATTAAGTAAAGGGAATTCCATAAATTATTTATAAAGTAGGGAGAGATTATCTTATGAAAATCGTAGCGCTAGCCGGTTCTATCGTTGGCTCTAAAACTAAAACTGCAATGCTAAAAACAGTGGAACTGCTTGAACAAAAATATCCTGAACATGAGGTTATACTACTGGATTTAGCTGACTATAAATTGGAATTTAGTGATGGACGTAATTACTTTGAATATGAGGGAGACACAAAATACGTTACAGAGACAATTATGTTTTCAGATGCCATTATTATCGGGACCCCGACCTTCCAAGCATCGATTCCGGCAACATTAAAAAATATCTTTGATCTACTGCCAGTTAATGCATTCCGTGACAAGGTCGTAAGTATGGTCGTAACTGCAGGGACGGCAAAGCATTATTTAATGGTAGAGCAACAATTAAAACCTATCTTAGCGTATATGAAGGCTCACATCGTTCCAACGTATGTATTTATTGTAGAAAAAGACTTTTTACGCAAAGAAATCATAAACGATGATATTCTTTTCCGCTTAGACCGTTTGGTTGATGACACAGTACAAACTTTTAACGCAGATAGTATGATTCGTAAGGCAAAAGAAGACGAATATGGCTTTTAGTCCTGAAAAACGCCTGTTATCACAGGCGTTTTTGACCTAAGTCGAAATACTGCCTCTGTAATTATTAAATCTTTTTATGGTGAAATGAGTGACTGAATTTAATACACTCATAAAAAAGAAACTAGTAGTTAACTTTTTTCCTGATTAGCTACTAACACAAGAAGGATTGGAGTAAATTGTTGAAATTGTAAAATTTACTCCAATGGGAAGAGACCTACACTATGTTAGCCTTATAAAACAGTAAAAAAGTATAAAACATCTCGAATTCGAGATGTTTTAATTGAATATCATTGACACAATTATGTCACATATTATATTTTTGTTTCGAATCCGAGGGATATGAATTTAGGAAATATAGTTTCAAGGTAGTTTCTTACTTTAACTTGGATCTAAGTGATTGGTAAGGGGGTCTAAGTTTACAACGAAAACACTTTATGAAGAATCATAAGAGTGTTAGTTGGACTGGGTGTCGTAATTGACATACAAATTAGATATAAGCAAGGAGGGTTTCGATTGGAACAAATCAATCAGGAACAATTAAAAAAAGTAAGTTTTAACGAAGATATTTGCCGACGAAGCCAGAATATAGAAATTGGACGTTGGAGATTATGCGTCGATATGGATCAGTACAGTGCATGCAAACACTATATAGAGTGAAATAATTATATAGTGACGGGTTAAACTATTACTTATCGACCATAATAAACCTTCTTTAAATACATCAAAAGAAAAAAAGGAGTATGACATATGTCTACAACAGATAAAAGTTACGATACAGAAGTAACGCAAATTGAACATATCACGAAATTGGATGAATCATTACATCCGAAATCCAATCAGGCTAGGACTGTAAAGCCAAGAGACTATATTTTCATGTGGATGGGCGATGGAGTTAACATAGGGAATATGACGTTAGGAGCCAGTGTAATTATAGCGGGAGTGGCAACGTTAAATATCTTCCAAACAATGCTTGCAGCCCTTATCTCCATTGTAATTATTTCAACAGTTTTCGCATTGAATGATCGACTTGGTTATAAAAAAGGTATTCCATACGTTGTACAGCTTCGAATGTCATTCGGAATAAAAGGAACAATCATATCATCATTATTACGAGGTATACCTGCTATTGTCTGGTACGGTATTCAAAGTTGGATTGGTGGTACAGCATTAAATGAAATTGCAAAGAACGTTACAAATGGATCTTTTGATAATATTTTTGTTAGTTTCGTTATTCTTCAGCTGGTACAGATTGTCATCTCATTATTCGGCTTCCATGCAATTAAATGGGTAGAGACAGTTGCATCTGTTATTTTCACCATTGGGCTTATTTATGTATTTGGAATCCTGGTAACAAATTATGGCACTGAAATTACTCAAACATGGGTAAAAGCGGAAGGTTCATGGGGATTACCGTTCTTTGGATTCATTATGGTGTTTTTAGGAAACTATGCAGGTATCTTTGTTAGTGCTGGAGATTATTCTAGAGAGTTAAAAACTGGTCTAAGCAATAAAAAGCGGGGAGCATTATACTTTGTTCCAATTACACTTTCTTATGGTTTTGTGATTGTTATTGGTGCAATGTTAGCTTCTGCAACGGGTATAACGAATCCCGCAATCGCACTTCCAGTCGTTCTTGATAATGAAATTCTTGCTGTTGCAGTGTCTGCATTTATCGTCATTACAGTAATTGCAACAAATATGGTGGCAAACGTTTTTCCACCAACATATGTCATTCAATTGCTAACAAAATTAAATTACAAAGTTTCTGCTATTATAGCAGGATTGCTTGCTCTAGTGGCATTCCCTTGGTTACTTATACAAGAGTCATCAGCTGCAGGTCTAAACATGTTCGTTCTTATCTACTCAGCCTTCTTAGGACCAGTGATTTCAATACTATTAGTTGAGTATTTTATTTTAAGAAAAAGGAGAGTAGATACGGCAGATTTATACAATGAAGAAGGACCTTACAAAGGATATAACCCAGCAGGATTACTTGCGATGATTATTGGTGCAGCCGCTGCATTTATAGAGGTTGATTTGGCTTGGATCATTGGTTTAGTAGCAGGAGGAATAGCTTACTATCTTCTATCGAAATATGCCTTTAAAGGTTCGAGTTTCAAAAAAGGTACAATTTTCGAGAAATAAATATTTTTTTGCAATACCCCATCGAGAGTATCAGCACTCCCCCTTATGTTGGTATGACATTTAAAGGGAAAGTGAAAACTACAATTGTTGGTGGTCAAGTAGTGTTCGAAAACGGCCAACCGATAGAAAAATAAACAAGGGCCGGGATTTATTATTTTACATCCCAAGAAATTATGAAAATGAAAGAGAGGTATTATATTGACACCAAAGAAAACACAACATCAGATGCAAACAAACAAGAGATTTACAATTCCTTATTGGTGGAAAGTAGTTTTTGCTTTCACATTAGGATGGATGTTTATCAATGCCAATAAATATTTTTTGAATCCTATATTAGGGGAGATTGGCTTAGATTATAACCTGAATAATACCCAGCTTGGATTGGTCAATAGTATATTCTTTCTGACGTACACGATAGCGCAAATTCCAGCAGGAGCTTTTAGTGATAAATTTGGTAGGAAAAAGTTATTTGTCATCGGGTTTATTTTATATGGGATTTTGACAGGCGTCAGTGGTCTCATGGCTGGTTTCACAGGCTTTTTGGTAGCTCGTGCGTTTGCGGGACTTTCTTCTGCAACCTATTATGGTCCCCAATTCGCCCTATCATCTGAAGCAATTCCAGAAAAAAATAGAACGGTTGGAAGTGCCATTATTAATAGCGGATCGGGGATAGGGATTGCTTTCGGTTTTATCTTGTCGAGCACATTAGTGTTAGATAAGGGAATGAGTTGGAGCGTTCCGTTTTATATCTTCGGTGTGCTTACGGTTCTTGTCGGTATCCTTATTTCGATATTAGTAAAAGAAAAAAATCCAGAAAAGGTATCACAACAAAGTGAACAGCTAGAGAAATCGTTAGATAAAGGAAAAGAAAAAGTCACGATTTTATCTTTAATTAAAAATCGCAATTTGTTGATAACCTTTCTTGTCTTATTTTGTTCCATTTACGCTTTTACGGTCGTTGTCACCTGGTTGCCGAAGTTTTTGGAAACTGAAAGAGGCTTCCAAGGCAGTCAAGTTGGTTTGATATCAGCCTTGGTTCCATTGGCATCGATACCGGGAGCGCTTGCTGCAAGTTATATTTCGGATCGATTAGGTCGGAAGAAGCCTTTCGTTTTTGTGTTGATTCCAATTGCAGCGATTGCATTGTGGGCAACCGTCTATGTGCATAGTACAGCGCTATTGATCACGGCATTATTGGTTTATGGGTTATTTGGCAAGATAGCGCTGGATCCGATTCTGATTTCATCTGTATCTGAAAATGTTGATAAATCAGCGTATGGACTTGCTTTTAGTCTCTTTAACTTTATGGGGATGATGTCGTCGGTTATCGCTCCCTGGTTCGTTGGTTTTCTTGCCGATAAAACAGGCAGCATGGCTACAGGGTTTTACTCAGCGGTCATTGTGCTGGCTATAGGGCTCGTCCTTATGATGTTCTTTAAAGAAGGACCAAAAGTGAAGGAATTGGGTGCATAAATAATATCTAATAAAAAGCAAACTAATAACAATCGAAAGGGCAGATAAATATGAAAGATTTAACAAGGGAAGTTGCTCACCTAGTCGACTGGCTAGGTGAATATGGTAAAGATCCAGAAGGTGGTGTTACTCGACTACTTTATTCAAACGAGTGGATTGAGGCACAAAAAGCGTTAAAAGAATTAATGCAGGAAGATGGATTGACAACTCGTTATGATGAGATTGGAAATTTATATGGACGTTTAGAAGGAAGTAAGTATAAAGATGAAACCATTTTAACTGAATCTCATGTAGATACAGTTAAAAATGGCGGTAAATTAGACGGTGCATATAGATTCAAACCTTCTAATTCGTATGATGAATTAGAAGGTTTTTCTATTAAAGTTTATTACTAATTGAGGATTATTGGAGATCCCTTTTTACTAAATAAAGTCTCTTGTACTATAAAAGCTCAAATTTACGAATTTGATTCATCCAAAAAAATGTAACTTAAAGCCTTTTCTTACCGTATTCTCTGTTTTCTCATCCACTGCGTTGCAACCCATTTCTCACCAGTGATAACAGGTGTACCAGCATGTAAAGTTAACTCGTTTAAAGTTTGATCATTATAGAAATACTCGAAATAAACAGCCATTCCTTTTTTAGGAGATACGGAAATATTTAGTTTAGGGAAAAGAGTTTCTCCACCTTCTTCTACATCATTTAAATACATAACGAGCGTACTAATTCTATTATTGCTTGCTGCTTTACTTGTGGAAGAAAAGAAATCGTAATGCGCTTTATACTCTTGTCCTGGCGTATATCGAAGGATTTGAAGGCCTTCTCCGTGTTCAATCGGTATATTCATAATAGAGGAGATTCTTTTTTCGACTCTAGCGACAATTTCGTTTTCACTTTCTTCAATAAACATGCTGCTACTTGTTCTCAGTTCATTTACTTGGCGTGTCTCTCCGATTTTCGATCGTTTCATTTTATCCTTGGATAATCTGATTAGTTCCTCGCACTCTTCGTCACTTAATACATTTCCTAACATTACGATCAATGGCTCTTCTAATCTAGTAACTATGTCAATCTCTCTATCTGTAATTATTTTATTCCCAACGTGATCAAATATAGTTTGCTCTTTTTTCTCCGTTCTCATCTGCGAAGCTCCTCTTAAACAATTATTTTTTTAGACAACTACATTTTGGGTAATATATATACGTAGTAACGCCATTCTTTTACATCTTATGGAATTAATTTGAATTTATTTTATCATAGAATTTTTATATATCGCAACTTTGTGAAAAAATTCTCAAAGTGGTTTTTGGGACTAAAGGAGCTAATTGAGAAAAAAGTAGATAAGTTTTAAAGAAAATAGATGTTTTAAAGTGTTGTAGAAAGAATTTTTATGGAGTTGAATATAAGAAAAATATTTTAAATGTATCTGTTTGCTAGTTTGGCATCTATCTATATAGGGGGTGGATAAGAGTAAATGGTTCTCTAATGAATGGCTATTAATTTTACGTGACAAAATGTCATTATGGATATTTACATTTTGTCAAAATCATTAACAGAAGATTACTACAGAGAATACAACATATGATTAAAAGATATTGTTGTACAAGCTGAACGAAATCCTTTTTTCAAAAACAAAACATGCCTCGACGACTTCGCTCACGTAACTAAATGTGCAGTGAACGAGTGGCTGTAAACCCCTCCCATTTTAAAAATAAAATATCACCTTTTAGGTAGGAAATGTTTGGTTGATCACCGGTCAGATATGGGTACTTTTTGACATACCGAATTTGACAAATACTAAACAAATGAAGAATACCGTACATTGAAAACTTTATTTTAAATTATCACTGCTACAAGGATACTTATCTTATCCTGTTTTTTGGGGATGTATAATCCACTCTCATGATAGACAAATTAAAAATAAATTGTAATACGGTACAAAGAAATGATGCGCAATGAAAACGTATGATGTTTTTTTATAGGTTATGTGTGGCTACACATTCTCGTATTCGTTTTCATCTTATAATACCCATTTGAAGTTTAGATATTGCTGTTAGAGAGGTGAAGTTGATGACTAAAACAGATGTTAAAAAAGTGAGAAAGGGTATAGGCTTAGGGGCTACTTCTGCTATTGCGTGGGGCGTAGACACGGTTATCATTGGTTTTATCATTGCTAGTACGCCATTTAAAGAAGCAGTGATGCTTGCACCACTTATTGCTGCGTTCATGCATGATTTTTTCTCTTCACTTTGGATATCTTTACTTATGATTGTAAAGGGCGAATTTATAAATGTCTTAAAGTTGTTTAAAACAAAGAGTGGCGCTATTTTAGTATTAGGCGCATTGTCAGGTGGACCTTTGGCTATGAGCTTTTATTTTCTTGGTATCCAATTTGCTGGAGTAACTTATGCAGCAAGTATCGCTTCTATATTTCCTGGTATCGGAGCGGTGCTTGCCTTCTTTTTTTTGAAGGAGAAAATGAACAAAAAAACTTGGTCTGGTGTTGCTTTGAGTATTATAGGAGTAATTGTATTAGCCTATATACCAACCAAGTTTGACAGCGAAAGTAACTTTTTTATCGGTATATTGTTTTCATTAGGGGCTGCTATATTTTGGGGAATTGAAGGAGTAATCGGCGCTTGGGGGATGAGAGGAAGAGATGTCGTTCCTTTATACGCGATTAATATAAGGCAAATTACTTCTGCCCTCAGTTACGCGATTATAATTGTACCATTTATTCATGGCTATCCTTTAGTATTTGAAGCGGCGACATCTAATATTATATGGGTTATCGTCATTGCAGGTTTTTTAGGAACTGCTAATTACTCTTTATACTATTCATCCATAAATATAATCGGGGCAGCAAGGGGACAATCACTCAATAATACGTATGTGTTTTGGGCAATCGTAACCGAGATTGTGTTTATTGGAACCCCAGTTAATTTACAATTTGTTGTAGGTGCGATTATCGTACTTTTAGGTTCTATACTCGTATCAGGAAACCTAAAAAAGTAAGAAAATGATTAGGTCAAGACAATGAGGTCGGTATTTTATACAATGTAATTACAAGTTGATTATTCAAATTTGAGGTGATTAAAATAGCAGACATTAAGTTCGAAATCATAGAACATATTGGTGTGATTTCAGAATCAGCAAAAGGATGGACAAGAGAGCTAAATATTATTAGCTGGAATGGCAAGGAACCGAAATATGATTTACGGGATTGGGCACCTAATAAAGAAAAGATGGGAAAAGGGATTACATTATCCAATGAAGAAATAAATTCTTTAAAGCAACTATTAATAGAATTAGCATAAAAAGTGAAAAGTATTTGTATCGTGGCGGAACAGAAGGGAACTATTAAATAATAGAGCCCTTTCCATTCCGGAGGCGTTGCCCTTGAAGAAAATGATAAACTCATTTCTTGGAGGTTGGGGCTATGAGGTATTTGGTACTCATATTTTTTCATTTGGATTAACGGCATTCATATTAATGGGCGCGAGCATTATTTCATACCTAATTCCAGATAAACTCAAGCCGCGAATCATTAAACAATATAAACTTATAGAATTACGCGTAACAGATCATAATACTCAAAAGGAAACTGGTACAGGGCTCGTTCTGGTAGACTTTTTTGCAACTTGGTGTGGACCTTGTAAAATGCTTGCTCCAATATTGGAAGAACTGGATTCAGAAATAGGACACAAAGCCAAAATCGTGAAAATAGATGTGGAAGAAAGCGGAGTACCTGTTCTATGAAAATAACCATTATCCCTTGTCATTAATTAGGTTAAGTAATCTATGATTAATGATGTTTAACATTCCATTATATTTCTCAAAATCTTCAGCTGAATAATGTTCCAGGCTTTTTAAGTAATTTCCGTATTCTTGTTGATCTAACTTCTTATGATAGTCATAAACTAAATGCCCTTTTGGTGTTAATTCAATAATCAATTCTCGATAATTTTCTGGATTTCGATATTTAACTACTAAATCTTTTTTTATGAGTTTATCAACTATTTGAGAGACAGCACTTTTAGTTCGGTTATTAATTTCTGCAATTTCTGTAGTAGTTGTTTTTATTTTTTCTCCAATTAAATTGAGTGTATGTGCCTCTATCATATACAGTTCCTCTTCTGTGCCATACTTTCTCGGTATATTCTCGTAGGAATTGAGTAACCTTGAAGTTTCATAAAGCGTTTCTATTAGTTCATAAAAGGTTTTCTCTTTATCCATCATACATACCCTCTTTTAATTTGACTAAGTTGTACCAACTTACTCCACCATGTTGGGATTCAGATAAGCCGTGGTTATCAAATCCATGTTTTTCATAAAAAGAAATCAATTCCTGTTTACATGTTAAAGTAATTCCTTCTCTCTCATTTTCTTTCACAAGCTCTTCCATTTTCTCAAGTAAAACCTTGGCAATGCCTTGATTTCTAGCTTTTTTGGATACTGCTAATCCTAAAATACTTTGATAGCCACCTGTTTTTGGGTTTTCTTTGATTTCTTCGAAAAGATCATCTGTTATATATGGTTGGTGAATTATAGGACCGTTAATGTACCCAAGAATTTCTTCATTCTTTTCTGCCACAATAAAACTATCAGCTATCAACTGAATTCTCTCTATAAAAGCTTCCTTTGTAGCAGCTTCTTCTTTTGAAAAGCCTTCATTTTCAATACATAATAGCTGTTCTAAATCTGTCGTTTGAACGTTTCTTAATATAAGCATCTTTTCCAAACCCCTTTTATCTAGATTAATCAATAAAATAATACTTTCTGCTGCTAACAAGACGAAAGAATAGTATCAACTTAAGCATCAGTTTAGCACCTTAAATGATAATAGTTTATGATCTTACTAATGGTTTGTCAAGAAGTGTACTCCTTTATAAAATGATTCCACTTATCAAATTTAATTACTTTTTATCCTAATTTTTTTCTCGTCCGTTTGCTTTTTCATTTTGACTATTTCATGTTTATTCATTGTAAATACAAATATCCCGTAGGATAAACTTTTTAAGTGTCTATTCTACAGGTATATTTTTTATCTTCTGAGACAGCTTTTTGCATTTTATAGTTTCAATGCTTCTCGATTCACTTTTTCCATAAATTCTTGTACTACTTTATTATTACTTTTTTCGCTACCCAATTTAAGCATAGCTCTCCCTACAAAATTTACTCCTTTATTTTGCCCCTCGTAAATGAACTTTGTATGATTGTCATCTATTTTATGCAATGTAAAACTAAGAGTAATTTCAAAAGCTTTTCCTAATACAAAGCTAATTTCTTTATGTTTTTTCTCTGGTGAGTCTTCGTATGCTAATGTTTCAACGATATATGTCTCTACCCTTTTTCCTTCTCGATAACTTTGTCTATGTTTCGCTCCTACCTCATTTTCCTGCTTTTCTATTAGCACGTGATCTTCCACTTTGTCCATAATTTTATGAATGTTTGTATCCATAAATAAGCTCCATACTTCTTCAATATTAACCTCTATTATTGTTTCTTCTTTCCACTTAATCATGCTTCATTCTCCCTTCCTGACTCAAGAAATTCATCTAGTTCATTTAATTTGGCTGTTAGATTATCTATTTGAAGCGAGATAGCATTTCTTTTTTGTTGTAATAGCTTCTCTAAATTGGTAAACGATTCATCCTCCATAACAGAAACCATTTCTTGTATAGTAAATCCAAAACCTCTCAGTTTCACTAAAAGGATAGCTAGAAAATAGCTCCCATCGTCGTAATATCGGTATTTATTAACAGGATCAATGTATGCTGGTTCCAGTAATTTCACTTCTGCATAATATCGTAAGGTCTCCTTGCTTAACCCTGTAAGCTTTGCAAATTCACTTATTTTATACATTCTGTGCCTCCCATTTTATTATAAACTGTGGGGTGCACCACAGAGTCAATCCATTTAGTTTAAATATATCTCATTGTATAATAGATATAGCAAATTATTCAGAGTACTTAATAAAAGAAAGGTATGCAAAATAAAAATGGAAAACAAAATTGAAGAACTAACATTACTTCTACTTTATTTAACGTCTTGGAAGGAAGAAGAATTTTCGGATACAATGCGAAGAAGCTGGAAGGGCTATTCATTTGACGCACTAAATCAATTGACGGACCAGGATTATTTGCGTGGTGATAAAAAATCAAAATCTGTTTATTTAACAGAAGCGGGAATCGAGGAAGCAAAGAAGCTAATGGAGAAATATTTTGTGGGAGAGATGTATCGTGAATAATTTAGTCGCTTTTAGTGAACTGCATCAATATTTATCGAATTTTAACATGAGGTTGATGCTTGCCGAAAAGAATTTAATTATTGGGTATAAACCATTTTCTTATGCCGGAATGCAACCCAAGTTCGCTACGTTAAATGGAAGTAAAAATTATCAATGTTTAATCCTTCATGTGGCGCCTGGAGATAAAGAGACCGATCTAGGTGAAAGTCTTCAGCAAAAAATTCAGGAGGAGCTAGGTTTTGTTTTTACTGAACTAAGAAAGTTCAAATTGAAAAATAATGAAGTAGCTATACCTCTGGAAGTATTGGACTCCAAGGAAAAAATGAATATTTTAAAAGAGTTTATATTACAAACCTTTGAATCTAGGAAAAAATAAAGATTGGAGGATTATGCATATGAAGTGTGGAGCAAAGTGCTTTACTGTTCAAGCAGAAATTAATGGCGAGATGCAAACGATACCAGTATCAGCAAGGACTTCGATTCAAGCTCGGAAAGTTGTACGACTAGAATATGGTGAACAATTAAAGGTTATTGCTGTTCAATTAAAACAGATGAGTTAGATGAATTCTAGTTATTTGAGTTCCTGTCTTTCCTTTAAGCGTTATTAAAGAGAAAGGACAACTAGTGTAGTGTAACGATAATATTGTACCAAAAAAGGAGGAGTATGATGCCGGTTAATTCTTTTGAAAATTATCCGATGAGCTGGAAGCCGTCGATTGATCGAACGAAAAAGCCAATTTATCAAGTACTTGCTAACCAATTGGAGCAGGATATATTAAACGGGGTTTTATTACCGGGGACAAAACTTCCTCCACAGCGAGAACTGGCCGATTATTTGGATTTAAATTTGAGTACCATTTCCAAAGCATTTAAGGAGTGTGTGTTAAAGGGCTTATTAAGTACATCTGTTGGAAGTGGCACATTTGTATCTTATGATGCCTTATCGAATGCCTATTTACTGGAGGAAGCGAAACCGAAAAATTTAATTGAAATGGGAGCAACATTACCAGATAATGCTTCTTATGAGCCGCTAGTGCTTCAACTGAAAAGTATGCTGCAAGAGACGGATTACGAAAAATGGTTTGGTTATGGACGAGCAGGCGAAAGTCTTTGGCAGAAGGATGCCGCTATTAAGTTAATCCGCAGAGGAGGGTTTGAAACAACGGTTGATCATATTTTGTTTGCAAATGGGGGACAAAATGCAATGGCTGCTACATTGGCTAGTCTTTGTCAGCCAGGAGATCGTATTGGTGTCGATCATCATACATACCCAGGCTTAAAAACTGCTGCATCCATGCTTAGTGTGAAAATAGTTCCGATAAAATCGGAGAACGAAGAAATGAGTGCAGCTGCCTTTGAATATGCTTGTAAAAATGAGAATATTAAAGGTATTTACTTGATTCCTGATTATCATAATCCGACAGCTTGCCGTATGTCTGTAAAAAATCGAAAAGAGATTGCTGCTATTGCCAAAAAGTATAATCAATTCATTATTGAAGATGCGACATACCATCTCCATGACAAAGAACCATTTCCAGCAATCGCATCTTTTGCACCTGAACGAGTTATCCATATAGCCAGTTTATCGAAATCCATAGCACCGGGGTTACGACTCGCCTATGTTGCAACGCCGATTCAATTCAAGGAGCTAATTTCAAAAGCACTTTATAACTTAAATATTTCAGTCTCCCCTTTGCTAGCAGAACTTGCAGCACGTACGATCGTATCGAATGAGTTTGAAGTATTAATTGAGAATCATCGAGAAGAAACAATTCGTAGAAACCAAGTCTTCAATCGATTTTTAGCAGACTATACAAGTTTAGGTAATGAAGCGGGCATCTTTCGCTGGTTACGGTTACCAGGCAACATTACAGGGGCTGAATTTGAAAAACTAGCCGCCGAGAATGGGGTACAAGTGTATGCTGCGGAACGTTTTGTAGTTGGGAATAGTTGTCCAGAAAGAGCAGTAAGGATTGCTGTCTGTGCACCTGAAACAATGGAAGAGCTTGAGCAAGGATTGTCTATCATTAAACGTTTACTAAATAATCTTAGCTAATATTGTTCGCCATACACTTATGATGTTGTATGGCTTTTTTGTGCATGTTATCATGATTCAAATCCAGTTGGAATCTTTTTAGGATTATCTTTCTAGAAAGGTAGATACTTGAGTAAACTTTTAAAATGATTATTAAATTGGAGGAAGAAGGTATTCACTATGGTTGGTAAAACGAAAGTCTCTGCAGAAGCGTACATAAATGATCCGGAAAAACAGAAACAATTATATAAACGGACATTATTCATTATCGTTATCTCCCAAATGTTCGGTGGTGCAGGATTAGCTGCCGGAATAACAGTGGGAGCATTGCTTGCACAACAAATGCTTGGTACGGGTGCGTTTGCAGGTATTCCTGCTGCTTTATTTACGTTAGGTTCAGCAGGTGCTGCATTAGTAGTAGGAAGACTTTCTAATCGTTATGGAAGACGCAGGGGGTTATCCACAGGCTTTATAGTAGGTGGACTTGGAGCAATAGGTGTGGTGTTTGCCGCTGTCTTCAATAGTGTGTTTTTATTATTCGCTTCCTTACTCGTATATGGGGCAGGTACTGCAACAAATTTACAGGCCCGTTATGCAGGTACAGATTTAGCAACGAAAAAGCAACGGGGAACTGCTGTCAGTATAGCGATGGTCTCCACGACGCTTGGTGCAGTTGCAGGTCCAAACTTAGTAGGTGTGATGGGAAATGTTGCGCATTCTATTGGTGTTCCAGAACTCGCAGGTCCCTTCATTTTATCCGCAGCAGCATTTATATCGGCAGGGATTTTTTTGTTTATCTTTTTACGTCCTGATCCATTCATTATCGCATTAGAAATAAATGCAAATAAAGAAAGTACGGAATCTAAAGAGGTTTCGGAACCGAATCAAATAAATAAAAAAGGAATTATGGTTGGAGCTATCATTATGGTACTTAGTCAGATTGTGATGGTTTCCATTATGACGATGACGCCTATTCATATGGGGCATCATGGCCATGCTTTAGGAGCAATCGGACTTGTTATTGGTTTCCACGTCGGCTCCATGTACTTACCCTCACTCTTCACAGGAATTCTTGTTGACAAGATTGGTCGACCTGCCATGGCGATTGCTTCTGGAGTGACATTACTTATGTCAGGAGTTGTAGCAGCGATTGCGCCAGGAGATTCTATATTCTTCATGATTGTTGCACTTTCTTTACTTGGTATAGGATGGAATTTAGGTTTGATAAGTGGTACAGCTTTAATTATTGATTCAACAGAACCTTCAACACGTGCAAAAACGCAAGGTACAGTAGATGTTTTTATTGCTTTAGCAGGTTCAGCAGGCGGTGCTATGTCTGGTATGGTTGTTGCTGGTTCCAGTTATGAGATGTTATCTCTTGCTGGGGGAATTTTGTCCTTAATCCTTATTCCAATCGTCGTATGGTCTATTGGCAGTAAAAATAAACAGCAGCAATCTTTAAAAGAAGCACCTTTAAAAGTAAAGGGATGAAGGCACATGTAGTTTGGGGAAAATTAGTGTTTTAAGCTATTGGAGAGGTGGTAAACAGATAATAAGCTGATTTTCATATAGTAAGTTTGGCTTTTAGTTAAAAGAATAAAATTAATATAAAATAGGAGGAATTTTTGATGAATGAAATTAAAGTCTATACAACAAATACTTGCCCATATTGTACAATGATGAAAAATTTCTTAAACGAGAAAGGACTTCCTTTTGAAGAAGTAAACGTCCAACAAGATCCTATTGCTGCCGATCAATTAGTAAAAACAACAGGTGAAATGGGAGTTCCGCAAACTGAAATAAATGGCCAATGGGTACTAGGATTTGATCCGGAAAAAGTGTTGCAACTAGTCAAGTAAGCTACTTCTGATGTATGGTTGATTGATAAGAAGGGGTGCTTAGATTAATTAGAATATTAAAGTCACCTCAGCCGAATTAATGCATTGGAAAGAAGTAATAAAATGTAAGCGTCAAATAATGCCTCTCTTTGAATTAAGGGCAATATTTGACGCTTTCTTTTTTTGTATAAGGAAAATTATATATCGTTATAAACTTTTTCGTATTGGAGATAAAGAGAAAGCAGTATTACTATTGAAAATAGAAAGAATAATTAAAATTTAAATGAGATACAAATGAATATACTTTATCACCTTGGAGGTTTTAAGAATGGTTAAACTGACGAATGAAACATTATTTAGCAATGAATTGCTGAGTGAAATCAGAGAAAAATTTGCGTTTGTTGATATCGATCCTCTTACACAGAAAAAGCGGCTGTTTCTTGATAATGCAGGAGGATCTTATCGGTTAAAAAGTGCAAATGAAAAATTTGCGCAATACGATTTGATTCCTGATCATCCTCAACGTGATCATGAAACTGCTAAACTTTTGTTTGAAGTCGAGCAAAAGGGGATAGAAGATATACGAACAATATTTAATGCGAAAAAAGGTCGTATTGGAACTTACTTTACTGCTTCTCAAGCTATGTTTGATATTACAGGTGTGATTGCAGAAAATATAGAGGGAACAAATATTGTGACGACTGCATTAGAGCATCCATCCGCTTTCGACTCGGCCAAGTTTTATGCGGATAAGTTAGGAAAGGAATTTCGCGTGGCGCCAACAAATCCTGTAACTGGGGGAGTTGATGTGGAAGAAATAACAAAACTGATAGATAGTGATACTTGTCTTTTGAGTGTTATTTACGCATCCAATATATCTGGTGCTATTTTGGATATAGAGACGATTGTAAAAGAAGCTAGAAAAATAAAGCCAGATTTATATATTATCGTGGATGCTGTGCAACATGCTCCACATGGCATTATCGATATTGAAAAAACGCCTGTGGATGCAATGAACATTGCACCATACAAGTTTTTTGGTGTAAGGGGATTCGGGATTGCCTACCTTTCTGAAAGAGCCGCAAAGCTTCCGCATCACCGTTTATTTGGAAAGGAGGGCGGTGATTTACAGCTAGGTAGTCCGGCACCAGGCCATTTTGCTTCCATTAGTGAGGTTGTAAATTATGTATGTTGGATAGGAAGTCAATTTTCCGATGAGCAAGATAGAAGGAAATTATTTATAGAAGGTATGACTCGAATTGCTTTACAAGAACGCGCACTCCTTGAAACTATGTTGAATGGAACAGATAAAGTAAAAGGATTAAGAAATATTCCAGGGGTTACTGTCTATCTTGATTATGAAGATTTGTCCAAGCGAGACTTTATCATTGCTATAAGTATAGAGAATTTGGATTTTCAAGAAGCGGTTCGTCAATATGGGAATGAAAATGTTCTTGTCTATGATCGTGTAGCGACGAGCATTTATTCGAAAAGAATGTTGGAGTCATTTGGAATGGAAGGTGCTATAAGAGTATCGCCTTTACATTGTAATAGTGTGGAAGAAATAGAAGAGTTTTTAGAAGTTACACAAAAGATTGCGGAAAAGTATGCACAGAATATCCAATCGTAATAAAGTGGAAATCTCGTAATGAGATAGCTCAATTACTAGAAAAAATTAAAAAATGAACGCTCACTTATTCATTGGTGAGCGTTCATTTTGAGTTTATCTCAAATACCAACGAGCTTTTTCTTATTCATAAAATCAATGAAATCCATACCGACTTTGGAAAGAGGGGGTGATTTTTTATAATACAGCATAATGTTTCGATAGGAATTTTCATCATCAATTTTGTAAAAATATAATTTATCGGTTGCTTCTAAGAATTGTGTGACACCAGCCCTTACGAAAGCAATTCCTTTGCCGTTGCAAGCAATATAATAGGAAGTAAGCAGCTGATCAAGATACATGGATACGTTGGGGGTAAATCCTGCTTTTCTACACATTTTTAGACCCCTCTGGTACAGATCATTTCCTTTTTTCATAAATAGGAAGTTTTCATTTTCAAACTCTTTTAGGCTTACTTTAGGGTATTTTTCGCTCAAATATCGTCCACTAGCCACATCATCAAAACCGAGGCGATACTTTTCGAGACTATTATTCACTTCATAAGATATCGGAACTGCCAGCAAAATCTGTTCTTCCTCCCAAACAACAGATTCAAAGAGTTTAGTATCTCTTTTTTCCACGTCAATAATAATATCGACTATTCCTGTCCGTAGACATTTCATTAAATCATCTGCATTGGCTTCCAAAATATTTATCGTATAATCTGGATATTCCAGCTGAAAATTTTGTGCTATTGTCGGCAAAATAGAAGTGCAAAAGAAAGAAGCTGCCCCCACATTTATAGTCCCTCGGTTATTATCCAACAAGCTATCAAAATAGGATCTCATTTCTTTTTCTAAGTTCATGATGTTTTCTATATTTTGAATGTAATATTCCCCTGCCGGTGTTAATTGTATGGGGTTACTACTTCTATCAAAAATAGGAAGACCAATTTCTTCTTCTACCTTTTTAATCGTTGCACTAAGTGCGGGCTGTGAAATATAAAGTTCTTCGGCCGCTTTAGAAAAGCTTTTCTTTACATATACCGCATAAACATACTCCATATTTTTTAACATAAAAAAACCTCTCTTTTATCCGTATAAGGAAAAATGTATATCGTTATAAACTTTTTCGTATTGGAGTTATAGAGTGATAGAAACTACTATTAATACTATAAAGAATAACTGAAAATTAAGCAAAATTAAAAAAGAGGATGATGAATGATGAGTTTACTAGAAGAAAAGTTTTTAAAGCTTGGTGCTGAATACGCACCTGGACAAGAAGTACGCCAGGATACTAATGAAGTTGAACTGCGCTTTGAGAAAATATCGGGTACACCGGTCGACTTCTCACATGGGGATGTGGATGCATTTGAACCAATCCCAGGTTCTTTAGATGTTTTCAACGAAGGGGTTCATCTTGGCGGGAAGCAAGCTTACACTGAGTATCGAGGAAGTATTGATATCCGAGAGAATGTTGCTAAAAAGCTTTCTACATTTACAGGTGCAACGATTAATGCAGACCGTAATTTCATCATTACACCAGGGACGCAAGGTGCTCTTTTCCTAGCAATGGGATCGACTATTTCCAGAGGAGACAAGGTTGCGATTGTCGTACCAGATTATTTTGCTAACCGGAAATTAGTCGAATTCTTTGAGGGGGAAGTTGTTCCTATTCAACTGGATTATTTCAAGTCAGACACTTCTGCAGGGTTGGATTTAACACAGTTGGAGGCCGCTTTTAAAGTAGGAGTAAAACTCTTTTTATTCTCCAACCCTAATAATCCTACAGGCGTGGTTTATTCAAAGGATGAAATTCGTGGGATTGCAGAACTTGCTCAACAGTACGGAGCATCGGTTATCGTAGATGAACTATATTCTCGTCAGATTTTCGAGGGGCGATCGTATACACATCTATGTGCGCAAAATATTGTAGATCCTGAAAATGTCATTACGATTATGGGCCCATCTAAAACAGAATCACTTAGTGGATATAGACTAGGTGTAGCATTCGGATCAGCCAAAATTATTGACCGTATGGAAAAACTGCAAGCTATTGTATCTCTTCGTGCAGGAGGCTATAGTCAAGCCGTCTTGAAATCATGGTTTTCTGAACCAGAAGGATGGATGACCGAACGAATAGCACAACATCAAGCAATCCGAGATGAATTAGTGACAAAATTACGCGGTGCTGATGGCTTTAAAGTAAGAGCAACGGAGGCAGGAAGCTATTTGTTCCCGAGAATTCCTAAACTAGGTATTTCGATAACTGAATTTGTGAAGATACTTCGCCTCCAAGCAGGTGTTACAGTAACGCCTGGTACCGAATTTGGTCCACAGTTTACAGATAGTTTCCGTATTAACTTTTCACAAAATCACAAGTCAGCAGTTGACGCAATGGACCGTATCATCCAAGTGGTGGAGGCGTATCGAAATGAGCCAGTTAGATAAGGAAAGCAATCCTATTCCACAGGGAAACTATGTCCCGGCATCACGCTTTGGAAACATGATCTATACAGCTGGAATGACGCCACGAAAGGAAGGCGTGCTCATTCAAACCGGAAAGGTGCAAACAGAAGAGTCAGTTTCCATCTACAAAGCGGCAGTGCAACAAGCGGCAGCAAATGCATTGACTGCCGCATTGAATACACTTACTGCACAAGAACGGATAGAGCAGATCCTTTCGCTCACTGTTTATGTGAATGCGGCAGAAACCTTTCAAGCGCATACGAGTTTAGCGGATTTTGCATCTGCATATTTATATGAAAAGCTAGGGAGCAGAGGCATAGGGAGCCGGGCTGCAATAGGTGTTGCATCCTTGCCTGGCAATGCGCCTGTTGAAATTCAATTGGTTGCGGGCGTGTCATCTGAAGAGAAGGCCAATTAGAGCGTACTTCCAATATAGAAAGTCGCTACATATTCATCTAACTTAGGACAGGCGCTTTATTTGTAAGCGCCTTATCTTGAAAATATAAATGAAAGCGCTATCTTAATTTAATACTATTTTAAATAAGGGGGATTCATGATGAAATGGTGGTTCAAGAGACAATTGTATGTTCAAATTGCTATATGTGTTGCTATTGGGGTAGGCTTAGGCTTGATCTTAGGCCCTAATGCTGAGGTGTTAAAACCAATAGGTGATATTTTTATTCGTCTTCTTCAATTTCTCGTAGTGCCTTTAACATTCTTTTGTTTGATTGCTGGTGTGACTAAAATGGAAGATATTCGATCGTTAAGAGCAGTGGGAAGTAAAATAGGCATTTATTTTATTGTGACTGGTATTTTAGCAACTGCGGTAGGTGTTGTGGTTGCGTTGTTTATTAATCCCGGAAAAGGAACAACTGGATTGCTAAGTGGAAATGAAACTGTCGAGCCTGTACAGTTCAGTTTTATGGACCAAATTCTCGGATGGGTTCCAACAAATATCGTAGGCTCAATGGCTGAAACGAATATGCTTCAAATTATTATCGCTGCCATTATTATCGGTTTGGGTCTGCTTGCATTGGGCGACCGCGTGAGTGGTTTGCGAAAACTGGCTAATGAAGGTTCAGATTTGATGATAAAGATTACGGAGTTTATTATGTATATTTCTCCTTATGGAATTTTAGCTTTAGTAGCGAATATGGTTGGTACTTTAGGCACTGATTTACTTGCAGAAGTAGGACTCTTTATATTAGCAGATTATATAGCGTTAATTATTGTGCTAGGTGTGGTTTATCCTTTGATTATCAAGTTAGTAGCACGTAAAAATCCAGTTGGGTTTTTCAAGAAAATCTCACCTGCACTTTTAGTAGCAGCAAGTACTACATCGAGTAACGCCACTTTACCTGTATCGATGAATGTTGCGAACAAAAACTTGGGCATACCAGAGAAGGTTTATGGATTTACACTTCCACTGGGAGCGACAGTTAATATGGACGGTATGGCCGTGGCATTAGGTGTTATCTCCGTTTTTGCGGCAAATTTATATGATATACCTATTACGATTACGATGATTGTCCAATTTGTTTTCCTTGGTTTGGTTCTTTCCATTGGTGCTGCTGGAGTAAAAGGAGCAGGAGTTATCATGTCAACGATACTATTATCGACTCTAGGTCTACCGCTTACATTAGTACCAATACTAGCTGCAATTTGGCCAATTATTGATATCGGTCATACTACAGTGAATATAGCAGGAGACTTAACAGGAACAACAATGGTAGCCTCACGGTTAGATATGGTAGATGAGAAAGTTTATAACCGATCAAAAGAAGCTTCAGGATTAGTTACATCTGAATAACCTTTTTAAGGCAGCTGTAAGTTATTCTTTCTAACTTATAGCTGCCGGTTTCAATGTGGTAACATAATTTATTATGATAAAAAATGATTGAACAACAAGTAGAAGATAATGATCATTTTTAGAAAGAGGTTCGTCTTGCAAAAGGAAATTATTATTACAGGATACGGTGTAGTAGCAAAGGAGTTATGTAAACTCCTTCTGGATAAATCAGAAAGTATTATGGATGCGTTTGGAATCGAGTTAAAAGTAAATGGCATTATTGGGAGCAAAGGGATGCTTTATCAAAGGGAGGGGTTAAATCTTGCCTCATTGGTAATGGAAGAGGTGGGCTCCAAGGCACTTTCCAATTATGCGCAAAACCATCAGATCTCTTTTTTGGAGCCGAGATTTCAAGGAGATGTACTTGTAGAATGTACTCCAACTAACATTAAGGATGGAGAGCCAGCTCTTGCTTATATGTTAGAAGCAATGGATGGAGGTATGGATGTAGTAGCTATTTCCAAAGGTGCCCTCGTTCACTCCTATCAAACAATTAAAGACAAGGCAGAATCTACGCGTTCTAAATTGAAATTTAGTGGAGCTACAGCAGCGGCTCTTCCAACAATAGATATTGGAGAATACAATTTAGCAGGTTGTACGATAACTCGAATAGAAGGCATATTAAATGGTACATCCAATTTTATTTTGACAAGTATGTATGAAGATAATCTCTCCTTTTCAGAGGCATTAAAGATAGCACAAAGAAAAGGGATAGCGGAAGCAAACCCTAGCTTGGATATTAAAGGGTTTGATAGTGGTTGCAAAATATTATTGCTTGCGAACGAACTATTAGGGACAAATTATACAATAGACGATGTAAGCATAAATGGAATAGAACATTTGACCAGAGACGATATTGTAAAAACAAAAATGAAACAAAGCCGAGTAAAACTATTGGCTAGAGCGTATAAGGATGAGGAGAAGGTAGTGCTAGATGTACAACCTTGTGAACTTGACCAAGCACATCCTTTATATCATGTAAATGGGACCAATAAAGGCATACTTTTTGAAACCGAAGAAATGGGGACAATTTGTACAACTGGTGGCGCTTCTCATCCAAGAGGAGCAGCAGCGGCAGCACTAAAGGATTTAATTAATTTATATAGAAAGAGTTAAGGCGCGCACCTACACTAGAAGCCAATACTATTCCTACATATTAAATAAACAAGCGGTAAAAAACATTCACCTGAGAGGGGGGAATGTTTTTTTTTGCTTAGAAAACTATAAGATGTGGATAACCTTTACATGACATAAATAAGTTATGTCATTTTTTCGATCGAACTTAGTATAGATTAAATGTGTCTTAGTGAGTTAGATGGGGTAACGCTGTGATTTTTGTACTGCAGTCGAACGTTTTCTGCTGGTTGAGCGATGTTCCATCCCAATAGTTGGACAATCTTTCTTCGAAGTTGGACAATCTCGCTCGAAACCTGGACAATCTCTCCTCCATGTACTGCAAATATATGCGATTATGCACGACATTCCATTAATATTTATTATTTCCATACTGAGGAAGAGATAAGTCCATTAGCGTTTTTGTTATTTGATTACCATTCACAAAAAACAAAGGCAAAGCTTTCTCAATCTCTCTTCCGATAAGATACATATTCTAAAAATTGCTTAGCTGCGAGTGAAAGTGATTTTTGCTCTCTCATCGCAATACCGATAGTTCGGTAAGCTGGAACTTCAAGTTCTTTCGTGATTATCTGGTACGGAATACGCTGTAAAATCAGTTCGGGTAATATACTAATTCCTAGACCGTTTTCTACCATGGACATAATGGCATAGTCATCCCATGTCGTAAAATGAATTTGTGGGGTGATTTCGTGTTGGACAAAAATCTCGGAAATTTCTGCTTTTGCTCCCTTTTCCAATAGCATAAATGGACTGTTCGATAATTCGTTTATTGGAAACTTATCGCAATCCGCGTAAGGATGATCTTCCGGGATTACGACTAACAAACGGTCTTGCTCGACAAAGATTGTTTCCATCTCCGCTGTTGTCGGTAGTCGTAAAAATCCAAAGTCGACCCGACCTTCGATAATCCAGTTTTCGATTTCTGTATAATCCCCCAAAAGTAATTCAAAATCAATCCCCGGATAATCTTTCCTAAAAGTTTTAATGATGTTAGGCAACCAATGTGTCGCAACGCTTGAAAAGGTTCCAATCCGAATTATTCCAGACTGTATATCGTGTAAATCCTCAATTTGTCTCATGAGCATTTCATGTTCATTGCACACGCGTTTTAACTGCGGTAACAACTTTAAGCCGTCAGACGTTAAAGTGATACCACCGCGTCCTCTTTCAAATAGTAAAATTCCCCATTCTGATTCTAAATCGTTAATCATTCGACTGACGCCAGATTGCGTGTAGTTTAGATCTTGAGCCGCTCTTGTAAAGCTTCCATATTCAACTGCCTTCACAAAGGCCATATACTTTTGGATATTAATATTCTACACTCCTTTCCATGCAATTTTGTTATGCATGACATGACAAACATTTGATTTTGGAATGTTTGTTATTATGCTAAGCTACTACTACTGGAAAATCAAGTTGGAAGGAGGAGGGGGCCGATGAAATCTAAAATGCAGTTTATATTATCGATGATTATTTTCGGTACCATTGGTTTAGTCGTTCGATATATTGATTTATCAGCAAGCGAAAGAGCTTTATTAAGTAGTTTTTTAGGATGTTTATTTTTGCTGCTAATCTTCTTCCTGTTGAAGAAAAAAATAGCGTGGAACCTGGTTAAATCGAATGCTTTATTTTTAATACTTTCTGGTGTTGCACTAGGAGGAAATTGGATTTTTCTTTATCAATCCTATGACCATACGACCTTAGCCAATGCAACCCTAGGCTATTATTTTGCCCCTGTGTTTGTAATGATTCTTTCCCCACTTGTACTTCGGGAACCGTTATCTATGAAAAAAATCATGTGTATTATCGTTGCGATCATCGGTATGTTAATGATCATAGGGGAAGGCGTGAATGCATCCAGATCAGATGATATTGTTGGAATTTCTTTTGGTCTAATCGCTGCTGCCTTTTATGCGGCGCTATTGCTGTTAAATAAATTTATTAAAGAGATGGGAAAGTTAGAGTTGACTATCATTCAGCTTGGAACGACCACTTTACTATTAATACCATACGTTTTCTTAACGGAAGGCTTTGGCATTTTTGAATTATCAAGTTCCTCGATTCCTTTTATATTAATATTAGGAATCATCAATACAGGAATTGGATTTTTGTTATTTTTCTCAGGGATGGAAAAGTTAAAGGGGCAGAGTATTGCAATGCTAAGTTATGTAGATCCATTTGTAGCTATCATGATTTCTGCCATTATCCTGCAAGAACAGATGACAATTGTTCAAATAGTTGGTGGTGTATTGTTGTTGGGCTCCACACTTATTAGCGAAATTAAAGCAATCCACTTTACAAAACCACTAATGAAAAGAGAATAATAGTTTTCCAAATTCCACACATTTAATGACTTTAGGGAAAGACAAGGAATCACTTATTGAAGAAGTGATATCTTTTTTTTAGTATGATGTATTGAGTTGTTTTATTTAACTAACTCACTTGAGGCAATAGTGAGGGAAAAGATACATTTGAGCTGATTTATTTGTTTATTTCTAACATAGGGGCAAATAAATGATTCAAGAACAAATCACAAATATAGCAAGCTCTCCAATTAGCGGTTATGATAATATTAATAGATTGTTGAATTGCTAGTTAGGGAGTGTTCGATATATGCAAAGCTTCATTGTGATGCAGGGCCAAACGTATCTAGAAGAAAAAGAATTAGGGATGATTTGGGCAAGGAAACAAGGTAGTGGTGGGAGTTTGCCTCATTTTTGGCAACGTGTGCAGGAAGTAAAAGAAGGAGATCGCATATTACATTATGTTAAAGGAAATATTGTAGCGATCAGTGTGGCTAAAACGGGATGTAAGATAGCACCGAGACCGTCAAGTAAGCAAAATCATGATGAGCGGGATGATCATGGCTATCTGGTGGAATTGGACTATCATGAACTTGAAGTCCCTGTAAATATACGTTCGAAATTCGATGCTATTTTGCCACATTTGCCTATAAAGTACTCTCCATTTCAAGAAGATGGGAATGGGAATCAAGGCTATTTATATCCATGTAACGAAGAACTATGCATTAAATTGTTAGAGCTCATTAGTGATTCGAATATTTATCAAGTGGATGAAGAACAACTGGAGTTTGCCATTAGTACGGTCCGTCAAACAGAGCGTAACAGCTTTATTCCAATGCTTACTGCAACGGAAACAGAAGTGAAAACAAAAATACGTTTAGGGAAACAAAAGTTTAGACGAGCTTTAGTACCACTATGGGCTCAAAAATGTGCGCTTTGTGAGATTGAGTTACCCGAATTAATTCGGGCGAGCTATTCTAAGCCTTGGAAAGATAGTACGGATTTGGAACGAGTAGATCCCTATAACGGTGTCCTTCTTTGTTGCAATCATTATGCGCTCTATACAAAGGGTTTGATCGCATTTGATGGACAGGGGAGATTACATATTACAACTGAGATTCCAGAAGAGGATTATGGGAAATACAGTATTCATTCCAAAATGAAAATTGCTCGAAATGAAAAGAACAAGCCTTATTTTAAGTGGCATAAAAGGAATATATTTAGAGGATAAATTAAGACAAATGCTTTGTTGAAAAAACATCTAAAGAGCTGCCGAAATAATGGTAAGTGCCAGGTGCCAAACACCATGAACATTAAAAGCTACAAATACTGGAGGAAATTCAGTGTTTGTAGCTTTTATTTATGTTTATGATATTCCTTTTATATGTACCCAAAATTATGGCTGACTTTTGGTCAATTGTTTAAAGGTTTCCTAAATTTTGCAAATCGTGTTGTTCCTCTGAAATTTCCAAATGATATTTTATAGCGATATACTTAAATAATATCGGTTGAAATTATTTATCGGAGGTCCTTGAATGAATTTATTTGAAAGTATATATAAAAAGATGAGCTCCAAAACTAAAATCTTTATCGCCATACTCTTATGTTGTTTTATAGGTACGGTTATTTTTGTTTTTAATAATCATTCCTTTTATGATCGACCAATAGCAAAGGTCCTCAAAACAAATATTGAAAATGTGGAAAAAGTAAGTGATATAAACGGCAATGAAGATACAGTATATACACAACATATAATTGCAAAGTTACTAAATGGAGAAGAAAAAGGGAAGGAAATTCATTTAACAAATGAATACTCTGACTCCAAAGCTTATGACCATGAGTTTCAAATTGGAAATGAGTTGTTTATTAAAATCGATCCGCATGTAGAAGATGGTGCCGAATTAACAGGGACAATTCAGGAGGTCAAACGGGATAAATATTTGTTGTTAATTGGATGGGTATTTATTTTTGTCTTACTAATTGTAGGAAAAAAACAGGGGCTATTTTCAATCATCAGTTTAGTATTCAATGCCGTTTTGTTATCTTATGCGTTGGATATTTATATCCACAATTCAAGTCAAAGTCTATTATGGATTTGTGGGATAAGTATTATTTTATTTACGGTTATTTCTTTATTACTCGCGAACGGTTTAAATGAGAAAACATATGCAGCTATTATAGCGACTTTATTAGGAACTTTTATTTCGCTTTTGATTACGTATATTGTTCTACTGGTGACCGGAGAAAAAGGTCTCCGATATGAAGAAATGCAATTCATAACTCGACCATATCGAATGGTGTTTATGGCAGGATTATTCCTCGGTTCTTTGGGTGCTGTAATGGATGTAGCTATTACGATGTCTTCTTCGATTTTTGGATTGTATGAGAAAAATAACTATATATCCGCAAAAGCACTCATTAAATCAGGAATGGAAATCGGGAAAGATATTATGGGAACGATGACCAATATTTTGTTTTTCGCCTATGTAAGTGGGTCGATTCCTACGCTCATTCTATATTTTAAGAATGCTTCTCCATTTGGTTATACGCTTTCCTTAACCCTTTCACTGGAATTGGCACGAGCCTTAGCTGGAGGGATAGGAATTGTGTTAACCATTCCAATTGGACTCTATACGACGTTATTTTTCGTGAATAGAAAGAGGGCGAGACGATGAATGTATTAGTTGTATTGGCAGGGATATTATTCTTATTGATGACCTTAATTGGAGGGAGAAAGGGAGTACGTTCTTTTTTCGCTTTATTTTTCAATTTTGCTGTCATCATGATAACCGTTATTTTGATGAACGATCCGAATATTGATCCAGTGATTTTAACATTAATCGCATGTGTATTGATAAGTTGCATCAATCTTTTTTATATTAATGGCGTGAACAGCAAAACAAAAACTGCTTTTCTATCAACGATTATTTGTATTGTGGTTTTACTTTTATTTATTATTTTCATTACGAACAAGGCGATGATCCAGGGATTTGGAGAAGAAGAAATAGGGGAACTCGGCATGTTTTCCTTATTAGTCGAAGTAGACTTCGTGAAAATTATGGTATCTGTGATTATTATGAGTACAATAGGTGCCATTACAGATACCGCCATAGCTGTCTCCTCCCCGATGCGGGAAATACATTATCATCATCCGGATATTAGCCGAAAAGATTTATTTCTCTCTGGATTAGCTATTGGGAGAGATATATTAGGGACGAGTGCAAACACGTTGTTTTTTGCGTTTTTTGGAGGCTATTTAGCATTGCTCATATGGTTTAAAGATTTATCGTATTCTGTTGGTGAAATTGTTAATTCTAAGATTTTTAGCGCAGAAATGATTACCATCCTTTGTGCTGGGATCGGAGTAACATTAGTTATCCCGATTACGACATGGATTACTGCTTACTTTTTTGTGAGAAATAAAGAAACAAAAGAGAAGATTAGATAAAAAGGTGCGTTATTCCTTGAGAAGTTAAGCGCCTAGTATAAACTACTTTCTAACCTCCAAATAATTTGGAGGTTATCTTAGTTGATAGATAGCTCAAAGAGCAGAAAGGGAAAGACTTTATCTCTTCGAGTAGCTTAACAAAAAATAACAATGCAAAATTCTAATAATTTGTGTTAAAATAAAATATCAGTCTATTTTAAGGTAAAATAAGTACATCTTATTTCAACTGGGAGAAGTGGCTGTACTTTTTATCAAGTAAGGTTGAAGAAATTTTTGGGGGATAGTAGAATGAAAAATTTAGTAGGTAAGTGGAACCGAATTAGTCTAGTGAAAAGGATTGTTATCGGTATTATTGTTGGTGTTATTTTAGCTTTAGCACTTCCGAATGCCGCAAGTGGGGTCACTATTCTAGGTTCTTTATTTGTCGGTGCATTAAAGGCGGTTGCACCAGTATTAGTATTATTTTTAGTGATGAACGCTATTGCCGGTCATAAAAGTGGTAAGAAGACGAACATGAAATCGATTCTTGTTCTTTATGCCCTTGGTACATTTTTAGCAGGGTTAGTCGCTGTAGTTGCAAGCTTCATGTTCCCAGTAACTTTGACTCTTACAACAGGGGCAGAAGATCTTGCGCCACCTGAAGGTATTGTAGAAGTTGTTCAAACATTATTATTTAACTTAGTTTCTAATCCGATAGATGCAATAATTAATGCGAACTATTTAGGTATATTAACGTGGGCAGTCGTGCTTGGACTAGCATTAAAAAGTGCAAGCCAAAATACGAAAGACATGTTAGGTAATTTTTCAGATGCAATTACTAAAGTAGTGCAATGGGTGATCAATTTAGCACCTATTGGTATTATGGGACTTGTATTTGATGCAATTGTAACAAGTGGCGTTTCTGCTCTAGTTGAATATGGTAGATTAATATTAATTTTAGTAGGTTGTATGCTGTTTATTGCACTTGTAGTACATCCGTTACTCGTATTTATATATACGCGAAAAAATCCATATCCACTAGTGTTTATGGTATTAAGAGAAAGCGGTATAACGGCATTCTTTACACGTAGTTCCGCTGCAAATATTCCAGTAAATATGAAATTATGTGAAAAACTTGGCTTAGATAAAGATACGTATGCGGTATCCATCCCTCTAGGTGCTACTATTAATATGGCTGGAGCAGCCGTTACAATTGCTGTGCTAACACTTGCAACAGTAACAACGCTTGGTATTGAAGTAGATTTTGTAACTGCACTTTTACTTTCTGTTGTAGCAGCTATCTCTGCTGCGGGTGCTTCAGGTGTTGCAGGTGGATCTCTTTTACTTATCCCGCTAGCATGTAATTTATTTGGCGTTCCAAATGATGTTGCCATGCAAGTTGTTGGTGTCGGTTTTATCATAGGGGTTATTCAAGACTCTTGTGAAACTGCACTAAATTCATCCTCTGATGTACTGTTCACAGCGGCAGCTGAAAAAGCTAAAAAACGTAGGGAAGGTAAAGTAGGTAGTGTAGCTTCTATCAATTCCTAAAATCCAGTTCAATAAAAATTTTGAAAGCCACGATTACCGAGAATCATTCGGTGATTGTGGCTTTTTCGTTGTGTTATGGTTTATCTTGCTTCAACATGGGTAACATTTAAGAAATAGTATTTGGACAAAATGAGGAATAAATGTATACTTAGTAAGTTGAATGGTCAGACGTTCAACCTTCTAATATTACATCTTTGTGGAGGCATTAAATTAAATGAATTATTTAATCTCAATCGTAGGCTTAATAGTTGTGCTAGGTCTTGCCTGGATTGCAAGTAACAATCGTAAAAAAATTAAAGTCAGACCAATTATCCAAATGCTTATTCTTCAAGTAATTTTAACTTTTTTATTACTAAATACAAAAGTTGGGTTAATCCTTATTTCGGGCATCGCAGCTGGCTTTGAAAAATTACTTGAATTCGCTAATGAAGGTATCAATTTTGTATTTGGTGGACTTGCGAACGAAGGACAAGCTCCTTTCTTCTTAGCAGCTCTAATGCCAATTGTATTCATTTCGGCTTTGATAGGAATCTTGCAGCATATTAAAGTGCTTCCATTCATTATGAAATGGATTGGCTGGGCAATCAGTAAAGTAAATGGCATGGGGAAATTGGAATCTTATAACGGAGTAGCATCTGCTATTGTTGGACAATCTGAAGTATTCATTACTGTGAAAAAACAGCTTGGACAATTGTCACCTCAACGTCTATACACACTTTCTGCATCAGCGATGTCTACTGTATCGATGTCTATTGTCGGTGCTTATATGACGATGATTGAACCGAGATATGTCGTGACGGCAATCGTAATTAATTTATTTGGAGGATTCATCATTGCTTCCATCATCAATCCATATACTGTAACCGAAGAAGAAGACTTACTTATCGTGCAATCAGAAAAACAAAGCTTCTTCGAAATGTTGGGCGAGTATATTTTAGATGGATTCAAAGTTGTAATCATAGTTGCGGCGATGCTAATTGGATTCGTTGCATTAATGGCAGGCGTAAATACTTTATTTGATATGATATTTGGTATCTCATTCCAAGAGATTATGGGATTTGTTTTTGCTCCATTTGCGATTTTAATGGGGATTCCTGTTGCAGAATCAGTAACAGCGGGAGGTATTATGGCTACCAAATTAGTGACAAACGAGTTTGTAGCGATGCTCTCACTAAATGAAGTTGCGTCAAGCTTAAGTGAACGTTCTATCGGAATAATTTCTGTGTTCCTTGTTTCCTTTGCAAACTTCTCTTCCATTGGAATCATCGCAGGTGCTGTTAAAGGTCTTCATGAAAAACAAGGGAACGTGGTAGCACGATTCGGCTTGAAACTTTTATACGGAGCAACTTTAGTTAGCGTATTATCCGCTATAATTGTGAGCTTTATCCTATAATTAGAAAAGAAGATCCGCTATTCGTAGTGGATCTTCTTTTTCATATCCAATTATCCAATGAACATAATATGCAAAAGCGAACCCTCTACTACTGGTAGAAGGTTTAGTAATTGAGGAATATTTCAGTTATAAACAGATTTTCGAAGGTGATGGTACAATAGGAATTCAGATAGATTAGAACGATGAAAGTCTAATTGAATAGAAAAACTATCAGAGGTGCTAATATGAATAAAAAATGGACGATTGAACAAATCAGAGATTATGTAGCAAAAAATTCAGAGAGTGAATTATTATCAAAAGAATATACAGGATTCTCGCAAAAACTACTGTTTAAATGTTCGTGTGGAAATGAATTTGAAAAAACTTTTACAAAATTTAAAGGTAGTAATCAGAGAAAATGTTCGAGCTGTCAAGAAGCTAGACCGTCTCGATGAATGTATGGATTACTTGAAGTTAATAGGCCATTCGCCAAAAAACAGACCAAAGCATTGAGCTGAGGTCTGTTTTCATTTGAATGCTATTAGTGAAGCAGAAATTCCTGGTTAATATTGCGTAAAAAAGGGCTCGGTTCACCTACGCTATATAATTGCAAGTAATGCATAGCTCTAGTGCAAGCAGTGTAGAACAATCTGCGAACACTTTCATCACAGTATAATTTTGCTGATGCATTATAAATAAGGACTGCGTCAAACTCTATGCCTTTTGCCAAATAGGCAGGGATGACGACCACGCCTTGCTCGTATTCAGTGGAGCCTTTCTTTATGAGCTTAAGATCATCCACATTGTTCAGTGCTTCGTATGCGATATTGCTCTCTGCAGCAGATTTGCATATGATTGCAATCGTATTATATTGCTGATTCCTAAGGTCTTCAATTTTGGAAGCGATGGAGCGATGTAACTCAGCATGGTCTACCACTTGTGTTAACACTGGAGGTTCTCCGTCGCGTTCAAAAGCAGTAATACTTTCACCGTTAGGTACGAGTTGACGGGTGAATTCGACGATTGGTTTGGTGGATCTATAGCTACGGGTCAAAGTGATTGTATCTGTTTCATCCGGCCCATATAAATCTGTGAGCGTGTGGAAATCACCAGTTTCACTTGCATGTGCGAATATAGCTTGGTTAAAGTCGCCAAGTACGGTCATTTTTGCAGCAGGAAATAAGCGTTTTAAAAACTCAAATTGAAAAGGTGAATAATCTTGGGCTTCGTCTACAATTACATGTTTGATTGAGCTATTCATCTGAAATCCTTGAATTAACTCTTTTAACAATAAAAACGGGGTAGCATCTTCGTAATAGAGTTTGCCTTCATCCAGCATTTTCACTGACAGTCCACAAATATCCTCCCAGTTCTCAGGTGTTTTTCCCTCTAGCCAAATATTGATCTGTGTTGGATCTGTGAAAAGCTGCTTGTAAATTCCCTTCATATGGATAAAATGAAGCGATTGAATATGTTTACGTAAGGATTTTAACCTTTTACGAACAATTAAGCGGGCAAGTGCTTCGGTTTCGCTATCATAATTTTCAAGCATGTCTTCTGTAAAACCTTGTTGTTTTTGTATCAGGGTACGAGCCTTTTGGTAATCTTCGTTGCTAAGTAGCTCAATTTCTTCTTGTACCCATGATTCATTTAGTGCGTCCGTCTCTATTTCAGCCATTTTCTTGTTTAGCCATTCCACTAAGTTCTCAATCCTATTATAAAAGCGAAGTGAGGTGTCGTAACTATAAAACTTTTTTGTAATTTGTTCAGCTGTAACGATTGATTTTCCTCTAAATTTAATTCCTTTGAATATCATGCCGGATAATTCTAGAGATTCCCTATAAGCTTTAATGACCTCGAAATAGAGAGGGGATGCCTTGAATCGAATGCTTGCAGTTCTCGTATGGTAAGTTGGGGTGTCCGATGCAGTCAGGACATATTCCAATTGTTCATAGCTATTCTCGACTTGAAATGTGTCGCTTAGTCGATGGTCCAAATAATCTTGGAATGTGACCTGCTGCATATTTTCTTCTCCGAGCTCAGGCAATACAGTAGATACGTAGCTGTTAAACATTGCATTAGGAGAAAATAAAATAATTTGATCGGCTCTTAAGTTTTCCCGATATTTGTACAGCAAATAAGCAATCCTTTGCATTGCTGCAGATGTTTTGCCGCTACCAGCAGCACCTGACACGATGAGTAAACGCTTATGATCATGTCGGATAATACGGTTTTGTTCTTGTTGAATGGTGGCTACTATACTGTGTAAATGTTTGTCTGTACCTTTCCCAAGAACTTGCTGTAAAATTTCGTCTCCAATTGTAAGGCTAGTATCAAACATCGATTCAATAATGCCTTTATGAATGATATATTGCCATTTTTGTTCCAACATACCTTGGATAATTCCTTCGGGTGTGTTGTATTTCGCAAGACCAGGCGAGGAATCGTAGTAGACACTTGAAATTGGCGCTCGCCAGTCGTAGATTAGGAAATTCTCCTCGCTAGCATCTCTAAGTGTAGAGACACCGATATAAATACGTTCTGCATTTGATGTTCCTTCTTCAGTGAAATCGATCCGACCGAAATAAGGTACCTCCTGCATACGACGCAGTGCAGATAACTGATTAAAGGCTTGTTTATGAGTGCTTTGTGTTATGGAAAGATTTTGAGCCTGTTGTCGCAAACTGATAATCGTCTCCAAGTAATCATCGAACGTATCTGTGTTTACTTTAACGTCATCCCAAAAGTTTTTTCGAAAAGCAACAACTTCATCACGGCGCCGAGTAGTTTCGCCTTCCAGCTTGCTGATTTGTTCCGTAATTGTTTCCATTACGCTGTTTAAGCGTTCTTGCTCCTGCTGAAATTCTGTAGCCATACCAAGCACTCCTTTAAAATGAAATAGTAGTTGACTGAATAAAAAACTTGATGTATAATGATAATAGGGAAATTATGAGTTGTTATACATCAAGTGTTTATCTATATTAATTTACCACATATTTGTGTTCCTATCAATATATTTAAAACGATTGCTATTGAACGTTTATTTATAAAGCCAAAAAACTACCATCACCAGGTACAGTCGGTGATGGTAGTTTTTTTATTCACTTATTGTAAGGAATCTTCTCTGCGTATCCTTCTTCGGAATAGTTATTCTTAATACTTCCTTGTGAAAAGTAGTTAGTGCTTCTTTTTCGGGAATTATAAATGGAAGGGAAACAATATGCTCTCTTCGTGAGTAAAATTGTCTTCTACCAGTATGCGTTTCATATTTTATTTCCTCTTGAAGAGAGTCCTCAATCTGAATTCTTAACCGGTTGCCGATAATTTCTAATTGAATCTGATTACGTTTGCAACCCGGCAATGCCACTTCCACGATCACTTCTGATTCAGTTTCATATGTGTTCATTTGCAAGGAATTAGGGAGCAGATGCGTATCTAAGTGACTAAAAAATTGAGTGAAAAAAGAATCCATTTGCTGTACTAAATTCCAAAATGGTTTATCGCTAAAACTAGCTTTTTCAACAAAGTAATCGTTTTTCTCTGTTGGCAAGTTGTCATCACCATTTACCATTTTCATGCCTCCTTCTTTTATTGATTCTCATGCATAAATTATGTAATCGCAAAAGAATGGTAGTGGGCTATAAGTATAGGTGTTAAAAAATCCTTTACTTTTTTATATTAATATGATTTAATTCAATATATCTAACAAATCGTAATGATTACTATTTGAGTTGGTGGTATTTTTTTGTTATGAAAGATCTTTATGAGGAGGAGCAAACATGAGAGTAAATATAACATTGGCTTGTACAGAGACTGGTGATCGCAATTATATTACAACGAAGAACAAACGTACCAACCCAGAACGTATTGAACTAAAGAAATATTGCCCACGTCTACGCAAAGTAACGCTTCACAGAGAAACAAAGTAAAAATTAGACATTACAGGAGGCATTATAATGGCAAAAAAATCGAAAGTAGTCAAAGACAAAAAACAGCGGGAATTAGTCATCCTATATGCAGAACTTCGTAAGGAATTAAAGGGAAAAGGGGACTATGCAGCGCTCAGCAAGCTGCCTAAAAACTCATCTCCTACACGTTTGAAAAATCGTTGTGAAGTAACTGGAAGACCAAGAGGGTATATGCGTAAATTCAATATGTCCAGAATCGCTTTCCGAGAATTAGCACATAAAGGGCAATTGCCAGGTGTAAAAAAATCGAGTTGGTGAATAGCTTAGCTCCTGATTATAGGACTTGGAAAGAAGGATAAGAAACGTGAGTAAGTTGAATGAGCGGCTTATGGAGTTTTTGTTACGAAGTGAAGTAGCAAAGCTTCCAGATGACAAAAGAGAATTTTATCAATTTATTGTAAACACAGAAGATCGTTTAGCCGAAAAGGCAGGGACCGTAGATGAATTTTGTCAGCTTTTGCTCAAGCATTCACCTTTTCACTTGGCGGTCTCCCGCTTTAACTTGCCGTACGATCAGGTTGTAAAATGGATGGAAGAAATAGATGGAGAGCTTCATGAAAAAATACAGGCTAGATGCCAAAAAGTAGAATGGATAGACTACACAAACCATTTTCCACAAGTAGAAGGCAAACGTGTTTTTTTATTTATGAATTAAAAATATTTAAATTATTAATCGTCAGGATGCAGGTTGTTTTGCATAAGTTCTTGTACTTTGCCAATCTGTTCTATAGATGCAAGCTCGGTCTTATACCAGCCTTTATTGCCCATTATCTCAAAGAGTCGATAATGGTTCGAGTTCGCATTTTCAAAACATTGCTTATAAATTTCCCGTAGTTGTTGATGGGTGGTCTCTAATAGAGTATTGCTGATGCTTCGACAACGTCCCTTCTCCAGTTCTAAACAAAGCTGGAGTATTTCTCGGTCTGTTAAACCGCGTTCTCCGATATTATTTGGCATATGAATCCACCTTTTGCTGTTATTGGATGTTGTTTGTTCGGTTGAAGTATTGGGAGAGTTCGGCAATTTTTAACTGGTGTTTTTCTGCCATCTCCTCAAGTGTATTTCTTAGCTCTTGGTCTTTGCATTGCGTTGCACACCAGTTAATCGTTTTTGCGATAATCACCTCAGCACGAATTTCATCTTCTATAAATGCCAATTCTTTTATAGTCAGAACAGTCATCTTATTTCACCTCCGAAGGAATATAAAGTTTATTTTATTGAAACCCTTATGGGAATGGCTTAATCTTTTAACTCTTAAATAATTGAAGACAATTCATATCTTTGAGCATGTTCCTTTTTAGTATGTAACAAAAAGAATGGAAAATACGATGTGTATGAAAGATTCTAAACAAATAACATTATATTCTCCCCAAAAAAGAGAGAGATAAAAACCAGACAAAGGTCTGGTTTTTAAATGTTCATATTAAGAAGATGCTTCTCATTCAGCTGTTTGACTCATCCGCTGTTTCTTGGACTTTTTAAAATAAAGCAATTCATAGATACAAGGGATGACAATCAACGTTAGTAAGGTTGCCATCGCTAACCCACCAATTACTACAATCGCAAGGCTTTGGGATACTAAGCTGCCTGTTTCAGATTGCTTCATTAATAGTGGAAGCATTGCACAAATAGTTGCGAGTGCCGTCATGAAGATTGGTCTCATTCTTGTTGCGGTTGCTTCTACAAGTGCATCGCGGATAATCATTTTTTGTTCGTTTTGTTTTACTCTGTCTAGTAATACAATCGCATTTGTTACGACGATACCGATAAGCATTAAGGCACCTAGAAGTGCTGTAATATCGACGGAAATACCGCTAATAAGAATTCCTAAGATGGCTCCAATTGCTGCAAGTGGTAACGAGCAAAGAATGGCAATCGGCGCTTTGATCGATTTAAATGTGATGACCATTATGAAAAATACAATCCCGATAGAAACAAGCATAATAAGGAATAAATCGGTAAAATCTTCTGCTTGTTGACTACTTGAACCGCCAATCAAAACGTCTACATTTTCTGGAATATCCATTCCTTTGTTATCCTTATCATCTCCGAAAATTTCTATATTAATAGCACTTGAAATTTCCGATAGTTTTGTAGAATCCACAGATGCAGATACTCGAAGATAGGCATCTCCGTCTTTATGGAACTGGCTCGTAGAACGTTCTTCGCTTTTTAAAGTAGCAATAGTTGAAACAGGTACAGGCCCAGATTCGGTCATGACTGGTATATTTTTCAAGTCTTCCGGTGTCTTAGTATCCAGAATAGGCTCTAAAAATACTGTTTTTTGTTGATTATTTAAATTGATTGTTCCTATTGGTGTTTTGTTTAGCATGACACTTAGTTGCCCTGCGATTTGTTCTGTATTTCCTTTTGAAGGATCTACTACAAGGGAGTGCACGGTTTTCTTTTCATCTTGATTGGTTGTAACTTTTTCGACGCCGTCTATAGTCTCCATTTTGTCTTTAATAGTTGTTGCCGTTTTTTCCAAATCGGTTAAATTTTCACCTACGACATCGATTGTAATTGTTGCGCTAGCTCCTCCCATCATAAAAGATGCTGCAGTAACTTCTAGTAGGGCGTCAGGATATTGGTCTTTCTTCTTTTCCATTTCTTTTACGATAAAGTCGGTATTCTTTTTATCGTGCAATAAAATGCTGAAAGATGCTTCTGTCGGAGATCCAACCCAGCCATATTGTGCAGCTTCTGCCGGAGAGCCTACTTGTGAAAATACATGTTGAACTTCATCCATTGCTAAAATAGAAGATTCGAGCTCGATTGTTTCATCTTTTATTTCATCGATAGGCGTGTCACTTGGGTAACTTAATGTAGCCACAACATAATCGGCAGAGGAGTTATCGACTGCTCCTTTTGGAATAGCAAAATAAGTACCGATAGAACCTATGAATAGAATGATTGAAATGACGAAAACAATCCATTTATGATTCAGTGACCATGTCACTACTTTTGGAAAACGAACAGCTGGTTTGTGTTCCGGAATTTTCGTGTTTTTCAATAATCCTGCACTCATTAAAGGTACTACCGTCAGTGCAACGATTAAAGATGCGAGTAAAGAATAGGTAACTGTTAAAGCGAATGGTAATAAGAATTCTTGAAGCCCACCATTTAATAAACTCATCGGCAAGAAAACGGCAACTGTTGTTAAAGTGGAAGCCGTAATTGCGACACCAACTTGTTTCGTTGCATCTATAATCATTTGAACAGAAAATTTCTCCGTTTGCATTTTGCGGAAAATATTTTCAATCACGACAATACTATCATCTACCAGACGTCCAACTGCAACAGCGACACCGCCAAGCGTTAATATGTTCAAAGTTACACCAGATAAGGACAGTAAAAATAAAGTGAAACAAAGAGATAAAGGAATAGAAACAATCGTGATAAAAGTTGTGCGGATGTTACGTAAGAAAAGCATGATGACAATTGTTGCAAAGAGTGCACCTAGTAATACTTCTTTTATCATCGTATGAACAGAATTTTCTACTAAATCAGAAGAGGATACGTAAATGACAGATTCCTGTTGTTCATACTTATCGTTGATTTTTTTCGTTACTTTTTCAATTTCTTTACTAATCGTTACTGCATTGGATTGGCTATCTTTTGTGATGCTAATGTCTAAGCTATCTTTTCCATTGAAACGACTCATGAAATTTGCATCTGTTGTTTCTTGAATGGTCGCTATATCTCCTAACGTTACATCAGGAGCTACTGTTAATCCTTTTAGTTTTTCAATACTTGTTACATCACCGATCACTTTAATATTGCTCGTTTTGCCATCGATCAATTTTTCTCCTACTGCAATAGAAGTGTTTTGGCCATTTAGAACTCCCAAAACTGCTTGAAGGGGGAGTTGGTGCTCAGCTAATTTTTCATCATTTATTTTGACTGAAATGATGGAGTCTGTAGTTCCGTATATATCGACATTCGAGACGCCTTTAATATCTTGATAGAGGGCACGTAATTCATTACGTGCAAAATCTATATTTTCAGCTGTTAGACCATCGTCAAAAGTGACCGCGATATTCACTATCGGGATCATAGAAGTATTCAGCTGGGAAATGATTGGTTTGGATACATAAGCAGGTAGAGCCACATTGTTCATCGCATCCATTACATCTTGTTTTGCTTGTTTCATATCATATCCTGCTTCAAAAAATAGATCTACTTGGGAAAATCCATCTCCGGTTTTAGAAAAGACAGATGTTTTTCCGTTCAAACCTGTAACTGCTCTTTCAATCGGAGTGGTGACTTCCGATTCCATTGTTTTGGAATCCGCCCCTTGCCCCATCGAAATAATGGTAACTTGCGGGTTATCAGCAGATGGTAAAAATTCCATAGGCAATCTAAAATAACTAACAACCCCAATTACTAATATCAATACTGTTAAAACAGTTATGGCGGCTTTGTTGCCAAAAGCCCACTTCGTGAATGTCGACATCGAAATAATTCCTCCTAGAAATAATGAATTCGTTTAATGAACTTGCATGATATAAAAGGTTTTGTGCATAATATTAAAAATTTTTTGGAAATTGAATGGGACAAAAAAACTCCTTTCTATTGTTTCAGTAGCATCTTCATTGTAGAAAATAGAAAAATGTTCCACATTGAACCTTAGAATTAATTTTATCTACGCCCTGAGACCTAGTGCTTGCGTTTAACTTAAAAAGTCACTGAATTGAAGTTTAGTTAATTGCGTTTGTAGTTACCCTAAGTGATATATAATTGAATAGACTAGAAAGTTTAAAACAAACAGGGGGTACTGCATATGAACTTTATTACATCATTATTTGATTCGCATTTTGACTTATATATAAGACTAGTGGTGGCAACGGTTGTCGGATTTTTTATTGGTTTAGAAAGAGCGATTAAAAATAAGCCAGCGGGAATCAGAACTCACATATTAGTATGTTTAGGTTCGACATTAGCAATGTCTTTATCTACTTTGAATCAAGGACCATATATGGACCCGATGCGATTAGCAGCCCAAGTAATTAGTGGAATTGGTTTTCTTGGTGCTGGCGTTATTTGGATTGATAAGGGGAATGTCAAACGTGGACTTACTACAGCTGCAAATCTTTGGATCACTGCTTGTGTCGGTTTGACAATAGGTTATGGAGCATATGATTTAGCGATTATCACAGCAATTTTAATGTTCATTGCGATGAACTTACCAAGGCTTGTGGTGAAAATGGGGATTTTGTCATCCAGAGAAAAAGATGATGATAGTGATGGGGAGTAACCGAATCGTTTAAATAGGATAAATGAAAATAGTAGTTATAGAATAGGGGATAAATACAGTGGAACAAAAAAATAGCCAAAATGGAAAATTAATCGATGAATGGATTACTCACTTCCGCCCTTTTACTTCACAAGGGAAAAATGCCTCCTACATACCAGCTTTAGAAAAGGCGAACTCGATGCATTTAGGAATAACCATCATAGAGCCTGATGGAAACGTTGTAAGATCCGGTGATTGGGAAGTAACATTTACGCTACAAAGCATTTCCAAAGTAATTAGTTTTATCGTTGCATGTATGCATTATGGTACTCCTTATGTTTTGGAGAGAGTTGATTTGGAACCAACAGGAGATCCTTTTGACTCGATTATTCGTTTAGAAATGCATAAGCATGGAAAACCATTTAATCCGATGATTAATGCAGGAGCCATCACGGTTTCTTCAATTCTTCCGGGGAAAACTCCAAAAGCAAAGTTAGAATCCGTATTAACCTTAATGGAGAAAATGGTGGGGAAACCATTTACTTATAATGAAGAAGTATTTCGCTCCGAATCGGAAACAGCAAATCGAAACAGAGCGCTCGCTTATTATTTAAAAGAAACAGGCTATTTGGAAATGGACGTAGAGGAAGCATTAGAAGTCTATTTGAAGCAATGCTCGATAGAAGTAAACACAGAAGACATTGCTTTGATGGGGTTAGTTTTAGCGAATGATGGATATCATCCTATTCGTAAAGAGCAAATTCTTCCGAAAGAAATTGCTAGATTAGCAAAGAGTCTAATGCTGACTTGTGGAGTCTATAATAATTCTGGTCGCTTCGCTGCATTCATTGGAATCCCAGCAAAGACTGGGGTGTCAGGTGGAATCATGGCAGCAGTGCCTCCACGTGCAAGACAAGAGGAATCTCCGCTACTACAAGGATGCGGGATAGGAATTTATGGACCGGCTATTGATGAGTATGGGAGTAGTGTAGCAGGAGTTTTATTACTAGAAAAAATAGCGAATACATGGGATTTGAGTATTTTTTAAAGTAGAAATTTAAAAGGCTCTATAAATTTTCTGATTTATAGGGCCTTATTCCTTTATGCCATCCTATTTAGTTGTTGATACCTTGTGGAAACAGTCGTATAATACTTAGTGGAACCAAGCTCTAAGAAAGTTTCCAAACATTCCAAACCCACGCACTGGTAATCTACCGTATTACCAAAACACAACTTTAATCATGCCGATTATATTTTTCTTCCATCTTCCATATACAAATGAATGATCCCATTCATCAACTTGCTTTCAAAATTGTTCGATTAGTAGTTACTTAACGAGAAAGAATATTTATTTGCCATTCTATGCGTATGTCCGTGTTACAAAAGATAAAAAACGTGTCACGAATTATGAGATCCAATTAAATAATGGGGGTAGCCAAATGCAAGATTCGTCATTAAAGAGATTTGGTGTTTCAATGGAGGGAAATTTGCTGAGGAAGTTTGACGATTTAGTCAAGCAGAAAGGTTATGAAAATCGTTCTGAAGCCGTTCGAGATCTTGTGCGAGATGCAATCGTTAAACAAACTTGGGAAGATAGTGAACAAATTATTGCGGGAAGTATTCTGTTGTTTTATAACCATCACCAACGAAATCTACTGGAAGAAATGACAAAAATTCAACATAGTGTTCACGATGTCATTCTTGCAACGACACACTTTCATTTGGATCATGATAGTTGCTTGGAACTAATTGTTGTAAAAGGAAAAGTAAAAGAAGTTCAAGAGTTAAGTAATAAGCTGACGAGTCTAAAAGGCGTCGGATACGGAAGTTTTACAGTGGCGCCTGTAGAACAAGTATAAATTTACAAGAATAATATCTAAAGGAGAATGGATATATGACAAAGAAATTTTTCGGGTTAATAATAGCAGTAGTAGTTTGTTCCATTCTATTGGCTGGTTGTTCCACATCTAAATCTAGTCAAGACAATGGTAACAATAAAGACAAGCCAAAAGACGAGCTTGTTTTAGCTTTTGGATCAGAACCTGAAACTGGTTTCGATCCAACTACTGGCTGGGGACGTTATGGTTCACCACTCTTCCAAAGTACTCTGTTAAAAAGAGATGACAAGCTAAATATCGTAAATGATTTAGCGACAAGTTATGAAGTAAGTGAAGACGGAAAAGTGTGGACAGTGAAATTACGCGATGATGTGAAATTCTCAGATGGCGAGCCATTAACAGCAGAAGATGTGAAATTTACATTCGAAACAGCAGCTGCTAGTGGATCTGTTATCGATTTAAATGGATTGGAGAAAGTAGAAGCTGTTGATAATACGACAGTGACCTTTACTTTAAAAGAAGTACAATCCACTTTTGTTAATAATCTAGTGGCAACAGGAATTGTACCAAAACATGCATATGATAAAAATTATGCGGAAAATCCAGTAGGATCAGGACCTTTTCAGCTCGTACAATGGGACAGAGGCCAGCAGATGATTGTTAAGGAAAATCCTGAATACTATGGGAAAAAACCTTATTTTAAAAAGGTAACTTTTGTGTTTTTAAATGAAGATGCTGCATTTGCTGCTGCACAAGCGGGCGAAGTAGATCTTGCTTATATACCTGCTGCATTTAGTAATAGAAAAGTGCCTGGTATGAAACTAGAAGCAGTTAAAACAGTGGACAACCGTGGGATTGTATTCCCTTATGTAAAATCAGGCGATGTTACGAAAGATGGTTTTCCGATTGGAAATGACGTAACAGCCGATCCAGCTATTCGTCATGCCATTAATATTGCGGTTGATCGAAAAGCTCTAATTGACGGTGTATTGGAAGGACAGGGAACGCCGGCTTACACTTCCGTTGATGGTCTTCCTTGGTGGAATCCGGATACAGTTATTAAAGATGCCGATTTAGATGGAGCACGTAAACTGCTAGAAGAAGCAGGCTGGAAAGATATAGATGGCGATGGAATTTTGGAAAAAGACTCTTTGAAAGCTGAATTTAGTCTATATTATTTGGCGGATGATGTAGTAAGACAATCTCTTGCGATTTCTGTTGCAGATATGATGAAACCTCTCGGTATAAATATCAAAGTAGAGGGTGGCAGTTGGGATGTTATTGGGCAGAAAATGTATTCAGAGGCTGTACTAATGGGATGGGGAAGTCATGACCCACATGAAATGTACAACATATACTCTAGCAATAATGCCGGAGTAGAGTACTACAATACAGGTTATTATAAAAATACCAAAGTAGATGAGTATTTTAAAGAGGCGCTTCAGGCTAAAAGTGAATCCGAGGCTATAGAATTTTGGCAAAAAGCACAATGGGATGGAACGACTGGTTTAAGTGCAAAAGGAGATGCTCCTTGGGCGTGGTTAGTCAACATTGATCACTTGTACTTAGTGAAAGATGGCTTAGATATTGGACAACAAAGAATCCATGTACATGGGCATGGATGGCCAGCTACAGATAATATTGCTGATTGGAAATGGAGTAAGTAAGTTGGGCAAAAATGTTGGTATAAAGATTGGAATCTTTCTATTATTGAAAGGTTTGAGAATGCTTTCATTATTAGTCGCTATCTGTTTAATCTCGTTCTTATTAATAAAAAACTCTCCGATTGATCCCATTCAAGCTTATATTGGGGCGGACATGTTAAAAGTAAGTCCAGAGCAACGAGAGAAGATAGCGGAATATTGGGGACTCGACAAACCAGTAATGGTGCAGTTTTTGAATTGGGGTTCTGCTTTACTGCAAGGAGATTTAGGCACTTCTATGACGTATCGTCGCCCTGTTGCGGATATAATTGGTGAACGATTTCTAAATTCACTTGTTTTAATGGTAACAGCATGGGTTTTATCAGGAATAATTGGGTTTATTATGGGTGTTGTATCCGCGATGAAAAAGGATACTTGGATTGACCGAATAATTAAATGGTACTGTTATACACTTGCATCAACGCCTACTTTTTGGATGGGACTTTTAATGCTGATTGTTTTTGCAGTTTGGCTCGGATGGTTTCCGATCGGACTAGGGGTGCCAGCTGGTGTACTAGCAGAAGATGTTACTTTAGCGGATCGCATAGAGCATCTTGTACTTCCAGCGATTACACTTAGTATAATTGGCGTTGCGAATGTAGCATTACATACGCGCCAGAAATTAATCGATGTTCTTTCGAGTGATTATGTGTTGTTTGCAAGAGCGAGAGGGGAACGAGGTTTCACTTTGTTTTGGAGACATGGGTTGCGAAATGTAGCTTTGCCTGCCATCACTTTACAATTTGCTGCGTTCAGTGAATTGTTTGGTGGTGCAGTGCTTGCTGAGCAGGTATTTTCTTACCCGGGTCTCGGCCAAGCGACAGTTGAAGCCGGTCTTAGAGGTGACGTTCCACTTTTATTGGGTTTAGTAATATTTAGTACGTTCTTTGTTTTTGCAGGAAATTTAATTGCCGATTTAATCTACTACATAGTAGATCCGAGAACGAGGGAGAGTAGAATGTTATGATTCCAAGTCTCAAAGTGAAAAGTAAAAATCAAAAGATGAAACTATTTTCTCTCAATCGAAGACAGAGAACGCTTTTTACAATTCTTTTCTTCGCTATTTTCTTAATAACGGTTGTTCTAGTTGGTGCGCTACTTGATAGGGATCGAATTGCTACGGATCTGATTGCACGGAATTTGGCACCTTCACTAGATCATCCCTTTGGTACTGACTGGTTAGGTAGAGATATGTTTACCAGGACGATAATGGGCCTTTCTTTAAGTATTGGGGTTGGACTGATTGGAGCAGTTGGTAGTACATTAATCGCTCTAATGCTCGGTATGGCTGCAGCAACAATGGGAAAAGTAGCAGATCGTGTGATTTCTTGGCTAATCGACCTTTTTCTAAGTGTGCCGCATCTAGTTACGCTTATTCTGATTGCCTTTACGTTGGGCGGAGGATTCAAAGGAATTGTCATGGGACTTATGCTAACCCATTGGCCAAGTTTAGCTCGGGTCATTAGAGCAGAAGTTATGCAAATTCGCTCAGCCGAATATGTGCAAATATCTCAGCAGATGGGGAAGTCCAGATGGTGGATTGCGATTCATCATATTCTTCCCCATTTGACACCGCAAGTTTTAATTGGCTTTATGTTGCTGTTTCCGCATGTGATTTTACATGAGGCTGCAGTGACTTTTATAGGTTTGGGGTTATCGCCACATGAACCAGCTATCGGGATTATTTTGTCAGAATCTATGAAGTATTTGTCTGCAGGTATGTGGTGGCTTGCCTTTTTCCCAGGACTTTGTTTACTCATTATCGTTCAGGCATTTGATCGAATTGGAGAAAATCTTAGATTACTAATAGACCCTACCAAAAGCAATGATTAATAGAAGGAGGGGAAATGATGCCTATCCTTGAAGTGGAAAATTTATCAATATCTTTTAACCAATACACAACTGGTTTAAAGCAGAAAAATATACAAGTTATTTCAAGTTTAAATGTCACGTTAGAAGAAGGAGAAATACTGGCAGTAGTAGGGGCCAGTGGTTCAGGTAAAAGCTTACTCGCTCATGCTATTCTTGGAATTCTCCCTAACAATGCAACAGTAAGTGGAACAATCAAATACGACGGGGAAGTGCTCACTACTTCACAGCAAGCTTCGTTACGTGGGAAAGAAATTGCACTTATTCCACAATCGACAAACTATTTAGACCCGCTTATGCGCGTAGGAAAGCAAGTTCGTACTTCCGTAAAAACTGGTGATGCTACTTTAGCACAACGAGCGGTTTTTAAACGACTTCACTTAAAACAAAGTGTAGAGAAAATGTTTCCTTTTCAGCTTTCTGGTGGAATGGCACGTAGAATGCTTCTATCGACCGCAATTGTAAGCGATGCGAAAGTAATTATTGCGGATGAACCTACACCTGGTCTAGACCCGGTTGTCATGAAAGAGGCATTAAGTAATTTCAGAGAATTTGCTGACAATGGATGTGCGGTGATGCTAATTACGCATGATATTGAATCTGCTTTAACAATCGCTGATAAAATTGCTGTGTTTTATGCAGGTACGACGGTAGAAGTAGCGCCTGTAGAAAATTTTAATGGGGATGGTGAGGCCTTGCGACATCCATACAGTAAAGCGCTATGGAGAGCATTGCCACAAAATGATTTTATCCCTATTCCTGGAACTCAACCCCATCCGAGTGCGTTGCCATCTGGTTGTCTGTTTGCACCACGTTGTATAAAGGCGACTGCGGCGTGTAGTGAACAACAACCGGCGATGCGTGAACTTCGTAATGGAATGGTGAGGTGTATCCATGCAACTTGAAGCGAAAAATGTTGGATTTCGATATGGCAAAGGACCGTGGTTGTTTCAAAATTTCAATCTAACGGTGGAACCAGGAGAAATTGTAGGACTCACAGGACCTAGTGGACGTGGTAAAACAACTTTTTGTCGAATCTTATCGGGATATCAAAAGCCCTTGGAAGGAAGTATTACCATAGGCGGTTTGCCAGTATCTACTAAAGGAATTCATCCAGTACAATTAGTTTTCCAACATCCAGAAAAAGCAGTAAATCCACGCTGGAGAATGGAAAAAGTGCTGAATGAAGGAGGAAGACCTGATCAAGGACTGCTCGATTTATTAGGAATTAAGCAAGAATGGCTCTCGCGGTATCCAAACGAGTTATCCGGAGGAGAATTGCAACGATTTTGTGTAGCAAGAGCATTGGGTTCACACACTCGTTATCTCATTGCCGATGAAATGACAACTATGCTCGATGCCATCACACAAGCCCAACTTTGGCATGCCGTTCTTGAAATTGCAAAAGAAAGGGATATGGGGATTATTGTAGTCAGTCATGAAGCTAAGCTTGTTCAGAGACTTTGTAATCGAGTGATTGCATTAACTGATGCAGATTAAGTGACTAAAGTAGATTTAAAAGAATTTAGCTTATTAGGTAAAAAGATATATATTGATTGATTTTATTTTAATATGTCAATAAATTAACAAGCCGTTCTAACGTGAAAACGTTGGAGCGGCTTGTTTTTGCTTAAATAGAACTTGTCTTATAAATTATTTTTCTTAGTTCTTTTTTAGTACCAAACGATAATATACTAATTTCAATAGCACATATTTAACTATGTAAAGGAGACCATGCATTGGAAAGTATGAAAGAAGTTGTGCTTTCGGAATCAGTCCATAATTTCTATTCCCGCTTCGGTAAAAGAATCGCCGATATCATGGCTAGTATTATCCTTCTACTACTCTTTGCCCCATTACTTTTATTATTTTCGATTCTTGCATTGTTACTTTCAGGTAGGCCTATTTTTTTTAGGCAAATTAGAAGTGGTATAAATAATACGTCTTTTTTAATTTGGAAATTCCGAACGATGCAACCAATAATGGATGAGTCTAGCAGTCATCAATATGAATGGGGAAATGGCGTTCCAAAAGACTTTTCTTTTGTAAAACCAATAGATCAAGAAGTGACGAAAATTGGAAAAATATATAGGAAGTATAGCATTGATGAATTTCCTCAGTTATGGAATGTGCTAAAAGGTGATATGAGTTTTGTCGGGCCAAGACCGGAGATGGTTGAAATTACGAGTCATTATTCGGAAGAGCAGAAGAAGCGATTACGAGTAAAACCCGGTATAACAGGCTATGCACAAATAAATGGACGTTCCGAAATAAGTCATGGTCAAAAAATGGAGTTGGATCGATATTATGTGGAAAATTGCTCCCTAGCTTTAGACATAAAAATCATAGCTCGTACCATATTATTAGTTATTCGGGGGAAGGGGGCGTATTAGATTCGTGATTGTTGATATTCATAACCATATATTACCGGGACTGGATGACGGAGCTCAGACGATGGAGGACGCGATATTACTAGCGGCTAATGCAGTAGAAAATGGTGTAACACATATTATTGCAACACCGCATCATAATGAGAAATATTGGAACGATCCAAAACAAATAAAAGAAGCGGTATTAAATCTAACTAGAGAAATAGCTTTGAAAAAAATTCCTATAAAAATCTTACCGGGACAAGAAATTAATTTTTATAATGGAATGCACGGAGATATCGGAGATCAATTATTAACGCTAGCTAATAGTGGAAAATATATTTTAATAGAGTTTCCTAATTATCAATTGCCTTCTTTTTTGTTTGATATTCTTTTTCAAATACAATTAAAAGGTTTTATTCCTATTATTGTACATCCGGAAAGAAATCTAGTACTCCGAAAAAATAAACAGTTGGTGTATGAATTAGTAACAAAGGGGGCTTTGATCCAAATTACAGCATCCAGTTTGATAGGCGTAGATGGATTTAAAATAAAAAAATACACAAGAGATTTATTAAATCATAATTTAGTACATTTCATATCATCCGATTCACATCATCATTTATCTCGTCCTTTTTTGTTAAAGGAAGCGTATCAATATGTACAGAAAAAATTTTCAGAAAAACTGCTAACTTATTTTATTGAAAATGCAAAACATGTCCTCTTTGGCACAGAATTTCAACCCCTGACACCTATTGGTTTCAAAAAAGTGAGTAATTAGAAATATCCTCCTAACCAAATTAAGCGCTCCTATCTAACATTCATACGGAAAAAATCTAATAGAAGGAGGAGGAATTCGTATGGAAGATAAAATGAGCATTCATGACTTGTTCAAAGCAATAAAAAAAAGACTAGCACTTATTATAAGTGTTTTTCTAATAATAGTGACTGTGATTACTTTAATCAGTTACTTCTATTGGCCGCCAACTTACGAAGCTTCCACACAAATATTAATAAATCAAAAGGCATTTGAGAAAGAACAATTAAATACACAAGATATCCAAACGAATCTTCAGTTAATCAACACATATAACGTCATTATTAAAAGTCCAGTTATTTTATCTGAAGTAATTACCAACTTAAATTTAGATACAACTCCAGATTTACTTACTAATAAGATTTCTTTAATTAGTGAACAAAATTCACAGGTCGTAAATGTGATCGTAGAAGATCAAGAACTAAAAAAAGCTGTGGAAATTGCTAATATGACAGCAAAGGTATTTCAAGAAGAAATTAGTGTTCTTATGAATGTCGATAATGTAACGATACTCTCCCCAGCACTGGATAAAGAATATATAAAGCCTATTTCACCAAATATTCCTTTAAATGTAGTAATAGCAGCAGTAATTGGCTTAATAATTGGAGTTGGAATTACGTTCATAATGGAATATTTCGATACTACAGTTAAAACGGAAATGGACATTCAAGAATTAGTGGGAATTCCGGTTCTTGGCCTCATAAGTCCGATTACCCAAAAGACATCGAAGAAATTGAAAAGGGGCAAAAAGACAAGTGTTTAAGAAGACAAAGCAGAATCGGACGGGCAGGAAACTTGTGACAAGCAACTATTCTAAATCAATCGTATCCGAGCAATTTAGGACGATTCGGTCAAATATTAAATTCTCTATGAAGGACAAGGAATTTGGAACATTACTAGTCACTTCATCTTCTGTGGGCGAAGGTAAATCCACCATTGCTGCAAACATCGCTATTGCATTTGCTCAAGATGGAAAAAATGTTCTCTTAATAGATGCAGATTTGAGAAAACCAACTATGCATTATACTTTTAATCTTTTTATTTCCCCGGGTTTTACAAACTTACTTATGAGCAATTGGGCGTTTGAAGATATAGTAAAAGAATCGGGGATAAAGGGATTAAAAATAATAACTTGTGGGCCAATCCCATCGAATCCAGCTGAACTTCTTGGATCTAATTCAATGGATAAATTTATGAAAGAAATGAAAGAAAGATTTGATATTGTCATTTTGGATGCGCCTCCACTCCTATCGGTAGCTGATGCTCAGATTTTAGCTGAAAAATGTGATGGGACAATTGTAGTTGTTAGTTCTGGATTTACACAGCGGAAAAACATTTTAAAAGCTAAGGAAGTTCTTCTTTATTCTAAAGCAAAGACTATCGGGGTTATTCTTAATAACTTTAAACTTGAGAAGGATCATTATTATTACGATTATTATATTGAAACAGAGTAAAAAAATGTATTCTTCTTTTTTCATTTTCTTTTAAGAATACAAGAAAGGAGGAAGAAATGAAAAAAAAGGTGTTACATGTCCTAAGTTCAAACGATTTTGCGGGGGCAGAGAATGTAGCTATGTGTATAATAAGTAATTTGTCAGAATCCTTTGAGTGTGCTTATGCATCTCCAGCTGGTGGGATTAAAGACATTTTAGCGAGTAGGGATATTACTTATATTCCAATTGAAAAATTCTCTTTTGCACAAATTAGAAAAGTAATAAAAGAATGGAAACCAGATATTATTCATGCGCATGATTTTACAGCTACTATAAAGTGTTTATTGGCATCGCTCACTATTCCAGTGGTATCCCATATTCATCAGAATCCAGCGTGGCTTAAAACTGTTAATATGTACTCTATCTTATTTTTTTTGGCCTGCTTAAAAATTAAAGAAATAATTGTAGTTTCCCCAGCAATCCAAGAAAAGACATTTTTATCGCACCTATTTAACAAAAAAACTAAAGTGATAAAAAATATTATAGATATTAATTGGATTACAAAAAAAGCTGCATCGTATACGGTTAAAGCATATGATATAGCCTTCATAGGAAGGTTTGAGGATATTAAAAATCCGTTAAGATTTATTAATATAGTTTCCAAAGTAACAGTAGAATTTCCCGGATTGAAAGTCATTATGATGGGGGGGGGAACACTAGAGGAAGAATGTAGGAAAGTAATTATAGCAAAGAAATTGCAGGGAAATATTGATTTAAAAGGTTTTTTAGTAAATCCATATCCTATACTTAAAAATTCAAAAGTTCTTGTAATGACATCTAAATCAGAAGGATTACCGATGGTTGCAATCGAGGCATTATCCATGGGAAGGCCCATTATTGTTCCACACCTAGTTGGCATAGAAAATGTTGTAGATAAAAGCTGTGGTTATATATGCAAGACAGATAAGGACTTCGTGGATAATATTGTCACACTATTAAATTCCGATGAAAATTACTTAAAGATGTCTTTGGCTGCTTCCATAAAAGCGGAAATTATATGTGATATGGACAAGTACAAAGAGCAGGTGAAACAGGTATATAGAAATGCTATCTGAAAATGACAATAAACATAAGCATATAGATGATTATCGTATCCATGATAGAAATGAATTGTACTTTAGTTCTATTGATATAGTTGTTACAGGGATCTGTCTTTTAGGTGACAAACTGTTTCATAGTACATTCCTTATATATTTTTTAGTCACCTATTTTAGTATACGATTATTCTACAGTACTATTGCTCGTAACTTTGCATTATTGATGTTACTAATTCCTAATTTGGGAGTTATGTTTATTCATGTTGCCGGGTTATCGGTTCCAATCTTAAATATTTTTATTTGTTTAGCATTACTTAAATTAGTTTTTTCCTTCATACACGAACCAATAAAAAAAACATATATATTCATCATAGGATTTTTTATTGTATATGAATGGATTCACGCTATTTACTATAATTTTAAATCTCTACTGCTGCTTTTTAGTTGGAGTTCTGCAATTTTATATGTTTCATTATTTTTACTTCATTCTAAGAAAACATACAATCATCAAGTTGTGGTCAAACACTTCCTAGCAGGGGTATTTATTTCAACAATGTATGGTATTTTAGATTTTTTTGATCGGTATGGCTCCCTTCTTAATAATAATGCCACGATTAGATTCCAAGGGGGAGCAGGTGATTCTAACTATTATTCTATGTATATTATGATTGCAATGTTTGGTATGTTGTACGTCGTGAATAGAGAAACAAAAAAGATAACTAAAATAGTCTATCCTATCTTGTTTGTTTTTTTTATAGCTTTCGGGATATTAAGTTTATCTAGAATGTTCCTATTAGTAGTTACTTTAATGTGTTTTTTATTACTAATTAAGGTTTTACTTTCGGTGAAGAGAAGCAAAAAACTATTTACGTTTATTTTGGTAGTAGTATCTTTTCTTACCTTTTTTACTTTTTATTTTAGTGAAGAAATTTCATCTATTATCGAATTACTTTTCTCTAGGTTTACAGATTTTATAGATGACCCTGCAGCTCTTACAAGTAATCGAAATATAATAGCGGAGCAATATATTCAATTAATCACTTCAAGTCCCATACAAATGATCTTCGGAATTGGGATTCAAGATTATCACTTAAGATCAGGAGTTTATCTTGAAACACATAATATTCTTTTAGAGTTATTTGTAGTTTGGGGAGTCGCTGGTTTTGTTGTATTTTTTGTTTTTCTTACGGCTATTTTTAGAAATATTGAGTCTCCAAGAACCCTTTCCAATACGAACTTTATTGGCTGGTTACCTATTGTGTGTATGGGGATTAGCTATATGTCTATTAATGCCATGTCTAATGAAAGTTTTTTTCTATTACTTCTATTTGCGATTAAAAATATATACGAGTTTGACTAAAAGTGCTAACTGGAAGAAAGCAGAAATATAAATTGGGTTTCAAAGAAATTCAGATGACAGGTTGCAATATATTTTGATTATCGGCTTATTCATACATTATTTTAGTTCTGATAGTCTATCTGAGGTGAATATAATATTAGCAAACATTATAGAAGAGAATGAAATACTTAAGATGAGCGGAGGGCTAAAAAATGTGATAAGTGACGAATCCGTTATTTTCATTTTAGTAATATGCAAGATAAATAACATAGCAGAGAAGGACATACCATTGAAACTATGAAAAAAACAGCTGTACTTTTGATGATCATTGCCGTTCTATCAAAAGTATCTGGATTCCTACGCGACATAACACTATCTTTTTTTTATGGTGCAACCTCTACAAGTGACGCATATATAATTTCCATTACCATTACATCAGTATTGTTCAGTCTTATAATTTCAGGGATATCCACAGCTTATATTCCAATGTTTAAACAAATCGAACATGATAAAGGTCATCGATCAGCATCTCTTTTTACTAATAATCTAATCAATATCGTATTAATAGTTACAACAGGAATTATATTATTAGGACTTCTTTTTTCTAATTTACTCGTAAAATTATTTGCTCTAGGTTTTGACGGAGAAACTCTAAAAACTGCGGTACTATTTACTCGTATTGGATTAGTCGGTATTTATTTCACGAGTCTAACTCAACTTTTTATTAGTTATTTACAATTGAATGGAAAATTCACTATACCTGCTTTGATCGGTTTTCCTTTTAATATCATTATTATCATTTCAATTTTTATAAGCTCCCAAACTAATATTATTATTTTGGCTATTGGAAGCGTTCTAGCTGCTTTTTTTCAAATGCTTTTTTTATTCCCTACATTATGGAAAACGAATTATCGATATATTCCAATCGTACAATTCACAGACAAAAATATAAAGAAAATGGCTATAATTGTCTTTCCAATTATGATTGGTATATCTATAGATCAAATTAACTTGATGGTTGATAAAACTCTTGCTTCCACTTTAGTGGAGGGAGGGATTTCTGCTTTGACATACGCTAGCAGATTAAATGATTTTGTTCAAGGTATTTTTGTTCTTTCATTTGTCACGGTTATGTTCCCACTTATATCAAATATGGCAGCAAAAAAAAATGACGAAGACTTTAAAACGTCTATTAGTGACGTTATTTCAAGTGTAATTCTTATAGTTGTGCCAGCAAGCGTGGGGATAATGATTTTAGCAGACCCTATTATTAGATTACTATTTGGACATGGTCATTTTGATGAACGTGCAATTGATATGACTTCCCATGCGCTATTTTTCTACTCTATAGGGATGATTGGATATGGTTTTCGCGAGATTTTAAATCGTACATTCTATTCTCTTCAAGATACGAAAACCCCTATGTATAATGCGTCTATTTCTGTTGTCTTGAATATAGTGTTAAATTTCGTATTATCTTCATATATGGGGATAAGTGGACTTGCACTTGCAACAAGTATTTCAGCACTTTTTTGCTCGACTCTTTTAGTTATCAGTCTTCGAAAAAAAATTGGAGCTTTCGGTTTGAAAGGGAACTTTATTACTTTTGTAAAAGTGACTTTTGCTTCAACTGTGATGGGGAGTATTGTATACGTCTTATACGTGTATATAATTCCAGAATGGAATGCTTTATTAAAAATGACAGTAGTCATTTGTGCAGGAAGTGTAGTCTATTTCATTCTCGTAAACTTTTTAAAAGTGAAAGAAACGAAATTAATCCTAAGTTATTTTAAGAAAAAAATTCACTTGTAATAACTATGCTAATTTTTATTAGAAAGGAGGAGGAGTTCTGAAAAACTTGAATCACATAAAGATTTCATCTTTAGAACAACTGAATCAATTTAGAGGTGACTGGTCTTTCATTTTGGAAGAGACAAATAATACAAATCCATTTATTGAATTTGACTGGGTATATGAATGGTGGAGAAACTTAGGTGCAGAGCGAAATGTGGAAATTATTGCAGTTTTTGATTGTACAGAGATAATCGCTTTTTTCCCTTTTCTTTACGATAAAAATGGATTGTTATACAAATATAGTTTTATTGGGTTTGGCCATGCAAACTATATGGATATCATCTCCTATGAACATTCCTTGGAATATGTTCTAGAGCTCGTAATCGATTCAATAGTGGCTGAAAGAAAAAATGTTGTTTTCCATTTACATGGATTATTAGAGAGTAGCTTATCGCATGGAACATTGGAAGTATATTTGCGGAAAAGAAAAATCGCATATTCTACACATCGTGTAATTACACCTTACATTAATTTGGAAAAGATTAAGATGGAAGAATATATAAAGAAGAGGCAAAAGCTACATCGTTTAGACCGAAGAGAGAAACGAATTAGGGAAAACGGAGATGTTGAAGTATTACTAACGGGTCCAGACAGTATGGAAACTATCTTCAATTTACATGATAAAAGATGGAAAAAAAAGCATGATACAAGTGGGTTTACTAATAAAAAAGAAAGGAATTTTTATCAAAGTCTAGCTCAGCTTCCTGAAGGACCGTTAAAGACAGAGATTGACGGATTATTTATGGATGGTAAAATGATTGCTTTTAATTATGGATATAAATGCAGGGGAAGATACATCAGTTACGTATTAGGATTCGATGATGATTTTGAAGTATTTAGTCCCGGTAGAATTTTAGAGAAGGAAAAAATTCTTCAATGTAGTAAAAATGGTATTAATATTTTCGATTTAAGTATTGGTTATGAGACATATAAGTTTGAGTGGAATACTGATCTTGATTATACAAGAAAAATAGTTTTTTCTTCTAAAACCCCACTTGCTCAATTAGCAAGATTTTATTTGACACTAAAAGAGTCAAGTATCTCACATATAAAGCGTCATCAAAAACTAGTTTTATTCAAGCGGAATAAAATAGGAAAACTTCTTTACATTTTAAAAAATATTTTTAAAAAATCAGAGTCTGTAGGTGCAAAAGAAGTAATCAAAGCATTCATACATCCAAAGTTAAAGCGTTTGTACGAATGGAAGCATTACACAATTTATGAGATTGCCCGAAAGGATGTACCTGATAATAGTGAAACTAATCATTATTTGGAGCTAACAATCAAAGATTCCGTGAAGAACTTTGATAGTATTGGCTACCATATGCGTGATGTTTGCACGAAAATATACGGTGCATATAAAGGATATTATTTACCCGACCAATTTACTTTTGAAAAAATATTTTGGACTAATGAAAAAGTTATACGTATTGATGATATTTCTTATCTAAAGGATTTTAGAAAAAGCTCCGTCTTTATTGAAAATTGGCGTTTAGATAATTTAATCGATATTTGCTCATTTGTAAAACAGAAAAGTAAAGCCAATAAATTCTTAATAAGTGTAAAAACAAAATCGACAAAAGAAATTAGGCAATTGGAGAAATTAGGATTTACTATCAATAAAGAAATTGCAAAACGGACAATTTTTGGATTCTCAAAAACTATATTAATACCAGATGATCATTCTTGATGATTATTCGCCAATATAATAAAAAATTATATGTTTCATATATTTTGCATCGATTCCATCAAGGAAAAAGAGGGATTTTAGATGAGAATTGTTCAATTGATCACACATATGGATGAACTAGGTGGAGCTCAAGTGCATGTCCGTGATTTATCGAGGCAGCTTATAAAAGATGGCCATATTGTAACCATTGTTTGCGGAGGTATAGAAAAAGTAGACGAAAGCTTGTATATTCCTTCTATTACTTATGTGCGTAGTAAGTTTTTAGGACGAAATATTCATCTAGTAAAAGATTTTTTTGCGCTACTAGAAATACGCCGTAATATAAAAAAACTACAACCAGATATTGTGGCAATTCATTCTTCGAAAGCTGGTATTTTAGGCAGGATTGCCTGTTGGTCTCTTCGCATCCCTTTTGTATTTACCGCACATGGTTGGTCCTTTACAGAAGGTGTAGCGAAAAAACAGCAACGCTTGTACAGAAAAATTGAAAAATGGGTAGGGAAGATTAGCAAAACTGTAATTACTGTTTGCGATTATGATCGAAACCTAGCCTTAAAACATCAAGTACTACCATTTGAAAAGCTAAAGACTATTCATAATGGTGTGAGAGATATGAAAAATGGACAATTAGAAAGTACCCCTAGAGAAATTGTGAATATTTTAATGGTCGCTCGCTTTGAGAAACCTAAAAAACAACGAGAACTTTTAGAGGCTCTGTTACCTCTGAAGGAATTAAACTGGCATATGATTTTTGCAGGCGATGGAAGTTTAAGAACTGAATCCGTTCAATTTGTGCAAGAAAATAATTTAGGGGACAAAGTAACCTTTGTAGGCAATTATTCAAACATCCAGGCGTTATTAAGTGACTCAGATATTTTCACCCTAACTTCCTCATGGGAAGGTCTGCCATTAAGTATATTGGAGGCAATGTCACAAGGACTTCCGATTATTGCATCAAATGTGGGAGGGGTAAGAGAGCTTGTCAGAGAGTGGAGAAATGGTTTTTTAATTCATGAAAACTTATCAGAGAAGCTATCCTTATTGATAAACGATGAGTTACTTCGTCAAAAAATGGGAAACAAAAGTCGTGAATTATATGAGACAAGTTTTACATTCGAAAAAATGTATGAAAAAACACTTTCTACGTATTACAACTTAACTTTATCGGAGGAGAAAAATTGAAAGTATTAGTTACTGGAGCTGCTGGTTTTATCGGAACTTATGTCGTACAAGCCTTATTAAAACAGCAATTTACCGTTGTTGCAGTAGATAATTTATCGACGGGTACGAAAAGTAATATTGTGAAAGATACACGATTTTATGAATTAGATATTACAGAAAATGATTTAGAGAATGTATTCCTACGTGAACAACCAGACTATGTCATTCACTTAGCTGCACAATCATCTGTATTTAACTCCATGTTGAAACCTATGGAGGACTGCCAAGCAAATTTACTTGGTACACTTAATATTCTTCGTTTTTCCAAACAATATAATGTAAAAAAATGTGTTTTTGCATCAACTGCTGCAGTGTATGGAAATCCTTCTATATTACCTATAAAAGAAGATTCGAAGCTTGCTCCACTATCCTTTTATGCCTTATCTAAACTCTCCGCTGAAAATTATATACTACTATACGAAAAACTATTTAATTTAAAGAGTTGCATCTTAAGATTTTCCAATGTGTTCGGTCCTTTACAGGCAGGTGGTGTAATTACAAGCCTCCTTGATCGTCTGTTAGAAGGAAAAGATCCAGTGATTTTTGATGGCAGTCAAACAAGGGATTTCATCTATGTAAAAGATGTAGCAGCTGCTTGCATTCAATCATTAACATCAGAAAGTACTGGAATATTTAATATTAGCTCTTCAACGGAAATATCGATTCAACAAGTGTTCGAGGGATTAACGGAGCTTACGGGAGTTCGAACCAATCCTATATACCAACCATTACGTGAAGGAGAAATTGAAAGAAGTGTGCTATCTAACGAAAAAGCTATAGCATCTTTTGAATGGCAACCAACATATAGTTTTGCATCAGCCCTAGAAGAGACCATTAATTATTATACGCATATAAAACAGACTTAACTTGAAGGGAGGATTACTTGGAGCTCGTTCTGATTAAATCGTCTAAGCATTTAAGATTATTTGAAAAAGAATGGAATACTATTTTAGAGGAAAATAATAATTCAAACCCCTTTATCGAACTTGAATATGTTTGTAAGTGGTGGGAAGTTTCGGGTAGAAATGCGGAAGTGGAAATTTATGCAGTAAAAGAGAATAATCGAATGATTGCTTTTTTTCCGTTTCAATTGAAAAGAACTTGGTTTGGTTACATCGCCCACTTTTTAGCTTTTGAAGAGGCCTTGTTTATGGACTTAATAGTACGAAAGAGAGATATAGATCGAGTTATTATGTTTGTTTTAGATTCTATTATTACTCAAAAGAAGAGTATCGTATTTTACTTGCATGGGTTATCAGAGAAAAGTATTACTACACATAAATTATCCAACTATTTGCAAGCGAGAAATATAAAGGAGAAATCAATTCGAACTTTAACTTCTTATGATGAGTGGGATGAATGTACAAGAAAAACTATCTTCTCAACTAATAAGTTGGGTGCAAAAACTTATCGTGACTTTCTTTGGGCAAAAGAGATAATTATCTCTAAATAATTTAAGGAAACAAGAACTTAATTGGAAATCCCGAATATGTAAAATGAATGATATGTAAGTAGAATAAGAGAGAAGGTATTTTTATAATCCTCTTAGAGAGAAAGTTTTTGAATATAAATATGGACATGTATTATTTTTTGGATGAATACAAGGTGGATGAAAAATCTACTGATATTCTAGGATTTTCTCATTCATTAATTCCCAAAAATGCTTTACAAAGAACAGAGACGATTCATATTGATTTAACAAAAAGTGAAGTGGAATTGTTTCAACAATTGCATCGAACAAATAGAAAACAAATTAATAAAGCTGCGGGTCACCAATTTCGGATCGAAGTAATCGATAGGCCAGAAATGGCAGATATACGAGCTTTCCAAAAGTTTTATAATCATTTTGCAAAGTTTGCTAACACTTACCCTTGTAATTCCTTTCATGTGAATACGATGAGGATGTTAAAAGACAAGGATGCCCTTGTGATTACCAAGCTTTTGAATCATTTAGATGAAGTTCTGTGCTATAGAGTGTATATTTCAGATGGTAACACTACTTTTTCTTTGTATTCGGCTTCTCATTTTCGTTTAAAGGAAAAAAGGGAAGAAAAAAGACTTTTAAGTGAAGCTAGTCGCTTTTTACTATGGCGTAACATTTTATATTTCAAAGGGCATCATCATACAACTTATGATATGGGGGGACTTACTACTAATGAAAATATTCGCAAATTCAAATTAGAATTCGGTGGAGAAATTACGGAAGTGTACTCTGGTTATGAGGCAAATTCAATCGTAGGCAAGCTAATTCTTTGGCTAAGGTCAATTAAAATAAAGGAAGGATGAAGTCCTGGGGGCACTCGTTATTTCTTTAGATATGGAGCTAAACTGGGGAGTCCATGATGTATTTACTCTAGAAGAATATGGAGAAAATATACTGGGAGCTCGTCTTGCTATTCCACGGATTTTGCAGTTGTTTCTACAGTATGATATTCACGCAACGTGGGCAATTGTTGGAATGCTCTATTGTCAAAGTAAAGATGAACTTTTAGCAAGGTTAGAAAGTTTGGATACACCGTATGAAAATGAAGCTTTTTCAGCTAAATCCAATCTATGGCAAGTTGGAGAAGATGAAATACAAGATCCGTATCATTATGGAAAATCACTTGTCGATATGATCAACGTAATACCTAATCAAGAAATTGCTACCCATACATTTTCACATTATTACTGTTTAGAAGATGGGCAACAAACCGCTCATTTTGCAAAAGATTTACAAGCAGTTTTTCAACTTGGCGAGGGCATTACCTCTTTAGTTTTTCCTAGAAATCAGACAAATAATGATTATTTAAACCTTTGCAAAACATACGGGATCAGCGCCTATCGTGGAAATGAAGAAAGCTGGATTTACAGAGCTTACACGAGTAAAACAAATCCAGTAACAAAGCGAATGTTGCGTTTAATCGATGCATATGTAAATCTGACTGGGCACCACACGTATTCATTGAAAAATATCCAAAAGGAACCGATTATCAACATAAAATCGAGTCGCTTTTTAAGACCCTATAGTAAACAACTTGCAGTATTAGAAAGTTTGCGTTTGAGACGTATAAAAAATGGATTAACAAAAGCTGCTAAAAACAATGAACTATATCATCTTTGGTGGCATCCACATAATTTTGGAAAGAATATTGAAGAGAATTTGCAGTTTCTCGAAGAAATCTTAAAGCATGTAGATTATTTAAAAGCAAATTACAATTTTCAAAGTATGCATATGCGAGATGTAGCGGATGTATTGAAAATTATTTCATAAAAAGCACGAAGGGAGTGCTACTCACCTTCGTGCTTTTACGTCACTCCATATTTCCTACGCAATCCAACAATCTCCGCATCTTCATTTCTTTTCCCAGTGATCAAATCCCTTAAAATTTGAGACCCTAACATACTGTACACCGTTCCGTTCCCACCGTAGCCTAATAAATAGTAGTGATTGTTTTTGGTTGGGTGTTCGCCGATGAATGGCAGATTATCAATGGATTCTCCGAAGCTTGCTGCGTAAGCATATTCGATGTTCACGTCATAATTTGGGAATAATTTCTTTGTTTGATTTAATAAATTGTTTGCTCGCTTCATGATTAATTCATCTGAAACTGGGGCTTCTGGTATATCCTCATCTAATCCACCGACAATCAGTCTATTGTCTACAGTTGTCCGCATATATAGATATGGTCTTTTCGTTTCCCAAATGAGAGCTTTTTTATACCAGTCCGATAAATCTTCTATTTGATTACTTACAAATACATATGAGCGGTTAATATCTGCTCCTATTCTGTTGCCGACAGGTGTTGTTTCGTAGCCAGTTGTATATATGATGTGTTTTGCTTGGAAAGATTGTTCAGAAGTTCGGATGTCGAGATGATTGTCTTCATTAAATACATCCTGTACATCAATATGTGGGAATAAATGGGCTCCTTTTGCTTCTACTTTCTCTAGAAGTCCTTGTACAAATTTCAATGGATTTACTTCTGCATCGTTAAAGGTAACTAAAGCACCTAGTTTTGAGAATGGAAACTTTTTTTCTATATCATGTTGTTCGAAATAGTCACATGGAAATCCATACTTTTTCAAAGTAGCGTATTCTGTTTGGATCTTATTCACATCTTTTTCATCACTTGCGTAGCAAATACTTGGTCTACGTATTAACTCGGCATCCAAATTTAGTCGATTTACTATTGTTTCAATATCATCTACTGCTTCGTAACAAAGCTTATAAAAGCGAACAGCCTCTTTTTCACCAATTTGATCAATTAACTCATGTAGCATGATATCATTCGAATACTGTAGTAAACCCGTGTTTGCACTTGTGCTGCCGGAGCCCATCTCCCGTTTATCTAATATGGCGACTGATAGACCAGCTTCTACTAAAGCGAGTGCTGTTAGTGAACCGGACATGCCAGCACCTACGATTACTACATCATATAAATCGAGCTTTTCTTTCTTACTTCGAGGTTTAAAAGAGGGTGTTGTTGTGGGCCAAAAAAGTGTGCCATTATGTATGTTCATTGACTTATCCTCCAAATATATATTTCTAGTTATATACCCGTATTCAATCGATTTCACACACATGTTATACTAGTGTTTAATCAATGAAAAAGGATGTTGAATATGAATCAAGATAAACCACATGTACTTATAATAGATGGAATGGCACTACTATTTCGCTCATTTTTCGCAACCGCGATGTCTGGAAATTATTTTAAAAATGATAAAGGGATTCCAACGAATGCAGTGCAAGGATTTGCCCGCCATGTACTTGCTGCACAAAATTTAATGCAACCGACGCATATGGCAATTTGTTGGGATAAAGGGATGCATACTTTTCGCAATGAAATGTATGACGGCTATAAAGCAAACCGCCCGAAACCAGCAGAAGAACTAATTCCACAATTTGATATGGCACAAGATTTGTCCGAGCATTTGGGATGGATGAATTTTGGGGTAGTCGGAATGGAAGCGGATGATACAATTGCTTCTATTACACATAAATGGCAAGATGACGCAAGGTTTACGATTGTAAGTGGGGATAAAGATTTATTGCAGCTACTACATCCATCTACAGAAATTGCCTTTACGAAAAAAGGATTTACAATCTATGATGTGTACAATGAAGCCCGTTTTATAGAAGAGTATGGCATTTCTCCATTGTTATTCCCTGATGTAAAGGCATTTATGGGGGATACTAGTGATGGCTATGCCGGCGTGAAAGGAATTGGACCGAAAACAGCTTTACAATTAGTACAAACATACGGAACTGTGGAAGCGGTTATAGATTCCCTTCATTTATTGAAAGCAGGACAACGAACGAAAATTGAGACAGACTTAGAAATGTTGAAACTATCGAAAGAACTTGCAACAATCAGAAGGGATGTCCCGATTGAAGCAGAACTAGATCACTTAGTTGTTCAGGACATCGCATCTTCGAAATTCGATTATTTGTATGAGCATGGCTATACGATATTAGCAAGACAGCTTCAAAACTAAAGGGCAGCCAATGGAGTTACTTGTATGAAAGTTAAGATCGATGCATTTGGGGAATAAGGAACTTTACGAATTTTGCTTTCACGGTTTCGACCTCCATTATCATGAATGACTAAGACAAGTTCATCATCTTCTATTTCATATCCGATAAGGGGTACCCAGTGATAAGCGAATGTTGATTTTTTATTCCATTGTAAGGAAAAGTATTTATCGAATTTGAGTGCAACTGGTCGTCCGTTTTTAAGTTCCTGTAGGGCAGTATGTAGGGAACATTTTTCAATTTGCCAATTTGGACCAAGTATTTTACGCATATTTCGAATAAATCGGTAGGTGAATAAACCAATTCTTGTTCCACCTAACTTTCTATACAAATCATTTGGTTGAAAAGGATTCGCATTTGGCAACAAATAGTTTAATAGAACAAATGCAGTAACAGGACCACAAGCTGATGCTTGAAAATTAGCATGAATCGATGAATCATATTGAGAGATACCTTGAACATGCAATTGTGTTTTCATATGTAAGCTCCTCATAAGAAGAGTTTTTCCTAATCTATTGGGAAGAACTCTTTTTTTATCGCTTAGGAAACTATAAAATTTTTGACATGTGGTTACTTTAAAAAACATGAAATTTGGATTTATAGTTTTGAGCGTAGTATAGGGATAATGTGTCTTAGCGACCGCTGTGATTTTCGCTGCAGTCGTACGCTTTCCACCGGGTGAGCGATGAGCCATCCCCGCCGCCAAAAGGCGTACGTTGGGATGGCTCATTTTGCTCCCTCATCCGGTAGGAGTCGACGTCTGCAGCGAAAATCAATAGAAATTGCCCACTTATTAAGTATCGTCTCGATTAAAACAATTATCCTTTCATGTAGTGTATCCAGTAAATGGCTTAGAGCAATCAACTAGTCATTGAAAGCAACTAATTTTACACTGAAAGCAACTAAAAACAGCATGAGAGCAACTAAATTGCATATGAAAGCAACTAATTTCTAACAATAGCTCTTTACTTGGATTGAGACGACCATGGTTTAGGCATATTATAGGAATAATATGCCTAAAATCCCGCTGAACTCGCCTGACCAGCAACTGCTCGACTAGTTTGTCGTGTTCAGCTGTCTTATTATCAAGTTCGCAGTGTATATTGTCTCGTTCAACCGCTTATTGTTAATTTCGGACATTGATTAGTTAGTAATCTCCATTGGATTTTCGCAGCAGGGAGGCGACTCCAGTAGGATCAAGTGAGTAAGATGAGCCTTCACAACGTACACGCGTAGGCGTGGCGGTGAAGGCTCATCGCTCACCCTACGGAAAGCGTCCGCCCTGCTGCGAAAATCCCTGCGGACACTTCATACAACTCACTACTGCGCAGTATCCCTATTATGCGTTTCATTCCATTCGAAATTCTTTTTACTAAATCGGGGCAGAGACAGGTGCATGCGCTTTTGTTCTTTATGCCAATTGCTTAAGTATAAATTAAATCATACATTGATAAGTTGCAACCATATAGTAAAAACTATTATCAAAACATTGAGAATAAAATATAATTACATTATGTTCAGTATCAATATAATTTTTCAAGGGGGGGAACGACTTGATTCGACTTTTACAACAGACAGACTTGGAGGCTGTGAGTAACATTGTTGCCTTTGCATATCCAGGCATGAACATCCAAACAACAGAGAAGAAAACGGAATTTGTAGTTCGTTTAACGAAAGAGTTGGAAGAACAAAATGGTATTCAGTATTTAGGATATTTTAATGACGAAGAAGAACTGTTAGGCATGTATCGTCTGAACGATTTTGAATGTAATGTAAATGGAAAATTCCAACGTATTTTTGGTATTGGGATGGTTGCCGTGCATCTTCTACATAAAAAAGAAAAAATTGCATTGAAGCTTCTTTCTCATTTCCATGACTTTGCTAGAGAAGAAAATGTGAGCCTAGTTTCACTATATCCTTTCAATCCAGGTTTTTATCGAAAGATGGGGTATGGCTATGGACCTTTGAAATATGAATTTAAAATAAAACCGAATGCTTTAATTGTCACTGGTGAGAAAGGATTGGTTACCTTTTTGACACCACAAGATGAGGAGGCAATCGTTTCCCTCTATAACAGCTATGCTCAAAAAAATCATGGAATGATTAAAAGAACGTGGACCGAACAGCAACGAATTAAGAATGGGGTGACTAATTATGTTGGCGTGAAAGAAAATGGGCAACTAGTAGGTGCATTAGCATTTACATTAGAATCTGTAAAAGATAGTCACTTTTTACATCAACATATGATCGTCCATGAGTGGATATGGACAAAACCAGATGCCTACCAACAACTGGCTTCTTGGTTACATTCCCAACAGGATCAAATGGATCGAGTTATTTTTCGGACAAATGACCAATCTTTCGTGTATGCACTGACCAATCCATTGAATGGTTCCAATCATCTTATTCCAAGTGTATATCACGAAGTGGCAACTTCGGGAACAGGACTCATGTATCGAATAACAAATGTCATTGATTTTATTCATGAAATGAATTTTCAGCAACTTAGAAAACCAGATCAATATGTAAAAATAGTTATAGAAATAGAAGATACATTTTTACCAAAACAAAATGGTCTATTTGAAGTCATTTATAAGGATGAAATGTGGAGTGCTACGAAATTATTGAATTACGCAGAAGGAGCGAATATTAAAATAGGCATTCAAGATATTAGTTCTTGGTGGATGGGATGTATTTCTATAGAAACGCTTTATAATTATGGGAATGTTTCTATAAATAATATAAATCCTCAATTGTTAGACGAATGGTTTATGCCGAAACGAAGTCCTATTTGTTTCACATCATATTAAAAGGAGGGATAACATGATTACGTTTAAAACAATGGACCAGATCACCTTTCAAGAAGCATACGAACTTTTTACGAACGGGTTTGAAGGCTATTATATTCCGATGAAAATGCCATTGGATGCTTTTGTTGCTCGTTTTGGAAATGAAAACCTTTCCCCAGCACTATCGATTATTATGTTGGATGAAGGTAAGCCGATTGGATTTGTATTACAAGGCATTCGAGAAGTAGATGGACAGAAAGTTGCTTGGAACGGGGGAACTGGTATCATTCCAGCGTATAGAGGAAAAAAGCTTGGTGTTTCGCTCATAGAAAAAGCTCTAAATATTTTGAAGCAGGAAGATGTAAAAATTGCTACATTGGAAGCTTTGTCTGTAAATCAACCAGCTATTAAACTATATGAAAAAGTAGGATACAAAGTAATCGATACACTGCATTTTTTAGAGGCAGCGGGAGAGCTTATTTTTGATGAAAAAATAGCCAATGAATTTTCCATACAAAGAATTCCAGCATTACAAGCGGTAGCTACAAGCATCTTTCCTTCTGTTGCTCCGTGGCAAGTTGATCCTTCTATTATTCCGAAAGTCGGTGGCGAAGCGGTTATTGCAAGGAAGGGGAATGAAATACTAGCTGCTTGTTTAGTAAGAACAAAGCAGCAGTTCGGCTTCGAAGCGGAAGCGGTCACTTTATTTCAAGCTACTATTAAGAAGGAAAATGAAGAAGGAGAGCGTGCACTCCAAGCAGTTCTCCAAGAAGGCTTACTTTTTCAAAGCTCCCTTAAAAGAACAACCTATAATTTAATGGATCATTCTAAAAAAGTAATTCCTCTTTTACAAGACAAAGGATTTAAAAATACGGAAATCTCTCAAGTGTTTATGGTAAAGGAATTATAAAAGCGATAATAGGAAAAGACTGCTCTGCAATAGAACAGTCTTTTTCAAATTAGTTTTGAGCATCTAAGAATTCTGTAACTTGCTCAGGAGACTTAGCGTTGGCACTATGTAAATGTGCTTTTTTCTCGCCATTTTGATAAATAAGAAGGCTTGGAATACCCATTACTTCGTATTTTTCAGCGATTTCCGGTAATTCATCTCGGTTTACTTCATACCATGTGTATTGGTTATACTTTTCAATGATTGGATCGATGAACATTTCCATGCGTCGGCAATCTGGGCACCAACCAGCTTCGAATTTTACTAGTACTTCGTTGTCACCAGAAATAATTTCGTTGAATTGTTCTACAGTTGTAATTTTGTTCATATTAAAAACCTCCTATGATTTGTTTTCCTATTTAGGTTCCAGGCGACGGCCTCAAAATCAAATGTCAATCTTCTGCTCTTGCACAAGCTCCTTGAAGAAGAACTAAGTCGCTGCTAAGCAGGCGCCTTCACTTTTCTAAATTAGTTTACACTGTTTCAGAAAGAGTAGAAAGAAAATTGCTCGTTTTTATTCATTTTATTATTGCGAAAATTTAAAAATTGTTCTAAACTAATAGTCATAGAGAGTGTTTCTATTTTTTTTATGAATAAAATGAATGAGCATTCATTCAAAACAAAGGGGAGGCTTTTGCACGTGACATTTCAAATTAAAAAAGCAGCGGTTCTTGGCTCGGGGGTAATGGGGTCTGGAATTGCAGCTCACTTAGCGAATATAGGTATTCCAACATTATTGTTAGATATCGTACCAAAAGAAGTGAGTAAAGATGAGGAAGCTAAAGGATTAACATTAGAGCATTCAGCAGTTCGTAATAAATTTGCCAACACGGCATTGCAAAAATTGTTGAAACAAAAACCAGCGCCTCTTACTTCGACTAAAAACCTACAACTCATTACTGCTGGAAACTTAGAAGATGATTTAGACAAATTAAAAGAAGTTGACTGGATCATTGAAGTAGTCGTGGAAAATTTAGACGTGAAAAAAAGCTTATATGAAAAAATAGACGCGGTACGAAAAGCAGGGACTATTATTAGTTCCAATACTTCAGGCATTAGTATTAATGCAATGGTGGAAGGACGCTCGGAAGATTTTGCTAAACATTTTTTAGGAACGCATTTCTTTAATCCACCACGTTATTTAAAGCTATTAGAAGTGATACCTTCTAAAACAACTGATATCAAAGTTGTAGAATATATGAAGCAATTTGGAGAAGACGTTTTAGGAAAAGGGGTAGTATTAGCAAAAGATACACCTAACTTTATCGCCAATCGAATCGGCACGTATGGTTTACTTGTGACACTACGAGAAATGCAAGCACGCGGATATTCTGTAGGGGAAGTGGATTCAGTTACTGGACCACTAATCGGACGCCCAAAATCTGCGACGTTTCGTACATTAGATGTAGTTGGATTAGACACCTTTGCACATGTTGCGAAAAACGTATACGACCAAACAACTGGCGAAGAGCAAAAAGTGTTTGAAGTACCGGCATTTATGCATAAAATGCTTGAGAATAAATGGCTTGGTGCCAAGACAGGGCAAGGTTTCTTCTTAAAAGAAGGTAAAGAGATTAAAGAATTAAATCCAGAAACACTTGAATACGAGCCAGTTAAAAAGCTAAAAACACCATCGATGGAAATGGCAAAACAGCAAAAAGGTTTAGCGGCCAAAGTGAAAACGTTAACATATGCAAAGGACCGTACTGGCGAACTGCTTTGGAGCATTTTAAGCCCGACACTTATTTATTCAGCTGACTTACACGGGGAAATTGCAGACGATATTGTATCCATTGACCAGGCGATGAAATGGGGATTTGGTTGGCAGCAAGGGCCATTTGAAATATGGGATGCAATCGGTGTCAAAGAGTCAGTGGAAAAGATGAAAGCAGAAGGAAAGGAAATCCCTGTATTCGTACAGTCGCTTTTAGATAAAGGGTACGAATCCTTTTATAAAGAAGAAAATGGAGATCTTTATTACTTTGATGGAAATGACTATAAGATCGTTTCTTTCAATGAAAAAGTAATCGATCTGAAACGTTATAAGAAAAAACATGGTGTTATTAAATCTAATTCTGGTGCTAGTTTAATAGATTTAGGTGATGGAATTGCTTTACTAGAATTCCATTCTAAATCGAATGCAATAGGGCTCGACATTTTACAAATGATTAACTTTGCAATTGAGGAAGTGGAGAAAAACTTTAAAGGTCTTGTTATTGGAAACCAAGGGAAAAACTTCAGTGTTGGGGCAAACCTTGGAATGATTTTGATGGAAGCACAAGACGATAACTTATTTGAATTGGATTTTGTTATTCGTAGCTTCCAAAATGCAACGATGAAAATTAAATATTCCTCTAAACCAGTAGTAGTTGCACCATTTGGGATGACACTTGGTGGTGGTGCAGAAGCTTGTTTACCGGCGGCGCATATTCAAGCAACGACTGAAACCTATATGGGGCTAGTGGAAGCCGGTGTTGGTCTGATCCCTGGTGGAGGAGGCAACAAAGAGCTATATATGAAGCATTTAAAAGGACTACCAAAAGGCGTTCAAGTCGACTATCAATACGTTGCCAATAAAGTATTTGAAACAATTGCAATGGCAAAGGTTTCAACATCTGGAGACGAAGCGCTTGAAAATAACTTCTTAAACTTTGCGGATGGTATTAGTGTGAACCCGGATCATCAATTGTATGATGCAAAACAAGCAGCACTAAGTCTTGCAAATGCTGGATATAAAGCTCCGTTACGAGAAAAGGTTCCTGTAACAGGGTCTCCTGGATATGCAACTTTACTTTTAGGTGCTGAAGGCATGTTCTTATCGGGCTATATTAGTGAGCATGACTTGAAAATTGCGAAAAAGCTTGCCTATGTGATTGCTGGTGGAGAAGTTCCATACGGTACTTTAGTAGATGAGCAATACTTACTTAACTTGGAACGCGAAGCATTTTTGAGCTTGGTAGCAGATCCAAAATCGCAAGCAAGAATGCAACATATGTTAGTGAAAGGTAAGCCATTACGCAACTAATTGTGCGTAGGTGATAAAGGAGGAAAACTCATGCGTGAAGCAGTTATCGTAGCAGGTGCAAGAACACCAGTTGGTAAAGCGAAAAAAGGATCTCTCGCAACTGTTCGTCCAGATGATTTTGGAGCATTAGTTGTGAAAGAGACGTTAAAAAGAGCAGGAAACTATGATGGGCCAATCGATGATTTAATATTAGGCTGTGCCATGCCAGAAGCAGAACAAGGGATGAACGTTGCCCGTAATATAGGGGCTATAGCAGGTCTTCCTGATTCTACACCAGCGATTACAGTAAATCGTTTCTGTTCATCTGGTTTGCAATCCATTGCATATGCAGCAGAGCGTATAATGCTTGGCCATTCCGAGGCAATTATTGCAGGTGGAGTAGAATCGATGAGTATGGTGCCGATGATGGGAAATACAATTCGACCGAATGCCAAACTAGCAGAAACAGCTCCGCAATACTATATGGGGATGGGACATACAGCGGAACAAGTGGCAAATAAATACGGTGTGAGTCGCGAAGACCAAGATGCATTTGCAGTACGTTCACATGAATTAGCTGCAGCTGCCATTGCTGCTGGTAAATTTAATGATGAAATTGTTCCAGTAGAAGTAGTGAAGCATTTTGTAGATGAAAATAACAAAGCACAAGAGAAGAAGTTTTTATTTGAAATGGATGAAGGAGTTCGAGTTGGTACATCGATTGAAACACTTGCAAAGTTGCGCCCAGCATTTAATGTACGCGGCTCGGTAACAGCAGGTAATGCTTCGCAAACTTCAGACGGGGCAGGAGCGGTACTTGTCATGGACCGGGAAGTTGCAGAAGCGCAAGGATTAAGACCAATTGCTAAATTCCGTTCGTTTGCAGTAGGAGGAGTAGCACCGGACGTAATGGGGATTGGTCCGATTGTAGCGGTTCCAAAAGCATTGAAACTTGCAGGATTATCTGTCGATGACATCGATGTTTGGGAAATTAATGAAGCGTTTGCTTCTCAATCGATCCAAGTTGTACGTCATTTAGGAATTGATATCGATAAAGTCAATGTGAATGGTGGAGCCATTGCACTGGGACATCCACTAGGGGCAACTGGAACAATTTTGACATTAAAAATGATGGGTGAGCTTAAACGACAAGGGAAACAATTCGGAGTAGTCACAATGTGTATCGGTGGGGGAATGGGAGCTGCCGGAGTGTTCGAACTGCTATAACCAAACTTTTCAAGGGGGAATTTAACATGACGGAAGTAAAACAAATGATTAAAGGTGGAAGCTTTTTAGTAGAAGATGTAGATGCAAACCGTATATTTACACCTGAGGATTTTACAGATGAGCAAAAAATGATTTCGAAAACTGCTGAGGACTTTGTAACAAATGAAGTATTACCTGTAGTAGAAAAATTGGAAAATCACGAATTCGAGCATTCGGTTCGATTACTTAAATCTGCTGGAGACCTTGGTTTATTGGCAGCGGATATTCCAGAAGAATACGGCGGAATTGCATTAGATAAAATTTCTTCTGCATTAATTGCGGAAAAATTATCTGTAGCAGGTGGTTTCTCGATTACACATGGTGCCCATGTAGGGATCGGAACTTTACCAATTGTCTTATTTGGTAATGAAGAACAAAAACAAAAATACTTACCAAACTCCGCTTCTGGAGACAAAATTTCTGCGTATGCACTTACAGAGCCAGGTTCAGGTTCAGATGCTTTAGGGGCGAAAACTACTGCAAAGTTAAATGCAGAAGGTACGCACTATATTCTAAATGGAGAAAAACAATGGATTACGAATGCAGGGTTTGCAGATGTATTTGTTGTTTACGCAAAAGTAGATGGGGACAAATTCACTGCATTTATCGTAGAGCGTGAATTCCCAGGCGTTTCTGTTGGAGCAGAAGAGAAGAAAATGGGGATTAAATCTTCTTCTACGCGTACGCTTATTTTACAAGATGCTCAAGTACCAGTTGAAAATTTACTTGGGGAGATCGGCCGCGGCCATGTCATTGCCTTCAATATTTTAAATATTGGTCGTTACAAATTAGGAGTTGGAACTGTTGGGGGTTCTAAACGTGCATTAGAATTAGCAATTTCTTATGCTAATCAGCGTCAACAATTTAAAACACCTATTTCTTCCTTTAATTTGACCAAACAAAAATTAGCTACAATGGCTTCGAAATTGTATGCAACAGAAAGCTTAATCTACCGCACTGTTGGATATTTTGAAGAGCGTATGAGCCAGTTGAGTGAGGAAGAACAGAAAGATGGAAAAGCGATTGCAGCATCTATCGCAGAATATGCAATTGAATGTTCTATTAATAAAGTAGTAGGTTCAGAAGTATTAGATTATATCGCAGATGAAGCTGTCCAGCTACATGGTGGATATGGCTTTATGCAAGAATATGAAGTAGAGCGTATTTACCGTGACTCTCGTATTAACCGTATTTTCGAAGGAACAAATGAAATTAACCGACTAATTGTTCCTGGTACTTTCTTGAAAAAGGCAATGAAAGGTGAATTACCACTTCTTCAAAAAGCGCAAAGCTTACAAGAAGAGTTACTTATGATGATGCCAGAAGAGGTAAGTGATGCACCACTAGCACAAGAAAAAGTATTAGTAGCGAATGCAAAGAAAATTGGTTTACTGGCAGCTGGACTTGCAGCACAACGTTTCGGCACTAAACTGGAAGCGGAACAAGAAGTACTTGTGAACATTGCCAATATCGCAAACAACTTATTTGCAATGGAATCGGCAGTTCTGCGTACCGAAAAAGCGATTGGTCGTGATGGAGCAGAAAAATCAAACCAAAAACTGCTGTATACGCAAATCTTCTGCCAAGAAGCATTTGAAGCGATCGAAAAGGATGCTAAAGAAACGCTAATCGCATCCGTAGAAGGTGATACATTACGCATGATGTTATCTGCTCTTCGTAAATTAACACGCAATACACCATACAATGTTATTGCTAAAAAACGGGAAGCATCTGTTAAATTGATTGATGCAGAGAAATATGTCGTTTAAGTAGCTCCTTATAAAAAACGATGGACCGATGTGCGGTTCATCGTTTTTTTTGATATGATAAAAAGAAAAAAGGTGAGAAGTAATGACAATTCAATTTTTTGGTTACCCTAAATGTAGTACATGTAATAAAGCAAGCAAATGGTTAAAAGACCATAATATAGAGTTTGTTCAGCATCATATCGTAGAAACACCCCCTTCTAAAGAGCTTATAAAAGAGATGCTTTCTACAAGTGGAATAGAATTAAAGAAACTTTTTAATACAAGTGGTATGAAATATAGAGAGTTACAATTGAAGGACAAACTACCGAGTATGACAGAAGAAGAACAAATAGAACTGCTAGTATCTGATGGGATGCTAGTGAAGCGACCGCTTGTTTTTGATGGTAAGCATTTGACGCTTGGTTTTAAAGAAGAAGAGTTTGAACAAATTTGGTCAAACAACTAAAGTGGCTTGTTTTTAACAGAAAAATATGTGAATATTATAGGTGAATGTATAACCAATTTGAGAGGGGTATAATTATGAGCACACCAAAAGAATTAAAGTATTCAGAAGAACATGAATGGGTAAAAACAGAAGGTGGAAATGCACGTATCGGTATTACTCATTTTGCACAATCTGAACTAGGAGATATCGTATTTGTTGAACTTCCACAAGTGGGAGACGATATTAAAGCAGGAGATCCATTTGGTAGTGTTGAATCAGTAAAAACTGTTTCAGAACTTTATGCTCCAATAAGCGGAAAAGTTATAGAAGTAAATAGCGAGCTAGAAGATAGCCCTGAATTTGTAAACGAATCTCCGTATGAAAATGCATGGATGATCGTCGTTGAACCATCAGATGCTTCAGAAATTGATGGTTTATTATCCGCGGAAAAATACGAAGAATTAATTTCAGAATAATAATGAAAACGCCGGTTAATTGTCGGCGTTTTTTTCATATACTAAGTTAACGATATAATTAGGGAGAGAAGCTAATTGGCTAATGTTTTTAGTGAAAAAGTAATTCTCGTTGAAGGAAGGTCGGATAAGCTTCAACTTTTACGACTTCTTGATGAATCCCCAGAAATTATTTGTACGAATGGCACGATCTCCAATGTAAAACTAGAAGAAATTTTAAGTCCCTATGATGATTTTCCAATTTATGCTTTTTTAGATGCAGATAAATCGGGGGAGCAAATACGTTCGATCGTCCGAAAAGAATATCCAGAAGCAATTCATTTATACACAAATCCGATGTATTGTGAAGTGGCCAACACCCCTTTCAAAGTTTTGGCTTCTATACTGAAACGTGTTAACATTAAAGTGAAAAAAGAATTTCTACTTTAGGATGATGTTTTGTGAATGAATGGACGCGCGAACAGTGGGAGTACTATAAAAATGATGGACAGCTTTCGCTATTCTATCTGTATACACCGATGTGTGGTACTTGCATGGTAGCAAGTAAGATGATGCAAGTGATCAATGAATTAGTGCCAAATCCAGTAGGTCAAGCAAATATAAATTATTTAGAAAACCTAGCAATGGAATATGAAATAGAGAGCGTCCCATGTTTGTTAATCGCCAAACAGGGACGCGTCTATAAAAAAATATACGCATTTCAATCTGTGCCATATTTGTTAGAGACCATTAAAGATATTGACAAGCAAGTAATGGCATGATAATATTCAACTTAATCGAATAGTGTCGCTCTTATTAAGAGAGGTGGAGGGAAGTGCCCGACGAAGCCCGGCAACCGTCATGTAAATGAAATGGTGCCAAATCACACAAAGCGAATGCTTTGGAAAATGAGAGAATGGATAAGTTCTATTTAGATAGAAAACTTACTTCCCTTCTGCTCTATTGCAGAAGGGATTTTTTACGGTTTAAGGAAAGGTGAGATTTACATGATTCGTTTAAAAGACGTTTCAAAGAAGTTCCAAACGAAACAAGGTACGATTATTGCTGTTGATGATGTAAATCTTGACATAAAGCAAGGCGAGATTTTCGGTATTATTGGATATAGTGGTGCCGGAAAAAGTACATTAATCCGTTTACTCAATGGATTAGAGAAACCAACGGCCGGACAAATAATAGTAAATGGCAAAGAAATCACTACGATAAATGAGGACAAGCTTCGTCAAGTTCGACATAAAGTAAGTATGATTTTCCAACATTTTAATTTGTTATGGTCCCGAACGGTTGCAGAAAATATTGCATTTCCACTTGAAATTGCGGGTGTTCCAAAAGATCAGCGAAAAGCTCGCGTAGATGAATTGATCGAACTGGTTGGGTTAGAAGGTAGAGGAAATTATTATCCTTCCCAACTATCAGGCGGGCAGAAACAGCGCGTAGGGATTGCGCGTGCATTAGCAAATCGTCCAGAAGTTTTACTCTGTGATGAAGCAACATCTGCACTAGATCCAGAAACAACAGATGCAATTTTAGATTTATTAGTTAGCATCAATGAAAAACTGGGTTTAACAATAGTATTAATCACGCATGAAATGCAAGTCATTCAAAAAATTTGTAATCGAGTGGCCGTAATGGAAGGTGGTCATGTTGTAGAAGAAGGCGACGTGCTAGAAGTCTTCCAAAACCCACAACAACCGATTACGAAGCGATTTGTATCGCAAGTATCAGAAACAGGACAAGCACAGCAGACGTTACAAAATTTAGTTGATCTATATCCAAATGGAAAGCTGATCAAGCTTGTTTTCGTCGGAGAACAGACGGAACAACCAATTCTTTCAAGACTTATCAAACAGTTTGAATTAGAAGTAAATATCGTCCAAGGAAATATTTCGCATACAAAAAGCGGTGCATTTGGTACGTTAGTTCTTCAAATAGATGGAGATGCATTAGCGGTCGATGAAGCGATTCGATTTATACATGAACAAAAAGTAAGTACAGAGGTGATCAACAATGATTAATACGCTTTTTCCGAATGTTGATTGGCCTAAGATGTGGGAAGCAGCACTCGAAACATTATATATGACAGCAATTTCTACTATATTAACAGCCATTTTGGGTTTAGCACTTGGTCTCTTATTGTTTTTAACAAGTCCACATCAAGCATGGGCAAATAAACTGGCGAACTGGTTAACGGGTGCTTTTGTTAATATTTTCCGTTCTATTCCTTTTATTATTTTAATCATATTATTAATTCCTTTTACAAAATTACTTCTTGATACAATCCGTGGTCCGAATGCAGCGTTCCCAGCCCTTGTCATTGGTGCTGCCCCGTTCTATGCACGTATGGTGTTAATAGGTTTACGAGAAATTGATAAAGGTGTTTTAGAAGCGGCAAGATCAATGGGTGCTAAAACCTCTACTATTATATGGAAGGTTTTACTTCCAGAATCGATGCCAGCTTTAGTTTCTGGGATTACAGTAACTTGTATTTCGCTTGTTGGTTATACGGCGATGGCGGGAGTAATTGGGGCCGGTGGTTTAGGGACACTCGCTTTTCTAGATGGTTTTCAACGTAATAGAGAAGATGTTACTTTAATGGCAACGATTTTAATATTGATCATTGTATTTATCATCCAATGGGTCGGCGATATGATTACAACAAAAATAGATAAACGTTAGGTGTTCGCGGGTTTACCCGATCACATATAAAAATGGGGAAAATTTAAAGGAGAGAATACAGATGAAGAAATTTTTAGCAGGAGCATTATTATCAGTAAGTGCATTAACACTTGCGGCTTGTGGAGATGACGATAGCAGCAAATTAGTAGTAGGTGCTTCTAATACACCACACGCTGTCATTTTAGAAGAAGTAAAACCAATCCTTGAAGAACAAGGGATTGAATTAGTGATAGAATCTTATCAAGACTATGTATTACCAAACAAAGATTTAGAATCTGGTGAGTTAGATGCAAACTATTTTCAACATATTCCTTATTTAGAAGATCAAATTGCTACATTCGGTTATGATTTCGTAAACGCTGGTGGAATTCATATTGAACCAATCGGATTATATTCGAAGAAATATAGTTCTGTTGATGAGCTTCCAGAAGGCGCTACAATTTTAATGAGTAACTCAGTTTCAGACCACGGTCGTGTTTTAGCAATGCTTGAAAGTGAAGGATTAATCACTTTGGCGGAAGGTGTAGATAAAACAACTGCCGAAATTTCTGATATTGTGGACAATCCAAAAAATCTTGAATTTGATCCAAACTATGAACCAGCATTAATGGTTCAATTATATGAAAATGACGAAGGCGATGCATTACTTATTAACTCAAACTATGCAATCGACGCAGGGTTAAACCCAATTGAAGACTCTATCGCAATTGAAAACTCCGATTCACCATATGTAAATATCATTGCAACAAAAGCTGGTAAAGAAAAAGATAAAAACATCAAAGCATTAGTAGACGCATTACACTCACAAGAAATCCAAGACTTCATCCAAAATGAGTGGGGCGGCACAATCGTACCAGTAAACAAATAATTTATATAATCAAGCAGGCACGCGCATGAAGTGCCTGCTTTTTTATATGCTTTATGGAGATAAGGCGTCGTAGAAAGACCAATAAGAAGGCCGCCGCCCGGCAAGTGGCGATCCACTACGTCGCTAACGCTCTTGCGCGGTCTTTCACCTTTGTGCAAAATTCCAAAGAATGGCTAAGGGCAATCAAAAAGCTGGTGAAAGCGACTAATTTCAGTATGAAAGCAACTAAAACCAGTATGAGAGCAACTAAATTGCCGATGAAAGCAACTAATTTCTTACAATAGCAAGTATACTTGGATTGAGATGAATATAGTTGCAGCTCGTTTTTGTATATGTTGCGACAAAACTCTACAATGTTGCGCATTTTTGCTAGGGCATTCATCTATAGCTAAGTATAGTGGATATATTTACCGTAGCGCGCCGAGTAGCATGATTGCGGCAAGCGCGAAGGCTAGCGATCACCTTTTGTGACGCTTTACCCCTATACTGTACATATCCCACGATAAGCTTTCAAATTGGAATACATATAAAAAACCCTTATATTTTTTATGAGGACATTTAAGTGGCTTTATTCGAGCGATCTCCAGTTCTATCTGTGTATAAAACACTATTTCAATAGAAGCTAATAATATTTTTATAATCGCTTATAAGTTTTCCCCAAAAAAATGTTTAACATATATGTACAAGGGTATGTACCATAGTGTAGGTGTAAAAAATGGAAAGGAATGATTCATTATCAGTTCAGAAGGCTTACCTTACACGGAGCAGATGGACCACGCATTTAGAGGGGTGCACGGATTCGGATATGACGAATTACGAAACAGCCAAAATTTGCGAATGAAAGTTGAAAAAAGAAGACAACGAGATTATGAGAAAAGTATTCAAGTTCTTGCTAAAATTGATGCCGGGGCCTTTAAAGGCTAATATGATTAAATCCATGAAGTCATGTGCTTCATGGATTTTTTTGCATTAACACTATATACATAGTGAAATCGATTCTCAATTAGATAATGGTATTGAAAATATCAACATATTCCAATTTCATCAATAGTTTACGAGAAAATCTTTAATTATCAAGATTTTTGTATGTTTTATATATTAAATTTGAAACTGTTTCAAAAGATTTGCCAGAGACATCAGTTTGGGTTAAGATTAGAATGATAATAAATTAGAATGGTTACACATTCATAGTTACTTAATGGAGGTTATTCAATGTCAACTTTAGTGATTAAGGATTTACACGTTGCAATCGACGGTAAAGAGATACTTAAAGGTGTTAATTTAACAATTAATACAAATGAAATTCACGCAGTTATGGGTCCAAATGGTACTGGGAAATCAACTTTAGCGTCTGCTATTATGGGTCACCCTAAATATGAAGTAACTTCCGGTTCAGTTGAATTGGATGGCGAAGATGTATTAGAAATGGAAGTAGACGAGCGTGCACAAGCAGGTCTATTTTTAGCAATGCAATACCCAAGCGAAATTACTGGAGTAACAAATGCAGACTTCTTACGTTCAGCGATTAACGCTCGTCGTCCAGAAGGTGAAGAGATTTCATTGATGAAATTCATCCGCGAATTAGATAGCAAAATGGAATTTTTAGAAATGGACCTTGATATGGCACAACGTTATTTAAATGAAGGATTTTCAGGCGGAGAGAAAAAACGTAATGAAATTCTTCAGTTAATGATGTTACAACCAAAATTCGCTATTTTAGATGAGATTGACTCTGGTCTAGATATCGATGCACTTAAAGTTGTTTCTAAAGGGATCAATGAAATGCGCGGAGAAGGCTTCGGAAGTCTTGTAATCACTCACTACCAACGTCTACTTAACTATATTACTCCAGACTACGTACACGTAATGATGCAAGGTCGCGTAGTAAAATCAGGTGGACCTGAGCTTGCTCAAAAATTAGAAGCACAAGGTTATGATTGGATTAAAGAAGAGTTAGGAATCGAAGACGAGACAGTTGGACAAGAAGCATAAGAGAGGGGACGAATAAACATGACGGTTGAAACAAAACTGGCATTAACCGAGCAAGATATCCGCTCCTTTTCAGAAGGTAAACAAGAGCCAAGCTGGATGACGGAACTTCGTCTAAAAGCATTTGGTGAACTTGAAACACTTCCAATGCCAACACCAGATAAAACAAAAATTACAAACTGGAATTTCACTGAATTTCCTACACATACTGTAGAAAGTAGTGTATACGCTTCTTTGGAAGAACTTCCAGAAGAAGTGAAAACACTTGTGAATACAGAAGAACAAAAAAACATCTATATTCAACATAATAATACACCTGCATTTTCTTCTTTATCAGAAGCTTTACAAGCAAAAGGTGTTATTTTAACTGATATTTATACTGCTATGCGTGAACATAGTGATCTTGTTCAACAATACTTGATGACTGATGGCGTTAAAGTAAACGAACATAAACTTACTGCATTGCATGCAACATTATTAAACGGTGGTGTCTTTGTATACGTACCGAAAAATGTGGTAGTAGAAGAGCCGATTCAAGTAATTTATTTACACGATGATAGCAACGCATCCCTATTTAACCATACCCTTTTAGTGGCAGAGGAAAACAGTGTTGTTACTTATGTGGAAAACTACTTGTCTACAGTTGAACATGCTAATGGCCAAGCGAATATCATTTCAGAAGTAATTGTTAAAGATAATGCAAAAGTTACATTTGGTACAGTAGATGTATTAGCAGAAGGATTTACTACGTATGTAAACCGTCGCGGTGTGACTAGTCGTGATGCAGTGCTTGAATGGGCACTTGGAATGATGAACGACAGCGATACAATTTCTGAAAATGTGACACATCTAGTGGGAGATAATTCAGAAGGTCATGTCAAAATGGTTGTTGTAGGTCGCGGAAAACAAAAACAAAACTTTACAACAAAAGTAATCCATTGGGGTAAACATACAGAAGGTCAAATCTTGAAGCACGGTGTAATGAAAGAGGAAGCTTCTTCTATTTTCAATGGTATCGGGAAAATTGAATTCGGTGCGACAAAATCGAATGCAGAACAAACATCCCGTGTCCTTATGTTAAGTGAAAAAGCTAGAGGGGATGCAAACCCAATTCTTTTAATCGATGAAGATGATGTAACAGCAGGTCACGCAGCTTCTGTTGGCCGAGTAGATCCACTTCAGTTGTACTATTTAATGAGCCGTGGTATTTCTAAACACGAAGCAGAGCGTCTAGTAATTCATGGATTCCTTGCTCCAGTAGTGAACGAATTACCGATCGAAGGCGTGAAGAAACAGCTGACGGAGGTTATTGAAAGGAAAGTTCGCTAATGCTCAGTAAAGAGATTCAAAGCTATTTTCCCATATTAAATCAAGAGATTAATGGCCATCCACTTGTTTATCTAGACAGTGGAGCCACTTCTCAAAAACCAGTACAAGTCATTGAAGCGATTAAAAAGTATTATGAATTTGAAAACTCCAATGTTCACCGTGGTGTTCATACACTAGGTAACCGTGCGACAGAAAGTTATGAAGGAGCACGTGAAAAAGTTCGCAAGTTTATAAATGCTAAATCTACCCAAGAAATTATTTTCACTCGTGGTACAACGACTTCTCTTAATACAGTTGCACAAAGCTACGGCCGCGCAAATGTAAAAGAAGGCGATGAAATTGTTATTACGCATATGGAGCACCATTCCAATATCATTCCTTGGCAACAACTAGCCAAAGAAACTGGAGCCACACTGAAATATATCGACTTAGAAGCTGATGGGACATTATCGTTAGAAAAAGTCCGTGCAACTATTACGGATAAAACGAAAATCGTATCGATTGTCTACGTTTCCAATGTACTTGGTACGATGAACCCGATTAAAGAAATCACACAAATTGCACATGAACATGGAGCTATTATGGTTGTGGATGGAGCACAAGCTGCACCGCACTTAAAGTTAGATGTTCAAAACCTAGATTGTGACTTCCTTGCTTTTTCTGGTCATAAAATGTGTGGTCCTACTGGTATTGGTGTATTATACGGAAAACAAGAATTGCTAGAAAACATGGAACCAATTGAATTCGGTGGAGAAATGATTGACTTTGTAGGTTTATATGAATCTACATGGAAAGAGCTTCCTTGGAAATTTGAAGGGGGAACACCAATTATTGCAGGTGCGATAGGTTTAGCAGCTGCCATTGATTTTCTTGAAGAGATTGGATTAGATGAAATAGAACAACATGAGCATGAACTTGCTGCGATTGCGATGGAGAAAATGTCTACTGTAAATGGTGTGACAATTTACGGACCTGTAGATCCATCTAAACGAGCAGGAATCGTAACATTTAACTTGGATGAAGTACATCCACATGATGTTGCAACTGTGCTCGATATGAATGGTATTGCAGTTCGTGCGGGTCATCATTGTGCTCAGCCTTTGATGAAATGGTTACAATGCACGGCAACTGCGAGAGCAAGTTTTTATCTTTACAATACAGAAGAAGATATTGACAGACTTGTAGCTGGACTGCGTACTGCAAAGGAGTATTTTAGCGATGTCTTCTAATAATTTAGATCAACTATATCGACAAGTTATAATGGATCATTATAAAAATCCTCGCAACAAAGGAAGTATTGAGGATGGCGCATTGACAATTGATATGAATAACCCGACTTGCGGTGACCGTATTCATCTGACGCTTCAAGTAGAAGATGGTGTCGTTCAAAATGCCAAGTTTGACGGGGAAGGTTGTTCTATTTCCATGTCATCTGCATCGATGATGACACAAGCGATCAAAGGAAAGAAAATTGATGAAGCACTTCAATTATCTCATATCTTTTCTGATATGATGCTTGGGAAAGAATACGACGATTCCATTGACCTCGGTGATATTGAAGCATTAAACGGGGTTGCCAAGTTTCCTGCGCGTATTAAGTGTGCGACGTTAGCGTGGAAAGCAATGGAAAAAGGCGTTTCTGAAGAACAACAATAAAAGTAGAACGGAGGAATTACGATGGCAAAAAAAATGCCTGAAATTGGTGATTATAAATATGGTTTCCACGATAAAGACGTATCCATTTTCCGTTCAAAACGTGGTTTGACGAAAGAAATTGTCGAAGAAATTTCACGTATGAAAAGTGAACCACAATGGATGTTGGATTATCGTCTGAAAGCTTTAGAAATTTTCTATTCTAAACCAATGCCACAATGGGGTGGGGATTTAGGATCATTAGATTTTGATGAAATTACGTATTACGTAAAACCATCAGAAGCTACACAGAAATCATGGGATGAAGTACCAGAAGAAATCAAAGCAACATTTGATAAACTAGGTATCCCGGAAGCAGAACAAAAATACCTTGCTGGTGTTTCTGCACAGTATGAATCAGAAGTTGTTTACCACAATATGAAAGAAGAACTAGAAGATATGGGAATTGTATTTAAAGATACAGACTCAGCACTTCGTGAAAACGAAGATATTTTCAAAAAATACTGGGGTACAGTAATTCCTTCCTCAGATAACAAGTTCTCGGCACTTAACTCAGCAGTATGGTCAGGTGGATCATTTATCTATGTACCACCAGGCGTAAAAGTGGATACACCACTTCAAGCGTACTTCCGTATTAACTCGGAAAACATGGGTCAATTTGAACGTACACTTATTATTGTAGATGAAGGTGCTTCTGTACATTACGTAGAAGGATGTACAGCTCCTGTTTATACAACAAACTCACTGCATAGTGCGGTTGTTGAAATCATTATTAAAAAAGATGCATATTGCCGTTATACAACAATACAAAACTGGGCAAACAACGTTTATAACTTAGTTACGAAACGTGCTGTTTGTGAAGAGAATGCTACAATGGAATGGATTGACGGGAATATCGGATCTAAGTTAACGATGAAATACCCAGCAGTTATCCTTAAAGGAGAAGGTGCTCGTGGTATGACACTTTCAATCGCGATTGCTGGTAAAGGGCAACACCAAGATGCTGGTGCGAAAATGATGCACTTAGCTCCAAATACGTCATCTACTATTGTTTCGAAATCCATTTCTAAACAAGGTGGTAAAGTAACATACCGTGGTATCGTACACTTTGGACGTAAAGCAACTGGTGCACGTGCGAACATCGAATGTGATACATTAATCATGGATAACCAATCTACATCAGATACAATTCCATACAACGAAATCTTGAATGATAATATTTCTCTTGAGCATGAAGCGAAAGTTTCTAAAGTATCAGAAGAACAATTATTCTACTTGATGAGTCGTGGATTAAGCGAAGAAGAAGCAACAGAAATGATCGTAATGGGCTTCATCGAGCCATTCACAAAAGAACTTCCAATGGAATATGCGGTTGAGATGAACCGTCTAATCAAGTTCGAAATGGAAGGATCAATCGGTTAATCAATAATAAACAATAATAAAAGGAGGCGAACTTCATAGTTCGCCTCCTTTTTGCATGTAGGATGAATTTTTTGGGTTCTGTGCAAAGAAAAATTCAGAATTGTTTGTTGCACAGGGACGTTAATCGAAAGGGAACGTTATATTACCGGCTTCTCACAAACAATAATTTATACCACTGATTTACGATAAATGGCAAAGCAGATAATGCATAGATATATACCAATTGAACACTATTTAATGTAGCAACATCGAACATATCGGAAAGTGCTGGGATAAACAAGACGAAATGTAAACATAAAACCCCGATTAAAAATGCTAGCCACGTAAATTTATTTGAAAATACACCAATCTTGAAAATTGATTCTTTCGATCGGGAGTTGAAGCCATGTATTAATCTGGACAAACATAAGGTTGTAAATGCCATAGTAGTTGCAGTTAGTGTATCACCCGTCTGCAATCCCATTCGAAAAGCAACAATAGTAGCAAACGCAATCAACAAACCTTCGACTATCACTTGCGTTGTAAACTTTTTATTCAATAATGGCATGCGAATATCTCTAGGCTTGTCCTTCATGGCATTTTTATTTTGTGGCTCTAAGCCTATTGCGATTGCAGGTAAACTGTCGGTAAGTAGATTTATAAACAGTAGATGTACAGGTGCAAAAGGGAGTGGTAAGCCTAAAATAGTAGCATACAACACAACAAAAATAGCACCGGCATTACCTGATAATAAGAATAGAATCGCATTTTTGATATTCGTATAAAGGCTTCTTCCATTCGATATCGCTTTGACAATTGTTGAAAAATTATCATCTGTTAAGACCATCGAGGATGCATCTTTTGCCACTTCGGTACCGGTTATCCCCATAGCGACACCGATATCGGCTTGTTTTAAAGCAGGACCATCATTGACACCATCTCCGGTCATGGCGACGACATTTCCTTTTTCTTGCCAAGCTTTTACGATACGAATTTTATGTTCTGGTGTTACTCGGGCATAGACGGAGATATCTTGAACTCTTTCTTGTAGCTCTTTATCGGTTAGCTGTTCAATTTCATATCCTTCCATTGCTTCAGATGGATCTTGTAAAATCCCGATTTGCTTAGCAATAGAAATGGCGGTTACTTTATGGTCCCCTGTTATCATGACAGGTTTAATCCCTGCGTTAATACAGCTTTCAACGGCAGCTTTGGACTCTTTTCTAGGAGGGTCCATCATTGCTATTAGTCCGGCAAAGATTAAATCTTTTTCGTCTTCTGCACTAATTGTACGACTTTGATTGATTTCTTTGTAAGCAATTGCAAGCACTCTTAAACCATTCATCGAAAAATTATGATTTACTTCTTCAATTTTTCTTCGATCGAATTCAGTTAGATCTACTATCCCGTTTGAAGTAATGATTTTTTTCGTTTTATTTAGAAGAACATCTAATGCACCCTTTGTGATCATCACATTTTGGTGATTAAGGCGATTCACTGTACTCATCAGTTTTCTATCCGAATCAAAAGGAATTTCGGCTATTCTTAAGTTATGTTCTCTTATGTTAAGTGCGTCAAGGTCATATTGCTTTCCTAATTTTACAAGCGCAATTTCAGTAGGATCTCCGATTTCTTTTTGATCTATTAGGGAAGCGTTATTACATAATAAGCCCATTAAGATTAGATTTCTCTCTGATGTATTTTTAGTTTGTATTTGGTCATATGGAATGATTTTTTGATCGGCGTATATATGTTGGACGGTCATTTTGTTTTCCGTTAATGTTCCGGTTTTATCGGAACAAATGACAGATACACTACCTAAACTTTCGACGGCATAAAGCTTTCGTATTATCGCGTTTTCTTTAGCCATCTTTTGGGTTCCAAAAGCAAGCACGATGGTGACGATGGAACTTAAAGCTTCTGGAATTGCTGCAACTGCAAGTGCAACTGCAAACATAAATGAATCTACGAGCTCGCGTCCTCGAAAAAGATCGATCGTGAAAATGGCCAAACAGATTATTGTTATGCCTAAAGCTAAATTACCGCCGAAATGATCGAGACTAACTTGTAGTGGAGTTTTCTTCTCTTTAGCTGTATCGAGTAAATTGGCGATTTTTCCGATTTCTGTTTCCATTCCGATAGCCGTAACAATGACAATTCCACGTCCGTTAGTAACAAAGCTTCCAGTGAAAACCATATTTTTTTTATCAGCCGTCATTATATTATCTTTATTGATGGCTACGGTATTTTTCTCTACAGAAAGTGATTCGCCAGTTAATGAACTTTCGTTAATATGGAGGTTATAGCTTTCTAATAAACGACCATCCGCGTTTATATAATCCCCGGCGTCTAAATAAAGAAGATCCCCAACAACTATCTCTTCTGAAGGAATTTCAACTAGTTGATTGTTTCGTAACACTTTTGCGATTGGGGTCGTTAATGCTTTTAGCTTGTCCAATGACTGCTCAGCTTTTACATGTTGTACGGTCCCGAGTATTGCGTTTAATATGATGACGATCATAATGACAATTGTGCTTTCTACTTCTCCTAAAAGAAATGATATCAAAGCAGCAATCATTAAGATGATGACTAGTAAATCTTTAAATTGGCCTAAGAAAACAGCGAATGTACTTGTCCTTTTTCCTTCCACCAGTTTGTTATAACCATATTCTTCTTGTCTTTTTTGGACATCATAATCATTTAATCCTTGATTTGTCACATCCAATATCTTCATAACTTCTTGCGATGAGTGTTGATGATATTCCGACATTTGATTCTCCTTCCAGTGTAAAATGATTGGACACTGTAACAATCCTATTCTTGTTTTAATCTCCGTATGCTAGAAATCTATTAAATTTTAGAAGAAACTATATATCCGACATGTAAGTAATGTTTTAACAAATAACTTTTTGTCGCATATGCTTTATGTGTAAATGGATTTTGCAAGGAGGATTTTTATGCATTGGATAACCATTGTACTAATTGGCATAGCAGCAAATTTAGATAACTTAGGGATTGGGCTTGCTTATGGAGCCAAACAAACGAAGATCCCAATTGGTTCGAATTTAATGATTGCTTTAATATCAATGTGCGTTACTTATGTTGCTGTTTTTACTGGAGGTGCTTTTACAGCATATATTTCTCCAAGTGTAGCGAACTTTTGGGGAAGTTTTTTGTTATGCCTCATCGGTTTATGGACTTTATGGTCCAGTCGAGTTTCCAACAAGCATTCTAATAAAGATCCAAAGAAGTTTGATAAGGATAATAATTCGATTATCTCTCTTAAAGAAGCGGTATTATTAGGGTTCATCTTATCTATCAATTGTCTGGCAAGTGGAATTGGAATTGGCGCTAATGGTATTTCTGCTATTTGGACAGTAATTTCTATAGGTTTTTTCTCCATTCTTACTGTAGGGCTAGGAAGTCACTTCGGTTATTTGCTAATGAAAACTTTTATTGGAAAATATTCAACTATTATTTCAGGATGCTTACTTATTTTTATAGGTGTGTTTGAAATGTTTGCTTGATCGAAATCATTTTTTCATTTCACTGTAACTGGAATAAAAGCAATGATATGATATGAATATATGAATAAAGAGGTGAAAGAATGATTCGAATAGGATTAACAGGTTGGGGAGATCATCCTGACTTATACGTTTCAACAGCTAAAGAGAAGCTACAAGATTATAGTGCACATTTTCCGGTTGTTGAATTGGACACATCTTTTTATGCGATTCCACCGGTTAAAAATACATTAAAATGGATTAAGGAAACACCAGATAATTTTCAATTTGTTGTAAAAGCGTATCAAGAGATAACCGGTCATTTACGCGGGGAGTCTCATTATGAATCAATGGACGACATGTTCGAGCGTTACCGAGAGTCTATTTGGCCTTTTAAAGAAGCAGGCAAACTTTCGATGGTGTTAGTGCAATTTCCGCCTTGGTTTACATGTGTGAAAGAAAACGTGGAATATATCCTTCGAGTGAAAGAGGAATTGAGAGAGTTCGAGCTTGCTATAGAATTTCGCCATCAATCTTGGTACTCGTCTACATATCAAGAAGGAACATTAGATTTTTTGAAAAATCATCATCTCCATCATACGGTGTGTGATGAACCGCAAGTTGGGGAAGGTTCTGTACCGCTGATATCTATCGCAACGTCGGATAAAGTACTTATACGTTTACATGGTCGAAATACATATGGCTGGATTAACCCTGGAAATAACGAAAAATGGCGAGAAGTACGCTATTTATACGATTATAATAAAGAAGAGCTTGCATTTATTCAAAAGAAAGTAGAGCAGTTGCAAAAGCAAGCAAAAGAAGTAGTTGTCCTCTTTAATAATAATTCCGGAGGACATGCTGTGAAGAATGCGAAAGCTTTTCAACAAATGCTTGGTATTGAATTTGAAGGACTTGCTCCGAAACAATTAGACTTATTTGAAGGTGGGATATAATGGAGTGGGTATTATTAGTAGTCGCGGGGCTATTTTCTGGTATAGTTGGGGCCTTAGTAGGTTTAGGAGGGGGCGTAATTTTAGTTCCAGCAGTGTTGTTTTTTGGGACAACATTAGCATTAATTCCTGATATTACGCCACAGAGTGTGGTTGGGCTTTCGGTTGTTATGATGATTTTCACGGGTCTTTCTTCTACGCTTTCGTATATGAAAACGAAGACGGTGGATTTTAGAAGTGGATTTATCTTTTTTATCGGAAGTATACCGGGGACCATACTCGGTGCGTGGGTGAATAAGGGACTAGATTTACCATCATTTAATTTATATTTTGGCATTTTACTTATTGTTTTATCTACCCTTCTATTAGTTCGAGATCGGTTAAAACCAGTGAAATGGTTTGTTGAAAACGGGAAAAAACGAACATTTATAGATGGAAAAGATACTTATGTGTATGGTTACCCAATTTGGTTTGCATTACTGTTAACATTTGGAGTTGGGTTTGCTTCTGGTCTATTTGGTATCGGAGGGGGATCGATTATTGTACCTGCTATGATACTACTGTTTCTATTTCCTCCTCATGTTGCAGTTGCAACGTCTATGTTTATGGTTTTCTTGTCTGCATTGGTGAATTCTGCCACGCATATATCTTTAGGAAATGTACCATGGTTATATACAATTCCGGTCATTCCTGCTGCTTATATCGGAGCAAAAATAGGAGCAAAATTGAATAAAAAATTAAACTCCGATACATTAGTATTGGCACTAAGAATTGTGCTGCTTTTATTAGGGGTACGCTCGATTATTGCAGGGTTATTATAAAAAAGGGGCTTAGAAAATGAGAGAGACGATTCATATTTATCATACGAATGATATACATAGTCATTTAGAAAATTGGCCGACTATTCATCAGTTTCTCTTAGAGCGCCATAATAGTCATGGACCGAGCGATTCTTATTTAACTTTGGATATTGGAGATCATATAGACAGATCTAATGTATTCACTGAAGGGACGCTTGGAAAAGGCAATGTTCAATTGCTAAATGATGCGAGATATGATTATGTCACGATTGGTAACAACGAAGGGATTACACTCAGTCATGACGATTTAGATACGTTATATTCCTCTGCTAACTTTGAAGTGATTGTCTCTAATTTTACAGATTTAAATGGGAATATACCTTCTTGGGTGCTGCCTTATAAAATTCATGTTACTCCTACCGGAATACGGATTGGTATTGTAGCTGCGACCGCAGATTTTGGATTGTACTATGAGCAATTAGGTTGGCGAATTCAACAGCCAATCGACCGATTAAAAGAAGTTTGCAAAGAGATAGAAAAAGAAGTAGATGTGCTTATTTGTTTATCTCATTTAGGGATATCACAAGATGAAATCATGACCGAGAAGATTCCGGAAATCGATCTAATTTTAGGTTCACATACGCATCATTACTTTGAAGAGGGTAAAATGGTTGGAAACACATTACAAGCTGCTGCAGGTAAGTATGGTGCTTATGTGGGGCAAGTGACAATGGATTATGATCATGACTCCAAAAGAATTGTATCCAAAAAAGCGAGGTTACACGCCATACATACACTGTCAAAACCGGAAGATGCCGAGTTGCAACTGGAAAAATGGGAAGTACTTGGAAACGAGGAACTTTCTGAAACTGTTCTCCATAATGATGGCATCTTACATAAAGAGTGGTTCGGTCATTCGGATATGTCTCATTTTTTCGGTAAAGCTTTGCTTACATTTACGAAAGCGGATTGTGCGATGTTTCCTGCGGGTATATTTTTGACGGATTTACCAAAAGGGCCAATTACAGCAAGTGACTTGCACCGTTGTTTACCGCATCCCATCAATCCATGTGTTATTACGTTGACAGGGGCGGAATTATTGGAAATTGTGGAGTTGTCTAAAAATGAGAAATGGCCACATTTAGAAGTCAAGGGACTCGGGTTTAGGGGCAAATACTTGGGAGCCATGCTTTTTGAACAACTCGTAGAAGATGAACAAGGGGACATATATATTGGAGGAGAAGTGCTCATGCTCGAAAAAGAGTATACACTTGTTACGCTAGATATGTTTACATTTGGTTACTTTTTCCCTTCCTTCAAGTTTGCTACGAAAGAATATTTTATGCCGGAGTTAATACGGGATGTTGTGAAATGGTACGGCAATCGGTTATTAAATCAGGCATAACACTCCCTCTTATTACATAGTAGTAATAAGGGGGATTTTTTGCTATTCTATCGAAAAAAAAAGCGTTTAACTATTTTTACTGCTCAGCGAAAACTAGCTATATTATTGGCACTTTTCATCTTATCCGTCGCTGGCGTATTTTATGTTGTTAACTATCGTTTGACTCCGACATATCTGGAATATGCGGAAGTGCAAACGAATAAAATTGCATCGATGGTTATTAGTAAAGCGATCAATTCAAGAACTGCCAACGTTTTAGATGTAAACGATATTATCGAGGAAGTGCCATCTACAAATGGCAGTACAAATATGGTAACGACGAAATTTAATACTGAAATCATTAATCGTGTTTTATCGGATACGAATAGTCTGGTGCAATCGCATCTAGAACAAGCAGAAAAAGGGAATTTATCAAGTTTGCCTTATCTGGATGATATTGAATATGATAAGCAAACGATGGAAGATCAAGGAGGAGTCGTGTTTTTTGTGCCGATGGGGCAGGCAACGAATATTCCGCTTATCGGTAACTTAGGTCCTAAAATCCCGATTCGATTTCATGTAATTGGTAACGTACAGTCAACCGTAGTGCCGACCATAACAGAATTTGGAATTAATAATGCATACGTTGAAGTAAGTATTCATATTAAAGTAAATGTCCAAGTCATTGTTCCGCTTGCAAGTAAGATGAGCGTTGTCGAACAAAACATTCCGGTTGCAATGGGATTAGTGCAAGGGCAAGTTCCTCACATTTATACAGGTGGAGATGGTTCTTCTGCGCCATCCGTAGAGGTGCCTATCCCGTTACCTGAAGATTAAAACTTCCGGGAATAGCAGAAATTACTGTTACAATAAAGAAAATGAATAATAGGTAGAGGCTGCAAAGCTTAATAGTACTATACGAAGAAGATGACACATATGATCGTATACGAAAGGAAGGTTTGCCGAAGCTAAATATTGTATGTCAAACGATATTTAGTTGGGGTTATTTTGAAAAAGAATAACACTGTTATTTATAGAGAATATAAATGTTGAGCTACGAAAGATAAATACTCATTTTAATGCTTAATTTCTATAGTGGAAGCCAACCTATGTGGATGACTAGGTTGGCTTTTTTATTTTTTGAGGAGGAACAGGTTTTGGAAAATACGATTTATTCATTATTACCACCGTTATTAGCGATCATCATGGTGCTTGTGACGAAGAGGGTGTTATTATCTCTTGGTGTAGGAATTGTCTCTGCAGCATTACTTGTAGAGAATTTTGCACCGGTCAGTTCGGGTTTACTATTATGGGAATCATTTAAAACTTCTTTTTGGGATGAAGGGATAAATGCTTACAATATTTATATTTTGTCCTTTATATTATTGCTGGGTGTTGTTACAGCGTTTGTTAGTTTATCTGGGGGAAGCACGGCATTTGCAGTATGGGCGATTAAAAAGATTAAAACTCGACGAGGATCGAAATTATTAACAGCATTTTTAGGAATACTTATATTTGTAGATGACTATTTTAATGCATTAGCAGTAGGTCAAATTGCAAGACCAATTACTGATTCGCATCGTGTGTCACGTGCAAAGTTAGCATATTTTATCGATTCTACTTCTGCTCCAGTATGTGTAGTGTCACCAGTTTCCAGTTGGGGAGCTTTTTTAATCAGTCAGCTGGGTGTTATTTTTGCAACACATGCAGTAACTGCTTATACCCCACTGGAAGCATTTATACTAATGGCTCCAATGAATTTTTATGTGATTGCGACGTTAGCTATTGTGTTTTTCATAGCTTGGACAGACTTTGACTTATTAGCAATGAAAAAACAGGAGAAAAGAGCGATTGAAACAGGTGAACTTTATGATTCAAGTAAACCAAATCCAGGAGATCTACAAGGAAATTTTCCAGAAAATAATTATGGAAAAGTAGTAGATTTAGTGTTGCCGATTGTTTCATTAATCGTCGTGACACTATTTGCAATGTTTTGGACAGGTTATAAACTTTCAGGTTATAATTTGAATTTATTTGTTATCTTTGAAAACACAGATGTTCCACTCTCTTTATTTGTTGGTGGTTTGACAGCGACGATTTTAGCTATTGCACTGTATGTACGACAATTTAATACGAATCCGGAAGCAAATATAAGATTCGTGTGGAAAGCACTCGTAACGGGTGTTCGTTCGATGCTCCCTGCTATACTAATTTTAATTTTTGCATGGTCTTTATCTTTCTTGATCAATGCATTAGAAACAGGTGCATTTTTAGCTAATTTAGTGACAGATCATAATATTCCTGTAGGAGTTATCCCTGCTTTGTTATTTGTATTAACAGCATTTATGGCATTTGCAACTGGATCGTCATGGGGGTCATTCGGTATTTTATTGCCAATTGGCGCAAGTATTATCATGGCGATAGAACCGGAATTACTATTACCAATACTGGCAGCTGTTTTAGCAGGAGCAGTTTTTGGGGATCATTGTTCACCAATTTCGGATACAACAATCATGTCAGCAACTGGTGCAGGAGTAAATGTTATTGATCATGTTATGACGCAATTACCTTATGCCATTATTAGTGCCATTATTGCGACAATCGGTTATTTAGTTTTAGGATTGACTGGTTCAGTAGTCTTAGGAATGCTTACGGTGGTGGCTATTATTATAAGTTTATTCATCGTTTGGAACGTCAAAAGTAAAAGCAAAATAGAAGCAAATAATTAATTATCGCACCCCATTTTTTAGTCCTAGAATGTGAGTTCAGAAGGTTGTTTGAATTCTAATAATATGGTACATTGACAACAGTGTGGTTAGTTTATAAAGAATGGGGTCGCTATAAATGACATCTTGTAAGCCTACGAAATCAGAGCATCAACGTAAACCAGATTGGTTAAAAATTAAACTAAATACGAATGAAGACTATAAAGGTCTAAAAAAATTAATGCGTGAAAATAATTTACATACGGTTTGTGAAGAAGCAAAATGCCCAAATATTCATGAATGCTGGGGTTCACGAAGAACTGCTACTTTTATGATTTTAGGAGCAGTTTGTACACGTGCATGTCGTTTCTGCGCGGTAAAAACAGGCCTACCAAATGAATTAGATTTAGCAGAACCAGAACGGGTTGCAGATTCAGTTGTCATTATGAATCTAAAACATGTCGTTGTAACAGCTGTTGCTCGTGATGATTTAAAAGATGGTGGTTCGGAAGTGTTTGCTGAAACGATTCGTGCAATTCGTCGTAAAAATCCATTTACGACAATTGAAGTATTACCTTCTGATATGGGAGGGGTTGAACAAAATATCCAAAACATTATGGATGCAAAACCCGATATTTTAAACCATAACATTGAAACGGTTCGTCGATTAACGCCAAGAGTTCGTGCAAGAGCCAAATATGATCGTTCACTTGAACTATTACGTCGTGCAAAAGAAATGCAACCGAGCATTCCAACGAAATCATCGTTAATGTTAGGCTTAGGAGAAACGCATGAAGAAATACTAGAAGTAATGGATGATCTTCGTGCAAACAACGTAGATATTATGACAATCGGTCAATATTTACAACCGTCGAAAAAGCACTTACCTGTACTAAAATATTATTCACCTGCTGAGTTTGGGGAATTACGTAAAATTGCAATGAGTAAAGGATTCTCCCATTGTGAAGCAGGTCCGCTCGTTAGAAGTAGTTATCATGCGGATGAGCAAGTAAACGCTGCAGCGAAGCAAAGACAAGCGCAAGGCGAAGAACTTCTAGCTATTCAAAATAGCTAATGGAAGGTGATAGAATGATTGTTGCAGAAGGTTTTACGTATGAAATAATAGAAAATTACCGAGATGCATTTAAAGAAGAGGCTTTTTTGGATCGATACAGCGAAATTCTTTCGAAGTATGATTATATTATGGGAGACTGGGGATATGGTCAGCTTCGTCTGAAAGGATTTTTTGAAGATCGAAATCATAAAGCAACATTTGATACAAAAATAAGTACGATGAAAGATTATTTATATGAGTATTGCAATTTCGGCTGTGCCTATTTTCTGATTAAAAAAACGGGAGTTGCCCCGAAAGTGAAACAGGTAATAGTAGATGAGACAATACAAGAAAACCTAGAACAAGATCGATTATGATCTTGCTCTAGGTTTTTTATTATCCGATGTACTATTAAATCCGAATTTATGTAATTTCCATTTGGAGATTGAGTTTAGTTGGAAAATGGTCTTTCAAGCGAACTATGGACAATTGATAAATATAGAATTACAAAAAAGAGAGGCAAGAAGTGGATTGCAACTTCCTGCCTCTCTTATGATATGTTCATGGCAACTTTCTTAGTTTAGTAATTCTCTTAAGTAATCTCTTAATTCTTCCGCTTCTACTTCTGTTCTATTATAGACATGCTCTAAATAGCCTGGTTCTTCTAAATCATCTGGTCCGAGTATGGCTGCTCTGCCATATTGAATATCCATTACAAGCACTTTTCCAAAAAAACGAGAGCTTTGTAAAATAGCTAGATCATATCTTTGGGAATCTCCCGTAAACCCAACGAATCTCGTTTTTGTATCTTCTACATCATCGTATAAAAAAAATCGCTCCATCTAGTGACACTCCTTCCGTCCTACGAATTATGGTACTATAGAAGAGAGGTATATATCAACTGAACATGACTCAGGAGGCTTTCCAATGTATTTTGTAGATCGTAAAAAAATAGCTGAGACAATTGCACATATGAATAAGTTATTAACGCTAATTGAAGGTAACACCGATTGGCAAAGAGATGAGCATTCTAAATTAGCTTTAGAGCGCGTAGGTCAAAACATGATTGAATCCATTATCGATATAGGCAATTCAATGATTGATGGTTTTATCATGCGAGATCCAGGTGGCTATGATGATATTATCGACATTTTAACAGATGAAAAAGTTATTACATCCGAAATGGATGCTCCATTAAAAGAAGTTATTGAATTTAGAAAAGAATTAGTGCGTCATTTTTATTCGGTAAATCATGAAAAATTAGAGCAACTACTTGTAAAAAATTTATCTTTCTTAAAACAGTTCCCTACACAAGTTGAAAATTACTTAGTCCATGAATTAGGACCTGTTTCGGCTTTCTTACCGGAGGATTCTAATGTTAAGTTATAAAGCCTATTTTTTGGATTTAGACGGAACAGTGTATAAAGGGAAAGCACCGATTAAAGAAGCGGTAGATTTTATTCATTATCTGCAAAGTAATGGGATCGAGCCTTTTTTTGTAACGAATAATTCTTCCATGACACAAAAACAGCTACAAGAAAAAATAGCAGGGATGAATATTCATACAGATACAGACCATATTATTTCTTCTGCTATAGCAGCTGCCAATTATATCGAGGAACATTTTCCAAAAAAATCGGTATTTATGATTGGCGAAAGTGGCTTACAAGATGCACTGGACGCAAAACAAGTCAAGCGCACAGAAGAAATTGCGGATGTAGTAGTAATGGGGATTGATCGGGCTATCAATTATGAAAAGCTCGCAAAAGCATGTCTTTCTATTCGAGCGGGTGCTGCATTTATCTCGACGAATAGCGATCATGCTTTTCCAGATGAAAGAGGTTTAGTTCCAGGAAACGGTGCTTTTACAAAACTAGTAGAGCATTCTACTGGTGTAAAACCAATATTTATGGGAAAACCAGAAGCCTATATGTTAGCGTTTATTCAAAAGAAATACGGGTATAAAAAAGAAGAGATGATTATGATTGGAGATAATTATCAAACAGATATATTAACGGGTATTCATCTGGGCATTCATACTGCGCATGTGAACAGTGGGGTAAGTCGAACAGAGGAAGTTCAACTTCAACCTTCGCCACCAACGTATTGTTTAGAATCTTTACATGAATGGATAAAGTGAAACTTCAATCAGTGGGGGTTTTCTTCATCCCCCACTGATTGTTAGTTAAACCAATCGGGCTTTTACGGGCAGTTGATCTCCCACTTATCTTTTCGCTTATCTTCAATCTTGAAGTGGGAGTCTTACTGCCCGTTAATGCGGGATAAAGTAGAATGAAAGAAAATCCACTATTAAAATAGCGGATTTTCTTCAATATATGCATATATATTTTTCACAAGATCTTCAGGAGAGTTCCCTTCGACAACGTCTCCATTTACGATCGCAAGTAACGTTTCGGAGCATAAGGAACAATGACTTAGGCAGCCATATTCTAGTACATCTAAATTAGGATCTTGTTCTAAAATGTCAAAAGCTTCTTGAGAACCATTTGCAAGGTTGCTTATACAAAATTCAACCATAGGATTCATAGCTGTCACCTCACTACATCGTCATGCTACTCCTTTTTTCAGCATCCGTCAATTTAGAAGCTCTCTTGTGAAAACCATCACAATCATTTATAATTTGAGATGACATTGAAAGATGAGGGAGATTATTATGCAAAAATTAGTATTATTAGGTGGAGGATATGGTAATATGCGAATTTTATCGCGAATGTTGCCGAATAATTTACCACTTGATGTAGAAATCACCTTAATAGACCGTACACCGTTTCATAGTTTAAAAACCGAATTTTATGCATTAGCAGCAGGAACGTCGTCTGATCATGAAGTTCGAGTAGGATTTCCAGAAAGTGAAAAATTAACGGTGAAGTATGGAGAGATTACGGAAATTGATGTAGAAAGTAAACAAGTATTATTAGCAAATGGCGAAGTGGTATCTTATGATGATCTTGTTATCGGACTAGGTTGTGAAGATAAGTATCACGGAGTACCAGGTGCAGATGAATTTACGTATAGTATTCAAACAATTGGTCGATCTCGTGATACATATACGAAAATTGGCGGACTTCCTGCCGGATCGATTGTTGGAATTGTAGGAGCAGGGTTAAGTGGAATAGAGTTAGCTAGTGAACTTCGAGAGAGTCGACCAGACTTAAGGATTAAATTATTTGATCGTAGTCCTCGTATTTTAAGGGATTTTCCTGAACGACTAAGTAATTATGTGAAAAAATGGTTTGATTCGAATGATGTGGAAGTAGTAAGCAATTCTAATATTACAAAAGTAGAACCAAACAAATTGTATAATCATGAAGAAGTTATTCCAGTAGATGTAGTAGTATGGACAGCGGGTATTCAACCAGCGGCAACGGTACGTGCATTACCAGGGGAAAAAGATAATTCAGGACGAGTTATTTTAACACAATATCATGATTTACCGAACTATGAGAATGTCTTCGTCGTTGGGGATTGCGCGTCTCTTCCTTTTGCACCAAGTGCTCAATTAGCGGAAGAACAAGCAGAGCAAATTGTGAAAGTATTGCAAGCTCGCTGGAGAGGACTACCCCTACCTGATAAAATGCCGGACATTAAATTGAAAGGTTTTATGGGATCACTCGGGAAGAAGCAAGGATTTGCATACATGGCAGATATCTCAGTAACAGGTCGAATTGCAAGATTGATGAAGTCGGGATTACTGTGGATGTATAAAAGACATAATGGATAATAAAAAACTTCGAAGCGACGTTACTACGCCGTATCGAAGTTTTTTTATTATTCTTTTTCGCTCACATACCCATATTTCTCGAGTGCTGCATATACTGGTTTTAGTTGAATATAGCCTTCACCGATCACTTCTTCATTAATCATCACAAGTGGGTAGAAAAATTCATCTTCTGTAATTCGGTTTGCGATATCTTGATGTTTGTCATTCTCAATTGGTTGCTCGATATCAATATAAGTAAAGGTTACTTCATTTGCTGGAAATTTCCGGTCGATAGCTGCTTGAAGCCATTCGTATGTATCCTTAGAGGATGGCGCATTTACGCAACTAGCGCATATTATATCAGCACCATAAATTTCTATATTTAACGGTTGAGGTTTCATAATCGTTTAGCTCCTTCGAATTCTTTATTGGATTTTTTCCCTTACTGATATTATAATGATTATAATGAAAGGAGTCGATAGATATGACTGATACAATGAATGAACAAGTTCAAGAAGTTTTAGATAAATTGCGCCCATTCTTACTACGTGATGGGGGAGACTGTGAGCTTGTTGACGTAGAAGATGGTATTGTAAAATTACGCCTTCTTGGAGCTTGTGGAACTTGCCCAAGTTCAACGATTACATTAAAAGCAGGTATTGAACGCGCTCTTTTAGAAGAAGTACCTGGAGTAGTAGAAGTAGAACAAGTATTTTAATCGAACAATACAAAAGAAGCCATTAGTAATTGGCTTCTTTTTGCTTACTATCTCGTATTTCTTGCCAGCGCTCTTTCGCCATTTCTACAACTTTGGGTTCGAAAGATGAACTTTGTTTTTCAATTACTTTCGAAAAATAACGGGTAGCGTAATCCGTATCACCAATTCTTCGAGATAACTCTGCTATTAAGTAAAGTACTCTTGTTTCAGACATTTGCGTTCCGCTAAAATCTCCGTTTATATAGGAATTCTCATAACGATCTCTTGCTATTTGCATGAAGCGCTGTTCTTCTGCATCCTTATGTTGCAAACGATACAGCCAAGCAGTGCGTAGTGCCAATCCAGCAATATTAATAAACTTTTCTTTTTTCATCGTCCCACAAAAAATACCTAGTTTGTAAGTGATAATGCCTTCTTCTATATTTCTTTCTTTTCCATAAGAACGTGAAATCCATTTGTTAGCAATCTTTACTTGGATTTCATCTTTTGTTCCAGGGGCAAAATACCTAGAAAACTCTTCTGTAAATGAAAACCCACATTGCTCGCAAACGAATATATTATAGAGTAAAGGATTCACGTCCTTATTTTGATATATAGGTTGAAAGTCCGAAGCATAGGATTCTACTTTAACAAATTTAGACCGGACTTTAGTAGTTTTAAATTGTTTTTTACAATGTAAGCATTCAATGCTTGTTTGATAAAATGGAGAAATTTCCATAAAAAAACCTCTTTTCAGCTAGCTTGCATATAGTTCTATTATACTTTATTTTTCTCTTGAAAGCGAAGTAATTAAATTTAGATTGAGTATAGTCTATTCAAGTAGTTTTCCTTGTCTAGATAGTAAAAACACTGATATGATATACTAAAGGAAGGAATGGTGATTCAGATGACAGAAGTAGTGATTATATCTGAAGCGGCAGCTTACCGTGTAAAAGAAATGATGACGCATAATGATGAGGAAGGTTCAATGCTTCGCGTCTCGGTAAATGGCGGTGGATGTAGCGGTCTTTCTTATGGAATGGGCTTTGAACATGAAAAAAAGGAAGACGACATAGAACTTTTACAGCATGGTATCGATATTGTTGTATCTAAAGAGGATGCTTCGATATTAAATGGTACGACAATTGATTATAAAGAATCTTTAATGGGTGGAGGATTTACAATAGAAAATCCCAACGCCATCGCATCTTGCGGATGTGGTTCTTCGTTTAGAACAGCTAAAAAAGCAGGTACACCGGAGAATTGTTAAAATATAGAGAACATTTTCTTTCCTAAAGAAAATGTTCTCTATTTCAATTCCTTATCTGTAAATTCCAAACTTTACATTATACTAACAATGTATTGAAATAGCACGGTAAAAGGTCTAATATAAGAGATAAGAGGTTTTTGTCGCAAATTAGACAAAAGAAAACGTTGTAGGATGAATAATTTGTGTCATAAAGGTCTTCTAAAAATATATAAAAGGTGGTTGCGATTTTCTTGAAAAGACCAACAATTCTAGTCTTAGGTGCAGGATACGGTGGATTAACTACTGTAGTGAACCTTCAGAAATTAGTAGGAACAGATGAAGCAGATATTATATTAGTGAATAAAAATGATTACCATTATGAGTCTACTTGGTTGCATGAAGCTTCTGCTGGTACATTACGTCCAGACCAAGTTCGTTACGATGTAAATAGTGTCATTAACGCAAGCAAAGTAACTTTTGTGAAAGCAACAGTTGATGGAATCGATGTAAATACAAAGAAAGTTGCAACAAGTGCTGGTGAGTATACATATGACTACCTAGTAATTGGCTTAGGTTTTGAAGGGGAAACTTTCGGAATTCCTGGATTGGACAAGTATGCACTTTCGATTGCGAATGTAAATGCTGCTCGTCATATTCGTGATCATATTGAATATCAATTTGCTAACTGGTCAACAGATGAAGTGCAAGATGATACACGTTTAACAATCGTTGTAGGTGGAGCTGGATTCTCCGGTATTGAGTTTTTAGGTGAATTAGGAAACCGTATACCTGAACTATGCAAAGAGTACGATGTACCAAAAGAAAAAGTACGCGTATTATGTGTAGAAGCTGCACCAATGGTATTACCTGGATTTGATCCACAATTAGTAGAATACGCAGTAAGACAATTAGAAGCTAAAGGAATTGAATTCTCTATTGGAACACCAGTAGTAGAAGCAACTCCAGAAGGCGTTAAAATTAAAAAAGGCGAAGACGAATTCGAATTCATCACAGCTGGTACAGTTGTATGGGCAGCTGGAGTTCGTGGAAATCGCTTAATCGAATCATCTGGCATTGAAAATATGCGTGCTCGCGTTAAAGTAGAAAAAGACATGCGCGCACCTGGATTCCCAGATGTATTCATCGTTGGAGACTGTGCTCTTATGATTAATGAAGAGATTAATCGTCCATATCCTCCTACTGCACAAATTGCAATGCAACAAGCAGTTACAATTGCCAAAAATATTGTTTCACTTATGAAAGGCAATGATACAGAAGAGTTTGTACCTGCCCTAAAAGGAACGGTATGTTCACTTGGTGAGCATGATGCAATCGGTGATGTAATGGGTAGAAAACTTACTGGAACAAAAGCTTCGATTATGAAAAAGGTTATTGATAACCGTGCTCTTTATATGATCGGTGGAGTTCCACTAGTATTGAAAAAAGGTAAATTTAGTTTATAATTTGTAAATAATGATCGGCTCCCCCTGTATTTAAGGTGGGAGCTTTTTTCAAAAGGGGATAGTTTATATATGGTGAGAGAAGACCGTGGAAGTGTATGGCTAGGGGTAGCTGGTTTGGTGATTAATGAGATAGGCGAATGGCTTGTAGTGAAAAAAAGATATGGCGGACTTCACGGTAATTGGTCACTTCCTGCTGGCTTTGTTAACAAAGACGAAACAGTGGATGAAGCTGTTTTTAGAGAAGTGAAGGAAGAGACTGGTGTTGAATGCCTTGTACAGCATATGATCGGTTTTCGGAGTGGCGTTATCCAAAATAAGATAAGTGATAATATGGCCATTTTTTTACTGCGACCAATCGAAAAAAATCCTATTCTTCAAGCTCAATTATCAGAGCTTTACGAAGTAGAATGGATCCATCCGTCTAAACTATTGCACGATCCAAATGCTTCTGTGATGATTCATGAGCTTGCAGAAAAGAAGTTTGAGGATGGGTTTAGCACACTGGATGGTATAAATCCTGGGGATGTTTTCGGTTATACCAGTTATAAACTATATATTAAATAGATTCTATAGATTAACTTGGAGTTTCTTATCTAGTAATGCTTTTATTAATATTTCGCAAAAAGATAGTGGCGCTTTGTAAAGCTAACGCCACTATCTTTTTAATTTCGGTAATTAAGTTATTTGTATTTATCTGTCTTACTATAGAGATACTGCGTCGTAGCGACCGCTGTGATTTTCGCTGCAGGACGGACGCTTTCCGTGGGGTGAGTGATGAGCCTTCACCGCCGCGCCTACGCGCGTACGTTGTGAAGTCTCATCTTACTCACTTGATCCCTTCGGAGTCGCCGCCCTGCAGCGAAAATAAATGGTGAAAACTTACTTATCGTGGTCTCGTATTAACAATAAATGGTTGAACGAGTCCTTTTTCACAGTGTGCGTGACAATCACAACTCCGAACATTACAATGTACACCCCGAAAGAGAAAACATGGCAGCTGAACACGACAACCCCAGTCTATCCGATACTAGCTTGCGTGCTCAGATGGCTTTATAACGTATTGTTCCAATAATATATAGAAATTATAGTCGTCTCACCCTAAGTAAAGAGCTGATTTAAGAATTTAGTTGCTTTCATCGGCTATTTGATAGCTCTCGTGATGATTTGATTGCTTTCAGACTGGAATTGGTTGCTTTCCATGAATGGTTGGTTGCTCTAGGCCATTTACTGGATAAAATAGACCCATAAAATGTAATAAGCTTTGTTATTAGCAAGCAAATATTGAATAGGCAAGTGATTTCCATTGATTTTCGATGCAAGCGTCGACTCCAGCCGGATAAGTGAGCAAAATGAGACATCCCAACGTACGCCTAAGCGGCGGGGATGGCTCATCGCTTACCCGGCGGAAAGCGTACGATTGCAGCGAAAATCTTAGCGGCCACCTAATAGGGCTTTACGACGTACTATCCCTTCAAAGAGACAGAAACATTCAACTGTAAAGCAATGTATATTACTTTTTAATTTACATATAAATAAATGTATGCTATATTATCAGAATATTAAAATAAGTAAAAGGGGCTGTTTGAATGGAAAAAAGGAAGCAAGAAGCGGTTACTAGAAATTGTCCGTATTGCAAAGGGGAAGGATATTTTCAACTGCGTTTAGGTGGGTCAGAAACTTGTAATTGTTGCAATGGATCAGGGAAAAAATAAATCCTTTATGACAAAAAGGTGAAAGTGAACAAGTACATTGAATACTCCCCTCCGTTAAGGTAAACTAGTAAAAGATGCTACGGAGGTAATAGATTATGGGAGATTTTATGCTTGTACAAATGATCATTTCGGTGCTCATATTTTTTGTCATGTTTTTTGGAATCGCTTTTTTATTAAATATGCTACTTAGAATGACGTGGTTTATGGCAATTCTTTATCCAGTTGTTGTTGTATTTATTATTGATGAAGTTGGTTTCTTTGATTATTTTACAAAGCCAGGATTTGCTTTCTCAGCGCTTGGAGATAAATTAGTGTCATTGCATGCAGCAGATATTATTATTTTGTCTAGTGGACTTGTAGGGGCAATTGCAGCTGGGTTTGTTATTAAATACTTAAGAAAAAATGGCTATCAAATGTTTTAAAAGGATGACTCGTATCAGAGTCATCCTTTTTTCATACAATCACTGTATAAATAATGATGGAAATCGCAATTCCAGTTAAGGCACCCATAAAGACTTCAATCGGTTTGTGACCTAATAATGTTTTCAACTCTTCAATTTTTTCTTCATTTTTCATATGCGACCATTCTTTTGTTTGCGCCACAAAGTTTTGAAAATCAGCACGCATTTGATTGATAACTAGCGCTTGTTTTCCCGCTTGGAAACGAACTCCAGTTGCATCAAACATAACAATAACAGCAAATACAGTTGCGACTGCAAAGAGGTTAGAACCGATTCCCGATTCATACGCAATAGCGGTACAAAGTGAAGTTACGGCAGCTGAGTGAGAACTAGGCATTCCACCGGTAGATGTAAAGAGCCTCCAGTCCAGTTTTCTCGTCATCAGAAAATGAATCGGAATTTTTACGAATTGAGCAAAGAAAATAGAAAAAAGTGCAGCCATTAATGGTGTGTTTTGGAGGATTGCCAAAGTAGACACCGCCTTTCGATATAAGTTAAGTAAGTTTAGTATAACACACTCATACCATTCGAAAAATGAATCTTCTTCCTATATAATAAGAATATATCTGAATAAGTAGGGGGAAAAATAATGATTATTAGTACAAATGATGTATTATTCGATGAAATTCAATCTGAAACGCTTGTCGTTGCTGTTTCAAAACATGCCGAGAACACAACAAAATGGGAAGCATTTTTAAGTAGTTTTGGTGAGCATATTACAGAGTGGGTAAAGACTGGAGATATATCATCGGAACTTAAAAAGATTGTAAAAGTTCCTGTAGCGGACAAAGATGGAGTGAAGAGAATTCTTTTTGTAGGAATTGGAGATCGTAAACAATTGACACAAGAAAATATTCGCGAAGCATTCGGTCTCGTTGGAAAAGAATTGTTAGTAAGTAAACCAGAGTCTTTGGCAATTTGGATTCCTTCCTTTAGCACTGAATCCATTTCGGATATAGATGTAGCTTATTTAGCAGCTGAAGGGCTTGGAATGGGATCATTTAAATACGAAGGGTATAAAACTTCCTCCAATGTTCCGGACTATTATTTACCAGCTATTGAGTTGTTAACAGATGAGGATAGTGACGAAATAGTTTCTTATTTTGAAGTAGGGACTATTTATGCGGATGCAGTAAATGAAGCAAGAATTTTAGTAAATACCCCAGGCAATGTCCTAACATCTACACAGTTAGGAGAGTATGCAAGAGAACTAGGCAATACATATGGTTTTGAAACTGAAATTCTAGGTAAAAAAGAAATCGAAGAACTAGGAATGGGTGCTTTGCTTGCGGTCAACCAAGGATCTGTTGAAGAACCAAGATTCATCGTGTTAAAATACCAGGCAACGGAAAAATGGGAAGATGTTGTAGCGCTTGTAGGGAAAGGTATTACATTTGATACGGGTGGATACTCTATCAAAACGAAAACAGGAATTGTTGGGATGAAAGGTGATATGGGAGGAGCAGCGGCTGTTTTAGGCGCAATGCAAATCATTGGAGAGCTACGTCCAAACAAAAACGTCATCGCAGTTATCGCTTCAACAGATAATATGATTTCTGGAAATGCATTTAAACCAGATGACGTGATTACTTCGATGAGTGGGAAAACGATTGAAATATTAAATACAGATGCAGAAGGCCGTTTAGTGCTTGCGGATGCCGTAACGTATGCTAAACAACAAGGTGCTAATTATATCGTGGATGTTGCAACATTGACAGGTGGAGTGATTACAGCTCTTGGATACGATAAAACAGGAGCACTTACAAATAATGAAGAATTCTTCGAGATTTTCATGGAGTCTTCACTTGAAACAGGCGAATTTACTTGGAGATTACCATTAACGGAAAGTGACAAAAAGCGTATCCGTAAAAGCGATGTAGCGGATTTAAACAACTCACCAGGTAGCGATGGTCACATGATTTTCGGTGGCGGATTTGTCGGTGAGTTTGTAGAAGAAACACCATGGATTCATTTAGACATAGCTGGGACTTCGGATGCAAATGCAGCTTATGATTTCGGACCAAAAGGCGGTACTGGTGTCATGGTACGAACACTTGCTACATTAATCGAGCGAATGGCTGACGAAGAGTAGGGAAAACGCACAGCCTATTACTCCTAAACCGCATACACTGTTGGGAAAGGAGGAACAGCATGGTACGATTTAATCGAGGTGGCTTTGGTGGTGGCTACGGAGGCTTCAGAGGTCCTGGTTTTGGATTTGGAGGTTTTGGTGGTCCGTTTATAGGAGGCTTGGTTGGAGGTCTTTTAGGTTCATCATTATATGGAGGTTATGGTTATAACAGATATCCATATTATCCACCATACCCAGTTTATCAACCATATCCATACTATCCTTATCAGCCGTATTACGGTGGTTATTACTAAAAAACGAAAGCTTTTGCAACACGTGATATCCGCGGGTTGCAAAAGCTTTTTCTTCTTTTCTACTTTTTATAGATAGACTACTACTTGCAGAATGTATCTTCCCTTCGTTATGATAAAAATGAATACTTTATAGAATAAGAGGATTATGATGAAAAACCCATATGTGTTCGGATTTCTGCCATTAATTACGATTTTATTATTTAGTTTAACCTTCTCTGTATTCACGATGAATAAAGCAATTGAATTGTTTAAAGTCATAGGTGTCTATAGTGGTATGCGAGAGTTTTTATCGGATTTAGAATTGAAAATCTTTCTGCTCATTATTTTAGTGCTCGTATATTTTATGCTTTTTTCTGCTTTGAAACTGATTGCGGAAACGATTCATGAAATCGGTATGTTATTTTTTTCGAAAGATTTAGAAGGGAAGACCATTTCACAAGCTCGAGGCGGTTATGTAATCTTTTTTGTAGGAGCAGTCATTTCTGCTGTAGGTTTGCAATCGATTCAATTATTGTTACTCATTTTTCTAGCTACTGCATTTATCTATTTTATATATGTCGTATTTAAATTGAGTCATTCCATGAGTCTATTAGGTACGGTAGGGTTAATCATGTTCGAGATTATCATTTGGAGTTTATTTTTAGCTTTAATCATCTATGCTATCGTTAAGCTATACAATGGAGTTATCGCAAGCTTGCCATTTTTGTGAAAGGAAAAGAAGCTACGATTTAGTAGCTTCTTTTGTCGTTCTTCATAATTTGATTGAAGATAGAGTGATGTATTTTTTTCGATTCGATGGCTTTCATATTTTTCGGCATATCGTAGCCAATCCAAACAGCAGACGTATACGTGTCAGATAGTCCGGCTATCCAATAGTCGACATAATCGTTCGTCGTCCCCGTTTTGGCACCAATATAGGATGATTGTACAGAAATACCTTTCCCCGTTCCATTTGCCACTACATCACGTAACAAATGACGCATTGTTTGTACGGTTTTAGGTGACCAAACCTCTTGTTTTTCTTCATTCCATGTATATAAAATCTCGCCATCTTTGTCTACAACTTTACGAATTGCATGCGCAGGTTTATACATCCCGTTTATAAAACCTGTATAAGCATCTGCCATTTCTAGTGGCGTTACGCCTTTTGTAAGCCCTCCTAAAGCAGCTGCATATGAATAATCTTCTTTTACAATATGGCTAAATTGGAAAGGTGCCAACTTATCAAATGCCGTTTCGATACCAGTCGTTTGGAGTAAACGAACAGCAGGTGTGTTATGACTGAATCGAAATGCTTGTTGTATCGTGACATTCCCATAAATCGCTCCGCCGTAATTTTGAGGACAATAAGTGCCAATGCAGAACTTTCCTGCATTCACCGTATTTTGCGGTGTTACAGATGTTGTTTCAAACAAAGGAGCGTATACAAGTAATGGTTTGAATGCAGAACCTGGCTGTCGAACTGCTTGGAATGCCCGATGAAAGTCAAACTTTTTATAGTTAGTTCCTCCATACAAACTGATAATCTCTCTTGTTTCATTATTAATAACAGCGGTCGCTGCCTGTAGGCCAGCTGTTTTACTTAATAAATCATTTACATACTTCTCATCTTTTCGCTGTTTAATGGGGTCGAGGGCAGTATATATAGAAACTCCTTGTGTGCTGATTTCATTTACACGAGCTTGCAGTTTCTTTTCGAAATGCTGTTTTTGTTGCTCGTTTTGTGCGGTAGCTATTTTTTCTGCGAAGCCTTCTGTATTCGCGATTAGATTTTTTAATTCTTCCAACACATATGTACTATAGGCCGGATACAGTTGTGTTTTCGTTTTTGTGTGTAAAATAATTGGCTCCGCTTTTAGAGCATCTCCATTAGTAGCAGCTATTTTTTCATTTTTAACTAATACATCAATAAGTAATTCCTGTCTTTTTTTCGTTGCATCGAAATTTACTAATGGATCATAAAGTGTCGGGTTATTTGGAATGGCACTTATAAAAGCAAGTTCTGCATCTGTTAACTCATGTAATGGTCTACTAAAATAATAGGTTGCCGCGGCTCCAATTCCATACACTTGGTTTCCGAAGTAGATTTCATTTAAATAATTGGTTAGTATTTCGTCTTTTGTCGATTGTTTTTCCAATTCATAGGCATATAAAAGTTCCGTTATTTTACGTTCATATGTTTTTTCGGTAGTCAAATAACGCAATCGAACAAGTTGTTGGGTGATGGTGCTTGCACCTTGGTCTTTTGAATTGGCAATGGCGTTTGCAAAAACTGCGCGAAAAATCGCACTAAAATTAAATCCGATATGATGATAAAATTCCACATCTTCACTTTGAATAAACAACTCTTGTACAAAGAGTGGAATTGTTTCAAGGGGAATAGGGTCTCGCCATTCAATATAGTCTTCCGAGAAAACTTCTCCTTGTTCATCTAGAAATACAATAGGGGAAGAAATCGTTGGGCTCGATAATTCAATAGACTCTGCAAGATTTTCTTTATACGAACTTGCTACTAGTATTTCTGTATGAATGAAAGAATATAAGATCCATATGAATGGAAAGCAAAGTAATATGATGATAAACCCGATTGCTTGGCGCATATGTTGTACTCCATTTCACTATTAATCCATGTTAAAAGAATAGCACACTTTCCAGTCGAAAGTGTGCTTGTTTTTTACGTTGTTTTTGCATGAAGTTCTTCCTCCAACAATACATCTTCAAAATCCTGTACTGGTTTCTTTCGTGCAAAATAAATAATGAGAAAGGCGATTAAAAATAAACTGCCAGTGACGAAAAATACAGAAGATATACCGATATATCCACTTATAAAACCACCAAACATAGGACCGATAATATTTCCTAAAAAACGGAAGCTTGTGTTATAGCCCATTAGTTCTCCTTGTACTTCGATTAGTGCTTCTCTTCTGATTAAAGCAGTTGTGATAGGAATTAGTCCGCCAGATGCTATCCCAAATAAGAAACGAAGTACGATCAATTGCCATAGATCGGTAACGAAAGCTTGCGGAATGATAAATATAAAAGCGATGATTAGTAAAGCGGATAAGATTTTCTCATATCCAATCGAATCGCCAAGTTTTCCCCATGTTCGAGCAAACAGTAAACTACCAACCCCGGTAGCACTAAACGTAATACCTGCTAGTAAAGCTACTTCATTAGAATTCGTTAAATGCGAAACATATAAAGACAGAAGTGGCTGAATACTAAATAAGCCGATTTGAACAATCGACGTAATCATTAATACATTTAAAATGAGTCGGTGGTGAAAAATGCCGGAGATAACTGTTTTTCTCGAGAATTCATGATCATTCTTTTTCTTTTCTTTTCTAATCTCTTGAATTCCGAAAATAACGAGCAGTGCAGCGATTGAAACAGCAGAAGAGGTAATGATAAAGGTGTATTGAAAACCGAAAGTGTCTGCCAAAAATCCGCCCATTACTGGACCGAAAAGTGTACCAGATACACTACCCATTTGTAGTGTTCCCATGGTTTTCCCAGCTATATTTCTTGGAGTTTGTGCGCTTATGAAAGCTAGTGAAGTAGGGATAAATCCAGTAACAATTCCCATAAATAAACGAAGCACAAAAAATGCTTCGACGGAATGAACGAAGCCCATTAAAAAGACGCATGTTGCGATACCAAAGCCATTAATAATGAGTATTGGCTTGTACCCATATTTATCCGCAATTCTTCCCCAAACGGGCGACATTAAAAAGGCAGTAACGAAAGTAACCCCGAACACGAGCCCTGCCCATTTTTGAACATAGCTTTCCGAAAAGTCACCCATACTGTTTATATATAATGACAAAAAGGGCATAATCATTGTCATTGTGCCCGATACGAGAAAGTTAGAAAACCACATGATCGTAAAGTTTCTCTTTTGTACGCTCATCGAAATCCCTTCTTTCTTTTTATTAACGTACTTTATAGTCACATACTATTATAGAACATTTCGAGTGACTAAGAAAGTTAGATACTTTGTCACTGAAATTAAGAAGCTTGTATGGTAAAATAATTTGGGGTGAATAAGTCGTGAAAAAGTTACTTATATTCATGTTAATATGTACCGTATTTTTCTTAGGCGCCTGTGGAAAAACTGCCACGGAAGCACCGAAAGAGGAAGTCGTAACGGAAGATGAAACAGCTGAAAATACAAATTCAGAACAACAAGGAGAGATTGGCGTGTATCCACAACTAAGCACAGAAGTAGCATCAAACGAGGCTTTAGTTATTATGCATACATCTATGGGAGATTTGAAGATCAAACTATTCCCGGAATATGCACCGAAAACAGTAGAAAACTTTTTAACACATGCCGAAAATGGTTATTATGAAGGCATCATTTTCCATCGCGTTATTCAAGATTTTATGATTCAAGGTGGCGACCCAACTGGAACTGGAATGGGTGGCGAAAGTATTTATGGACAAGAGTTTGAAGATGAATTCTCGATGAATTTATTTAACTTAAGAGGCGCATTATCAATGGCAAATGCTGGTGCTAATACGAATGGTAGCCAATTCTTCATCGTTCAAGCGTCTGAGCCACCAGCAACAGTGGAACAATTAACAGCAGGTGGATGGCCTGAAGAAATTGCAGAAGCGTATGCAAAAAATGGCGGTACTCCACACCTAGATCAAAAACATACCGTTTTCGGACAAGTTATTGAAGGTATGGACATTGTTGATCAAATTGCAGCGGTAGAAACAGGGGCACAAGATAAGCCAGTAACAGATGTTACGATTGAGTCCATTGAAGTTATTCAAAAATAAGTAAGGAAGTGTAAAGATGTTTACTTTTTTACAACCAGCGTTCCTTTATTTGTACTTTCCCGAAGATAAAACAGAATATATTCCAGTAGTACTTGAATTTCTTATATTATTGGTTATTTGTATATTTGTTTTCCGATGGTTCAAAAAGAAATCAGCTAGGGATGCAGAAAAAGCAAAAGTACTAGAAGAAAAGATTATGAAAATGCGAAAAGAAGAACTAGAAAAGCAGTCATCTCAATGAGGTGACTGCTTTTTAATATTTAATAACTATTCCAATGCTTTCGCAAAACGAGCGACACCATCTTGTATAGTTTCAAATGGACAAGCGCAGTTCATTCGCAAAAATCCATCAGCTGCTTGACCATATTTCGTGCCAGGTTCCAATGCAAGTTTCCCTTTTGTTAACAAACGCTCCATTATATCTTGCTCAGAAAGTCCGGTATCTCGATAATTAATCCATAATAAGTAAGTGCCTTCTGGTTTTACTACTTGGATTCCATCTATTTTGGATAAATGCTCTACTGCATAATCCATATTAGAAGATAGAACTTCCATGAGTTCTTCTAACCATGGTTCGCCTTCTTCATAAGCTGCTTGTAAGGCAGTTAAAGCAAAAATATTTAATCCCATTGCGCCACGTTTCGTAGAAAAATGCTCCAATACTTTTCGCTTTTCTTCATCTGGTACGATAGTAGCCGCCGCTTGAATTCCAGCGATATTAAATGTTTTAGTAGGCGCAAAGAAAGTAATAATATTCGAAGCATCTTCTGCAGCATTTAGCAAAGGTGTATGTTTAAATGGTTTATAGGTGAGATCTGAATGGATTTCATCCGATAAAATAAGGACATCATATTGTTTACAAAGTGCGGCCATTTGTTGTAAATCTTTTTTGCTCCATACTTTTCCACCTGGATTATGTGGGTTACATAAAATAAATACTTTTATCCCTTGTTGTAAGCACTCCTCAAAAACATTGAAATCCACTTCATATGCGTTATTTTTTTCTGACAGACGGCATGTGATGACTTCTCGTCCTAAGTTTTGAGGGATACTTGTGAATGGAGGATAAACAGGAGTATGGATAAGTACTTTATCACCTAGTTCTGTAAATGCTTCAACTGCTTCAGCCATGGCTGGTATAACCCCTTGGCGAAATAATATCCATTCATTATTAATTGTTAATTGATGTTTGTTTAAAAGCCAATTAGTCAGGGCAGATTTTGCTTCGTCAGGTGTAACGGCGTAACCAAAAATAGGATGTTCCATACGTTTATGAATAGCATCTCTAATAACTGGTGCAATAGCAAAATCCATATCCGCAATCCACATAGAGAGCACATCAGATGAATCCTCCAGTGAATATATTTGATCAAGCATGTCCCATTTTACAGAAAATGTGTTTCTTCGATTATAAACAGTAGAAAAATTAGACAAAGTAATTTCCCCTTTCAATTTGAGATTATTATGTTATTATAACCCTAACCAATAAAACTAGTAAGGTGAAACTAAATGGACACAATTGAGATGAATAGAAAAGCAGTTTGGACGCTACAAGAGTGGGATCCGTTCAATCTTGGAGTAGACAGTTATGAAACAGAAACAGCTGATGTTGTTGCTGATTTACAAAATATCGATCATCCATCAGAGCTCGCCAAACGAATTCAAGAGATTTATGAGCACTCGTTCGAGGAGTGGATTCCACTTGAGAAATGTGTAGAGATTTCATACAAGTTAATTGCCTTAAAATATGAAATGAAATGCATAATTTAATAAAGAAAAAGCTTTCGGTTTAGTTTAACAAACCGAAAGCTTTTTTTGTTTTACGCCTCTTGTAGACCATCTAATAAATTAGATGCTGGGACTTCTAATGCGTTCGATAATTTTAAAATAGTTTGTACAGATGGTGTTTCGTTACCTGATTCATATGCTTCTAGTTTTCCAGTTCCAATTCTTGTTTTTAGGGCAAGTGTTTCTAATGAAATATTGCGTTCTTCTCTGAGTTGACGTAATTGTTCATGCAATTCTTTTTTCATGCAATGATCCACCCCTTTAAAAGTCTTAATTGTTACTATATTATAGCACAATTCTTTTTAGAACAGCTTTAAAGTATTGTCAGAAAAAGTACTTTTTTTACAAAAACAATTTAATGATCCCTTGCACAAATATGATAAAAATTGCAATAGGAGCAGCAAAGCGAACGATAAAATACCATGCTTGGAACATTGGTTTATTTAGTAGCAACTCATTGGAAAGGTCCGTTTTAGATAATTGGTACCCTGCAAATATAGAGGTAAATAATGCACCTATTGGTAGTCCGAAGCTGCTAGTGATAAAGTCTGCAAAATCAAAGATCGTCATTCCTAAAATATGAGCATCCGAGAGCACTCCAAATGAAAGGGCACTAGGAATTCCAACTAAGAAAATAATAAAACCATAAATCCAAGATGCTTTTCTACGGCGTTCGTAGTTAGAGCGAATGCCGATCGATACGGATATTTCTAACATTGAAATAGACGATGTCAGCGTTGCAAATAATAGTAAGACAAAGAAAATAATCATAAAAAATGCACCAAACGGTATTTGTTCAAATACTGCTGGCAAGATGATGAATGCTAAACCAGGTCCTTGATCGGGCGTATATCCAAGTGCGAAAACAGCGGGGAATATGACGAGACCAGCTAATATTGAAACCCCAATATTCATCAGTGCAACGTTTAAAGCAGAACTTCCCAGTTTTTCTTCTTTCGATAAATAAGAAGCATACGTGATCATCACGGCCACTCCCACACTTAATGAGAAGAAAGCTTGTCCAAGCGCTAGCAAAATGGTTTTTCCATTAAAATAAGACCAATCTGGGACAAACAAGAATTTAATCCCTTCCATAGCACCTTCTAAAGTTAAAGATCTGACCACAAGTGCGATGAAAAAGACAAATAATAGAGGCATCATCCACTTACTAGCTCGCTCAATACCACCTTTAATACCGCCTTGCACGATCCATATCGTTAACAGCATAAATGCTCCTTGTGCGATAATCACTTCCCAAGGATTTTGGATGATGGAACCGAACAACTCACTGAAATAGTTTTCGCTTCCGCCTTTCAGTTTAAAAAATATAGATCGCACTAAATAGCTTAAAATCCATCCACCAACTACACTATAAAAGGATAAAATAATAGATGAAAATATTAATCCAGACCAACCTAGCAGGTACCAAGGTTTTCCAGGTGCTTGTTTTTTAAAAGAAGTGACTGGATCTGATTGTCCACGTCTTCCGATTACAAACTCTGCAAGTAAGATAGGAAGTCCAATTAACAGTGTACTGATGATGAAAAGTATAAGAAAGACACTACCACCATTCGTACCTGCCATGTACGGAAACTTCCAAATAGCCCCTAAGCCGATTGCACTTCCGGCTGCGGCTAATATAAATCCAATTTTCGAGCCGAAATGATCTCGTTTTGCCAAAAATAACTCCTCCTTCAAGTAGAACGGTCTTATTGTACACGAGGTTAAAGAGAAAATATAGACTAATTTATGAAACATCCTAGAACTATCTTTCGTATCACCTATACAACAAGAGAGAGTGAGGGGGAAAAATGCTTGATAGCGATTTAATCATGCGTGCACAAAAGGGCGATAAAAAGGCGTATGCAGAGCTAATCCAAATACATCACCGAACGGTAGAAAAGTTTGCCTATCAGTGCGGAGTGAAAGTAAATGACCTACCAGACGTTACCCAAGAAGTATTTGTAAAACTATATCGCTTTTTGCATCAATTCAAGCATGAGCGTTTTACGACGTGGTTATACAAAATTACATTGAATACAACTAGAGACTATTACCGTAAAGAATCGCGAGAAAAAGCGAAAGAAGAAAAACTGTCCAGAACTACTGCAGCTTATAGTGCAAAATCAGCAGAAGACAGAGTCCTAGTCTTTGAAGAAGACCAAGAACTACACAAGGCAATTCAGTCGCTAGATGAAAAATATCGCCATCCTATTATTCTTTTCTATTTCCATGAATTGTCCTATGCACAAATAGGCGAAGTACTAAATGTTCCAATTTCAACGATCAAAATCAGATTACTTCGAGCAAAAGGTCATTTGAAAACGGCCTTGGAGATGAACGGAGGTGCTGAACATGGACGATAAACAACTAGAAGAACGCTTACATTTACTAAAAGAATCATATGAGCGGACTCCAGCAGAAATAGATGTAGACAAAATATTAGACAAATTAGATGAAGTACCATATGAAAAGACAAACAAAGGAACGAAATGGCAGCGTGTGACAGTTTGGGCTGTAAGTATCGCAAGTGTTTTTATTATTACTATTCTTGGAGCGAGTTTTTTATATGATGAGACCAATATAACTACAGATGAAAAGGAATATACAGAGCAAGATATTGAGAAATTAGTACAAAGCTATACAGCAGAAAGGCAAGAGCGTCAGAAAAAACTTGAAATGTCAGAAGAATCGTTTTCAAGTTTAGGATTTGTCCGGTACGCAGACACTATATTTTCAGCCCAAATCAGCCCAGGTACTTTAGAAGGGAAAAATGATAATCTCTCCATAGAGGAAGCTTATGAAAAAGCCATAGAAGGATTAAAGCTTCCTTCCGAAATGGTGGAAGATGTGAAAAAGAAAGGAAAGTTGAATGCACAAGAAAGTATAATTTTTGTAGATGATTTCATTGCTAAAACGGAGTATTTGATAGAATACTACGATTTTCAACTTTGGGAACATAAAGAGGTACTACAAAAAGCCACAGTAAATGATAGACCAAGTGCACATGTATTTATTTCGAAGAGAAATGAAATGCCAGAAGATATACAAACTTTGATCAAAATATTACCAGAGCAAGGTTTAAAAGTGGCGATAAATAATGAAGAGAACGGCTTCCTTATTCGCCCAGCTTGGAATATTTTTTACGGAGATATAAAAAATGCTTTAACAGAGCATGAGTTTTCGTATTTGGCTCTTTATAGCGACATGCCTGGATACGATGGTTTAACGACGTTATTGCGAGAACAGCACGTATCTTCTTTAAGTGCTTATTTAAGCACTATAGAAAAAACTTTGTTAAGCACGGATGACTCATCAGCTATCCATCACAGATTTGAGAATTATTATTTTGAGTTAACGAAACACTTGTTATTTCCAGAAGATTTAAGTGAAGTATTTAACGAAAATAATGAAGTCCAGCCATATGCGAGAACGGTTTGGGAATCACTAGGCAATCTATCAGGAATTTCACCTTTAGGCACTTTCTTTAAACCATTAGTTACTTCGATGGAGGCTAATGGATGGAAATATAACGCTACCTATAAAGAGTTAAATATGGAACAACTAAGATCCTATTACATTCAAGCTCTTGATGGAGAACTTGATATTAAAAAGTTGGATTGGGAAAGTATTTTACCGCAATCACTAATTAGCAATCTCCCTGATGCAATTGACCATAATGGATTTGGGGAATTATATGATAAGTTTAATGAAGATTTTGATCCACTAGTATTACATGGTATTGATCCAATGCTTATTGCTCTTTTATATGAATACGCAAGCATTCAAAACAATCATGAAATGATGTGGAATTTAATAAGTGAAGCAGCTATTTTAAGTTGGAATAAGGAGGCCTTTTTAGAAGAGCCAACTGTGAGAATTAGTATTCCACAGTCAGCGGACAGTATGTATTATCATTCGTTTCAAACTAAAAAGGAGAAAGGAATATTAACGACAACATTAGGTACAGAAATAGATGGGAAAATAGAATTTTATATCCCATTTAGATTGGATAGCGACGATATTTGGCGTTTAAATATTTCCAAGTATGTTAGCGTGGATGAAACAAAGGAGTCTGAAGTAGATGTGAATGATGATTTTATTCAACGTGTGCACGTTTTATACAAACAGTTTGCAGAAAAGCATGATCAGAAAGTTTTGAAAGATACAACAGCAAGTGAAATTGTTGGTCTATATTACTATACAGAACAGCTCGAAGACTTTGAGACCCAGTATGAGTTATATATTAAAGGAGATAAGCATTTAACCATTTCGAAAGAAGAGTTTTTAAGTGCAGAACATCCGACTCCAATAAAGGTTACAAAATTGTTTACACATATTAGATTTGAAGAAAGAGAAGTAACAAATTCCGCAGAAGGTAGATCAGGTGTTGCGTATTTAACTGTTCACCCGGATCAGCTAGAGGGAGAAAGAGACTTTATGTTAGGATTCCAGCTCATTCACACTGAAAATGGTTGGCGAGCTGCCTTCATGCCAACTCAGTGAATTTTGCTAGGGGACTTACCGATATGTTATAATTTACCGTGACTATAACGTATATAAAGAAAGTAGGAAACGGGTATTATGACAAAAATTTATAAGGTAGGAGATGTGGTCACGGGCAAAGTAACTGGCATTCAGCCTTACGGAGCATTCGTTAGTTTAGATGAACATACACAAGGACTTGTGCATATTTCGGAAATAACCTATGGATATGTGAAAGAAGTAGCTGAGTTTTTAACAGTTGGTCAAGAGGTCGATGTGAAGATTCTTGAGATAGATGGCGAGGCCGGAAAAATTAGTTTGTCTATTCGAGAGCTACAAGAAAAACCGGTTATTCCTAAAAGAGAAGATAAACCTCGTAAAACACTTCAAGCCCGTGTAGACGAACACGATGTCGAAGGCTTTAACACACTAAAAGAAAAACTAGGCGAATGGATAAAAAAATCAATCTAACCGCTCTTTGGTCAACAAAAAAATGGAAGCAACTCTTATTGAGGGGTGCTTCCATTCTTTATTTTACGTAATCGATATTGTAAGTTTTGACGACTCATTCCTAGAGCTTCCGCAGCTTTCGTCACATTACCATCGTATTTATCCATTGCCTTTTGTAAATAATATACTTCCGCTTCGCGTAAATAAGCATCTAAGGGAAGTAATTCTTTATCAGACGATACAACAAAATCCTCTGCTTTTTTTGACGTTTCATTAAAATCCTGCACCTTTAACTTAAAATGTAAAGGCAACATATCGATTCTCAATACACTCTCCGTTGTAATCATCGAACTAATCTCATCTAAAAGTAATTCTAATTCTTTTAAATTTCCGGGCCAATCATAGCTTAAAAAAGCTTGAATAACTTCTTCTTCAATTTCTTGAATAGTAGAGCCATAACGGTTTAAATAACGTTGAAAATAATCTTCCACAAAAGGTAATATGTCATCCGTTCGTTCGCGGAGCGGCGGAATATTAATGGTGACGGTAGTAAAAAAATAATATAGTTCCTTGCTTAATTGTTTTTTGGCGATCAAATCAATGGGGTCTAACCCAATACTTGCGATATATAAATTTTGACTATCGCTATTTGAGCTTAAAATGTCCAACAGCTTATTTTGTAAGTCAATGGATAATAAATCGATTCTTTCACAAAATATAGTGCAGTTAGTTAAATGCGCTAGTTCTTTTTCGAATTTATGGATCAAATGCATATCTGAACTATGACAATACAAACTGATAAATTGTTCATTTGGAGGAGAAAGCTGATGGTGAATCGCCTCAGCGATCAAGTCTTTGCCAGTACCTGCTTCTCCTGTAAGAAGTACGGGCATTCGTACATGGGCTGCTTTAATAGATCGTTCCTTTACGTCTTTCATAAGCTGGGAAGCGGCCGTAATGGTGGAAAGGGTAATCGCTTCGTTATATCTTTTTAAAGGCTGGTAGATGAGCCGTTCTAATGTCGTAATATCTCGTGAAAATTCAATAGCCCCAATCAGTTTATCATTTTCAAAAACAGGGTACGTATCATTGATTGTAGTTATTTCTTGCCCATTTCGATTCCAATATGTTTGTTTGACACGTAATATTGATTTTTTACTATGTAACACTTTTAGTAAAGTACTCTCTTGCTGTTCGAACTGAAAAAGATCCAATATAGAGCGATCGACTACATCAATGGAATCCAACCCTTCGATTTCTTTCATTTTTTCGTTGTAAATAATCGTCTTACCTAACAAGTCAACAGCGTGAATTCCCACAGATACGTGCTCTGTAGCAAATTTATAAAAAGGGAGAAGCTTACACAATTGATCATTCATCTAGCTCACCTCAAAAATATTTTAACATTTTAAAATTTAATACTTGAAAAACGCAACAATCTTTTGCATTATTATATATGTAAATGATTTATAAACGCAAATTATTTTTGCACTAACTATTAAAGGAGGATTTACATGTTACCTTATAAACACGAACCATTCACAGACTTCTCGAAAGAAGAAAACAAACAAGCGATTAAAGAAGGATATAAAGTAGTTGAATCATACTTGGGCGAAGAGTATCCATTAATCGTCGGTGGAGAGCGTATTACAACAGAAGGTAAAATCACTTCTTATAACCCAGCAAACAAAGAACAAGTAGTAGGTGTTGTTTCAAAAGCAACAAAAGACATTGCTTCAAAAGCGATGGACATTGCAGATGAAACGTTTAAAACATGGAAAAAAGTAAAACCAGAAGTACGTGCAGATGTACTTTTCAAGGCAGCAGCAATTATGCGTCGTCGTAAAGCAGAATTCTCTGCATTACTTTCAAAAGAAGCGGGTAAAACGTGGGTTGAGGCTGACGTTGAAGCTGCAGAAGCAATCGATTTCTTAGAATATTATGGTCGTCAAATGCTACGTTTAAAAGATGGCGTTCCAGTGGAAAGCCGTCCGGGCGAGTACAACCGTTATGACTATATTCCATTAGGAGTGGCAGTAGTTATTTCTCCTTGGAACTTCCCATTTGCGATTATGGCTGGTACTACAGTTGCAGCATTAGTTGCTGGTAATACAGTATTATTAAAACCTGCATCAACGACACCAATCGTTTCTTATAAATTTGTTGAAGTATTAGAAGAAGCTGGTATGCCTGCTGGAGTAGTTAACTTCATTCCTGGATCAGGTGCTGAAATTGGTGACTTCTTAGTAGAACATCCACGTACTCGTCTAATCAGCTTCACTGGTTCACGTGATGTTGGTTTAGGAATTGTGGAAAAATCTTCTAAATTGGCGGATGGCCAAATTTGGATTAAACGTACGATCCTTGAAATGGGTGGTAAAGATACGATCGTAGTAGATAAAGAAGCTGACTTAGAATTAGCTGCACAATCTATCGTGAAATCTGCATTCGGTTTCAGTGGTCAAAAATGTTCTGCATGTTCACGTGCTGTAATCGTGGAAGATGTATACGATCAAGTTGTAAATCGAGTAGAAGAGTTAACGAAAGCATTAACTGTTGGTGTTCCGGATAATGATGAGCACTTCGTTGGTCCAGTAATCGATGGTTCTGCGTTCAATAAAATTATGGAATACATTGAAATTGGTAAAGGAGAAGGTCGTTTAATCGCTGGTGGTACTGGTGATGATTCACAAGGTTACTTCATTCAACCGACTGTCATTGCAGACCTTTCTCCAACTGCGCGTATTATGCAAGAAGAAATCTTCGGACCAGTTGTTGGACTTACAAAAGCTAAAGACTTTGATGAAGCAATTGAAATTGCAAACAATACAGAATACGGCTTAACAGGTGCTGTTATCACAAATAACCGCATGAACTTAGAAAAAGCTCGTGAAGATTTCCATGTAGGGAACCTTTACTTCAACCGTGGGTGTACAGGAGCAATCGTTGGATATCAACCATTTGGTGGATTTAACATGTCCGGTACAGATTCAAAAGCTGGCGGTCCTGATTATATCGTTCTGCATATGCAAGCAAAAACAACTTCTGAAATGCTTTAATCAGTATTAAAGTTTACCAAATAGGCAGACACATCTGGGATGAGTCTGCCTATATTAAAAATCTGGGGGAATGAAGATGACGAACTCACAACATGTGATTGAACAAACAGATAAATTTGGTGCAAATAACTACAACCCACTTCCAATCGTTATTTCGGAAGCAGAAGGGGTATGGGTTAAAGATCCAGAAGGCAATAAATACATGGATATGCTTTCTGCATATTCTGCAGTGAACCAAGGGCATCGCCATCCTAAAATTATTCAAGCGTTAAAGGATCAAGCTGATCGTGTTACTTTAACATCTCGCGCATTTCATAATGACCAATTAGGGCCATGGTATGAAAAAGTGACTGAAATAACAGGAAAAGAAATGGTATTGCCGATGAACACTGGAGCAGAAGCAGTAGAAACTGCGTTTAAAGCTGCACGTCGTTGGGCTTATGATGTAAAAGGCGTTGCAGAAAATCAAGCAGAAATCATTGCATGTAATGGCAACTTCCATGGTCGTACAATGACAGCAGTATCTCTTTCATCTGATCCAGAATACAAACGTGGCTTCGGACCAATGTTACCTGGTATTAACTTAATCCCTTATGGAGATTTAGAAGCACTTAAAGCTGCTATTACACCGAATACTGCAGCATTTTTAATCGAACCTATTCAAGGGGAAGCTGGAATTCTTATTCCACCGGCTGGATTTATGAAAGCTGCTTACGAATTATGTAAAGAAAATAATGTGCTATTTATAGCAGATGAGATTCAAGCAGGTCTTGCTCGAACTGGTAAAATGTTCGCTTGTGAATGGGAAGATGTAAATCCGGATATGTATATTTTAGGTAAAGCACTTGGTGGTGGCGTATTCCCAATCTCATGTGTAGTTGCAGACCGTAATGTACTTGGGGTATTTAATCCAGGATCACATGGTTCTACTTTTGGAGGAAATCCTTTAGCATGTGCTGTTTCTGTTGCTTCATTAAATGTGTTAACGGAAGAAAAACTTGCAGAACGTTCATTAGAACAAGGTGAGTACTTCATGAATGCGTTAAAAGAAATTCAACATCCTTCTATTAAAGAAGTTCGTGGACGTGGATTGTTCATTGGTATGGAGTTAACTGAAGAGGCGCGCCCATATTGTGAGCAGTTGAAAGAACTAGGTTTATTATGTAAAGAAACGCATGATACTGTTATTCGTTTTGCACCACCTCTAGTGATATCAACAGAAGAACTAGATTGGGCTATAGAAAAAATAAAAAAAGTATTTAGCAATCAGTAAATCTTAGACAAATAGCAAGTAATATATGTTACAATGATTCCGAAGAAATAATTATGAATTAAAGAGGCGAAATAATCAAATGGCTGAAAATTTAAACCTGTTCACATCAACCCAGGCTGTCATTAAAGAGGCTCTGCAAAAATTAGGTTATGACGAAGCAATGTATGAATTACTAAAAGAACCACTTCGCATGATGGAAGTACGTATTCCGGTAAGAATGGATGACAATACGGTAAAAGTATTTACTGGCTACCGTGCTCAACATAATGATGCAGTTGGACCTACTAAAGGTGGGGTTCGTTTCCATCCGGCGGTAACGCAAGAGGAAATGAAAGCACTTTCTATGTGGATGACTTTGAAAGCTGGAATCGTTGACCTTCCATATGGTGGAGGTAAAGGTGGAGTAGCTTGTGATCCACGTGAAATGTCTATGGGAGAAATCGAACGATTAAGTCGTGGTTATGTACGTGCGATTGGTCAGATCGTAGGACCAACAAAAGATATTCCGGCTCCAGATGTGTTTACAAATGCACAAATTATGGCATGGATGATGGACGAATATAGTCGCATGGACCAATTCAACTCGCCAGGCTTTATTACAGGTAAACCACTTGTACTTGGAGGATCACAAGGTCGTGACCGCGCTACAGCACAAGGTGTTACCATCGTTATTAATGAAGCAGCGAAAAAACGTGATATCGACATGCAAGGTGCACGTGTAGTAATCCAAGGTTTTGGTAATGCTGGAAGCTTCTTAGCTAAGTTTTTAAGTGACCAAGGTGCAAAAGTTATTGGTATTTCTGATGCTTACGGGGCGTTACATGATCCTAATGGTTTAGATATTGATTATTTATTGGATCGCCGTGATAGCTTTGGTACAGTAACAACATTATTTGAAAATACAATTTCTAACCAAGAATTATTAGAGTTAGATTGTGATATATTAGTTCCAGCAGCAATTGAGAACCAAATTACCGCTGAAAACGCGCATAATATTAAAGCTACTATTGTAGTAGAAGCTGCAAATGGTCCAACAACTTCTGAAGCTACTAGAATCCTTTACGATAGAGGTATTTTATTAGTTCCTGACGTTTTAGCTAGTGCCGGTGGAGTAACCGTATCTTACTTTGAATGGGTTCAAAATAACCAAGGTTATTACTGGACTGAAGAAGAAGTAAATGAAAAACTAGTGAAAAAAATGGTAGAAGCATTTGAAAATATTTATGAAGTAGCAACAACTCGCAACATTAATATGCGTTTAGCAGCTTATATGGTTGGGGTACGCAGAACGGCAGAAGCATCACGCTTCCGCGGTTGGGTATAATAATTTGTCACATGTAAAAACCGCTTGTAAAGTACAAGCGGTTTTTACTATCATGAAAGTAGATAGATTTAAAGGAGGAAGTTTCAATGAATGCATTCTCATTTTATAATCCGGTTAAGTTAATATTCGGTAAAGGGCAATTAGCTAAATTACCAACAGAGCTTGCTAGTTATGGGCAAAAAGTGCTTGTAGTTTACGGCGGAGGTAGCATTAAGAAAAATGGTCTATATGATCAAGTGATGGTTGCTTTAAAAGAAGCGAATATGCAAGTATTTGAATTACCAGGGGTGGAACCGAATCCTAGACTTTCTACAGCAAAACGCGGAGCAGAAATTTGTAAAAAAGAAGGAATTGACGTTGTATTAGCTGTTGGTGGTGGTTCTGTAATCGATTGTACGAAACTCATCGTAGCTGCTGCAAAATATGATGGAGATGCTTGGGATTTAGTGACACGTAAAGCAGTACCTAAAGAAGCACTTCCTTTCGGGACGGTTTTAACATTAGCAGCGACCGGTTCGGAGATGAATTCTGGTTCTGTTATTACTAATGAAGAAACACAAGAAAAGTATGGATGGGGAAGTCCACTCGTTTTTCCGAAATTTTCGATTTTGGATCCCGTACATACATTTTCGGTTCCGCTGGATCAAACAGTTTATGGAATTGTCGATATGATGTCTCATATGTTTGAACAATATTATAATGAAGCAACAAATACGCCGGTGCATGATGAGATGATTGAAGGTGTCCTTCGTGCTGTGATTGAAACGGCACCGAAGTTAGTAAAGGATTTGGAAAACTATGAGCTACGAGAAACAATTTTATACGCCGGCACATTAGGATTGAACAATTTCTTACGAATGGGTTATATGGGAGACTGGGCTAGCCATAATATTGAACATGCTGTTTCAGCTGTGTATGATATTCCACATGCTGGTGGCTTGGCAATTATTTTCCCTAGATGGATGCGTCATAATATGCATGTGAATCCTGAACGTTTTGCAAAATTAGCCGTAAATGTATTTCATGTGGATCCAACTGGTAAGTCGGCAGAGGAAGTCGCACTTGAAGGTATTGATCGATTAGTAGCGTTTTGGACTTCACTCGAAGCACCGACTAACTTAGCAGACTATAATATAGATGACTCCAAAATAGATCTAATGGTTGAAAAAGCAATGGTCAACGGTGAATTTGGTAATTTTAATAAGTTAGACGCTGAGGATACAAAAGCAATATTAACTGCATGCCTATAAAAAAGAAAACACATGAGAGAGCAAATGCTCAATCATGTGTTTTTAATATTGTCTGTTTATCTCTATGAGTGGTCCATGTTCTAATACCGTCATCCTCATCGAACGCGATGGTGACGTCTGTTACCCCTTGCTGATTTAAAATAATTTCTTTTAACACATCATGTATATCATCTACTTTGGCGAACGAAAGAGTTGGATCAATTTCTGCAATTAACTTGACATGCAAAAATTCTCCTTCTTTAATTACTTCCAATTCTTTAATATCTTTTACATTTGGATTTTCGGATATAACGTGGGCAATATGGACAAGCATTTGCTCATCTGTTTCTCCTAAAACCCCTCTTGCATTGTCTAAAAATACTTTTCCTACTACATAAAACATCATAACTCCGATGAGTATGGAAGCAATTCCTTCTGCTTGCAAAAATCCTGTAAAATGTGAAATCAATACAGCGATAAATGCAAGCACACCTCCAGAGGTAGCTACTAAGTCTTCCATAAATACAAGTTTCGTTGCTGGTTTGGCACGATTTAAATGTGCAAAACTCGTCGTCAGTGGAGCAAGTAACCCACCTTTTATATTAACATCGTGTAAAATTTCTTTTCCGGCTTTATATAATACAGCAAATTCTAAAATAATCGAAATTCCTAAAACGATCAAACTAATGGCAAATCCACTAGAAGCAGTTGGATGTTGAATATGATGCCATCCTTCTTTAATTGTCTCGTAAGAAAGGATACCAACTAAAAGTACAGCTCCTAAACAAACGAGATTGACTAAGCGACCAAATCCGTTAGGAAATCTGGGAGTAGGGGCTTTCTTTGATAAGGCGGAACCGATAAATACGAAAAATTGATTCGCTGCATCCCCGATGGAGTGCATCATTTCTGCAAACATTGCTACATTTCCCGTAAGAAAGAATGCACCTGCCTTTAATGCGGCAATAATAGTATTAACAATTGCGGCAGTTAGAGAAGGTTTATTTCCTCCTTTTAGTAGTTTAAAAAATTCACTCATATTTATGACTCCTTTCGTCATATAGATTCAACTTCCACAGTCTCTATAAACGTTTGTTTTTTTATTGTATTATAAAATTCCACCGTATTTTTTTTAGTTACTACTGATAACCGCAAGTCTATTTCATGTTTGATGATATTATTGTCTAAAACAACATCTTTTATCCGAATACCTTCTATATGAAGCCCGCTTGCTTGAAGGAAATCGTATACCTTTTCGATATTTTCAGTATTTGAAACGATTACGATTAACGATAATTCTTTTGACCTCAATCTTTTTGGTCCAATTTTAGCCAGCAATGGTGGAATTATTTCAATGCCGATTAGAACCAGACAAACACTAAATGCGGCTTCAAAGTAAAAACCAGCTCCTACCGCAATACCGATCCCGCCAGCTCCCCAAATCATGGCTGCAGTCGTAAGACCAGTAATACTATCATTCCCTCGACGAAGAATTACCCCTGCACCAAGAAAACCAATCCCGCTTACAATTTGAGCAGCCAAGCGAAGAGGATCCATTGTGATGTTTATATTTTCGTTAGAGTGGGCTTTGTATGCGGATTCGATCGATATGTATGTGAGTAAACAACTAAATGTAGCGATAACGATACTTGTTTTTAAGCCAACTGGTTTCTTTTTTAATTCCCTTTCTATACCTATTATTAAACTTAATAGTGCAGCAACAGTTAATTTAAGGATTATTTCTGCGCTCCCACTTATGTTTGGTAACCATTCCATTATGTATTCCTCCTCTATTCTTTAATTGGTAAGTTGAGTATTTTATATAATATGAGGAAAAATATCGACTTATATCATAATAAATTCTTTAGAACTCTATTGATATGTAATACCCAAGAATAGCAAGTTTAATCCACTTAGTTACTGTGCGTACCTAGTTTTATAAGTAGTACTGAATAGAATTTATAAATTTATTGAAGTTTTTTTAGAAAAAGGGTTGCTTTTTGTTTTATAAAAAGGTATATTAATACATGTCCTTCGGAACGACAATCAAACAATTTGAAATGTTTCAAAAAAATGTTTGACATCTAATCCGAAAGAAGTTATACTAATAAAGTCGTCAAAAAGAAACGACAACATGAACATTGAAAACTGAACATGCAAAACGTTAAGACATATAGCTTATTGATTAATTTCATAAGCAAACAAATTTGACATCATTTAATGATGATGCCAGCAAAACAACATGAGCTTTTTAAGTTCTCTATTATGGAGAGTTTGATCCTGGCTCAGGACGAACGCTGG
>NZ_JBIWFB010000002.1:206137-598076 GCF_044762855.1 Psychrobacillus sp. NPDC096389 | reverse complement strand
TCGATGAAGTAGTCGATGACTACACAAACAAAATAGATAGTTCTGACGATGTGAGTGAGCGTAAAAGATTGCGTAGCGAACGCAAAACACCAAAAGAAATGGTAAAGCAGATCTATGACTGGATTACGCGTAAGCAGAAGTATGAAAAGGATTTTGCGATTTTTGGCACGCGTAACAGCTATTCGAAGACAGACCAAGATGCGACATTTATGCGCATGAAAGACGACTATATGCAAAACGGGCAATTAAAAGCGGGCTATAACGTACAAGTAGCCACGGAAGGTCAATACACGTTGGCTTACGGTGTATTCGCCAACCCAACGGATACGAAAACACTCCTGCCATTCCTAGATCAAATAGAAGAACAGTACTTTGAATTACCGGAACATATCGTTGCGGATGCCGGCTATGGCAGTGAACAAAATTACGATGATATTTTAACGAAGCGCAAACGCACACCACTCATTACGTACAACCATTATTTGAACGAACAAAAGAAGAAGTATAAAAACAACCCGTTCCAAACAAGCAATTGGGCATACGATGAGGAAAAGGATAGCTATACTTGTCCAAATGAGAAGCAACTGACATTCCGACACAACGCTACACGTACCGATAAAACAGGATTCCAACGCCAATTCAAAATGTATGAATGTGAAGACTGTACAGGTTGTCCACTGCGAGCGTTATGTACAAAGGCGCAAGAAGATACGAACCGTAAGCTCATGGTCAATGAGAAATGGGAGCAACAAAAAGAATATGTACGAACACAGCTTTCAGAAGAAAAAACAGGTGCCATTTACCGTCAACGTAAAATAGACGTGGAACCAGTTTTTGGATTCTTGAAGGCTAATTTAGGTTTTACACGATTTTCTGTTCGTGGAAAATCTAAGGTCGAACACGAAATCGGCCTTGCATTAATGGCCGTGAATATCCGAAAATATACGGCAAGAGTATAAGCTCTTGTTCGTATAATCTTAAAATAAAATGAAAAAAGTGAAATCGCGCGTGCGATTTCACTTTTTTCATTGATTGAGACTACTTCTGTCCCAGCCTCTTTATATTAGTCTTTCTTAGTTGTATACAAATCTGATGCTTCATCGAAATAAAAACGACGTTTACCTTTACTAAATAGGACCAATAAAGCATGAATGAGAAGTACAATCGTTAAAACAAAATAGATAACCCAAGCACCCAGTGACAAAAATACAGTTGCTTTATAATAATCGGAGTCCATTGTAAGTGCTGAATTATTCAAGATTCTTGCTAAACCTGTTATAAAGTACATAGCGTAAATTGCACCAAAGCGTTTAAACAATCGTTTGTTTGTTTCCGCTTTAGAAAATTTACTTTCATAGCGAAACCGCATTACCTTCGTCCCAAAAGTATTTCCCTTCCAAAACAGTGGTACGACAAAAAATACTACAAATAACACAACTGTATTTACAATAAAGACACTAACCTCGTTGGCATAGGACATACTAATAATTATAGTACTGATCACTTTATTAATGAATAAATCAATAATAAATGCCAATAACACAGACATCGTCTTTACATCATCATGAGCTAATAGTCCATTTGCTTTTTCATTAACCTTCTGCTTAGACGGAAATAATGCTAACACAGCTGGAGCAATAAAGAATCCGAGTAGTCCTCCTGTTGTATTTAACAGTAGATCATCTACATCAAAAATTCGATAAGCACAATTATAAATCCCATAAATTCCTGTTACTTGAGTTACTTCGTAAAATAGCGTTAGGAGAAAGGTTATGACCAAAGCTCGTTTCCAAAACTTTTTCTTTGGGAAGAAATAACGCAGATAAACTCCAAATGGCAACAATAGCAGGAAGTTGAAAAGTGCTTGAAAAAATGAAGGCTGTTTAAATAGCTGCATATAAGTACTAGGTCGTGACAAGACAATACCACTATTGTCAAAGGTATTCACAACAAATTGAAATGGTATTAGAGAAAAATGCTGTGTATCGGGTTTTTGTATGGAACAAGTATCACGTACTTCTGGCAGTGGCAGTAATACTAGAAACAGAGCTGCTAGAAAATAAAAAATAAATGAAAATGTAATTACTGTAATAGAAAGGGGCAAATAATTATATTTTCTATACGTATAAACAAGCCAAGGAACAAATAATAACCACGCTAGTATAACAAAAACAATCGCTGCCACATAAATCGGCTGTGTATAGGTTGACAATTTCTCTCCCTCTTTTCTAGAAAAAATTTATGCCATTCATCATAACATGTGTTTTTCTATGAAATATAATCCTCTACCGACTTTTAAGGTTTTTGTAAGGTTGCTATCAATGTAATGTAAGGTTCGGAAATTATACTATCCTTTAAGCAATGTCATATAAAACTTAAAAGGAGAATTATAATGAATCAGTCTATCTCACAAAAAGAAAGAATTATTTCATTAGACATTATTCGCGGACTTGCCCTTCTTGGTATACTGCTAATTAATGTCGGAGCATATAAAATTATTATCGAAGGACAAGCTCAACCAGATTATAGTGGGATTAATGGGGTTATCAGCACATTAATAGCAATTATTGTGGAAAAGAAATTCTTTTCTATCTTTTCTTTTCTATTTGGGGCAGGTCTATATATTTTCGCTTCAAGAGCGGAAACACGTGGAGACAATCCTAAAAAAAGAATGGTAAGACGATTACTTACTCTCTTGCTTCTTGGAATCATACACTTTTTTATATTTTGGGGAACAATTCTACCTGTATACGCTATTGTTGGGGTGTTTTTAATTCCTTTTTATCGTACAAAAGTTGGGACAATTAAAAAATGGCTTATTGGTATGACTACCATCCATCTAGTTTCCTTAATACTAAAAAATTTCATGCCTTTTCCCAAACCATTCCTTCCTGTCTTGAATTTCTTTTCTAATGATTTAGTACTAATCTTCATTATGTTTTTGGCTGGTTTTTTAACTGCAAAAACAGGTTGGCTTACACAAATACAGGAATTATCTAAAAAGATTAGATGGATACAGACGGGGACATTTCTTTTGTTTATCTCTTTCTCTTTGTGGATTTGGAATGCTTCTCAAGGTGGAGACAATGATGTGGATATACTTATTGCATTGGGGACAATACCAACGACCTTGTTTTACTTATCAACATTATTTTTACTATTAGAAAATAAATATGTCTTGAAATTATTGAACCCAATTTCATCTGTCGGACAAATGGCTTTTACTAATTATATAGCTCAAAGCATTATAGGAACACTTATCATTTCACTTATTGGTCTTGATGTCGTTTCACCAAAGGATATTATCTATATTACAATCCTGATCTATGTTATTCAAATCATATATAGTGTAATTTGGTTCAAATTCTTTCCTATGGGGCCATTGGAAAAAGTGTGGCGCTTTATGGTATATGGAAAGAAAAAAGAGATAAAACAATAGGTAGTTTACTAACAAGGTTTAACAGTTACTTTTTAGTTGCTTGAAAGGCTCATTTGTATATAAAAATATAAATGAGTCTTTACATATTCTTTGCGTTTCTTATTGAAGATTTCAAAACAGAATTGAACGTAACAAAAGGAAGAAATTACAGTATAAATGAGGAAATTCTTGTTCAATTTATTGCTGCGGCTTACATTTGGTTAATGAATTGACCCACTAGAAAGTAAGTAAATAATTGTCACTCAATATTAAAGCATAAAGATGTATAATATCACAGTTATTCTCTAAATTGATTTCCAGATGTCTTAAACATTTTAAGTATATCCTTGCCAATATGCTAAAGATATACTTGAAGTTGCAAAAATGTATTTAGACGATAGTTATTATATGTCGAGTCAGCGGGAGTCTAACTGCTGTATCCATTAAAAAAAGATTATTTGTATAAGCGTTTAAATAACTTGCCTGGCTAAGTTTATCGTATGAATTGTTTATTCTAAAATTTACTATCGACCAAATTTTAAATCTCATTATTAATATCTCTACACTTAATAAGATAATTGAAAATAAACGAATCCTTTCTAAAAGCCATTTGTACAGCCATACCTGGAAATATTTCACAGTTCCATAGAGAAGTAAAATCAAAAACTAATGCAAAAAAGTATGGAAATAAATACGGGTTCTCGTTACCATTTGGATTGCTAGTTCAATATTCTTTTCATATTTTAAAGCTGTTAAATTCTTTATTAAATTTACCGAGTTGTAGCTACACTTTATTTGTCCTAACCCTAAATAATAGAATTTATGTTTTTTATTTTTCAAAATTTCACTGTAATGATTATCATTATTACTCTCTATTGTCCCGTATTCAAAATATTACCAACCAATTTAATCATATATTATTCACTTAAGAAATTTAAGGAAACCATTATGGTTCACAATGGTTTCCTTATCTTGTGTTTTAGTAAAAAGTTGCTTCAAAAACATTCGTTTTCCTTTTAACACCCTTTATTCAACTAGTCGCGTAGAAGAGACCCCTCTAGTTAATACTCCTTTCACAATCTAAATTCAAGGATCTTTTCAACAAAATTTCCTATAAGGATGGAGGGCAATCTCTACTCTAAAATTACGTTAAGCTTTTTAAATAAAGATGGTTATGGATAACCTACTTATATTAAAGCAAAACATTCCATTAATATTGTCTCAATTTACTTTCCATCTTCCGAACTATCTTCAATTCGTTCTTGAATCTCTTTCTTTTCTTCGTTCCACCATAATGCTTCTTCTGGTTCTTCTAAAATCTCTTTTATTTCAGCTTTCTCTTCAACCGCCGGCGGTGAACCTCGAAGTGCTTTTCCTGAAGTATCTATTAGAAAGATGGTTACCACAACAATACCGACAATAGATGCAAGTATCACATAGTAGGCAGGTACCATTTCATTTCCCGTTTTGCTAATTAACCAAGATACAAGTAAAGGTGTCGTACCACCGAACAACGATGCGGAAATATTAAATGTAATCGCTAATGCCCCATTCCGAACATTCGTAAAAAATAGAGAAGGTAATAGTGCTGGCATGGTCCCCTGGAAAGAAGCAGAAAATATTCCAAGAATCATCAATCCGAAAAATACAAGAAGGGTATTTCCACTACCGATTAAATTAAAGGCAGGTATACTCAAAAGAATCAACCCGATTAAACCGCCTTGAATTACCTTCTTTGCTCCAATACGATCACTAAAATAGCCCATTAATAGAACAATCGGAATCATAATAACCATTACAATAACAATTAACAAAAGTCCTTCTGATTCTCCATAACCAAGAACAGCAGTTAAATGAGATGGCATATAAGATAAAACAATATAGTTTACAACAATATAAAAGAAAACAACAAACATACCAATAAGTATTGCTCTCCAATGGTACTGTATTATATGTTTTACAGATTCCTCATTATCATCTTCAGTTTTACTTTCCTGCATTGCCTCAAATGCAGGTGTTTCTTCTAAATTATTTCGCAAATAAAAGCCAATTAAACCGATAGGGGCCGATAAGAAAAAAGGAATACGCCAACCCCATTCTAACATTGTTTCCTCCCCTAAAATATAGGTAAGTGCAGTAACAAGACCAGCTCCGGCGATATAGCCAACTAAAGTACCAACCTCAAGACCACTAGACATAAAACCTCTTTTTTTATCAGGTGTGGATTCAGCAATAAACGTCATAGCACCCGAATATTCTCCACCCGCTGAAAAACCTTGAACTAGACGAGCAATAAGTAAAAGCACGGTGGCAGTATAGCCTATAGACGCATGGGCTGGAATCAAGCCAATACTTAATGTGGCCAGAGCCATCATGATCAAGGTAATAGCTAAGACTTTTTTTCGACCTAAACGGTCTCCAAGCATCCCAAAGAAAATTCCCCCAAGAGGTCGAGCAATAAAGGCAACTGCGAATGTTGCAAAAGCAAATACTAATTGCATGGGTCCACTTACTTCAGGAAAAAATACTTGCCCAATTGTAACAGCTAGATACGAGTAAATTCCAAAATCAAACCATTCCATTCCATTACCAACAGCAGTTGCAAAAACAGCTTTGCGTGCGATATTCGTATCAACAATAGTAATTTCTTCTTCTTTCAACTTTAGTTTAGATTTTCTTTTCAATTTTGGTCTATTATGATTTTTATTATCATCCAATCGAGAAGCCTCCTTGTTGATTAATTGATACTATTCTTAAGCTACCCAAGATGTAATTTATTTATTAATTTATCTCTTCTTAATAATTTTCACCAAATTAAGTCAATTTATATCCTAAGTCCTTCTCTTATCCTCATCACCAGTCCTCCGCCATTTCCTTTGTTGTAGTTAAGTTGTTTGGAAAGAATATATAAGTAGAAGATTTTTTAAGACATACGTGAAAATTTCCGGATTCTTAAAGGCTAATTTGTGTTTCACTCAATTTTCCGTACGAGGAAAATCAAAAGTTGACAACGAAATGTGTATCGCTCTAATGGCTGTAAATCTAAGTAAATTCACAATCAAAAACTAATAAATGCAAGGCTAACCGCTTAATATAGAAAAAAGAGAAATTGAGTGGACTCAATTTCTCTTTTTTCTATATCTGAAACTATTTATTTCCCAGACTCTTCCTAATTTATTCATGATACGGCTTACAGTAAAGCTTCCGATTTTACAACTAACTCTGCTGCTTCCCTTTCAAAGCTAAAAATGAATCGTTCATTTTTTCTCCATTAAATACACTTCTACCTTCAAATTGTTTGATATTCCTTTTGTTTGTATTGCACTGGAGTAAGCTCTTTTGGAATTAGGGCTGTATAAGTTTCTCCATCCAATCTTTCTGCTAACTCTTTCTTAGCATTTTCGAGTAACTCCGGTTTTTGGAGGGCTGTAATAGCCGTACATGCAATTGCTTTTCCAGCTAATAACATGGCATCATGGGCATATTCTGTTTTACCCTGTGCCACAGCCTGCCAAGTATGAAACGGGGTTCCAAATGCCCATGTAGAAGTTACACATTGCGCGGTAGGAACATTCCAGCTAACATCTGCTACATCCGTTGAACCTCCCATAAATGTTTCTTTCTCTGATAAAGGAACAACAAAATCAGCAATTGGTCGTTCCGCTAATTGTACAGCCATCTTTTTACCACTCTGCAATGCAGCAGTATGCTTTTCCTCCTCAGTCAATGTTTCATAAATAGCTTGTGTAAATTCTATATCGTTTTCACTCACATCGGGAAAACCTAATTGCTGCATATGTTCGTGCATCACTTTCTCAAGCGTCAAGTTAGGAATCAAATTATGGCAGGAACCTTGAATTTCAAAATCTAATTTTGTTTGCGTCATAAGTGCTGCACCACGAGCACAATCTGCTACTCGATTATACAAATCCCTTACTTGATCCGGTTTAGGTGCTCGGATTAAATAGGTCACTTCAGCATCTGCTTGAACTACGTTTGGAGCCATTCCACCTGTATTTGTTACTGCATAATGAACGCGTGCCTCATCCACAATGTGCTCTCTCATATAATTCACTCCAACATTCATTAGCTCGACAGCATCTAAAGCACTTCTACCCAAATGGGGAGCTGCAGCAGCGTGTGCACTTCTTCCTTTAAATTTGAAGTGTGCGTGGATGACGGCATTCGCAGTGGAGTGCATGACAGCATTCATTGTCGAAGGATGCCATGAGAATGCAACATCAACGTCTTTAAAATAGCCATCTCTTGCCATAAATGCTTTCCCGTATCCACTTTCTTCTGCGGGACAGCCAAAATATTGTACAGTTCCAGCAAGCTTATGTTCCTTCATATACTCCTTAACTGCAATTGCCGCTGCTAAGGAGCCTACCCCTAGCAAATTATGTCCGCAGCCATGGCCATTTCCATTTTTAACAATGGGTTCAAACTTTACGCTATGTGCTTGTTGGCTTAGTCCCGCCAATGCGTCATATTCACCGAGTATAGCAATAATCGGATGACCAGATCCATAGGATGCGATGAAGCCTGTTTCAAGACCAGCTACTCCCCTACTCACGGTAAATGCTTCTTTTTCTAATGCTTCGCAAAGCAGATCAGCTGAACGGAATTCCTCAAATCTGGTTTCTGCAAACTCCCATATTTGATCACTTAGCTGTGTAAATAAAGTACGCTTCTTGTCTATTAAATTTGAAATTTCTTCTGATAGATTAGTCACTTATTACATCTCCTAACTTACAAGATTTTCGAAAGAAGGAACCTCTTTCTTTGGGCGAATTAAAAATAATGATCCTGCACACAATAATGCAAACATAATAAGCATAATAAAAGCTACTGTATAAGAACCGTCAAAAGCTTCTACTAAAAATCCTATTAACATCGGAGTAAGGACACCAGCGAATTGCGCACCAGTATTAATGAACCCATTTGCAGTTCCTACAACCTCTTCTGATAACATTTTTAAAGGTGCAGAAATAATTAAAATTATATTAAACGACATGAATACGGTAACAAGACTTTGATAGATAGCAAACATCATTATGTTTGGCGCATATGCCATTAAATATAGAAAAACAGCAATTAATACTGCAAATAAGGCTGCAATCACCTTATCTTTCCCTTTAGGTAATTTATCTAAAACATAGCCGCTTGCAAGCATTGCAATAATCCCTGCAACCGCTGGAATAGCTGAAATATACCCAACAGAAGTTAAGTCAAGATGCCGCACCTCAACTAAATAAGTAGGCATCCATGCCATTAGTCCCCATTGGACTGCATAAATGGCGAAGTAGGCAATAAACAGATTCCATATAATTGGAGTTTTTAAAACGTCTTTCAAAGATACTTTACCTTTGGAAGGGTTTTCATTGCTTGTTACAGCTGAACCTTTCCCCTCTTTTAAGAAAAAGAAGTACAACAAGGTAAATATAATACCAATGGCACCAGCAATATAAAAAATCGTTCTCCAACCGATTTCTTGCATGGACTGTGTACCAATTATTGGTGTTATTACCCCCATAATAGTTCCTGAAGTAAGCATAAATGACATGGCACGACTTCGTTCGTTTTGTGGAAACCAACTAGCTATACCTTTTGAAGCTGCTGGAAAAAAGCTGCCTTCTCCAAGTCCAAAAAGAAATCGAATAAGGATTAAGGACATAAAGGACCATGCCATTCCCGACAAAATCGTGAAAACGGACCAAGCAAAAACAGCCATAATAATGATCTTCCGGAAACCAAAACGATCGGCCAGCCACCCACCTGGAATTTGCATTAAGGCATAGCCTGCAAAAAAGCTACTTAAAACAATCCCTGTCTGGGAAGTGCTCAATTGGAGATCCTTTGAAATATCTAAAATCGCATAGTTCATAAAAAAGCGATCAAAGTTTCCAATTGACCATCCTAAAAAAAGTAAGATGATAATGACATACTTCCAGTTCTTTAATAACTTGGACTCCATTTCGTCCCTCCTTACGAAATTTATTGAATACTATTTGAGTATAAAAAATTCGTACTATTCAAACAATGTGTAATCCTATATAATAATCACATAAATTATGTTGAATTTTACATAGTACTAATGGAGGTTGTAAAAAAGTGGACACCTTGTTGAAAATTAAACAATTTTTAATCGATGACTGTTGCCTTTCACATTTTCAATTGTGGGAAGGTATAAAAGGATTGGATTTTTCTCTTGTTCTATCTCATCATTTTGACAAAGATACTCCTACACCAAGGAAATTTTTCAATCATAAAATACATAGCTATGAAAATTATACGGATATTTACTATCATTATCCCAATCATACATCTTTTGTCATCAGACTTAGCGAGTCTTCGGTATTAAAGAAGGAAAGCAGGCGAAAACTTGAAATGATAATTGATTTACATTACTTGCAAGTAATGCTAGATAGAGAAAAATATATTAGGAATAAAGTGATGGAAAGCATACGTGATATATCCATACTGGAAGATTTAGATGACTTATTAAAAAAAATATTAGAAAATGCTTTGTCTGTTATTACTGTAGCGGATATGGGAGTACTTTGGATGTATGAACCAAACCTAGATGCCCTATTTCCTAAAGCATGGACAGGTGGTCCTAGTGAAGAAATCAAAAAAATGAGGATGAAGGTGGGAGAAGGAATCATTGGTAAAACCTTTAAGGATAACAAGTCCTTTATACTTACAAACATAGAGGACGTCCTTTCGGAATCATCTAATATTTCACCAGATAACCTTTTTTATCTGTATAATTCTGTCCAATTTAAAGATTTACAGACCATTATTTCAGTTCCTATAAGGGTTGAGAATCGTACTTTGTGTGTTCTAATTGTCTATCAGAGTGGTCCTTCTCCTCTTCTAACTAAAGATGATCAACAATTGTTGGAAAGTTTTTCTGATCAAGTTTCTATTGCATTAAGAAACTCGAGGCTTTATCAAACTCTAAAAAAACATAATGATCTTTTACTTCAACGAGATATAATACACAATAACCTAATAAAAATGTCTCTTCAAAGTAAAGGTTTAAAGAAAATCGCACATGAAATAGGAAATATGATAAACCGCCCGTTAATGATAATAGACTTAACCGATAATCAAATCTATTCAAATCCGACAACGTGGAAATCGGAAACTCCTATTGAGTTGATAAAAATAAAAACAAAATTACAATCAGAACCTTCTTTTACCAAAATGGAATCTTTAAACGACAAATCATTATATATCTATCCTATTATTGCTATTGATGTTCCCATTGGAATAATGATAGTAGAAATGGAGCAAGATGATCTTTTTCCATTAAATAAGATGATTATTGAACAGGCAAGCTCAGTGATTGCGTTAGAGATTATTAGAAGACAATCACTAGTAGATTCATATTATCAAAAAACCAATGATTTATTTAATGATTTTATTCAGTGCCGAGAATATAATCTGATACGCAGTAAGGCCAATGAGCTTGGTATTGCGCCTCATTCTTATTACATGTCCATAATTATTCATTTACATCCACATTCAGATTTTCACTTTTTGAATATGCAAATGCACAATCTAATTACACAAATAACAAAATATTTAGGAATATACGTATCAATCGTTTTTGGTTATGGAAATAAAGTGACGATAGTTAGCCAATTCAATAATATTGCTGATGAAGACTATGTAAAAAACAAACTAAAACTTATTCATACCAACTGGTTTCAAGTGCATGATGAATTGCTTAACATAGGAGTCGGTTCTTGCTATCCAAGTATGGATAATATAGCAAAAGGTTACTCCGAAGCGGAGAAAGCACTCTCTTTTCTTATTTCAAGGCAACTTAAAACCATTATAAATTATCGAGATATTGGGATTAATCGTTTATTTATTCAACAACCGATCGATGACTTGAACTCCTTTATTAATGAAGTTTTTAATCCCCTTCAAACTGATAGGGATAATACTTTGGATTTGGAACAAACCTTGGTTACCTATATAGAAAACAATCGTCAAGCTACACAAACAGCCAAACTTTTGCATATCCATGTTAATACTTTATATCAAAGGTTAAAAAGGATCGAAGAAAAGCTTCAAATTTCCTTTTCAAATACAGAAGACATTTTGAAACTTCAGCTTGCATGTTATTTAAGATTTTCAATATCACGCTAACTTAATGTTTTAAAATAGAGCCTTTCTATTAATTATGTGTAATGATAAATTTCTCAACAGGATTTTACTTCGAGTAAGTGAGCGAACAATTGTTAACTTACTCGCTTTTTCCAATAAGAGCTTTTCATAAAGATTTTCTATTCCAATGCTAAGAACAAAAGCGATAAAGCGCACTTACTCACATCACACCCTGAGTCTCTCTCTTTACTCGATCTCTATTTTTTGTATATTGTTCTACCACAAAAAGGACATCTCGACTTTTTCTCCTTTAAGCAAGTCAACTTGATTTAGTTTCACCAGCTCTTTGTCTTTTTCCATTGATGGTCTTGGAATGGATAATCAGACTACAAATTGTATTTTCAATAAATTTCCCTCATGGAATTCCTCCCATTTCAAAGTAGGAAATGGTCTTGGACTTCCACTTGTAAAATGTATAGTGAAACTTTGCGGTGACGATGCAATCGTGCATTGTAAGATAGGTAAAGGTAGTAATTTTATCGTTATACTTCCGATTGTAAACTAATCTTCGAATAAACTATGTGCATCATTAGATATTTATGCAGTTTCAGGAATTCATAAGCATTTCAGACTTAGTATAAAATTCTATTTTTCAAGAGGGACTGATTAAGATCAGTATTAAAGTTTTATTGGTTGTGTTTATTATGAATGGAAAAGCAGTGGAATTTATCCATCTGCTTTTTGTTTTATTATTTTTGACCTTATTACTTTAACAATATGTAATTGTTTAGGTCTAATAACAAACACTCTGACTAAATTAGATTGTTGTTCCGTTCTAGTTTTCTTTTAGGAGTATTTTAGCACTGCACCATACAAAAAAAGATAGCTACCAAAGGCAACTCTCTTAAGATTAGAATAAGGATTGTGAGTAGAATATCTATCATGCTTGTACCTATCCACTTACCAAATACCATTCTTTAATTTCTAAATGAAAAGAATTTGGTTCCTTTGTATCTATGCCTTTTGAGAACCAGTCACTGCTTCACTTTCTTTTTGCTTTTTGAAAACAGTAGCCAATATAACAATCATGCTCGTTATTCCGATTACCTGGATAGAAATCATATTCCATGACAATTCGGTATTAAAGAAGAAAATTTTTCGTAAACCTACAATCATAAACCGCATTGGCAGCCAAGGATATACCCAATCTTGGTATATTCATGTTAAATTCAATCGCTGTATCTTGATAAAAAACACCTGTTTGTTTCATAAAGTGTAATACATTAAGTTTGAATTGAACAGAATAAACCTGTTTCGTTTGTTTTCTACGTATGCCAGTTTCGCCAAATTCTTTTAAAGGGCATACCCATCTTATGATTAGGGATTCGCTTGATATATCATGTTTCTTAGCTAATGCACGGTAAGAAAGGTCTCCATTTATAAATTAAAACACAATTTTTAAGTTCAATTGGTTGTTATATTTCGCCATAAAAAAACACCTCAAAAGTTAGATTTCTCACTCTAACTTTTGGGGTGCAGCACCTAATTCAGAATCAATGCGCCTATTTATTTCATCAATTTTCTCGAAACTTTATTAGATTCAAATGGTTCAAAACCAATTTATTCTTCATTTACTTCTTCTTTTTGCTCGATTTCATTCGTTTTTATGTTAATCCTTCTTATAACTATGCCCTCATTAGTTCGGCAGCTATCAGATAAATTCTAATGTATCAAAGAAGGTTTACATTAGTTTTAACTCTAGTCTCATAGTATACCGATAAATTCATCTTTAGGATTATTTCTCTAATTCTTCTTTCAAAGCATTAATACCATGGATTAATTCATTAAGATTTGCCTCGTTATTCATTTCATTTCGAGCGTAAAGAAGTGCTGGTCTTACCGATTCTACAGAACGCCCAAAGCGGTGCATCCATTCATATCGGGGTACCATCCAAGTATGAAAATGATGAGTGGTATCTTCGTTGTAAAAATAATAAATATGTTCGATACCTAAAACTTCTCGTTGTGCTTTTCTAATCTTTGTTAGTATTTGTATATACTCGATTTTTTCTTCATCCGTCATTTCATCCAAACACTTGAAATGACGCTTCGATGCCAATATGACTAACCCTTTAATAGGATAGGCAACATCTTGGTGCGCGTGGAAGTGTTCTGTTTCCACTATTACACCACCATCAGGCTCAATATGTCCTCCTGTTAAGGCACAACTTAAACAAGCTACTTCTATCGTTTTTCCATTTGCTAAAGTGATCTTTCTCATCTTTGTCCTCCCTATCTTCTTAATTAGTACGCTCAAAAAAACAGCGAAGCATATGTATATGCCTTCGCTGTTTTATATTTGTATTAAACTTCTTCACAATGTTCTTCAAATAATCCTTGAAGATGCGTGATAACGGACGTTGGAGCGTGTCCTTCGATTTCATGACGACCGATTTCAGCGACTGTTTGACCATCTTTTAATAATACAAAAGAAGGAGAAGATGGTAAATGGTCATCTCCAAAAATATTACGTGCTTGTTGTGTTGCTAATTTATCTTGTCCAGCAAATACTGTTACAAGATGATCTGGACGTTTATCGTAATGCACTGCGTTAGCTGCTGCTGGACGAGCGATTCCGCCTGCACACCCACAAACAGAGTTTACCATTACTAGTGTAGTACCTGGACGAGATAAAGCGGCATCTACTTCTTCTGGAGTAGTTAATTGTTCGTAACCGCTTGTCTCCATTTCTCCTCTAGCTTGCATTACCATATCATTCATCAATAAATTAAAATCCATATTCATTGTTCAACACTCCTTTTCAAACTAGATTCATTTTAGCAGATTACTATTTAGAATTCGAGGAAAATAACTCATCAACTGCCTGTGAAACAGTGATTTGTTCACCTCTTACTAATTGCTCTAAATCCTTCATCGATTGTTTCTTTTCACTAGAAGAGAAAAAGTCATCATATAAGCGGTCAATGATCATCGTTTTATACCAATCAACCGTCTGCCCTTTTCTCCTCTGTACCCAAACGCCATTTTCTTGCATACTTTTTTGGAAAGTCACGATTGTGTTCCACACGACATCGAGTCCTTTTTTGTATAGCGATGAGACTGCCAAAGCTGGTGTTATCCAGTTAGGAGTAGAAGGTGCTAAAAAGTGAAGAATTTGTTTATATTCTGCCACTGTCTTTTTAGCAAGCTTTTCATTCGTCCCATCTGCTTTATTCACCACAATCGCATCGGCAAGTTCCATAATTCCTTTTTTCATTCCTTGTAATTCGTCCCCGGCCCCAGTTAGTGCTAAAAGCAAGAAGAAATCAACCATTCCCCTAACAATTGTTTCACTTTGTCCTACGCCGACAGTTTCCACTAAAATGACATCGTATCCAGCCGCTTCACATAAAAGCATCGTTTCACGAGATTTTTTGTGAACACCACCAAGCGTACCTGCAGAAGGAGATGGTCTAATAAATGCGTTTGAGTTCTTTGCTAGCTCTTCCATCCGCGTTTTATCCCCAAGAATACTGCCACCAGTTAAAGACGAACTAGGATCAATCGCAAGTACCGCTACTTTATAGCCTTGGTCACAGAGCATTTTTCCAAATGCTTCGATAAATGTACTTTTCCCAGCTCCTGGGACACCAGTAATTCCAATCCGAATACTGTTACCTGTGTGTGGCAGAAGTTGTTTTAATAACTGCTGCCCAATTGCTTGCTGATCACTTACAGTACTTTCAATAAAGGTAATCGCTTTTGCTAAGTGTAATCTAGAGCCGCTACGGATTTCACGAATATAATCGTCTTCATCAATAACAAGCGTTTTCTTTTTCGTAAATTTTTTTACAATAGCTTTCCCCATACCATCATGCTGCGATTTAATCCCACTCATGACATGCATCGAAGTTTCCTTATTTTTTCTCGATTCAGCCATTAGCCTTCTACTTCCTCATAACCCAATCGTTTATAAACTTCTTCGATGACTTTTTGAGCTGCAACGGGGATAACTGTACCTGGTCCGAAAATAGCCGAAGCTCCATTTTCACGTAAAAACGCATAATCTTGCGCAGGAATTACTCCACCAACCACAATTAAAATATCTTCTCGACCTAGTTTTTCTAACTCTTCCCGTAAGGCAGGAACGAGCGTCATATGACCTGCCGCTAATGAACTTACCCCGACTACATGGACATCATTTTCTACTGCTTGTTGTGCCGTTTCAGCAGGTGTTTGGAATAAGGGGCTAATATCGACATCGAATCCTAAATCTGCAAATGCGGTTGCAATGACTTTGGCACCTCTGTCATGTCCATCTTGTCCCATTTTGGCGATAAGAATACGAGGGCGTCTTCCTTCATTGTCACGAAAATCTTCCGCCATTTGTTTGACTGCTTCTATTTCTTCTGCATCAGAAAAGTTTGCACTGTATACTCCGCTCACCGAACGAATCACCGCCTTATGTCTTCCAGCAACATATTCAATGGCATCGGAAATTTCTCCGATCGTTGCACGTTTTCTAGCAGCATCTACCGCAGCAGCTAGTAGGTTTACTTCTCCTGTTTTGGCTGCGTCAGTTAATGCCAGAAGTGCTTCTTGTACTGCTTCTTCATCACGATTTGCTTTTACTTCTGCTAATCGTTCCATTTGTTTTTGGCGGACTACTGTATTATCGATATTCAAAATATCAATAGCATCTTCTTGTTCTAAACGATATTTATTGACCCCGATAATGATTTCTTTGGAAGAGTCAATTTGTGCTTGTTTTTTCGCAGCTGCTTCTTCAATTTTCATCTTCGGCAGTCCAGTTTCGATTGCTTTAGCCATGCCGCCAAGCTCTTCGATTTCTTCGATTAGTGCCCAAGCTTTTTCCATCAGTTCGTTTGTCAGTGTTTCCACATAATACGAACCGCCCCATGGATCAATTACTTTTGTCATATTTGTTTCTTCTTGCAAAAATAGCTGCGTATTTCGTGCAATTCGAGCAGAAAAGTCCGTTGGAAGTGCGATTGCTTCATCTAGGGCATTCGTATGAAGTGATTGTGTATGACCCATTGCAGCGGCGTTTGCTTCTACTAAAGTTCTCGTTACGTTATTAAATGGATCTTGCTCCGTTAAACTCCAACCGGATGTTTGCGAATGCGTACGTAGCGCCAATGTTTTTGGATTTTTTGGGTCAAAACTAGCCATCATTTGTGCCCAAATTCTACGCGCAGCGCGCATTTTTGCTACTTCCATAAAATAGTTCATACCGATTGCCCAGAAGAATGATAGTCTCGGTGCAAATGAATCTATTTCAATGCCTGCTTTCAAACCTGTTCGTACATATTCCAGACCGTCCGCTAATGTATAGGCAAGCTCAATATCCGCTGTAGCTCCCGCTTCTTGCATATGATAACCAGAAATTGAAATGGAGTTGAACTTCGGCATATACTTTGCAGTGTATGCAAAAATATCGGCAATTATTTTCATCGACATATCCGGTGTGTAAATATACGTATTTCGAACCATATATTCTTTTAAAATATCATTTTGAATGGTTCCTGCAAGCTGCTCTGGAGTTACGCCTTGCTCTTCTGCAGTCACAATATAAAAGGCTAAAATCGGTAAAACAGCACCATTCATCGTCATGGAAACAGACATTTGGTCAAGTGGAATACCACTAAAAAGAATTTTCATATCTTCTACCGAATCGATGGCAACTCCCGCTTTTCCAACGTCCCCTGTCACTCGTTCGTGATCGGAATCGTAACCTCGATGAGTAGGTAAGTCGAATGCTACCGATAAACCTTTTTGTCCCATTGCTAAGTTTCTTCTATAGAAAGCATTACTTTCTTCCGCAGTGGAAAATCCTGCATATTGGCGTACTGTCCATGGTTTTGCTACATACATCGTTGGATATGGTCCACGTGTATTTGGTGCGATTCCTGGTAAATCGTTTAAATGTTGCACCTTGCTTCGGTCAGATTCTTCATATACTTTTTTTAGCTCGATTCCTTCATTTGTTAAAAAGGAATCTGCTTGTTGTTGACTATTCGTTGATTTTTCTATTAGATTTTCAATAGAAACAGCTGAATAATTAGGCGTTGACATTGGAATCCTCCTTTTGCGCAAGTGCTAACAATTGTTGTCCCTTTTCAAGTAGTGATTGTCCAGCATAAATACGTCCAGACAGTCCTGCTTCTAACCAGTCTTCATACTCCTCGAATTTGCCTGCTACATCCATTGGAACTGTCAATCGCTCATTCAATAATGCAGGAACTAAACCTGCTGTTTGCTCATCATTTCCTACAAAAATGACATAGTCAATTCCTTGTTCATTAATCCATTTTAGTAAATCGAACGGTTTCAAGTTTTCTGGTGCAATAACTGGAGAAATCCCTAATGCGATTAAATAACCACTAACGAAATCCATACGGGCTTTATATTCTTTTAATAAACCATATGGAATAATAGCTGTATTCAAAGGACTTTGTTGAAATGCTTGTCGTAGCTGTTCGAATGGCTCGGCAAGACGTTTATAATCAACTTGGTTAATAACCTTAGGTAATACATCAGTTGGATTTGCATAAACATTCGTTCCGATAAGCGATTTTTTACGAGTAGAAAGTGCTGCAAGTTGCTGCTCCCACTTTTCATTTGTACGTGCTAAAAGCTTTGCTTCTCTCTCTTCTATCGTTTCTTCTTTCATGAGTTCTAAAAAATATGTCCAGGCTTTTTCTACTAGTTCCTTCGTTAAACTCTCCACATAGTAAGATCCACCAGCCGCATCGATCACTCGCTGAATATGGGTTTCTTCTTTTAACACGAGCTGCATATTACGCGCAATCCGCTTCGATGTTGGACTAACTCCTGTTAAATAATCATGTGGGTAAGTCGTCACGCTATCTGCTCCACCAAGTACTGCAGCAAGCGCACTATTTCCTGCGCGAAGAATATTAACATGTGCATCTAAAACGGAAAATGAACGCAAAGAAGTTTCTGCGTGCACAGGAATTGCTTCTATATGCGGATGTCCAAACCCTTCACCAAAAGCTTGCCAAAGGACACGGAAAGCGCGGATTTTCGCTATTTCCATAAAGAAATTCGTATCTACCGAGAACTGAACAAATGCTTTTGAAACAAGTTCCCCTAAGCTTGTTTCACGAGCAATTGTATCTGCTTGTACAAGAATGCTCGCCAGTTCACTAACAGCGTCTCCTCCTGCTTGATGACTGCTCGATCCATTTAAAAAGTACGTTCTTGCATGTAATATAGCAGCATTTTTTGCTCCCTTCACTAAACCTTTTAGTTCCGTAAAGCGGTCTAAAAAAGATGGATTGTTCGTTACGTCTATAATAGACTTATGTTCTGCTAATAGTACTTTCCATTCTTCTATTTGCTCTTCATTCCATATATGTTCTTTTTCCACTTTAAAGTGAATGACATTATTCCCTTTACCAAGTGATTCTTTTATATCTTTTAAAACTTCCTCGCTTGTAGCACCTTCCGCAAGTTGAGCAATGGACCATTCCGAAGAATTTTTGGCTTGTCGCACAATGCCCGTTTGTGAAGTAGGTATATATGCTGCATCAGTTAATGAATAAAGCGGTTTCAAAATGATTTCCTCTAATGTTTTTGTAGAAAGAGAGTCTAGTGTCTTCCCTTTGAGTGATTTAAGTGCTACTTGTTCCCAATCATCCAATGTTGCTTTATTAAATGTTGTTTGTTTCATTTTATCTATTGTCATATGAACGCTCTCGCTTCCCCCCTATGTAAATAAAACTAACTTAATTATATATTAACGGACTATGATTACATTAGAAAGGGAAACTTCCTAATAAGTCTGAAGAAACGAAAAATCCCCTTACTTCATCGAAAGAGGATTTGTCATTTTTTATTCAATTGCTCCCGTACCCTTGAGTTCTACTTTTACGCTCACGTCAATCGGTAAATTAGGATATACTTTCTCCCATTCAGAAACCGTGTTTTTATTATAGAGCACCATCGTTCGATATCTTAATCCAAAACCAATCGGATCAAAATTTTCTTCTTGAACTTTAGTAAGAAAATCTTTAATCTTTTTTTCCACTGTCTCTGCTGCTATTTGATCATACTCGTTTAATTTTGTTAAAGATAGGTTTTTGTTGGATTGACCAATTATACCAACCATTTTTACTTTCATCTTGATAGAAGTAGGCTTGCCATCGTCCATCATAACTTTAAAGTGGACATCAGTTCTTTCCATATTAATGACTATGGTTAGATCCCCTTTTTCAGCCTTATAGCTGAATCCGCTCATTCCATTTATTATCGTATTATAATACTTGGATTGCTCTGAAGATAATTCGAACGGTTTTGATTCTTCTTTCACAACTAACGATTTGTTAACGATTAACTCTTTCTTGTCTTCTGATGCCTCTACAAGCGGTAATACTGCATCCACTCCATCGGATAACATATCCCTTCTAAATTCATAAAGGAAAGTAGAGGTAATAAAAGGACTATCCGCCCCACTGCTACCAAAAAAGTTCACAAGCGTAGATGATACTGCGGACTCTGCAGCCGGCTCTATCCTTAATATAGACTCTGCAGAAGATTTAGCTGCTGCAACCCAAGCTATTAACTGAATATCGCTACGTCTTATAAAGTAGTCCATAAAATCCTTCACATTATCATGTAATAGATCCTCGTTAATAACGATAATTTTGGCATGTCCGAATTCTAGTATTTTATCTGTATGAGTTTCTAAAATGCGAATTGCTTCAGCAAGCGTTTCCCCTTCATGAACTAAATATTCATAATTAGGTCCGGTGGAAGATTTTATAGAAGCGACTGGTAATGATAATTTTAATGTTACTTTGTATCCCCCTTCTTCCTTTTCCGATGGATCTACACCGATACCCGTTACGAAAACTCGCTTATCAATATCTTTAAAGCCACAACCAGCTAAAAGAAATACACAAGAAAAGGAAATAGCGATCAAAATAATTACTTTATAACTTTTGAATCGGCGCTTCATAATTTTGCTCTCCTTTTCACAATTACTAAGGAAATGATTAATATTGCAAAAAAAATCGGCAGTGACCCATAAAAGTAATTGGAGAGTTCAAACAATTGATACTGTGTTAATTTTCTCGTTAAAATTAAAGAGATTATGCCAAATATAATTACGAAAATATAAGGAGCCAACAATTTTCCTTTCCATTTCAAGCGCTTAAATTCGAATATGCTCCCCAACATTTTTAAGGCAACATGCCAATGGAGTAATAAACTTACAAATGCGATTCCTAGAAAAGATAGAATAAAAATAAAAATAACCCGTTCTATTAAACCGTATTTCATACGAATAGAGTCGCTCGTCGATATCCATGGAAAAGTAAGTTCAGCAATCTGCTCCACCCCGTTATACCCAATTGGCACAAAAAAAGTAGTAAACAAAACTCCGGCTCCAGAAAGCCCAATAATTAGAACTTGTTTCCACCCCATTTTATGCTTTTTCGTAAAAAGTTCATTAAAAATGACCAAATCAGCAACCCCTGTAAAAATAAAAAGAGATGCGCCAAATGCCCAATAAGATGGGACGTGATTCACATGCATCATAGAAATCTTAATAAAATCCCAGTCTAGTTTCGGATTCACATAAAATTTTATTAATAAAAAGATTATTAGAGGAACAAATAGCACTAGTACAATTTCTGCCATGTATAACATACTCCTGGATTTCATCAATATTCCAAATGAAATAACAGCGAGAAAGGCAAATGTTGTAATTACAATAGATGTTTCTGGCGAAAAAAAAGTAATAAATAAAAAAACATAGGTAATAAGCGTAATCAGTCCTGCAATGAACCAATATAAAAACAGGTAAAAAAGCACTGGGTAAGCAAACCATTTTGGTGTGTGTGTCTTCAACATGTCGGGCAAATTTTTAGCCGGAAAAGCATTGAATAATTTAACAAGAATATACACTAGTGTTGTTCCAATAATAACAGCCGCAAACATAGAAGGAATTGCCCCAGTTTTACTTTCAAATAAAAGTATTTTAGGCACGGAGGCAATGATATTGGAAATCATCGTAAGAAACATTAAATAATAAACAAAACGACTCATTCACTTTTCACTCCCTTTTCACTCCTTCTACTTTTCCAATACATTTTCAAATAAGGTTCTCCAAAACTTTCTTTATTGATCAAGAACATGAGTATTCCTAAAAAGCCAAGTATAAATCCGACTGTTCCAAAAAATGTCGTAAAAGCGAGGAGAAGATATCTACAAAATCGGATCGAAAAACTCATCTCATTGATAGGAATGACAAAACTAGAGATAGCTACTGCCGACACGATGATGATCATAATATTAGAGGTCAGTGCTGCCTCTGTTGCAGCTGTTCCCAATATTAAACCACCAACAGTAGTGGCCGTAGCACTGATTGCTTTAGGCAGCCTAATACTCGCTTCCGTTAAAAGCTCCATAAATACGAGCATGAACAATACTTCAATAAACGATGGATAAGGCACTCCAATCCTACTACCAGCGACCGTTAAAGCCAACTCCGTTCGAAAAATGTCCGGATTATAAGAAGTGATGGCAACATATAAAGCCGGTAATATTAAACAAGTAACAAGCCCAAAATATCGAAGTACGAGCGTGAACGAGGTAATCCAAAATAAATGATAGTTATCTTCCATAGATACCATAAAATCAAAAAAGACGACTGGCGCGATTAATGCATGGGGGCTTCCATCAATCATCAATATAACTTTACCAGCATCTAAGTTATAGCAAATACGGTCAGGTCGCTCGGTTAACATTAATGTAGGAAATAGCGTAAGTCTCCTCCCATTCAAGTAAAGTTGAAGCTCTCCTGCTGATTGAATAAGTGTTGAATCTAATTCTTTCAGTCTCTTTCGAATCGCCTTTAAAATGGCTGGCTTGACAGTTTGGTCATCATAAATAATAGCTATATCATTATGTGTTTTATCATTTAATTGTAAGATTTCAATCATAAGTGATGGCTCATTGTAACGATGTCGTATAATATTCAAATTGGTAAGAATATCCTCGCTTAAAGCTAGTTGGGGTCCATATACAGTCGGCTCCATAATCGTCTCTTGGACGGAACTGCTGTTTACTTTCTTCACATCTATAAGAAAAAATTCATGTTGAACCGCTATTAATACATTTCCTCTTGTAAGTTCGAGTAAAATTTCTTCCTCTGATTTGATTTCTATAATATCAGGCGATGATTGAATATAAGCCCCGTAATGTTGGGCAGATTTCATCTCGAAAAATGGCTTAATAATAACGTTTTGTAACTTATCCCCATCTACGACCGTTTTTAAATAGAGGAGAAACGCCTTTTCCTCTTCTAGTTGTAAAGGAATTAGCATAACATCAAAAGAAGGATTCATCTGTTCCTTAAGTTTATCCATCAACATAGGAGCAATTGGTTTCTCTTTTAAATCCGACATACATAAACCTCCAGTAAAGAGAATCTTCAATATGCATAGCTTAACCGAATGGATACCATTCAATTCTACTGGCTAGAAATTTTATTTTTTTATATAGGAGAATGATAACAGTTGAGTACTTTAGTTCTTGGGGGACTTCTATTTTTAAGTGTCAATTTAGGGGCAGGAATCGCTTGGCTTGTCGCTAAACTATTTGGTAAATCTAATGAAGGTTTAGCATTATTATGTGGAGGATTCTTAGTAGGTCTACTTGTATTAGATATTATTCCATCAGCAATCCAAACATATAAATCAACTGGCATCTCTATAGGTATTTTGATTGGATTTTTGTTTCTAATTTTTGTGAACAAATTTCTATTTTCATCTGAACAACATAGCTCCTCTGTCTATTTGCTAATAATTGCCCTTTTCATCCATACGATTCCTTTAAGTTTAACTATCGGAAACTTACTAGGGAATTCTTCTTTTGTTCTCACCATTTCAACTTCTACCATTTTGCACCATATTCCCGAAGGATTTGCGCTTACTTCTATATTTCTGGCACAAGGACAGAAAATAATAGGCTTATTTCTTTCTTTCATTGCTTTATCCGTATGCTTTTGTCTATTTATTTGGATTGGTCATCATATTTCCCTCGGTATCAGGGCACAAAGTATATTATTAGGCATTTCTATTGGACTGATCGCTCTTACAAGTCTAAAAGAATTCATTTTGCATAATATCCGCAAAGTATCACTTATGGAATCTGCAATATTTGTACTGACAGGTTATCTTTTCAGCGTTGTGTTTCATGTGATGTTCTGACTAATGGCTAAGAGCGAACAAATCGTATATGTAAGCAATCAAAGCGATTACGAGAGCAACCAATTTACTATACAAAGCAACTAAATCAACAAACGGCAGAAGAAATGGATGAAATTTCTTCTGCCGTTTTGTTATGGATGTAATGCGTGATATTTCTTTCAGTATGTGCAACTGCTCAGCTCATACGCGCTACATTTTTAATCTTTTTACGCAGTATGCTACTCCTTTCTATTGATAAAAAATCCAGTGTATACTAGGGAAATTCCGATCATCAATAAAATCCCTATATATACAGACATCATCGTAGGTATTAAAAATGCCCCCAATATAATAGTGGATCGCGCAATTAACTCAGCACCGCTAAAGGAAAAATTAGAGAACGCAGAATATGAGCCTCGTTTATCCGCTGGAATCATATTCGCCTGCTCCGCATTTCGCACTGGAGAATAAATGAGTTCACCTATGGTTGCAACAAAATTAAACAAAATCAATATGTACCATGTGTTAGCAGAAGTGATTGTAATATACCCAATGCTGTAGATGATCAAGCCGCTTAATAAAACTTTTTTCTTGCTGAAGCGATCAGTAAATCTATTTATCAAAAATGTAAAGCATACAACGAGTAGCATATTCTCGATATTAAGAACACTTAACATACGAACACCCGCAACCTGAAAATCCCCTAAATGGATGGTTTTAAATGTTTCTGCCAAACGAACACCAATATAACTATTCAGTGTAAACTCTGCTGCAAAGATAAACATAGACCCTATCACTACTTTGACAAATGGTCGATCCTGAAATGCCACTTTGTAATTTTGAATTAAATCAAGGAAAACATTATTATGTCGCTTCTCAAAACGTTGTGTATGTTCATCAACCAACCAAATTTTATAAGCGATTGGTAAACAAACCGAAGTAAATGAAAGGACCGCAAATAGCTCAATTTGATGATTAATGTACAACAAGCCACCCAGTGCAGCACCGATAGCCATCGATAAATTCACGAGCCAATAATCGACCGCGTACACTTCTTTCCGATTTTCTGGTGTAGTGGAATCGATAATAATCGCATGCATTGCTGGTCTTCCAAGGCTACTTGTAACAATATAAGCTACATAAGCTACGGCAAAAAGCCAAATAATATTCTCTTTTGGGAATAAACTGATTGTCATCATGAAAAACATCATGGCACTTAAAAATGAAGTAAGAACCAATACTCTTTTCCGTGGAAAGCGATCAGAAATATACCCCCCAATTAGATTAACAAAAAAACTAATAAAGACGGTACATATTAAAAAGGTACCTGCCCAAACTTTGCTCATTTCCTGTGCAAAAAATAACGCCATGAATGGCATTACAGCCGAGGAAACTGCACGATTAAAAAAGGATGTAATTAAACGAACTTTAATATTTTGCGGATAGTTTTTCAAAGACATATTGCAGGCCTCCTCTGTCTTATGTATATTAAACTAGACTTAGAGAATGAAAAATGGACACTTTTATAATAAATGTCCACTTTTGTAAAAGGAGACCATCATGGATAAATATTTATTGACCTTATGGAGATTTCTCCCTTCAGGAAACGTTAAACAAAACGAAATAGCCGACTTACTTCAATTAAGCCCAAAGCAAACTGCACGATATATTCAAAAATGGTCTACGGAAGGCTGGCTATTATTTTTTTCTGGTCGTGGCAGAGGGAATGTATCCACCCTTACGTGGTTAGAACAAGTGGAAGCCGTTTTAGAAGAGAAGCTTATGAAGATAATTGATGAAAAACCTATAGAAATTAGCAGCAAATATTTACTTTGGGATTGGTCAGCAGATAGTAAATTACGATTGATGCAAAAGTTTCGCTCCAAATTTGGCTATGTCCATAATACAAATGACACACTGATTGTACCGAGAAAAAATCCATTTTTAACGATGCATCCTTTAGAAGCTGCAGATGCACATAGCGCTAATATTGTAGCAACAATCTTTAACCGTTTAGTTTCGGTTGATAAAAATGGAATTATTTCGCCTGAGCTTGCGCATAGTTGGGACATTCAAACGAATAGGATTCGAATTTACTTGAAGAAAGATATTAAGTTTCATGATGGATCTATTTTGACAGCAAATGATGTTATCCATTGTTTCGAGAATCTCCGCAACCATTCTTATTACCAAGACTTGTGGAAGCCAGTAAAAGAATTCGTTGTTGTAGCCCCTTTAATAATAGATGTTTTCTTTTCGAGCGCTTGCAGTTACTTTTTACAATTGCTCGGCTCGATCAATGCAAGTATATATAAAGAGACGAATAATCATTTACACGGAACCGGCAGTTTTTATGTCCAAGAGAATAATGAGCAAAAAACAATTCTAATAGCTTTTAAAGACTATTACGGAGAAAGAGCATTGCTAGACATAGTAGAATTTGTCCAAGTACCAAAAGATTTTGATGTTGTATATCGTTCATCAGCTTTGGAAAAAGATAATCAGACGTTTCCTGTGGAAAGTGATTCAGGTTTTGGTGTCGTGCTGATGAATACATTTAGAAACTCAGCTATTCGAAAAAAGGAAGTACGTGATTATATACACTATGTAATTTTAAAATATCGTCATGAAATCAGCCAGGCAGATGCACGATACTCAGCCAATCATCAAGGTTGCCTAATCGGGCACAGTAAAACTTATACGATACCCGAACTGAAAAGACCCCATTTCTCAGAGCCACTTATTTTAAGAATGATAAATTATACTGAAAATACTACTTTGTGGCTAAAGAATATTTTAGAAAAAGAAGGAATTCCGATTGAGATAAAATGGGTTTCTTTTAAAGATACAATTATGAAGAACAGTAATAATGAAGAAGTAGATCTTTTTATACATGGGGAAATATTCGAGATGAACCAAAACTTTTCCTATTTCTCCTTTCTACAAAATGGTTATTCTTCTTTGGCTAAAATTATAAAAAGGGACCAAAGTATAAATGATCAATTGGATATGTATGCCCAAACACCTTTTCGGGATTGGACCTCATTAAACTTAAAGATAGAAAAAACACTTATTGAAAATTCAATTATGATTCCCCTATATTATTCAAAACGCCAAATTCCCTTCTCCGCAGATTTGATGAATATTAAGGTGAAACACTTTGGATATGTAGACTTTTCAAAGCTTTGGGTACGACCAGAATTGGAATAAACGTGAAGCAAGCTACAAGCTTTACTATCTAAAAAAATCGTCTTAATATGAGACGATTTTTTAGTATTACAAATCTTAGCCAGTTTTACTAAATATGTGATTAACGAAGTTTGAAGAATTATTGAAGTAAGACAACTTGGTCAGTAATCCTTCAAATTTCTTAGAAATTCTTCGAAAAATAATCTTGGTAATGATTGATTATCGTATTGTAATTGGCTTTTGGCAACTGCTACTATTTTCAACTTAGGAACAACAAAAATATATTGTCCATAAATTCCATTCGCATAAAAATAATCAATCGGGTTTTGTATGTCACTGCTTTTACAAGTCCATAATTGATAACCATATCCGTAAATACCAAATTCTCCAGATCCAACATCTTGTTGTGGAGATTGGGATTTTGTATTCCAACTTGATGAAATTACTTGTTTAGAAGCATACCTTCCATCTTGTAAAAGTAACAAGCCAATTTTCAACATATCTTCAATGGTCAACGACATGCTGAATCCACCACCATGAATCCCCTGTGGATCTTTTACCCATAAATATTTTTTTATTCCTAAAGGAGAGAAAAGATTTTCATCTGCAAATACAGCCGTAGGAACACCTGAAATTTTATGGATTATAGCACTTAGTAGATGCGAATCTCCAGAATTGTACTGAAAGATTTCTCCAGGTTTTTGTATTATTGGCTGCTCTAAAATACATTTCACCCAATTTTTCGCACCTTGAAAGTTTCCTACTTGCAGCCCTGAAGTCATAGTTAGTAAATGTTCAATTGTTATTTCCTTTTTTCTTGAATCATTTGCTTTTACTAATTCCGGAAAATAGTTGTAAATTGGAGTCTGTACATCTTGAATCATGCCTTTATCAACTAGGATACCAATTAATATGGAGATAATGCTCTTCGTAACAGAATAGACTTTAGTAGGCTTTTCTTTAACTTTTTTGTTTTTCAAGTATTCATAAACACATTCATCCTCCTTATGAATGATGAACCCTTCTATTTTCACTTTTTTAATTTTCTTTTCTAGTTTTTTTAATGTTTCCTCATTCATCTTTTCACGTCCAATACAACTAACTTTTATTTCTTTACTCTATTAGTTTTCATTTTCAGAATTAATGCAATTATATTGGGAAATTCACATAAAAACTAGGAAAACAAAGTAAATAATATCAAATATGTATCAGCATGAACTTCCCTATTTCTTATCATTTTTCAAATACTGAAAAGAGGAAGTTTCTGCTTTTCTTAGGCGTATCCAACAAAGAAACTTACTGAAATTTTTCATGAAAAAATCTTCAATATTTAAATTCTTCCACTCTATCTAACCATTCATTAATATGAGCATTAAACAATTTTGATTGTTCAATTTGCAAATTATGTCCAGCTCTGTCTAAAACAGCAAATGTTGCTCTTGTGAAATTATCTAAAACTTCAAAAGCATTTTTATACCCAACAACTGAATCTTGTTTTCCAAGAAGGAATATACTAGGTTTATCGAAGACTACTTCATCTAAACCATAAGAAAACCCGTATCTTTTCTGAACTTTTGCTAAAAACTCGTAATTGGCTATTTTAGAACCCGCCAATACTTCATTAGAATAACGATTCCAGTTATATTCATCTAGAACGACTTGATTTGAGCTGAAATCATTTATCTACTCTTTTGTTAATTTAGTTAGAAGTTCACTATCAGAATATATAATGGAATGGGCGGGAAGCGTTCTATCTTCTTTTTGGGGAATTATCATGGGACAAATAAAAGCGGCACCTAAGACTTGTTCTTTTTGATTGTTAATGATTCCTTGCGCTAGGTAACCACCATATGATTCTCCTGCAATTAGATAAGTTTGATTTGGTATTAATGTTTCAATGAAATTTATTACTGCCTCTAACATGGCTTCTGAATCATTTATTTGATCATAGTCCGTCGTTTTCCCCATTCCCGGCAGGTCAATATATATGCGTCGCCATCCCTCACGTTCTTTAAAAATAGGTTCCATACAAGCACTCATCATTCTATGATCTAGTGAAAATCCATGTATCATGATAATTGGTTTCCCTATTCCTATGTCCTCATAATAAATATTAGCGGTATTGACTTTACAAAATGGCATTTAAATTCCTCCTATATTTTATGGCTATAAACCTTTTTCTTTACTTTAAAAGAATATACGTTCTTATTCAATCTATTTAGTTTACAGCGAAATCAAACCCCTTATTTGCGTTTTGATAGAAAATAGCTTATACAAGTGTGCTTTTCATTTAATATTTTGAAATGGTTGATAGATTACTATATACTGGTATTCATAATACAATGACCGACAACGGGAGTGACGAATAAATGGATATCACAATTACCAGAGCCCTACGCGAATTAAAAACACTCGACGCACGCATTATAAAAAAGATTAATGAAACGACTTTCGCCACATCCAAAAAGCCTAAAGAAAATATTACTGGCTTTAAAACAGTCAATGATTTCGAGAATAAAGCGAAAGAAAATATTCAATCTATACAAGATTTGATGAATCGTAGAAAACAAATTAAAACTGCAATCGTTGAATCAAATGCGAAAACAATTGTAGAGGTTGCCGGAGTAAAGATGACGGTCGCTGATGCAATCGAGCGCAAAAATTTTATAGAAGTCGAAAAAACACTTCTCCGAAAAATGAACAGTGACTATGGTCAAGCTCAAATAAGAGTAGAACAACAAAACGAACTTGCCCAAGATAGACTAGATACACAACTAAATAATATGATTTCCAAAGATGGCAAAACAGACTTAACTGCAGTGGAAGGTTACAAAAAACTGTTTTGGGAATCGGAGGAAACCAAGTTAATTGACCCTGTCAATGTAAATGTAATTGCTTCAAAAATGGCAAAAGATATTGAGACTTTTGAAGACGATGTTGATGTAGCATTAAGCGAGATCAATGCCCGAACATTTATTTCTATTGGCTAACTATTTTACAACTTGCTGTTTTAGCGAAAAAGAAGAAAGTTTCCCCGCGCAGGGTCCGGGTCAAACCCTGCATCCAACTAATCTTAACGAATGGTAAAAAGCTTAAAGCTTAACCTTCAAAGTTAAAAAGTTAGCATTTAACGCTCTTAATTTTGAACGCTCAATATTCAAACTTAAACAGTCTTTCAAATCTCGGGTTATTAGGTGCAAAGGATTTGAAACTTCCTTTCTTCCCCTCCGAGCAGCTATGACAGCACAAAAAGAGTGATCCTTTTGGATCACTCTTTTTGTTTATATATTCTATTTCACTTATATTTTTATTGCCATCACCGTTTTTAGATAACTGAAAAGTAGTTTATGTCAATTGCACATATTTCTTAATTAATTTCTCCATAACTTCACTCCTCCTATATGTCATACCAAATATCACAACACAACAGAAAATATAATTTTGCAACCGTGCATAGAATATAAGACTTGTCCCAGTGAGAAAGGAGATTTACATTGGCAGAAAATTCAAAGGACCCATTTTATCAACAATGGTGGTTCATTATATTAATCATCATTTTAGCAATCGGGATTATTGAAAATGTATTTGATGATAGCGACCACGCTAGAGTGGAAAGAGCAAATGCGATTACATCTGCTTTTCAGGAAGAAGCAGTAAACGAAGAAACAGTAGAAATTAAGCCTGCACCTGATGAAATTGCAGCAAATTTAATCAAAAAAAGATTCGGATCTACAAAGGAAGAAAAAGAAAATAAGCAAGTATCAGCAGAATATGAAAGTGGTGTAGTAGAAGTTATTATAAAGGCAACAAAAGTCTCCACAGCTAAAACACTTAAACGCGCTTCATTGAATACAGCTTTTGATTATATGAAATCAATGAAAGATCACCCGAATGTAACTCAAGCGACATTTATCGTCCAAGCCCCCCTCACCGACCCATTCGGCAATGTGGAAACGGAGGACGTGATGATTATACTAATGAGTAGAGAGACATTAGATAAGATTAACTTTCAACATTTCAAAAAGAGTAATTTTAACACTGTAGCCGATAGTTACTGGGAACACCCTACTTTAACGGGTAAATAAATTTATTTGCATATAGTAAAAATAAAAATAAGACCATCAATTTGTTTTTCATTTGATGGTCGTTTATTTTTGGCGTAAAGGTATTTACGGTTAGGTTATATTGACTGATGTCTCCCCTAAATTTTGCATACCAATTCCATATATAATTCAATAGATGTTTGAATCTCTAATTTGTTTATGTTTTATTTATAAGGTATTCTGAATTTTCATGCTATAATAAATATAAAATATGTGAAGCATTTCTTTTGAACTAGCGTTATAGGTTAATGCTGTATAAAGTTGATTTTTAGCGAAATTCACTTTTAATTAGATGGGAGATAAACCACTTGATTATTAGAAAACTTTTTTCCGGATTATTGGCTGGTTTAATGGTCCTGTTAATTTATTTTCTTTTAGAACAGTCTGGCTTTGTCATTTTAATAGGATCGTATTTATTACCCATACTTTTGATTTATGGAGTACCAGCATCTGTAGTCTCTGATTTCATAACAAAAAAACTAAGTGGATTGCTTAGAGGAATCTTGTCATTAATCATTCATTTATTATTTGCAATTTCCTTTGTCTTAATCCCAAACTTATTCTTAGAATCGGAAAGAGCTATATTATTTTCTGACCTTAGTAGTTTAAATAGCTTAGTTTTTGTAACTGCTTTATTGTCTTCAAGTCTACTATGGTGTATAGATGAGTTGCTTAGGTCTAAAATAGCTAGAGTTATGTGTGAAAAAATTGGAGATTTGAAAATTTATTGAAGTATTATTTTATCGTTCAACGAGTTCTTTAGTTTAACTGGGTTGTTGTTATAAGCAAAATGCACCTCATATAAAGGTGCATTTTGTTACTTATATAAATTCACGTTTTATGATAGGAAACGGAACTAGTTATGCATATGCGAACATCCTGTTCACGTAGGAATAGCAATTGTAAATGTCGTTCCCTCTCCTACTTTACTTTCGACATCGATATTGCCGTTTAACTTAACGATCGTTCCGTATACCATCAGCATACCAAGGCCAGTCCCTTCCTTCGTAAAGGAATAGTAGGGTTTTCCAAGGTGATGGAGCTCCTCCTTTATCATGCCGATTCCGTCATCCGTTATTCGAATGATGATATTCTTTCCTTCTTCACTTACGATAATAGAAAGAATACCTCCCTTTTCTTTCATAGAATTGATACCATAATTCAGCAGAAAGAGTAAACACTGCTTCATTTGATTTTGATCATACTCTTTTTTTAAAGAATTAGAAAAATAGAGTTGTACTTCGACATTATGAATATTAGCAAGTGGTAGCAATATATCTTTTACATTCTGGATTTCTTGCTTTAAATCCGAATAAATCATATGTTCTGATTGAGGCTTTGAAAAGGCCAAATAATCATTCAACACTTTTTCCGCTTGCCTTACTTCTTTTAAAGAGTAATCGATATACATCTGATCTTTGTCCGTGTTCGTTTTAGATACTGCTAATAATTGTAGAAACCCCTTCGTGGCTGTTAAGGGATTTCGTAATTCATGGGAAACACTTGCTGAAAGCTCTCCCATAACATGAAGCTGTTCCGCCCAAAGAATATATTCTCTCTTTTTTTTATTGGAAATCATTTTTTCTATCAAAATTAGATTTATCGCCATGACACTCGCTTGGATTGTCAATGCATAAAAAGCAAGCGTCCAAAATTCAGGCGTTAATTTCCCTAAAAAAAGATACAATGATAATAAGTAAATTATAACTACCATCACGGCACTATAAACACCCGTTATAACCCGCTTTTTTGAATGGTACTCATTAAAACGTCTGGACATGAGCGGCAGCAATATAAATATAGCCGTTGCTAAAAGGAATGACGGAAGCGTACCTTCCCCACCTATGATAAATCGCTGTACGTTTAATATGACAAAAAGCGGAAAAACACCTTTATATCCCCCGTATAACGCTACTATTGTAAATGGGATATATCGTAAATCATATATGACTCCAACTTCTATTATAAATGGATAATTCATGCATAGAATCATCGAGAGTGCGAAAAAAAACAAGAAAAATAATTTCTCATATCGCCTTTCGGTAATATCAAAAAAGACATTAATAAGCAAAATAGGCAAAACAATAAATAAAATATTGACTAAAAAACTTTCGATCATTTATTATCCTCCTAACCCCTCACAATGGAAATGCCGGAACTGGAAGATTCTTTTGCTTGTTACCTCGATGATACTAACTCTCGATGTAATCAATTACAAGTGATCTACATGATTTGTTCCCTTAATAATGAAAAAATTATATCATATATAATATTTTTAATAATGAGTGTTTTATCCCTATTTAACACTTCGTTCACTACCAATAATTCACATCACCCCCGCTTCATCAAGCGTATTGCTTGGATCGATAAACGAACGAGTAATACCGCACACAAAAATAACCCAACATATGCTGCAGAATTCAAATACACACCATATGGTTCTTCGATAAATTGACCGATAGCGAGAAGCGCAACGGAAATAGACCCAAAAGTAATACCTGCAAGTAACAGCACAAAACGAGAAAATAATTGCGTTACAAACAATGCATTATGCTTATCAGAAAATACATCGTGATGCAAAATAATTTTTCCGCTTTCTACACGTTGAATTAGTTTATCGACTCGTCTAGGAATTTTACGTAGTGCGGGTAACATTAGGGCAAACTCTTCTTCCAATCGTTCTTTTGTTGCAATTGGCTCTTTGAACGGTTTTTTTAGCATATTTGTAATATAATGCTTCGAAAATTCTTTTGCTTCTGTGAACAAATCAAAATCCGCTTTGATTAAATGTAATGTCCCATCAAGCGTAATAAGCGAGCGCAGAGCAAGCCCAACCGATGGATAAAAAGATAAACCAAATTCTCGAACAACTGCAAAGAAAGAATGAATGAGTTCCTCTGTAGGTATACGTTTAACATATGAAATTCGAAGCAAAATTTGAGCCATCGCTTGTTCCATTTTTAAACGGTCAATATGGTCATGCCCTTCTACAAGTAAAGTCATTGCATCATATAAAATATTCGCATCGTTTTGTTGAATTCCCATAAGGAATAATTTAATTCCTTCTTGTTGCGGCTCTGCTAATCGCCCTACAGCACCAAAGTCTAACAAAATGGGACTTCCATCTCGTTCATCGATAAAGATATTCCCTGGATGCGGATCCGCATGGAAAATTCCTGAAAATAACATTTGCTCAAAAAAAGAAAACAATACAGTGCGAGCGAAATCTTCTCTGTCTACATGTAAAGCTTCAAATATTTTCTCCCTACTAGCAATACTTTGTCCGCACACAAATTGCGAAACAATTAATTGGTTATTACTATACTCTGTATAAACATAAGGAATTTTTATTTTATAGGAGCTTTTTTTCAGTGTAGTTGCTATTTGCATCGTATTGCGCATTTCAATATCAAAATTTACTTCTTCTCGTAAGCTTGCTGCAAAGCCAGTAGCCAGTTCTCGAAACCCTAAACTTTCTGCCCATTTCGATCGATCCGAAACCCATTGTGCAAACTGGACTAATATCGTTAAATCATCGCGCATCATCTCTTTTACATCTGGACGCAATAATTTAACGGCCACTTCTTCATTATTAATTTTTAATACTGCTTTATGTACTTGCCCTATCGATGCAGCAGCAATTGGTGTCATATCAAATGTAGAAAACACATCTTCCATTTTGTACGGCAACGCTTTTTCTAAAATACGTATTACTTGCTCTTCTGAAAGAGGTTTAACATTTTGCTGAAGTTTTCCTAACTCTTGGACAAAAGTTGTTGGAAACAAATCATTTCGGGTAGACAATACTTGACCGAATTTGATAAAAATACCACCCGATTCTTCTAATGTATCTCGAAAAGCAATCGCTAATTCATGGTCATTCTCACGATGACGTGCATATTTTAGCGTACGCGAAATCCCGTTTTTCATCGCAATTTGCATCACTTGTGCTAATCTTTTTTGGCTTCTCCAGTGATTCCTTAATCGTAAAAAAGAAGAACTATGTCTCGTTAACCGTTCTCCTTTTTCTCCAATTGCAAGTGGGTCAAATAACTCGAAAAACAGATACAGCAACATCGAAATCAGTAGCATACTTCCAATCCAAATGAGCGTCCTAATATCCATTAAAACATACACATCATCCAAATACGCAGTGTAACGTAAATAGGAATACCAATATACAAATGAAGTAAAAGCAACACTCATGAGAACCGACATAATGCGTTTCATAAAGTTTATTTGTGAACCCATCAATCGCCCACTAACATAATAAATAAACAATGCAATGAGGAATACTTGAACAATCATTTTTACATATACCATAGCTCTCACATCCTTCCCATTTCATTTACCCATATTCTCTATTGGTGAATCTAGTGTTTAAATATATTATAGCCAAATATCAAAAATACCTATCACATCTCAATGAGTAAACAGGTATTGCTATATAATTATTCCTTCATAGCTCTTGACTTTATCCTTTGACTAATGGACGAATGATTCCGTTTTTATGTTATTTACTACTTAATTTAAAATCTTTGTCATTAAAGTAAACACCATTGGATGTCCGTAAAAATCGCCCTTATTTTCTTTAATTACTTTAAATCCAACTCTTTCATAAAAAGTGAGATTTGGATTCCCTTTATATACAGTTAATGATATAGAGGATGGGTCTTCGAATCGAGAAAGTCCAGCATGCAAAAGTTGTTTTCCGACATTTTTCCCCTGATGATCAGGATGAACATACAAGGATTCTAGAAACACTTCTTTACCTAAGTTATCACCTGAGAAAAAAGCATAACCAATAATTTCTTTTTTATTTTCTGCAACTAATGTAAGAGAGGATTTAAATCTATTTTCCATCGCCTCTAAAGAATATGCTCCCCTTACAACCTTTACTTGAATATCTTCGGGAATAAACGTACTATATGTATCCTTCCAAGTTTGAACCGCAATAGCTCTTACACTTTCTATGTCTGCCATGATCATCTCTCTAATTAGCATACTTCCTCCTCCTTCTATAAACTTCAAGTATACTTATATTATCATATATCAAAAAATTCTGTTATTTATATTTAAGTTGACACTCTCACTGGTTGCCCTACCACAAAGTACCTGTATCTATTCACTTTAATCTATAGTAATCTATGATAGTTCTATACTACTTTTAAACTAAAGGTGAATGAGATTAAATGAAAAAAACACTTCATAGTATGATAATATTCATTTTATTATTAAGTTTTATCCCAATAAAGGGCGAAGCAGCAGGCAATTCACTTATAGTGGGGACTGTTCAAATAAATAATGTTAAAGTGTTAACTTTACCTAAACAAGATTCAACCGTAATCACAACTTTAAAAAAAGGAGAAGAATTTCCTATCCTGTCCATTGTATCCGGAGATTTATCTCCTTCTAAGATTCATCCTGTCATTGCTGGAGATACTTTATGGAAAATTTCCCAAAAGTACGGTGTGGCCATTCAAGATTTGATAAAGCTAAACCAATTAAGTTCGTCAACCATTCTTGTTGGACAAAAATTATATGTTCCCGATTATTACATACAAATTCAGTTGCTAGGCGGGAAAACAGGATGGGTGCAGCAATCAGCTTTCCAACTAAATAATCAAGAACCAATTGTTATGGGGTGGAAGTATAACGGTGGAACAAAAAATTATGCTGAGCAGCTAAACCATTCCAATCTAAACGTCGTTTCGCCCCGTTGGTATACTTTAAGTAAATCTGGCAATTTCGTTTCCATCTCAGCTGATACTAAATATTTGAAGGATGCGCATACTAAAGGCAAAAAAGTGTGGCCTTTATTTGGGAATAAATTCGATCCAGTTTTGACAGATTTAGTATTAAATAATTCTAAAAACCGTCAGAAATTAGTCGCAACTCTTAAGAATTCTTTAATAGAAACGAAAAGTGATGGGATTAATGTGGACTTTGAAAATATCGATCCGAAAAATAAACAAGATTTTGTTCTCTTCATATCTGAACTTAAAACAGCTCTACAGCCACATAATATTAAAGTCTCTGTAGACGTTACACGCGAAAACTCTGATCCGTTTTGGTCAGGTAGCTTAGACCGTAAAAAGCTAGGGGAAGTTGCTGACTATATTGTAATGATGGGCTACGAAGAACATTGGGGAACTAGTCCAATCGCAGGTTCCGTTGCTTCTCTTCCTTGGACTATAGAAGGTGTAGAATTATTAATGAATGATGTACCATCTCATAAAATTATTCTAGGAGTACCATTTTATACACGAGAATGGATAACCAATTTAACAACGAAAAAAGTAATAGGAATCGACCGTACTATGGCAGAGGTCGAGAAAATAATTTCCTCCAAAAAACTAAAAAAGATGTGGGATACTAATACGCAACAAAACTATGTAGAGTACACGTCAAACGGAGAGGAACACCAAATATGGTTGGAAGATAAACAATCCATCCAGCTTCGCATCAACTTAGTTAAACAATATCAATTAGGCGGTGCAGCAGCTTGGTATGTTGGTTCTGAAACACCTGATATTTGGGATGTATACCATTTAAATAAGTAAAATTTGTTGTCCCTGTGCACCAAACAATTCTGACTCGTTTGGTGCACAGGGACATTTTAAGATAAAGAATACCCTATTTTTCGTGAAATAGATAATGCGGTTTTTCTAATAAGTTGTTCCGTTTCTTTAATATTTTCAAGTGCAATCGATGTTTTTACTCCCGCTACAGAAATTGCAGCTACTGTTTCTCCTCTGTGATTAACTATTGGACAAATTATACTATAGGCTCCTTCTGTTGGATCATCTACTCCGATACATATTCCTGCATTTTTTACCTCACTGATTTTCTTTAAAAATAGTTCCGGATCAATAATAGACTGTGGAGAATATTTTTTCAAAGGATGCTTTTCCATAATTGAAAGTATTTCTTTCGTATCCATTCTTGATAAAAATATTTTACCAAAGTTACCGTAAGTTAGTGGAAAAGTCATTCCAGATTGGGAAAACAATCGATATAAATTTGTGCCATCTATATTTTCCAAAATAACAATCTTATCTTCTTCTTGAATGGCCAATTGAATCGTTTCACCGGTTTCATCTCTTAGCTGCTCCATTAACGGATAAGCAATTTTTCTTAATTCATTTGTTTCTTTTAGTCCTTTGCCTAATTCAAGAATCATGAGCCCTAACGAATATTTCATTGTATTTAAATCTTGTTTAATCAATCCTCGATTTTCAAATGTCTGTAGTATTCTGTGTAATGTACTTTTAGAAACATCTAACTCTTGTCCTAATTCCCTAATACTCTTACTATTTTCACTGTCTAATGCTAACAAAACATCTATTGCACTATCTAAAGTTGTTAATCGTTGTGTTTTATTGTTACTAGTATCCATCAATTTAAGTCCTCCAGTTTGCTAAATTATTGCGATTTCTTCGTTTATTTTATAACTTTCCAAGGAACTTCGGATTAACCATGCTCCCTTAGTTATTCTGGATTTTAATATATTATCCAGTTCCTAACTTGGTCCCCCAAAAAGACGTCCAACACCATGAATTCGATCTAATAATAAAATAAGCAGAACTGAAATTAATATTACAACACTAGATGCGCTTGCAACTAATGGATCAAAGGAATCCTGCATATGAGAGAAAATCTCTATAGGTAGTGTTCGCATGTCTGATGAAATCATAAATAAAGAAACTGTTACATTATCAAATGAAGTTAAAAAAGCAAACAACCCACCTGAGAAAATCGCTGGTCTAATTAGGGGGACCGTTACTTTCCAAAAAACCTGGAAAGGATTAGCACCAAGAATCATTGCAGCTCGCTCCAAGGTATAATCGAATCCGCTTAAGCCTGTTAAGACATACCGCATCACGAAAGGGACACTGATAATTACATGAGCGATTAGTAATCCAATTGGAGTTCCCGCCAACATCATTGGAGTAAAAAATATAAGCAAAGCAACTCCGAGAACTAATTGAGGAACGGTTAATGGGGACATCAAAAAGGAAACTAAATATGATTTCCCTGGTAAATCATATTTAGCCAAAGCCAATCCACTTATTGTTCCGAGAACAACGGAAATTATCGCAGTTAAAATCGCAAACTGAACACTATAAGAAAAAGAACTGATAAATTCTGGTCTATCTAACAACTTCATATACCATTGAAACGAAAATCCTTTCGGTGGAAAACTTGGATAATCTGCACTTGTAAATGATGCTGGAATCGTAACAACGATTGGAATTATGATAAAGAAAATAGTTAAACCGGAAATCAACAGTCTTAAATTAGCTAAAGTTTTCAATTAACGGAACACCTCCTTGAACTTCCCTATCTCGAAGATTCTTGTCGTTAAGCTAACAATAATCATTGTAACACCTAGCAGAACATAGGAAATAGCTGAACCGTATGTCCATCTTAATAAGTTAAGAATTTGATCGTAAGCTACCACCGGAAGCATGGGAACATTGGCTCCGCCCATTAGTACAGGGGTTACGTATGAGCTCATAGATAAACTAAATACAAGTACACTACCAGATACTATCCCAGGTAAGCTTAATGGCAAAGTTATTAATAAAAAGGAACGAAGGGGGCTTGCTCCTAATATGGAACTTGCTTTGACGAGCGAAGGATCAATATTGTATAAACTAGTTGCTATTGCTAATATCATATATGGAAGATAAGCATTAGATAAACCAATAATTACCCCTAGCTCTGAAAATAATATTTTAATTGGTGAATCTACCAAACCTACTGCCATTAGCAAATTGTTCACTACTCCGTTAGGGGATAATAATAAATACCAACCAAAGTTTCGAACAACAATACTAACTAAGAGCGGAGAAGCAATTAATAATATTAAATATCCTCTCATACGTTGGGAACACTTTAATAAAGTAAGAGCTACCGGATAACCAAGTAAAAGAGTTACCAGTACTGTATAAATGCTTATTTTGATAGTTAGCCATAAAGATTTAAGAAAATAAGAATCGGAAAAAAACTGCACATAGTTTTGGAGACTAAAAACTGCATTCTCAGTATCAAGTCCATCCGTTTCTATTAAACTTAGGTACAATATATATAGCATCGGTACTAAGAAAAAACCACAGATTATTAATAATAGAGGAAATAAAAGAAGATACGCTGGGACATAGCGTTTCCATCTAGAGCGCTTCTTTTTAGGTAAAACTTTCATCGGTATTTTCGTTTTAATTTCATCTAAATGTGGTTGAGTTTCAAATCGTTTGATTTCCATGCAATTCTCACCTCATGTCCTATTATCCAATCTGATTTAATCGTAGGGCAAAATAGCTGTATTACTTTACCATTCCAATCAACTTCAATCTCCCAACAGTTCCCAAGAAAGTTCACTTGACTAATTCTGGCATTTAAACTATTTACTACTTGTTCATCCTTATGAGAAGCTATAAAAATCTTCTCTGGTCGGATATAAATCACTACATTATCTCCAATTTGACAAGTACTTTCTTTCTTCATTACGTTCTCTGCATTCACATATATCAATGACCCATCTTCTAACTCTACACTTATAGTGTGAACGTCCATTGAAATAATTTGCCCATTAAAACGATTAGACTTCCCAATAAATTGAAAGACAAACTCTGTTTGTGGTTTCTCATAAATTTCCGTTGGTGTCCCTATTTGTTCAATTTTCCCTTCGTTCATGACTACGATTCGATCTGACATAGAAAGTGCTTCTTCCTGATCATGTGTTACAAAAATAGTAGTTATCCCGACTTCTTTTTGTAGTCGTTTAATTTCTGCCCTAAGCTCCAGTTTCAGTTTGGCATCTAAGTTACTCAAGGGCTCATCTAATAGCAATAATTGTGGCTTTGCTACTAAAGCTCGAGCAATTGCTACACGTTGTCTCTGTCCACCTGATAACTCCCTTGGATAACGATCTTCTAAACCTGTTAATCTTACTAACTCCAACATCTTCTTAATGTCATTATTTTTTTCTTTTTTATCCATTTTCCTTATATTAAGACCAAATTCTAAATTCTCATAAATAGTTAAATGAGGAAATAGCGAGTATGTTTGAAACACCATACCTAAATCACGCTTATAAGGTGGGATACTATTCATTTTCCTACCTTTAATATAAACTTCTCCTTCATCCACCTCGATAAATCCTGCAATTACATTTAAAGTTGTTGTTTTTCCACATCCAGAAGGTCCGAGCAAGGTGATCAATTCACCTTGCTCGATATCTAAATCAATGCCCTTAAGAATTTGATTAGAACCATAAGATTTACTAACCCCGCGTATTTCTACATCTTTTGTCAAAGTCTTTTGCATTTAGTTCCCCACTTTCTTCCCTAGATCTGGAGTCACTTCTTTCATAAATCTATCTGCCCACATACCTCGAATTTCAGCAAGCTTCGGAACGTCTTGTCGATATAAATTATCACTCTCCTTTACGCCGATAATCGATTCATACTTATCAGAAGTTTCTACTCCTTCTATTACTGGATAAAATCCCCCCTCTGAAAAGTGCTCTTGCATCTCAGGGCTGATCAATAGGTCGACGAACTCCTCTGCCGCTTTTTTATTGCTTGAATTTTTTACAATAGTTGCGCTATTAGCTAATAATGGCGAACCCTCTTTTGGTACGACCATTTGTAAAGGGATTCCGGAATCAGCAACTTGAGCAATATTATAACTCCCCATAACAGTCACAATAGCAGCTTCTTGTTGTAGGGCAGGTATCATTTGGGTTGAATTTTTGTAGAAAGTGGTAGAATATGCAGCCATCTCTTTCGCTTTTGTTAGTCCTGGCTCCATATTATCCAAGCTTCCCCCATTGGCAAATGCTAGATTATAGAGAATCGTATAAGTAAAATCACTTGAAATATCTGAGAAGGCTGTTCTTCCCTTGTATTCAGGTCGTATCAAGTCATTCCATGAAGCTATTGGTGCTATACCTTCTTTTTCGAATATATCTTTGTTATACGCTGGCGCAATTGTGTACCCAAAAATCGGTACACTTACGTCATCTACAGCGACAAATCGTTCATCTATTTTAGCTAAATTGGGAATTTGTTTTGTACTTAATAATTCGATTAACTCTTTACTTTCAGCTCTTTGAACATCTGTTGGGGATAACATGGCGATATCAATTTGAGGCGCATTTTTCTGAAGTTCAACTTTTGACAAAATTTCACTAGAAAGACCAGCTATAAAATTCACCTTAATTCCTGTCTTTTCTGTAAATTTTGGGGCAACTTCATCTCGAATCATTTTCTCTATCAAGCCGCCAGCACCCGCAATTGTAATTTCCTTTATAGTACCTGATGATGTTGATTTAACTTCTTGTTTAGGACTTGCCACACAACCTGTAAGCGCTATCATTCCGACAATCAAAATAATTATCAACTTTTTCATAAACTATCCCCCTAAAATAATATATTTGCTAACTCCCAAATAATTAGAATTTCAGTTTTTATAAAGTCATTTCGTTAACTTAAACTAGACGAGGTTATGCATACGGTACGTTAGTTAAATAGGAGATTAGAAAAGCTTGTTCTTTTTCTAAAACACAGATAAAGTATTTTATATCAAGTAGTTATTTCTATCAAATCGTTTTGTCCTAATTTTAATATTGAAAGATCATTTTCTATTTCGCAACCAACACCATATCTTTTTTCAACTCTTCCCTCTTTCACAACAGTATCCACATTACGCAGAGCGCTGATATTAACAAAAGGATCGTTTTTTACCCCAATAAAATCTGCAATTTTACCCGGTTCTATAGTGCCGAGTTCACTTTCCACGCCACATGCTTTCGCAGCATTGGATGTTGCGGATAATAAAGCTTCAAATGTTGTTAATCCGGCGTGAACCATTAGCTCCAATTCATAAACCACAGCACCATGCGGTTTGTTCGGTCCGCCACAATCTGTACCTGCTGCAATAGGGATGCCATATTCCTTTACATAATTAATGACATTGTAACTTCCCGAAAGTACCGCTTTTGATTTTCTTATATGATAGTCTGGATACCCCTTCTCGCTACCGAAATTAGCTGATAAATAAAACGGTGCCATCGTTGGAACAACAAATACTTGTTTCTCAGCCATTAACTTTGCCACTTCAGTATTCATTAAGTTTCCATGCTCAATTGTATCTACTCCTGCTTCCAAAGCATTCATAATTCCCTCAAGTCCCTCAGCATGTGCTGCAACCTTTCGTCCAGCCCTATGTGCTTCCTCCACCACGACTGAAATTTCTTCAACCGTCATCTGGGGTTGACCAGGTAATTCAGTTTTACCATAAATTCCTCCCGATGCCATGACCTTGATTAAATCGACACCCATCTTAAGCATTGTACGTACACCTTTACGGGCCTCGTGAGGACCATCGACTTCTACTCCAAATTGATGTACATGTCCTCCTGTCATAATAATCGGATTTCCTGCCGCAATTACTCTTGAACCTCTAATGATTTTTTCAGCAACCGCATCACGAACCGCAAGCACTGCTTTGTAATCGCCACCGACATCCCGTACAGTCGTAATTCCATGAAGAAGGGTTAATCTTGCATGTTCCGCCGCACGTACTGCCGTTTTTTCATTTGATTCATTCATCATAACGAAATTTGGATCGGTGCAACCGTTCCAAACTAAATGAACATGACAATCAAAAAGACCTGGAATTACATAGAGATCTCCTAAGTCTTCTAAAATATAATCGCTTGGAATATCGTTTATCCCAATTATACTTTGAATCCTATTATTTTCTACGAGAATCGCCACATTTTGCTTGTAACCATTGTTAATACCGTCGAACAATTTTCTTGTTAGATATGCAATTTTCATTATGTTCACCCCTCATGATTTCTTTAGTATGAAGCTATCAAATAAAAGATAAAAAAGACTATTTTCATTACAATTTTGTCTATACAAATCAAATCCATAATTCGATTTCTCTATAAAATAAAGTCAGTAATTATTCTATTCACGATAAAGAAAAGTTTTCATAAAGACGGGCTTCAGTATCCTCAGGCAAGACGATGATTTCACGAAGGCGTTGCCACCCAAGGTGGCATTCTTAGCCTTCGCATATTTTTTCACTCTTAAAGAATTCTCAACTCATGTTATTCCCGATAAACTCATCTTCTTCCGCTATCAACATAAAAAATGTTCGCTTTTCATAACTAAAATTCTATTTACTAAATTATTCAATACTATTAATAAATTTATTATTAAACATATTGTTTAGTAGACTTTGCTGCAAACTCTCTATATTTCGCCATCAGTTCAAACGCTACTTCTAAACTATCTTCGGCTTTAAATGATTTATGATCAAAATTTAGCATGCCTTTTAATATTTGATGTGAATAATCAGCGTATACGACAGTTCCGTCATCTTCTATGCGCTCAATCCCATCTATTTTATTGCTATCTTCATTGATTTTAATTGCCTCTTCTACTGTTATACCTTCAGGTAATGCTAATTCCGCTCCATTTTTACTAAGTAAAATTGGATATCCACCAGGTAAACCATTTGGTGCAGGAGAATGTGTAAAAATAGGTAATGGATTTAATAATGCATACATGTTTTTGATGGTAGAGTTTGCCGATACGGTTGTAAACTCTGTATCAGGTGGGTATAGCTTAATAGCATCCCATAATAATTCATCAGTATTAAATTGTTTTGTTACATCTTTATCATTAACAAGAATTTTAATGTAATATGGGCCTTTTTTATAGCCAGCTTCACGAGGATATACCCACCACACATGATGAGCCACAAGATACACTTTTACGATATCCACGGGTACATTTAGTTCTCTAGAAATTGCAATTCGCACAGCTGGTTCAATAAGTTCAACATTTCCAATACCAATTGTAGGGGCAAGTCCTGCTTTCGCCAATACTGGATTTGTTATGCATGATAAGGAGGTATTAATCACATTAGTTTGAACACCTGATTTCTTTATGGCTAACATTAGTTTATAAGAAAGCCCTAGTTGACAAGGAAGCCAGGCACCTAAACTTGCTGAACTTAACTTCGCATATAAATCTTCAGGCAATTGTCTAATTACATGCCATGTTTGTAGAACAGCACAGTTAATCACTACATCTGGCTTTTCTTCACTTATTAGTAATGCAGTACCGTCAACATCTGTTAAATCTACTTTTTTAAAAGTAACTTTTGGATACAGTTTGAAAATAGCTGCACCAATTACAGCGTTATTTACTCTTTTTTGTGAAACTTCTTCATTTACATCACAAACAATAAGTTCTGGGCATTTAGGATCTCTTACTAGAAATTCTAAAATATGAGTACCTACTTCCCCTAATCCAAATAGCATTACTTTGCTCATTTTAATTCCTCCTCATGCTTTACTTTACAGGGACACTGTCCCAATAACGTAATTATATCACCACACGGCGAAGTGTCAATAATAATCTGAATATTTTATTTATTATTTTTGAAAATAAACTCATAATTCGGCGAAAGAATAAAATGAAGCTAGTTAACACCTTCCTCAATAAATGAAAAACCTTGAAAATTTTACGACTCGTAAAATTTTCAAGGTTTTGATTTTAGGAATAGAAAAAGACTTATTCTCCTAAACATTAGTGTGTTTCTGTTTAAAAAATATAACTTAAATTAATTAATTTAGAACCAAATTATCTTGTTATGTTCCACAAAAGGTTTGATACTTACCGTCAGACTGAGCAGGCAAAGTAGCGTAGGCAATTTGTTCCTGTGAATGCGCAAAGGGATTTGAAAGAACTTCAAGCAGCTGCTCCATTACTGAAAAATCTCCTTGCTCAGCAGCCCCTAAAGCTTCTTCTACACGATGATTCCGAGGTATTACCGCTGGATTATTGTCTTTCATCAATTGCTGAACGGAAGTTTTGGATTCCTCTTGTCTACTTAATCTTGCTTGCCATTCTTCGAACCACTCGGCAAATTCGTTCGAACCGAACAGCTTTGTATCTCCTTGCTTATCAAAAGTTAGTGCTAAGAAAGTATTGGTATAGTCCACACGATATTTATGCATCATACCGAGTAGCTTTTCAATAAGTGCCTCATCATCCGGCTCTTCATTGAATAGCCCCAGTTTTCCTCGCATACCAGATAACCAATTAGCGTAATACAATTCAGGAAAAGCTTGAAGTGCTTTTTCAGCCAGTTTGTATCCTTCCTCCAAATTCTCATGAAGTAATGGCAATAAAGATTCAGCAAGGCGCGCTAAATTCCAACCGCCAATATTGGGCTGGTTGCCATATGCATAGCGCGATTGCGTATCAATGGAACTAAATACCGTTTTTAGATTATACACATCCATAAAGGCACAAGGTCCATAATCAATCGTCTCTCCACTAATACTCATGTTATCCGTATTCATCACCCCGTGAATAAACCCAACAAGTTGCCATTTTGCAATCAGCCCTGCTTGTCGCTTGATCACTTCCTGAAGGAGAGTAAGATAGCGATTCGAGTTCGCATCCGCTTCTGGGAAATGGCGCTCCAATGTATAATCAGCTAGCGCACGCAGATCCTCTTTCGTTCCCCATCTAGCGGCATACTGAAAAGTACCAACACGTATATGACTTGCAGCTACGCGCGTTAGAATTGCACCAGGCAAAGCTGTTTCCCGGATTACTGGTTCTCCAGTCGACACTACCGCCAAGCTGCGGGTAGTAGGAATACCAAGTCCATACATTGCTTCGCTTATGATGTACTCTCTTAACATCGGACCGAGAGCAGCTCGTCCATCTCCCCCGCGCGAGTATAGCGTTCTTCCTGCTCCTTTTAGCTGAATATCAAATCGCTCATTAGTAGGCGTAATCTGCTCGCCAAGAAGTACAGCTCGTCCATCTCCTAACATATTGAAATGACCGAACTGATGTCCCGCATAGGCTTGAGCAAGTGGTTCAGCACCTTTTGGAACTTGGTTACCCGCAAGTTCTGCTATACCTTCTTCACTTTGTAACGACCGTTCGTCCAGTCCCAATGCTTTCGCTAGTTGTTCATTTATTATCGTTAACTTAGGAGCGCGTACGGCGTTCAAGACGTGTTTTGTGAAAAAAATTTCCGGCAGGCGAGCATAACTATTATCGAAATTCCATCCCGTTTTTTTATTTGTCATTTTGTCTCCTTATCTTTTGCTAATAATTTTTAATATCTTGTTAAACAAAAGTTTGTTTAAATTTATTATAACCTTTGAAAAGTATAAACATCCTTTTTAAGATTCGCTATTACCTAAGAAAAAAAAGAATATTTATGTGGCACAACAAAAGAGATCTAGAATAAGGATTTATAGGGGGTTAGCACGTTTTTCCATTACTTCATTCAAATTAGTGAAGGAAAGAAGGTGAGGCTTTAATTGGGATGATTATTTTTTAAAGCTAATTATCTATAATTGTTTCTTTGTCAGATACTTTTTCAAGAAAAAAGTAAACCGCTCATAGCCTTATAGCTAGCGGTTTACTTCCCGTGTGCTGATTGCTATTGAAGAAATCTATTTTAGACTCATCACATTACGAATTTAAGATTCTTTACCGAGCTCCGGCGTCCTTAATTATCCAGTCTGCTGCACATAAAAGATCAGGAAATACCGCATCTGCAAGCGGGTCACTCTTTCCTAGAAATACTCCCTTCGTACCTGCCTTTTTCCCTGCAATAATATCTGTATCGGTATCACCGACCATGTAAGAATGGGCTAAATCTATATTATATTTTTGACCAAGATCTACGATTAATTTACTGTTCGGCTTGCGGCAAGCGCAACCTGCTTTAGGTTTATGGGGACAATACACCGCTTCATGGATAATTGCGCCTTCTTTCTTAAGTTCTGCAATCATATGGTCATGAATTTTAATGAGTTGCGACTCCTTCATGAATCCAAGTCCCACACCGCCTTGATTCGTTACTACAAAAATATAATCAAAAACAGCATTCAATTTCTTAATTGCTTCTGGCACACCAGGTAAAAAATATAGCTCTTGCGGCTTGTTCACAAATTTAACTCGGTTTGTTAGCACTTCGTTGATTACTCCATCTCGATCCAAAAATACCGCCTTGTTCATTTAATTCCACCTTTTCTATTGAGCAATACTTTTGTCCTTATGATTCCCTGAAGAAACAAGTATAATACAACTGAATATATTCCTTTAAATTCTCTATTTCCAGCAATTATTATAATATGTAACTCCTTTCATCCTTTCTTTTCAATTTCTCTTAGCATATATGGGACTGTATTTATGTCAGATAGCAAACCTTCAAACCCACTCGTAATATGTATATATTTTTCTGCCTGTGTTACATCCATCCAAGTCACTTCTTCAATTTCTTCTGGTAATGATATGTTTATTTCTCCACCAACTATTTTTCCGACAAAAGTAAAGAAAATAGCGTGGTGTCCCCTTTCTTCAAAAAATGCTTCACCTACCGAGAAAATGCCACCGACTTCAACATCTAATCCTGTTTCTTCTTTCATTTCACGCACAGCAGCTGCCTTAAGTGTTTCTCCTTTTTCCACTGCTCCACCTGGAAGTGTGTAATAGGAAGTGTCTGTACCCTTGTTTTTTACCAATAATACTTTCTGTTCAATCTCATCAAAAAGCACGACATATGCAACATCTACTCTTTTCATTTATAATTCCTCCTCTGCAATATCAAAAAAATCCAACTTAACAATTTAAGATTGTCGTAAGAAACAGAATTACTTTATTCCTTTTTTAAGGGTAGTCCATCCAGATTATGAGCAATTGAAAAATGTTATCCTACTTTTTGACACTTTATCATTGTAAATGTAAATGGTGGTTTATTTTCCGCATTCTTATGTGGCTCCACGATTTCGGAAGTTTCTATCAGCCCATGTTTTCCAAATTCTCGTTCTACCGAGCTAGAATCATAAAAAAACATTTTTACCCCATCCAGAATTTCGAAATAGTCTTTACCAAGTTGTTTGCCCTTCCCATACATGGGTGCTTCTTTCGAAATAGTAGTAAAGACCATGTATCCCCCTGGCTTTAACTGATCGTAGCAATCCTTAATGAACTTCTCTCTCTCCTCATCACTCAACAAATGAATAAGTGCATAACAAAATACACCATCATATAGTCTGTTATCAAAAGGCATATCGTTTACTGAACCATGAAAAATATTCAGATGTAGCTCATTTAGTTTTGCCAATTCGATTGCTGTTTTGGAAATCTCAATACCTGTGACATTTATTCCGTTGTCCATAAAAACCTTTGCATTTCTGCCATATCCAATACCTGGAATCAGTATATCCTTCACATTTTTCTCAAGGAAAAAATCCTTCGTCAAGATTGCAGAGTCTGCAGGTTCAAATCCCCACATCGTTTGATTTCCTATAAAGCTTGCTTCCCAAAATTCTGTCATATTTTAGATCTCCTTTTCATATTTTGTCTACCTTTCTTTAATAGCATGGACAAAAAGTTATGTACTAATTTTGGCAATACATTTTTCATTTCTGAAATGTAGATTTTCGTTATCTTCAAGCGTAAATATTGTTCTATCTAGTTGCTTAGTCGCCCATTTATCAAATAACGACTGACGCTTTTCGTCGTTATAATGAGGGCAGAGACTACCTTCTAAAATACCTAAACCTTCAAATTCTTCATATGTATCATCCGTTTTCTCACTATAGCATATCTCAAACCAACACATTGCCCCCGCACTAATCCCCGCTAATAGAACACCATTCGCATACGCCTCTTTGAGTACTTTATCAAATCGTGTTTGGCGCCACTTTTCAAGCATTAATTGTGTATTGCCGCCACCAACATAAAGAATGTCTTGCTCATGAACAATTTCTTGTATATTTGAATCAGTCAAATCGTTCACCGTCAGATGACTTGTATTTGCATTTGGAAACGCTTGATAGAATTTCTCTATATAGCCCTGTGCATCACCACTTGCAGTCGGGATAAAACATATATGAACTGGAGAATCTTTCTTCACTTGTTGAATAATATACTCATCTATATAATCGCCCTCATTTTTCGAAAAACCTCCACCAGAAATAGCAATAATATTTCTTTGCATATTCAAATTCCCTACTTTCTATCTTACTTCTTCATTTTTGTTACGTAAGAAACTCTTCTATACGATAGATTAGGATTGTAATATCTACAACATAGATGATAGCTTCTTACTAGAATACTACTTCAATAAATAACATCTATGAAATTTTCCTTTGACTTCCATAGTCATTAAGGGCAGTATTGATTTATTATATCCAAAAGACGTTCCTTTTTATCTGTTGAAACATTCTCAGATAATCTTGCAGCAGCAATAATTGGCGCCCACTGAAAAATGTTGTTTTTAGACAACCCACTTTTCTCACAATAGAGTCGCAAATACATTTCAGCTAATTCCTCTGAAAATTGAAGATACAAAAGATAGGTTCGATATACATCTGCACGTATATCTCCAGCACTGGAATCGACCCAATCTACAATTGTCACTTTGCTATTTGACATGATTAAATTAAATAGATGGAAGTCTCCATGACAAAGTCGTTTTTCAAATGTCATTGACTCTAATTTTTGTATTAAATATAACTTTTGGCTCTCATCTAGATTATCAACTGATTTTATTTGACGACATAGCTTTTCAGTCATTGGTTCAAGTGAATCTGTTCTAATCATATGGATTTTCTGCTGTACTTCAATGGAAATTTTCATATAGTATTCTGCTTGTTTCATATTTTCAAATAAAAGATCACCTAATGTCTTTCCATTAATATATTCCATAAAAATAGCTTGTTTACCATCTATCTTTGTGACATCTAATACTTTAGGAACCGAAAGTCCGCATGCATAAGCAAACTTTTGCTTACTCGATTCGTATAACGCTTCCGTATCGGGCAAATAATCATTAAATATTTTGACCACCTTGTTTTCGTAAAGATAAATTTTAGCGGTATTTCCTATAGCTATTGGGTCCCCCAGTTTCATATTTTATCCCTCCCAACTGTGTATGTATTAACTGACATCTTACCACTTAAACCTAAAATTAAATTCCAATCTTAAAAATTCTAGTTAGTTTACTAGAGACCCCAATAGTGAAATAACACTATTTCATTATTGGGGTCTCTTGTTTTATCGAATTTGCAATAACTTCACATTTTTTTATAGCCCATAAGTAATGTTGGTAAGTGTTCGCTGCAAAGTAGCTGTATAAATTACTTGTTTTTGTCCACTTATAGTATTGTTTTGTCATAATTTCTTCGTTACTATGTGATTTAATTAAGTCCATTACTCTTTCATGGCTCAATTTCAATTTTTTTATAGCCATATTTAATGTTATATCTTGATAGTTTTCCCAAATTTGCATATTAAGTAACTTAATAGTGCTCCATTTATAGCCAGGTGCTGGCATAGAAGGAATATCTCCATCCATTCCCTCTCTATACCATCTTTCAAGCATTGCATGCCATTCATACAAATGCATTAATACATCCCGAAAATTCTTATCTCTTTCTTCTATCTCTATAGTAATACTCCTTTTCCTACTAGGTACAGATTCAATTAATTCTAATAAAGCATTGAAATTTTTGTCGCTATTTTGTAATAGCATTTCTTTTTCACTTATCGTTATCATTCTATTTTCATCCTTTTTTATAATATTGAAATTTTAAATTAGCTTTACCACTCGTTACTTCGATTGTACAAATAATACTAACAATTATATTCCATTCTTAAAAATTCAAATGTACTCCCATTCGTATTTTGCATAAAAGTTTCCACATCTATAAAACCAAACCTTCTGTATACTTTTATCGCTCTTTGATTAAAAGTTGCTACTGATAAAGTAATTTTTTCTGCTGTATATTTAGATAGAAGAAAATCCATTCCTGCTTTTAGAAATTCTAACCCCTTCCCTTTCCCAGTTAAATTAGGGTTCATTCCTAAACCAATATCAAAAGTCATATCAGCAACTTTGTTTACAATAAAGAAACCAATCAAGTTACAATCAATTGTTACTGCAAACGTCGAATTTCCCCTTGTTTCTGGGTTTAAAAATTCTTCTAAATCTTCTCTATCTGAATTCATATCATAAAATGAATATTCTGCATCATAATGCCAATTAAAAGCAATATTTTCAGCTTGTTCTTGTGTCATAGTTTTAAATTGATAAGCCATTTTAATCCCTCTCAATTTCTATTTACTTACTAAACCGTAATTTCCCCTGTAATCCAGCCTTTCACAAAACTTTCTAATGAAGCGGAAATCCATGTTCTGCTATTATCTTCATGATTCCATACAAAAATTTCATCATCTTGAATGCTTCCATTTAATATTCTGTAGCCGAATAGGTCTCCATTGCCAGCATCAGAGAAAAATAGTAGATGATCAAATGGCATATAAATATCCTTATAATCATCAAAATTTCTAAAAAATAAATTGTCTTCTATCATCTGTTCTATAGACCAAATAAGAGGACATTCATGTTTATCAAATATTCCATTTGTTTCATTGTAAATTTCTAGTAACTTTTCAGGTAATTGAACGTTTAATTCTTCTGTTATAAGCGCTATTTCCATATCAGTTGCTGGTGCTTTAAAATGATAATCATTCGAGATTGACCCTATGTAATTTTTCCATTTCATTATTTTCAGCTCCATAAAATTAAGTTAAGTCCCTGGTAAATTAATGGAGGTTTCCTGATCAATAATTTAGTATGATGGACTAAAAGTTAAACTATCATAACCGCATTAAAACCTTCTTGCTGCTCTTGCAGTGTAATATCAAGTTTGGTTTCATAATTCTTCACCTTGTGTACCCTTCTTTATTAGTGATAACAAGGAGCTGATTAATTATTTCAAAGATTTTGTTGATTTACCTCCTAAAATTAGCTATATTCTATGTATTCTAGATATTGATTTAATACTCCTTCTAGTTCAGCTAATTTCCAAACCTTGTATAATCGAATATTTCCGATTCCCTAATTGATGTTATGTATTTTTTACAGAGGAGATTTTTATGAAATATAAAATAGTATTTTTCGATGTAGATGGAACTATCACTCATCATGCAGATGGTAGTATTTCAAGTAACACAAAAAATGCAATAAAAGCATTAAAGAACAAAGGGTTAAAAGTGGTAGCAGCAACTGGAAGACCATTATCCATGTGTAAAGAAATAAAGGAATTAGGAATAGATACATTTATAACAGCAAATGGGGCTTATGTGAAGCACGATGAAACGGTTATACATAAAGTGCCGATGGATAACAAAATAATAAAAGAAGTGTATGAATTTGCGTCCACCGGCAATCAAGATTTATCTTTTTTCACGGAAGAATTTAGTATGAACGGTGTAAAAAATACCGAAACGTTAATAGCACTGAAAGAAACTTTATCATTGAATGACTACCCTGCTGTCGATCACTTAATCTACAACCGAGAAGTATACTTAATGTGTTTGTATGCAAATGATGAAACAGTCAAGAATTACATGCAAAGATTTCCTCATTTAACATTTAAGAGATGGCATCCTTTTGTGCTAAATGTGCTACAAAAAGATGTTTCAAAATCTTTGGCCATCATAAAAGTATTACAGTACTTCGGCATTGATAAATTCGAGGCTATTGCATTTGGGGATGGAGAAAATGATATTGATATGTTGGAATTAGTAGGACTTGGAATAGCAATGGGAAATGGATCTGAAAACTTAAAAAGAGTGGCAGATTTTGTTACTAAGAAGTCAAATGAAGACGGAATCGACTTTGCATTAAAAAAGTTCGGGATAATATAAACTTTTTTGGACAAGGTTTTCTTCTATTATAATACTAATACGATCTTGGAGTGAGTAGATTGAAAGAGATGTTTTTGTATAATTGGCAAATCAGGGAGGACTGGTTTAAGTGGTGTGAAACCATTTCTAATGAAGAACTTCTAAAAAGACGTGTCGGTGGTATGGGAAGTATTATACAAAATTTGTTTCACGTGATCGATTGCGAACAGATTTGGGTAAACCAAATGCAAGGAACACCAGTTATCATTCAAGATATCCATCTAGTATCCAGTCTTAAAGAAGTGAAGGAATTTTCAAATGTAACTAAAACAGAAACATTGAATTTTATACAATCTTATTTTTCTGAAGGAGAAGAAAAAAGTTTAATCATTCAACGGAAGAATGGCACTACTAAATCACTTTCTTTTGATAAAATAATTAGCCATATTATCTCGCATGAAATCCATCATATTGGACAATTGTCCATTTGGTCCAGAGAAATAGGAATGAAACCTGTCTCTTCTGATCTTATATTTAGGGACATATTTTAGAAACATCGAAAATAATAATTTCGATAGGAGAATAAATGATAATGGCGACATTATTCAAAATTCACCATATTATACTTCTCTAATTCTATTTCGCATGCCTTAAGAAACGACGATAAACTTGTAGGTGATTTCATTTGTATTTCCTGTAGAATTGCCGCCATTTTTTGGAATGAGTTTCCTTCCATTCGATTTCCTACTACTTTTTGAGCTAAACGGTCAATGGTTAGTTTGGAAAGGTCTTGTCGATGCAAATATTTTAAGTTCAATATCCATAGTTTAAGGGCATGCTGAACAGAGTCATTTTGAAATGATTGTATTGTTGCTATGTGCGGTGTGGCTGTACAAGCAATGTCTACATTCCAAAATATTGAAGTGTTTTTTAAGTAAATACTGATTACATATTCTTGCGGCAAAAGACTTGTTGCCCAGTCGACAAACCAAATATCAAAATGGCTTTCTATTATTTTCGGTATTTGCAAAGCGAACGCCGCATTATCAGTACCGGATACATCAATGGTAAGGTCAATATCAGAAAACTCATCTGCTTTTTCATGAAATATACTACCACGAATCGTTGCATACTTTACTTTTGGGGAAGTGTTGAATAATTCTATGATTTTTTCTGCAATTACCTTTCGTTCGTCCATGTAAGTACCTCCTTGACAATAGCTCGTTCGTTATCTTCAGCTAACTAATTCCTTAAAATATAAATAAAATACGTGAATAAAATGTAACACCATTGAATAGTTGCTAATAAAAATAACACTGCAATTGTATAATTAGGGTCACTTAAAATGAGGATTATAACTACAGGTATCATTATTATTGAAATTACTCCCGCCCCTATCATGCTCTTAGAAAATATCTCACTCTGACATTCCTTCATTTTTACAGGTTCCTTAAATAGGGTTACGAAAAGAATTAGGATACTTAAAACTAGAATTATATATCCAATATATTTCATATTCCCTGCTTCAATGAAAGTAGACCATGCATTCCAAAAAGGCGATTGAAGTGTTTTAGTCTTTGGAAGAAGCCCTGTAAACTCCATATGGTTTGAAGTGAATATAAAGAGAAAAGAATAAGTGACGGAGATAAAAATTAGAAACAAGACATTTACTATTGAATATTCAAACATTTTCATTCAATTTACTCCTTCAAAATATTTTCTCGTACATTTAGAATTGTGAAATCTATAACGAATATTTTTTCTTTCATTTCAACATATTAAAAATTCTTTTTAATCCACTTCTAAATGTAATAAATCACTTTTAAATTCACTTGGAATCGAATAACCAACTTGGATAATATTCTCTTTATCATCAACAAAATAGTTGTATTTTACTTCTGGTTCCGTTTCGAATATTACTTCTATATTATAAGGATTCAGATGCTTATAGCCATCTTCACGATGAGGCACTGTCCGAAATTCCCATTTTTCTTCTGGATACTGTTCTTTCAAATACATATTTAAATAGCCAACTTTGTTTTCAATTTGAAAATCAATCCAATAAGGTCTAGAAGCATAAAAAACACCATATGACAGTAGATAAACAAGAGCCAATCCTAGAGTCACTTTTCTCCATTTGCCTTTCAAAAGAAAAGAAATAAATAAAATAACTAGTAAGACCACTCCCACCATCATAAATTCCATTAATTCTGTTGGATGCAATGAATTTCTAAGCCTCCTATTTTAAATAATTAGTTTTTCACTCCATAGAAAGAGCTGGCCTTATTCATTAGTTATGTTTAAATCATTTACAATCCATTTTACTGCATCTATGGGATTATCCGCGATATAGTCCGGTTCAACAGCGCCACTCTCTTTGGAATAACGTGAAGTACCTTGTACGAATACATTAGGCATCTCAGTAGTCAATCCAAATAAAGAACCTAAAAAACCAGTTGCCCCTAATATAAAATCAGTCCTTCAAACAATTTAGCTCACATCGCTCTTTCTCAAAATCTCATTTTTCTTGCATCACTTTCGATTCTTTCCTTACATGAAGAACATGAAAACTTTCCTTTCATGTTACGTTTAAACTTTTTATACTGCGGATCATTGTCGTAAAGCTTGAACTCCTTTTTGCAAAATAGACAAGTAACCATATAATAAAGCATCTAACAACCCCCTGTTTTACTTATATAAAGATAGTTTCACATGCTCATTAAAGTTTACCGTGTTTTTGAACATATTTAAGCAGCTCTATTTTAATCTCTAATTCATTTACCCAATTGTTCTTCTCCTTTTCTATTTACTACCCAAGTGAAGCTGCAAATAAGAACATTCCGGCCGCAATGCTAAATTCGAATAAATAGACTTTTTTATCTTCTTTTCTAAAGTAACTTTCAATTCCATCCACTATAAACGCTACTCCACTAAGCATCAAAACAATTTTTACATAAAAAATATCTATTTCATTAGCAATAGCTAATACCAAACTACTGATCATCACAACAATTAGCAAGGTTTTAATAATAAGAACTGGTTTTGTATGCTTCTTTCTTTCCACTTTTTCAAAAAATATCCCCATTACATTAACCTCATTTGAATTTTATTAAAAATAATTCTTTATCTTTTTCTTCCAATATAAAGTAAATGAGAAGAAATCCCCAGTATATATGGATCTGCTCCTTTTTCAATAATTAAATCTATTACCTTTTGTAACTCTTGTTCTCCTTTATCTCTCCAGTAATTCCAACTATCATTGGTTAAGATTGTGCCAACATTTGAACCTATCAATTGTATATGTTCAAATCCATGAGTTTCCATAAAAGGATTAATATCTTTTATATTAAAATAGTAGGCACCAGTAAAACGATTTTCATCTGCATGGTTAAAGCAACCTGTTTGCGTGAATTGATTAATCGAATCCATCTTATTATTCGGTTTCCAATTGTCTGGTGTTAATAGTGAGTTAAAGATATGCCTAGTTCTTGGCATAAAGGCCACAAAAACAAGCCCATTCTTTTTGGTCACTCTATGTAATTCTTGCACTGCTTTTATACGATCTTTTTCTTCTTGCAAATGATACATCGGTCCGAGCATTAATGATGCATCGAACTGTTCATTCTTCAACATTTTAAGTTCTCTAGCATCAGCGGAATATAAACCTTCAAATTGCTTTTCCAAACCCAATTCTATTACTTTATCTTTGGCAATCTCCACTAATTTTGGTGTTAGATCGGTTAAGGTCACTTGAAAACCTTCTTCAGCAAGCTTCATGGAATATTTTCCAGGGCCTGCTCCATTATCTAATACTCGACCATCCCCAGGTAAATATTTTTTTATATAATGCCAATTTACTTGGAACTCAATTGGTTCTCTATCAAGTCTACCCCACTCATCAAATAGATTATAGTAGCTTATTATGTTGCTCATACAATTCCACCCCATTTTTTGAACTAATATGTAATATTCTCCATCTCCTTTTAAAATTCCTTTTTTAATATATTAATCTCTCTATTTTCTAATTGTCAGGTGTATAATGAACACACACTATGTTAGAAGGTAGGAAGTTCATTTGCTTGAAAAGTTCAATTTTTTTATTCAAAGATGGATGGCTGTGTTAACACCTTTAAGCTTAGTACTAGGTGTGTTACTGGAAGATGTGGGTGGTCATCTGCTATTTTTAGTTCCTTGGCTATTTGCCTTCATGACTTTTTCTAGCAGTCTTAGTATGAAGTTTAACGATATTAAGGTTTTTACTACATATCCGAAAACCATTTTATTTAGCATTGCATTTTTACATATTTTGATGCCTATTTGGGCTTACTTCTTATCCCTTATTATTTTTGATGATCATTTGTTAACGATCGGTTATGTTATTTCAGTTGCTGTCCCAACTGGCGTGACAAGTGTTATTTGGGTCAATATGTGTAAAGGGCATTTACCGCTTAGTTTATCGATTATTTTGATAGATACTTTAGTATCTCCTTTCATTATTCCTTTATTATTAGACATAATTGCAGGTCAAAGTATAGCAATCGATACATCTAAAATTATCATCGACTTACTATGGATGATCGTACTTCCTTCCATTGTAGGAATTATTCTGAATGAAGTGTCGAAAGGATCCGTTCGAAATAAATTTGGAAAATACTTAGCACCGTTTTCAAAATTAAGCCTTTTTGCGGTCGTTATGATTAATAGCAGCGCCGTGGCCCCTTATCTGAAAGACATTACATGGGAATTAATCGGTGTAATATTCGTTGTACTTTTGCTCGCAATATCGGGTTATACTTTTGCTATGCTAATCGGCCGACTTATTTGGAAAGACTCAAGTATTGTCACAACCTTTGTTTTCGTTGGCGGTATGCGAAATATTGCCGTTGGAGTGATTGTTGCTACGACATATTTCCCACCAAAAGTGGCAATGCCTGTAGTTTTTGGCATGCTTTTTCAGCAAGTACTGGCTGCTATATTTAATAAAATAATTCAAAAACAGCAGTTAAAGAATGATGTATTAACTGTTTAATATCCGTCCATTTATGGAAAGCTTTCTTTAATGAAAATAAAAGTAAAAGAGAGCTGAACATAATGTCTAATTTCTGCCCAAAGATGCTGACCGAGGAACCGACCCCCGATCATCTCGTAGATTGTCAGGAATGCGGTCTTTATAAACATGGGACACGAATGGTTTGGGGTGAAGGGAATTCAAAAACTCCGATTATGATTATTCTGGATAATCCCGGAGCACGTGAAAATAGTGAAGGTGAATCATTTATTTGTGGAACACGGCAAACACTACATGAAGTAGCCAATGAAGCTGGTTTGAAAATAGATGATTTGTACGTTACTTTTATTCTGAAAAGAAAACCCGTGCGTGCATATGACAAAGAGTTGGTGCGTCGAATTTGTATGGGACATTTAGAAGAGCAGCTTAAAGAAAAAAAGCCTCAACTTATTCTTTGCTTAGGCAACGTTGCGGTCCAATCCTTTTTTCAAAACCCTGAAGCCGAAGTGAAAACATTGCGAGGCAGCTGGCACAATGTAAGAGGATTTCCGACTACAGTTGCATACCATCCACTTGCGATTAGACGTCGTCCTAACTTACGCGCCTTGTTTTTGGAAGATTTGACGCTTGTAGCAGAACGATTTCAACATTTAAATCTTTAGATTGTGAAGCGTTTATAATTATGGCTTGTTTCACTTCCTATGAATAACCAAAAACGATGTGCACTAGCTTGATGCACATCGTTTTCTCTGATATTTTTCATTGCATAGAACCATTTCTATCCATTAAACCTCCCCATAACAATCGTATTATAGTATTTCCCATCTGAAAGAAGTTTATCTTTTTCTAATACGCCTTCTATTTTAAAACCAATTTTTTTATAGAGATTTACTGCTTTTTCATTCTTTTCTAAAACAGTTAACGTCATTTTTGTAATTTCAATTGAATCTGCCCAAGCAATAGATTCTTTTAACAGATTCGTTCCAATCCCGTAGCCCCAATAATCTTTTAAGACACAAACACCAAATTCTACTTTATGGGCAAATCGTTTTAAGAGATTTCCCTCACATCTTGAAAATCCGACAACCTTGCCGTTCATAGTAACAACTAGAAAAAGGTTATTCCTTTTTTCCGTATCCGTTTTGATTAATTCTTCAAAACCAAGGGTGTCTATGTAAGCTTCCCCTTTTTCTCTATCGAGGTTCTCAGTCTCTCCATCAATTTGCACTCTAATTTCAGATAATTCTTTTGCATCTTTCTTCATTGCAGGTCTTATAATGTAACAAGCCCCATTAACCTCGAATTCTCGTTGATACATTGACATCTTTATCTCTTCCTTTATGTAAATCTCAATTGTACAATCTTACTTATTTTTTATATGCTTCATTGATTGCATCCCAGTCTAGAGGTCTAGCCATTCTATTTTCAAGTTGTTCTAATGGCTTAAATCCAAACTGGGCATATAGCGTGTGTGCATCTTTTGTTGCGAGTTGAAAACTAGTTCCCTTTAGCTTTGGATTTTCAGTAATTATTTGCATTAACCACTTACTTAGCCCGCGTCCTCTGTATTCAGGAAGTACAAAAACATCCCCTAACCAAGAAAAACGAACAAGGTCAGACACTACACGAGCGAACCCAATTTGTTTAGCAGATCCATCGGCAGGATTTCCATCATAAATACCATAACAAATAATCGAATTTTTGATCGACACTTCTACTATTTCCTTCGTAGTACCCTTCAACCAATACGATTCCTTACTCAAAAAATTATAAATAACTTCAACGTCTAAAAAGTTTTTATCCGTACTTATAAAAAAACCATCTTTTTCTATCATTTCATTTACCCCATTCCCTGTACTTACTAGCAAAGTAGGTTCCTCCATATAACATTCTCTCTTCCGTCTTATAAACCTATTTAGAATGCTAGTTTCAATTTTCATTTTAATTAAAATAAGGAGTAATTGATAGAGCTCTTCTGTTGAAATGAGTCTTTCTTTATAAGGCATGTAATTAATATAAGCTGTTCAACCTAATAACATCGTGATGGAAGTTCCATCACCACCGACTTCTACAAAGCCTAATCTACGATAGAGATTTATAGCATTAGAGTTATCTATATCTACACTTAATGATAGTGTTTTATAGTTATTGTTTTTTGCTTCTTCCATAATTACTTGTAGTAATTTAGTTCCTAGACCTTTCCCTCTTGCTTCTTTTTTATAGCAATTCCTAACTCTGGGGTCTTATCGTTCACATAGCCATATCCTCGTTCTTCACCGCTAAATAATCTATACCATACCGCTCCTACTGGAGATTCTGTATGATCAATCGCAATTAATGCTGCATCACCTTTTCTTCCCCAGTTTTGATGGTACTTCTTTAACTCATTTGTATATAGAAGTACCTCTATGCTTGGTTTTCTCTCTTCCTCTATGTGTATGGATTCATAAAGCATTTCCAGTAAAAAGTCTCTTTCATTGTCTTTTAAGGGTCTGATCTCGTACAAGTTCCACTTCCTCCTACACAGAACTTTATTACTAAGCTTCCATCTCTAGAAAATTTTTTTATCATTTATTATTTAACGACATTTTATGTATTATTTCTTGTAAGCCTTCGTTCACAGGTTAATAATAACCTTATATAATGAAGTCTTAGCCAGACATTTAAGCTTCAGAGGTGATAGGATGCTTAAATTGTTTTTGAAAATAATTTGAACCGTTCATTTTTACAAACAATGTTCCCCCACTCTTTATAAGATTTCTTTCAAATAATAGTCCTTCATAATCTGGAGTGTAATGAAAGACTATCTTATTTGTTTCTACACATGAAATATCATTTAATATATTGTTTACATTTACTGGCTTTCTGCTTATAATATCGAAAATATCAATTTGCTTTTCATCTTTTTGAAAAATCACCATTGCCTCCTCGGAGTCATGATAATAAATATCATCACAAAAAACATTTAAACAATAGTACATGAATATTCCTTGTGCATTTACAGTTGCAAAACGCTGAGAAACTGGTATTCTTTCTTTCGCAAATTGATAAATAAAATGAATGTCATCCTCATTTGTTATATCTAGTTTACGAAGCTCCTTTTCAGGTTTCTGATTGCACGAAAAGTTTATAGAATATTGATATTGTTCGACTCGTTCAAAACCAAATTTCGGATAAAAATCTAATACACTATCATTAGCGAAAAGGTACATGAAATCATATGTATTCTTGTATTCCTCTAAAACTTTGTTCATTAATCTTTTTGAAAGTCCTTTGTTTCTATAGTCTGGATGAGTCATAACGGTTCCAATTTGCACTGCATTATATTGTTTTCCTTCAATAATCACATCTAGGCTATTTACGGAAACATTTGCTATTACTTTATTTTCATCCACATATGAAAAAGGTATGTAACGCTCTTCCCAAAAACCGTTTTCAAACCATTTTTCGAAATTCAAACCAAAAACATCGTTCGCTAGCTCAAAAAAACTCTTTCTATATTGCTCCTCATCTCGATAATTTTGAATGAATTGCAGCCTTTCCACCAAATATTCTCTCCTTTCAATTATGCATGCATACCGCTTATTTTACGAAACAATGCTTAAATTAGCATTTTCACCATCATATAAAAATTTACTACCAGTTATACTTCTGAGAATCGCATATGTATATATTTGTTCTTTAAACAATAATTCTGTATTTATCTCTACTTTTCCTGCAAAAATTAGTAAGTTGTGGAAAGGCCAAAAGCTGCAAGTGGTTATGAACTCAACTTAGCTAACATATAATTGAATAAACGCTATAGGAGGGGCAGTGTGAAGGAATGGTATCGCCTTATGGGCAGTGTTGGGTTCTTTCTAATAATGCTCGTTGCTTTATTTATGTACCCTCAGCCACCTGGTTCAGAAAAAGAACTAAGTGAACATCCTTTTCAAATTTCCAGTGCAGAGGAACAAGCTTTATATGACGTTCAAGAGTATCTATATACAGATGGGGGTTTCTTTGAGCAAGTGGGGATTGAAATGGAGAAAGCAGGATACGACTATTCCATTGCGGCAAAGTTATATTCTTCCAATGACATTAGGCTCGATATCATTCTAAATAATATAAAGGAAATTTCAGAGCCTCAACAACAAGAAGTATTGCAGATTTTCAACGATATGATGATAAAAAATCATATCGACCAACAGACTTTTACCATACAAGTGATTTCTACGAATCGTTTATAATGGAACATCCAATTAATTCGTTTCCACTCTTACATAATGACGACACAAAGGGAGACATATGCTCCCTTTATCCTTCGACGAGTGCTAAGTATTTTTTAGTTTTCCCTTCGTCTTCCACCAATAAAATATCTTTTCGCTCTTTTGTCGAGAAAATCTTCGTTCCTATTGGTAGTTTGTTTGCCATTCCATCTCTAAAATAATTACTCTTATCGTACATTTCTTCTATTTCTCCAACCAACTCATGCTTCGTGAGTTCAATCTCATTCACCCAGTCAATATTAGTTTGGTAAATTAACCCCTCCCATTGAAAAAAGTCTGCATTTGGATCTAGCCGTAAAACTTCTTCTGCATCTGGATTTTTAGAAACTGTCACTTCAGTTTTCGCACCAGTGCATCCAGTTAAATAAATAGTACAAGTTATGATTATTAAACATACAATTACTCTATTCATTTCCCACCTCCACCCAGTTAGTCGTTGTGAGGAGGGATTTGGTTTCAATTGATTATTTAACATGAACAGGATTTGCTCTAAAACCACTAGCGACTAAATCCTTCCGTCGATATACACTTAGCACGACACCGATTATAAAGGCATTGAATATAGTAGGCATTAAGCCGTAACTAATAAATGGTAGTGACATAGAAATCATTGGGAGAAGCCCTAGGGTCATTGCAATATTCGTAACAAGTTGAACGCTATAAAGAGAAACTGCCCCAATGAGTAGAAACTTCCCATAAGAATGATGTACTTTACGTGCAATTACAACGATTCTGGCGATGAATAAAGATAGTATAAAAACGAGTCCAATCGCAAAAATCCAGCCAAAGTAAGAAGTGAGATTTACAAAAATAAAGTCTGCATGCAAGGCCGGTATGTACTCAATTGTCGAAGTGCTTCCAAACCAACCTGCTTGAGATAATGCTTCTTTTATGTGCAGTATCATGTAACCTGAAGTATTCGCATACTGTTCAGGATTTAAAAATCCCAGCAATCTGATTTTCTGATAAGGAGCAGAAGTATTCCAAAAAATAATGCCAACGATTAATAGCAAGCTAAATATAACTCCCAATGCTGATAAAATTGTTTTTCGACTAAATTGACTCCAACAAAACATAACGAACACCATGACCCCAAATATATATATTGTTGAAATACTTGGAAGCTTAAACATAAAGTAACAAGGAACAAAAAACAAAATGCCCAATTGCCATATTTTCAACTTCCTATCATTGAAAAAAGATGCCCATGCAAGAAATAAAAAGGGAACAGCCATCAAGCTTTCAATTGTAAATGTACCGATCGTAATAACAGGTAGCCCATTAATCATATGCGACGGAAAAAATGCTAATATGAAAAGAATAAACATTCCAATCCCGAAAAACAGCCACCCCTTCTTCTCTAACTTTCGAAAGTCATACATCATCATACCAAATGCTACAAACCCACCGAGTATTACGAACAGTATTTTATGCTTTGAATAATAGTTCATGCTCATCGCATCATCGCTAAAATAATTACCAAGAGAGAGCATTGGTAAAAAACTTAAACCTAATGTGATAACTAGTAAAATAATTGTTAACCAATCTACTTTTGGTCGATGCAGCTTGTTAAGCTTTTGACCTAGTGTTATAGGATTTCCCATTTGCTCTACTGCTTTTCGTTCGGCTTCTTTGTCGTTCAATCCGTTCTTTCTCCTCTCGTTTTTAACTTTTGTTATATGATAATCAAGTTCGGCCGACACAAATTCTTTAGCTTCTTTAGAACGGATTTGCTTTTGCACTTCTTTTAAATAGGATTGACTACTACTTTTCATTTGTATCTCACCTCTCTAATAATTCTTTAAATGCAAATGATTTTGCTATTGATTGTTTTTCCGATTTTCTTAACAGCTTGGTTCCTTTATTATTTAATCGGTAAAGTTTCATATTCGAATCATTCCAACATGCATTTAAGTAACCTTCCTGCTCCAGCTGATGCAAGAATGAATATACAATGCCTTCGTTTTCTTCAAATTTTCGGATCCCCCTCCCTCTCAATAACTTCACTAATTCATAGCCTGTTTTTTCTTGAACAAGCAATTGCATGACGGCTATGAAGATGGTATCTTCCTTATCTTCTTTATATATTTTTTCTTGAATTGCCTTGCGATGCTCTTCCGTAAAATTGAGTTCAGGAAATGCCGTTTGATCCATCGATTTTCTCAAGTTTTTTAAACGTTCTTCCATTACTGTTCCTCCAATCGCTCTTCCAGAAGTTGCTTGGCACGTCTTAGTCTCGTTTTAACTGTATTCGCACTTACTTCCGTTAGTACTGCAATTTCCTTTACGAGCCGTTCCTCATAGTAAAAGAGATAGATTACTTCTCGGTATTTAATAGGCAATGTCATTAGGGCAGCGATTAATTGATTATCCGTTTCTTTTTGTATGATTACTTCTTCGACGATTTCTTTTTTCGTTGGATTATTCTCCGTATGTTCTGCAATGAAGACATGCTTGTTATACCAGCTCTTCAGAAAATCCTTGCAATGATTAATAGCAATGCGCCACAACCATGTTTTCAGCTTGGATTTTCCTTTAAATGTATGTATAGATTGATAAAACTTGACGAATATATCTTGGGTTAGATCCTCTGCGATCTCTTTATTATTTACATATGAGTAGACAAGCCTTAAAATATCTTGACCATACTTGTTCATCATTTCGTTTATTAATTCTTCCTGATCTTCTAATTCAACTACTTCCTTCCATACTTCTTCCACATTACCCCTCCTCTCATTTCATTAGACGACGTGCCCATCTGGAAGGTTTGTTTGTTTTCAATAAATTTGTAATATAAGCAGTACCATAATAAAATCCCCTTCATGTAGCGCAGTATCATTCCATACACTGACTACCTAAAGAGGATTATATTTTACAAACTTTACTGGCAATATTTAATTGGAAATAATTTTGTATATTCTTTTAATCGTTTCCATATGCATGGCCTCATGGTAAAAACTAAACAATAGAGTCTCACCTAGAGTGTAAAAGGAGATACCCATACGATTCTGAAATGGCGTTGGCAGTTTTTCCGATAAACGACCAGGGACAAATTCCTTTATTCTAGCTATTTGCTCGGTTAGAATCGTGGAAATCTCCTCAAGTGATGGCGGAGTTTCTTTCCAATCGGCTGGCCTTGTTCCTGGTCCAAAAAGTTCTACATATTCATTCGGCAAATTAAGTTTTTCCCCTAGAACATGGTAAACAAGTCTTTCTTGCACAACTGCAATGTGACCAAAATTCCACCGAATATTATTATTAAAACCTTCAGGTACAACATCTGCAATCTCTTCTGGTATTTTCTCGATTGATCTCATTGTTATTTCTCGCACTGTATCCATATGGTGTAAAATCGTTTGCTCCATACAAAATCCTCCCCTAATGTCCGTTTCTAAGATATCTTCCACATACTCTTAGAGAAATCCTTCTTTTATTAGAACTTTGGGTTAGTTCTTTACTTAAGGGAGAATTCAGAATTGTTCCTTACACCGGGACACGAATTATGCAGTGACATCACGTTTCGTAAATGTCCAATAACTAATCGCCAAGAAGAAAGCGAAATAAACAACCATTACAATGACCGAAAATGGTGTCGTTATTCCTTCGATAAAGGAACCTCCTGTTTCTAATTGAGTAAATGTATGCGAGAACAATATATATTTCGCCACTTCATAATTTCGCAAGAAAAAGGAAATTTGAGCACCGGTGAACATAAGGAAAATCGCGATTCCAATTGCTAATGAACTAGAACGGAAGACAGTACCAATTGCGAATGCAAAGCTTGCAGTAATAATAACATCACCTAGTGCTAATACATTCAACCAAATCGATTTTAGCCAATACGACTCTTCTATCACTTGACCATTCACAACCTCCAGCAGACTTCCACCTGAAGCTTCATAAAAAATCATCCCCATAATGAGCGATACAACATAAGCGATTATTGTTAAGAAAAGTGCAAATGCAACGACTGTCAGAAATTTCGACGTAAGAATTTTCCATCTACGAACTGGACGTGCCAACAACATTTTAATCGTTCCTTGTGAAAACTCTGAAGCGACAATTCCTGCAGCTACAATTACAGTTAATAATGTAATAATAGAGGACATTCCATATGATTCCATTATAAATCCTTCAAATCCTCCACTAGATATAGGGGCTACACCTTCATCTAATCGGTATTGAAGCAACATTTGCTGTTCTTCCAAGTTATTTTTCGTTTCCTCACTTAAATCGGGTACCGTCAATTGCTGTTTAACCATCGTTAGTTCTTCTGTAACTGTTTGCTCCCAAGGAGGAGTTACCGTATTACGATCCATCCATTTCGTGAGCCCAACAAGTCCAACAATCATTGCAATAAGTAATAGGACCATTACCCATGTTGCTTTTTTATGCCATAATTTCATCCATTCATTTCGAATTAGATTCAACAACTTGCCCACCTCCTGTCATTTCTAAGAACTGTTCTTCTAGTGTTTTACGATGGTGCGACACTCCATAAATTGCTATATTTTGTTGCACTAACTGCTCCACAATCGTTGGTATGACGGATTGTTCTACGTTTATTAATAGCCCATTTTGATAGTTTTCTACGACAATTCCTTTATCTGACAGCATGCTACGAGCTGTATCTACTGGTTGAACTTCAATATAGTATTGTGATTCCTCTACTGCATTCACTTCTCTAATTGCGACAAGCTTTCCATTTTGAATAACCGCAATCCGATCACACATTAGCTCAATTTCGGATAATAAGTGACTTGAGACTAAAACAGAAACGCCATCTTCTGCTGCAATTTTTCGTAAATAGGTACGAAATTCTCTAATGCCTGCGGGATCTAGTCCGTTCGTCGGTTCATCTAAAATAAGAAACTTCGGCTTATTTAATAAGGCCTGCGCCAAACCTAATCGTTGGCGCATTCCAAGTGAATATGTCGATACTTTTTCATGAATGCGATTTTCCATTCCTACTTGGCGAATAACTTCATTAATCCGTTCCTTCGTCACATTTTTATGCATTCGAGCGAAATGGACCAAGTTTTTATAACCGGACATAAACTTATACAATTCAGGATTTTCAACGATAGCTCCCATTTTACTAATACCTACTTCAAAATTCGAACGTAGAGAAAGACCATCGATCATCACATCTCCAGTAGTCGGCTTCGTCAGCCCAGCCATCATACGGATTGTTGTCGTTTTACCAGCACCATTTGGTCCTAAAAATCCTGTAATTTGACCAGGATATAGAGACAGATTCAATTGGTCGATAATTTTTTTCTTACCGATTGTTTTCGAGAGACTTTTCAATTCAACGATTGGTTTTAATTCCACTCAAATCACCTTCCTTAATTAGTTTTGTCATCCATGTAACTGCATCTACTCCATACTGATCACGGATTGTTTCCACTTCCTCAAAAGCTAAAACTTCTCCTTGATTCAATAAAATAATAGCGTCCAGTAACGGCTCTGCTTCCTTTATTTCATGTGTGGACATTAGAACTGTTTGTGTTTCTGGATCTGTAAATTGAATCATTCCTTTAATGATGTCCTCGCGAACAAGTGGATCAAATCCCGAAAATGGTTCATCTAATAAATAAAAAGATGCTTCACGTCCTAATGTCGCCGCCATTTTGGCACGTCCTCTGTTCCCTTTAGACAAACTTTTCAACTTTGCATCTAATGGTACATTTAAATATTGGGCAACGATACAAGCTTTTGAATAATTGAAGTCTTCAAACTGTGTCTCATAATAACGGAACAATCGCTCAACCGTAAAGAAGGGATAGAAGACATCGGCATCTGTCATATAAGCTACCTCGCTTGCAATTCTTCTCGTTGCTTCTATTTCATTGACTTGAATTGATCCACTAGAAGGCGTTGTAAGACCTGCTATTATCTTTAATAGTGTGGACTTTCCACTTCCGTTTTCACCGACTAACCCAATAATTTTTCCGAGTGGAATGGTGAGATTAATCCCTTTTAATGCTTGATGTTTGCCATACTTTTTTTTCACATTTTCTAATGCGATCACCGCTCTTCCCCTCGCTCCCTTGTTTGGATATATTCAATCATTTCCTTTTTAGAAAAACCTAATGCTTCAATACTTGTTAGAAAAGACTGTACAAGTCCTTCTTTTATTTCATCGCGTAATTGCTGTAAACGTAATTCGTTGTCCGTTACAAACGTTCCTTGTCCACGTTTCGTTTCTGAAATACCCATCATTTCCAGCTCCTTGTATACACGCTGCATTGTATTTGCATTCACACCGACTTCCACTGCATATTCCCGAACAGAAGGCAATTTTTCGCCTGGCTTTACATTGCCTCGAATAATTTCTCCAGTAATTCGGTCAATTAATTGTTGATAGATTGGTTTGTCTGGTAAAAAATCGATGCTCATCTTAAATCCTCACTTTCTTTTCGAACCATAATGCCGACCCCCAAAAAAGAATGATGGCAAACGCGGTAATGAGGAAAATTTCACTAACGTAAATTGTCGGTTCTACCAAAAATGTCAGCCCCTCGAAATTGTTAAATTTCTTCAACTGTTCAATAAAACTTGGAATGGGGATATTAATACCTCCGAACCGAGGGAATTTTTCAAAAAATCCGATGTCGCTACTCATGCTCCAAATAATAGAAATCACAATAAACAAAGTAACAGAAATGATAATTGAAAATCCTTTTACGAAAGGGCGCATTAAATGGTAAATGACCCAAAAGAAAAGCACGATAATTAAGTTAAGAATAATGGAAAAAAAGATACCAATAAATACGTACACTTTCATTTCTAATAATTGACCAAACGTCATGAACTCAGGATCGGCATTTATTGCTTGCAAGATGAATAATAATAACTCGATCCATAGTAAAGACAATGATGTAATGACCGTTGCAGAAGCAAGTTTCGTGCCGATTAGTTTATAAATGGAGCTTTCTGTATGCAACCAAATATCCGGTCTTTTCATATCTAGTTGCAAACTTGTAAGAAAAAGAATGGTTGCAATTAGATGACTAAAAAATAGCCAAATTGCAGCTAATATGATGGCGGTCCTAAAAATTGGCACATCGTCTATCCATATATTCAACGATATTGGTATTCCTACTATGCCTAATGTATTCAAAATACATAGTATGACAAGCCAAAGCCTCATCAGCTCCCATTCTTTTGCTATTAGTCCTTTCAACTGTTTCATATACCCTTCTCCTTAAGTATTAGTGTATTAGTTATATAGTACACTAAGTCAAAATGAATTGTAAAGGATGAATTGAAATTTAATGCAATATAGCTACGATTCGTTTTGTCGCATAAAAAAACGTCCTACTCTAGGACGTTTTCAGGAAAATTGAAATAATGAGTTCGATTATTACATTTCTATTATACTGTTTATCTTATATTTGACTTCTTCTAATTCAGTCTCTACTTCCATTGACTTAGCATACAATTTTTCTAACACTTTTTCGACTTGGCCAATGGCTTCTTCCAAGCGATCTTTAGACGTATTAATCTGTGAATGTATCATCCAATCCGTAAAAATATTATCGAAGAAATAATCGGTGAACGTCATGAAATTACTTCTATCCACTTGAAGGACCTCTGTAGCAATGTTTTTAACATCCATCAACTCCGTTTCAAAACGACGGAGAGCCATTTGCGCATTATGGATATAGTCTTGCGAACTGTTTAAACTACTATGCTTCATCGCTGTTACTAAAATTCCTCCACCGAGGAAAGTATCCCAAGTGGACATTGCAGATGCTGAATCAAATTCAGTATTTGCTTGCTCAAGTGCGTGTAGTGCATCTTTTCCAGCAATCATTGCTTCTTCTATTTCTTTTTGCATCGATTCCAAATCGGCTCGGTTTTCATACAAGTTTTCTAAGGCTTGTCGTTCATCAACAGTGTGAGCGAATAACCACTGCTCCTTTTCTTGCATTAATGAAGTCCAAGTTTAATCGATTGAACTGTAATCACCATTAGCTATTTCTAATTTTACTACTTCAATATCTTTTTCGATATCACGTAATGTTTTCACTGCTTCATTGTATTTCAATTCAGCTTCTGCTGCTTCTGCAATTTCTTTTTTGCGTTTTTCGTCTATTGTTCCCTTCCATTGGCTAACTAAATTGGTTAACGAGAACTTGTCTAATTCGATTACATCTTTTTGCTCTTTTGTAAGCTCTACTTCCAATTTGTTGCGAATGACTTCTAGATCCAAACGCTGCGTTTAGAGTGATGCTTCCTTTCTTTGCAGTCGATTACGTTCATTTTTCTTTACGATTAGCTGTGCTTGCTGTTCTTGTAATTGTTCCCACATCGTTCATTCCTCCTTACCTTATATACGTACACATAAGGATAGAAGTTTCACTCGAACGAATTTCCACTAAAGATAAGATTTTATAAAGTGAAACTTCAATCAGTGGGGGTTTTTCGACGCACATGACGTGTTAGTGCGGACGTTGCGACATGGACGTCGCGCTTTTAGTCCGCTTCATCCCCCACTGATTGTTAGTTGAACCAATCGGGCTTTTACGGGCAGTTGATCTCCCACTTATCTTTTCGCTTTTCTTAAATCTTGAAGTGGGAGTCTTACTGCCCATTAATGCGGGATAAAGGGTCTTCAAGCGTTTATTTCTCCCAAATTTCAATCCATCTTCCATCTGGATCCGAAATCCAAACGAATGTACCATACTCACTTTTTTCTGGTTCTTTTACTAAAGGGACACCAATTTTATGAAAATGCTCTATCCAAGCTTCTATGTTCTCCACTTGAAAATTTAGCATCACTGATTGGTTTTCAGGAAAATAATCACTATCTTCTTTAAAGAAAGAAAAGACTGTTTCATTGTCCATATCTGGTTTGATCATAGCCATATTCCAATCTCCCATTGAAATTCCTAGCGTCTCTTTATACCATTCTTTTAAGGAATCAACATCTTTCGATCTCCAAAAAATTCCACCAAAACCTTTGATTTTCATCGTAGTGACCTCCAAATAATGTATTTTTTAATAGCAACATGTTTCAGAAAGATTGTTTGTGGAAAAGTAAAGCTATAGGGAATGTAAATCTGGTTTTAACGCATACTTGTAATATCATTTTAAACGTTTCAAAATTTAAGTGAAAGAGAGGAGTTCCATATGAGCTTAACTCCTAAGCAAAGAATTGAGTTACACGGATTTAATAATCTTACAAAAACCTTAAGTTTTAACATGTATGATATTTGTTACACTAGAACAAAAGAGGAAAGAGAGGCTTATATAGACTATATCGATGAGCAATATAATGCTGATCGTTTGACGAAAATATTAAGTAAAGTTTCAGATATTATTGAAGCTAATATTTTAAATATCGCGAAGCAAGATTATGAACCACAAGGAGCAAGTGTGACCATTTTAGTTTCGGAAGGACCTGTCGATGATTCTCCAGTGGATTCATTTAAAGAATCCCCAGGACCGTTACCTGAAACAGTAGTAGGTCATCTCGATAAAAGTCATATAACCGTTCATACGTATCCTGAGTATCATCCGGATGAGGGGATTAGCACATTCCGTGCGGATATTGATATTTCCACTTGTGGAGAAATTTCTCCATTGAAAGCGTTGAATTATTTAATACATTCATTTGAAACAGATGTCATGGTAATGGATTATCGAGTACGTGGCTTTACCCGAGATGTAACTGGTCATAAATTATTTATCGATCATGACATTAATTCTATCCAAAACTATATTCCCCTTGATATACAACAATATTATCAAATGATTGATGTAAATGTATACCAAGAAAATATTTTTCATACTAAATGTAAACTCAAAGAATTTGATTTAAATAACTACTTGTTTGGCTACAGAGAAGACGAGTTAACAGATGAAGAAAAAATAACCATTACGAAGAAGTTAAAAACTGAAATGGACGAGATTTTTTATGCGAAAAACATAGCAAGAGAAGAATGAAGTATGAGGACCAATTTTTTGGTCCTTTTTATATTTGTCCCTGCCTTGCATTCTATAATTATTACGAAGAAGCTAGAAGGTAAACATCGGGGTTTCTCAAAGAGCAGATAATATCATACTTACCCTTTTCGTATAAAGTGTTGGTAATTTTTCTAACCCCTAGTATGTCTAGTTAAAATTATACCTTCCATAGGTCTCTACAAAATAGATCTTTAAGATGGAGTTATTTGGGATTGACGTTCGCTTACTTTTAACGCTTAAATAGTAGTGAGGAGGCGTTATATTTGAATACTTACCTATTACTAGCAATCGCTATTGTAAGTGAAGTTTTCGGTAGTTCGATGTTGAAAGTTACAGAAGGATTTAAAAAAGTGCTTCCTACTATTGGTGTTGTATTAGGTTATGCGATTGCTTTTTATGCATTATCTCTCTCCTTAAAAACACTACCAATCGGGACCGCTTATGCAATTTGGTCTGGGGTCGGAACTGCTTTGACTGCTATAGTTGGGATAATCATTTATAAGGAAGGCTTTAATCGGAAAAAGTTTTTTGGGTTATTATTGATTATCGGAGGCGTTATTTTATTGAATCTTTCAAACGGTGAAGTTCATGCTTAAAGAGAAAGAGAGGAATACATATGAAAGGTTATAGTTTGCTTAGTATATCGATTATTAGTGAGATTTTCGGAACCGCCATGCTAAAGTTATCTGTAGGTTTTACTAATTTTGGATCTTCTATCGGGGTTATTGCTGGGTACGGTATTTCCTTCTATTGTTTAGCTCTGTGCTTAAAAACAATTCCTTTAAGTTTGGCATATGCCATTTGGTCCGGAGTTGGAACTGCAATAACTGCATTAATCGGGGTGCTATTTTGGAATGATCCCTTTAACTTGCTTACGCTTTCTGGGTTAGCACTTATAATTGGTGGGGTCGTTTTACTTAATGCATCAGATGCTAAAAAAGAACCATCTCATTAAGATTGGTTCTTTTTCTTGTGTCATTCCATATTTGCTAAAATAATTCACGCGCTAGTAGTCGGTACACATCCAACCGTTTTTCTTGAGAATGCGGTATGCTACAAATCATTGCTTCATCAAAACCATACTGTGCCTGCTCTTCTTTCAAAATCTCTGCAACTTCTTTTGCTGTACCGACTAAGTGAATTTTTCGATTTTCTTGAATGGCCATGCGATCCATTTCCGTTAAAGGATAATCTTTCGCTTCTTCTGGCGTCAATGTTTGGCGAATTTGTCCTCTCATTAGTGACAGCCTCGAAATATCTTGTGGCAGTGCTTCGTATTCCGCTTCTTCTTTCGTTTCAGCGACCGTTACCATATATGTTACGTTAATTTCTGGCTTTTCCATCAGTGCAGAAGGCTTAAAGTTTCGACGATAAGCATCGAAAATCTCCTTCGTCATCCCTCCTTGGAAAAACTGAGCAAATGAATAACCGACTCCTAACCGTCCCGCTTGAATAGCACTGTTCCCAGTAGAACCAAGCAGCCATGCTTCAGGTAAAACCACATTCGATGGGGTTGCAATTGTCCGATTGTATACGCTATCTTCTGGCACTTCATCATTTAATAATTGTAGCGTCGTCGTTAGTTTTTCATACATATTGTTAAGCATTGGTTGGCGACCTTCTGATAATGCATACATAGCGTAATTATCTCCACCTGGAGCTCGACCAACACCGAAATCGATACGCCCAGGAGAAAATGCACTTAGCGTTTTAAACACTTCTGCAAGCTTAAGAGGCGAATAATGCATCATCATCACTCCTCCTGTGCCAATACGAATTTTGTTTGTTTTCGCGGCTAAATGCGCTGCAATGACTTCTGGAGCAGAGCTTGCAATCGTCCCGGTGCCATGATGCTCTGCCATCCACATACGATGGTACCCCAACTCATCCGCTAAAATAGCTAGTTCTTCTGCTTTTCTTAATGCATCAACTGCAGTATTTCCAACAGTGATCGGTGCTTGATCTAGAACACTTAACTTCATCTCATTTCTTCCTTTCTCTTATGTATATACTTGGCTACTTTATTAAAATGTATCGGTTTAAAAATGGAAAGTAAACAAAAGAGACTCCAAATCGTTCTAACATCGATTGAGAGTCTCTTTTGAAAATCTAAAAATAGTTATTAAATTACGGTAGCTAATTCAACGGCTTCTACAACTAGAGGTGTTCCAGCAGAGATAGTTCCAGTTACTGTATTAAAGGTCAATTCAGTAGGAGAAATTGTATAGGAACCTCCTTCTTGTAGTACTCCATTCAAGTAAAGATTATAGTAGCCATTCGTAACATCTGGAAAAGCTGTTGCAGCTACTCCACTGTCATCTAGAAAAGCTGTTGCAGCGACAGTTGTACCATCCTCAACAGTTAAAGGTGCTGCCAATACATTAAAAAATCTTGTGGAAGTACTTGTCACATTTACATTAATATTAATCAGGGAAAGTGCCATTTGATTCACCTCCTTCCATATACTATATAGTTAATGCAAAGTTTCATAAGTTAGTAGGGCTGACCACATAATAACTCTAAACAAATTTTAGAAAAGAATCTTTGCTCAAAACTTCGATGATTCAATCGTAATGGGAGCAAATATAATAGATTTAGATAGTAGTTTATCTAATTCTCTGTACACTGGAAGTAGCTAACCAAAAGTAACTTTCATAATCTTTTAATAGAAATAAGTTTATATAAAGAAAAAAGAGGTACATAGAAAATAAGCACAATAAATTTTAACCAATGGAAATGGAGGAAATTTCAATGAAAAGAAAAATAATTGCATTACCGCTAGCTTTATCGGCTGCATTCCTATTAGGGGCTTGTGGAGATAACGACGATGATGTGGAAGATATTGAAGTGAATGACCCATTACTAGAGGATGATGGTGAAAATGACATTGGTGTTCCGGAGGATGGAGATGTGGATGAGGGTACAGATTCCACTGAAAATTCTACACCATAATGTTTCTACTATTTTAATCTATACTTCATAAAGTAATAGAACCCAATCAGCAATATGCCAATTGGGTTCTTAGTTATTCTAAAATCTACCTTGTATTTTAAAAACAATCTCTGCAAATAATGTTGCAAATAAGAAAGTTCCTGTGTATACCACTAATGAAATAACTACAATTCTCCAGCCTAACTTTTTGAAACTTTCTATGTCTTTCCCAAGAGAAAGACCAGCATAAGCAAGGATCGGTGTAGCCAATGCCATAAAGTTAATTTCCGCTGTTTTTGCTACAATCCATTCGTTTCCTGGGAAAATTGGAGTGGTCGCAATTAACGCTATCAAGGAAATCCATACGACTGCCGGCATTTTAGGTACATACTTGTTCAACACTAAACCTACTACTGTAAATAAAACAATCAAAATCATTCCTGGAAGTGCTTTTATCGGAGATACACCGTACCCTACCCAGTTCCCGAGGATGGCAATAATTCCGATCAATGCTAATACTTTAGTTTTTTCCATCATTATTTTGTAGCCTCCTTACGAGAGCGCCCGATTTTAGGCTCTAGCCATTCGTAAAGTCGCGCTGTTACAGGCAGTGAGAAGAATACACATAAATACGTCCCTAATATGGTAGAGATCAAGTTGGCTGCTGCTGCAAACAACGCGATATCCTCTGCATCATTTGGAAATGTGACAGCAAGTGCTCCAGAAGCTGCCGCCATCATACTACCAGAACCTACCCCAGCTCCCATTGCCAACGAAATCGGATGGAAGATGCCAAGACTACCTAAAAATCCTGCTAAAATAGCTAAATAGATCGCTCCAAACACAGTCCCACATATGTAGACACCTAATGCCCCTCTTCCTTCAGGTGAATCTGCTCCGTACTTTTCAGAAATTATGGCTAAATTCGGCTCACGGTCTATGGAGAAAGTTGCACCGATTGCCTCTCTTTTCATACCAATCAATATTGCTATTGGCAACCCTATAATAATCGTTCCTAAAACATGTCCTACTTCTTGAACAGCTAAAGAGACTCCTGCATCGAAAATTTTAGGCAATGATGGTCCTAACATCGATCCAAGTTTAGCGACAAATAACAAAAAAGATATGCCAAGTATACCCGCTGCACGTTTCATCTGTGTTTCATTCATTAATTTCAACTTCGGAAAACTAACGATTCCACCCAATATCAACACATATAACATTGGGAACAACGCAATTGTACCGACTCCTAAATTGAACTGCTTAACACCTATTGCTTCGCCTATCAATACAAAAAATAGAACGATAACATGAAGTTTCCAATCTCTTAACAATACTATCTCCTCCGCAATAGCGCATTTCTACACTAAGAATGCACCACATATTTTATGTAATAAGAAATCTATTTTTTCATTAATAAAATTCGTCCTTTACCTCCTCATGCTGTCTAAAACTTGCCCATAACTTATAGGTAAATGGAGACATATTGTAGTAAAAATAAAAAAATCCTTCTATGAATACGTTTTAAATGAGCATTCATAGAAAAGGATCCTTTTTTACTTTATCAAATCATAACATCAAAATAAGTTCATTCAAACATTTTTTTAATATAGTAATAGATTCTCCTAAAATGGTCCCCAATTGATGGACACCGCGATAATTAATGTAATGACTGCAATAACCATCCAAATTAGAAAGAGTGGGAACATCCATTTGAACCACTTTGTATATGGGATTCCTGCAATTGCAAGACTTGCCATCAGTGTCCCTGATGTTGGAATAATACTATTCGTAAACCCGTCCCCGAACAAATAAGTTTGAACAGCAACCTGTCTTGTAACACCTAGCATATCCGCTAAAGGAGTAATGATTGGCATTATAAGTACAGCTTGTCCACTTCCTGAAGGTACGACAATACTAATAATTGTATTTGCAACGAACATAGCCATTGTAGCCATAATTGGCGATAGACCGGTAAATAGGTTTGATAGAGCATAGACAATCGTATCTAACACTTGCCCTTGCTCCAAGACGACTAATATGGCACGGGCTGCTCCAACAATAAGTGCTCCATAAAGTAATTTTTCAGCACCTCTCATAAAATGAACGATAAACTGATTGTAGTGAATTTTTCCAATTACCCCAACCAAAATGGCAACCCCCAAGAAGTAAGCCGACATATGATCAAGCGACCATTTGAACTGAATCGTACCATAAACCATAAAAGCAAAAGCAAGCCCCACGAAAATCAAAATACCTTTATGTTTATTCCTAAACTCAATTTGAAGTTCACTTTCATCCAGTTCCTCATCAGCTAAAAATGACTTTGAAAGGATGCTGTTGTTAGGATCTTTCAACACTTTTTTAGCATAGCGCCATGTATACCAAATGGTAATCGAAACAATTACGATAAAAACAATAACACGGAAAAGCAGTCCTGAAAATAATGGCAATTCAGCGATTTTATGCGCTATACCAACTGAATATGGATTGATGAATCCCACATTAAACCCTGCAAAGGTAGCTCCAAATGTAATCGATACTGCAATAATTGGATCGAGTCTCAACGCTTTGGAAATAATAAGACCAATAGAAACAAAAGCGATAACCGAGTTTGCGACAGCCCCTACAGCTCCTCCCAAAGCAAAAAGAATCGTAATAACAGCTATTAAAATAAATTCATTTCCTCTTGTTTTATCTATCGCTTTCATGACAGCTGCTTTAATAGACCCCGTCGATTCAATGACTTCCATCAATCCACCGATAAATAGCACAAGGAATATAATACTGCCAGATTCCACCATTCCTTTTTGCATGGATAGGAGAATGTCCATTACTCCGACCCCGCTACTCTCCACACCATGATAAGTGCCAGGAACGACCATCGTTAACCCGTCTTTTTCTACTCTTTCAAACTGTCCTGCTGGAACTAGATACGTAGCTATTGCAGCGATTAATAAAATGCCAAATAGTAAAACGTACGTATCTGGCATTTTTAAAGAAAATCTTTTTTTATTTTTTGTTTCAGCTTTCATAGGCTCCTCCTTCTGTTAAAAGCAAACTATTTCTCTTATCCATCCTCAACCTAAAAGCTTTAAGGTTGCATGCACAAACATATTCATCCCTTTTGAAAAAGCATCTTCATCCAGATCAAAACGCGGATGGTGATGCGGGTAGTCAGTTCCCTTTTCTTTATTGCCTGAACCAGTGAAAAAATAGGTACCCGGTGCCTTCTGTAAAAAAGCGGAGAAATCTTCCGCTCCCATATTTGGTTTCACCAAAACTAACGCTTCTTCTCCATAAAGTTCACATACTGTTTCTTCGATCAACCTTGTTATGTCATTATCGTTAATTACTGGAGCCGGACCTTCCATATACTCAAAGTGATAAGTAGCACCATGGGCTTCTGTTATACCTTTTACAACTCGTTCCATCAATTCTGCGACTACTGGTCTAAGTTCCGTATTAAAGAGGCGAACAGTCCCTGCAATTTCAACAGATCCTGTAATAATATTCATGGCAGTCCCACCTGCAAATTTTGTGATCGATAAGACTAACGTGTCTAACGGATCCATATTTCGAGAGACAATATGCTGTAAATTGCTGACAACCTGTGCGCCAACCGCAATGGCATCGACCGTTTGATGTGGAAGTCCTGCATGGCCTCCTTGACCCACGATGGAAATCGTAAATGTATCAGGCGATGCCATGACTGGACCAGCTGCAACTCCAATTTTCCCTGTTTCTAACGGAGACCAAAGATGAGCACCTATAATCATATCTACTCCATCCATAACTCCCGCCTGCACCATTTCTTCTGCCCCACCAGGAGCTAACTCTTCCGCATGTTGAAATAAAAAACGAACCTCCCCTTTCAATTGATCTTGCAAAGTAGAAAGAATTTTCGCCGCGCCAAGTAAAATTGCTGTATGTCCATCATGACCGCAAGCATGCATAACACCTGGATTTTGAGAGGAAAAGGAATGAGATGTTTCTTCTTGAATCGGCAGCGCATCGATATCTGCACGGATTGCTAGCACTTTCCCCTGCTGTTTTCCTATTAGCCGTGCCATTACACTTGTTTTAGTAGGACGTGAAACTTCTAGATTGTCAAAAGTCTGGAGCTTTTCAAAAATAAATTGGGCAGTCTTTTCTTCTTCAAAGGATAATTCCGGGTAAGTATGGAGGTATCTTCTCCAAGCGATCACCTCATCCTTAATCTCCTCTACTAAACGAGCAATTACTGTATTTTGCATAACATGTTCTCCTCTTAATCTATGTAATAGCTTATTGCAAAACGTAGATTCTATTTTAGGTTCATTTACGGCTATGACCAAAATTATATATTAATTAAGAGATTTTAATCAAGTCCTAATTTTCTAAAATTGCATTTAAAGAGAAATCGCTTACACGGCTGCCCCATTAATTTCTAATGGAATGATGCAAAAAATAGGGATAATACGTCTTAGTGAGTTGATAGAAGTATCCGCTGTGATTTTCGCTGCAGGACGGACACTTTCCGTGGCTTGAGTGAGCGATCAGCCAGCACCACCGCTTGCGCATACGTTGCGCTGTCTCATAAAAAGTATTGAGGGTAAGAGCGCCACATCGTTTGCCACGGCTTCGTGACCAATATTATGTTGGTCTCAGTAAGAGTCGCCGCCTATAGCAAAAATAAAGAAAAGTTGCTTTCTTACTCAGTATTGACTTGCTGAAAATAAATCCTTCTACAATTTTTGCCTGTATTAATCCAATAATTGGCTTAGGGCAACAAATCGTTTATTGAAAGCAACTAATTCTATTCCGAAAGCAACAAAATCAGCGTGAGAGCAACAAAACTGCCTATGAAAGCAACTAATTCTTAAAACAGCAAGTATACTTGTAGTGAGACGACAGTGACTGTGACTTGTTTTGGTAATCGTTGCGCAAATGACTCTTAATATTGCGCGTTTGAAGCACAATGTTGCGCATATGTCCTTCTATGTTGCGAGTAATGGCTGATACGTTGCGCATTTATAAATTGTCACTTTCCTCCATGTATAAAGTGCCGATAGTTTGTCGCAATACGCACTTTCCCTATACCACGTTCAACATATGCCAATCTAATGTTACTAAAAAAAGTTATCCACCTGTCTAAATTTCATTGTTCCAAACCAATAAAAAAACAAGACCATAAAGATCTTGTCATAACTTAATTTGATAAATTTTTCTTGGTCTTCCCCTTGGATGAGGGTTTTCTTCTCCTACTACTTGCGCCAACCCTTTTGACTCCAACTCCGTTAAAATTCTCCGAGCACTTCTTGGCATAATACTCATATGTTGCGCCAGATCATGGGCATTGATTTCTATCTTCCCTATTTTTCTTAATATCGATTCTAGTTTGCTTAATGTAGCAATACTAAGTGATGTTTGTTCGCTTAACGATTGGAGATGCTCCGGGGCATATCCATATGTAATTTGCTCAGGCTGTCCTAATGGGCCAACAATCGTTTTATCGTCTAAAACCACCATCGATGATCCTTTGTGGAATTCTTTTGCATGTAGCAAGGCAGTCCCAGCATTAATCTCGGCCTCATAGACAGTTTGTCCAATTCCTATCCCACATGTGACTGCATCATGACCAGCCAATTGAAGGATTGCGAAATCTGGAACTACGGTAAATTCTTTCGTCATTTCTCGAAGAATTCCATGAGTCGTAAATATGGCAAATCTGCCTGGTCCTGCTGATTTCAGCGAACCACTTATTTTTTTTGTGTATTCTAGTAGCTTTTCTGTCATTTTGATTTCGATTTTATAAATTTCATCCGTGCTAAAATTCTCTTTTGTTAGACTAGAAAACGTATCGAATTCAATCATCTGTACTGCAATTTGGGTATCCTTAAAATGCATCGTTTCATGCGTTTGAAGTATAAGGGCTAAAGTTGAAACGATAGCAGCTTGAGTAGGAAGAACTCGGAATGCAGGAACACCAAGTTTGTTAAGCTCATGTTGAGCATTTTTAAGACAAGTAACGGCAGCTAAGGTCTTTCCAGTTATCCAAAGTTCGTGGTGATAATTTACTACTTCATCTGTATGAATTTCCTCTTCGTAATGCTTTAAATACAAGGGCTTAGGAGCTATCTCAGATTCTTGAAAAACTCTTTCTAGTTCAGTAGGATGGAACGTATCGAAGCTCAACTGATCGAAAGGTATTTTCTGATTATAAGTAATATGCAACAAAGTTTTATACAAACTGGAGCCTGATGAAGGAACATAAAACATTGGTTGTGTGATTCCAGCCCATTTCTTTGCAAATCCATATGGAATTTGACCAGAAAAAAGCCACATATCTACGTCATTCGTTTGTTTTGTTAATTTTTCCACTATCTCTTCATCACGCCAGTAGGAGATAGAAATGTAGCTGAATTCAGCATATCTAGAAACTACAGATTCCATAATTTCGATCGAATCTTCTGCACCAAACAAGCCCAATCGGATTTTTTTCAATTTCTAATCTACCTCTCTTTTGGGAGTATTTAGTTTATATTTACTATTATATTAACATATTCCCAATAAAAGTCTTCCCTTTCTAGTATGACTTATTTTTCATTAATACAATAATAGAAACCAATCAACTGATACGCTGATTGGTTTCCGATTAATCATACATAGTGAACTAAAATCTACCTTGCAGTTTAAATACAATTTCAGCAAATAATGTAGCGAATAGAAATGTTCCAGTGTAGACTACTAGTGAAACAATAACAATTCTCCAACCTAACTTTTTAAAACTTTCCAAGTCTTTTCCGAGGGATAAACCGGCATATGCTAGTATAGGTGTAGCTAATGCCATAAAATTAATCTTCCCTGTTTGTTCAACAATCCATTCGTTACCAGGGAAAATTGGAGTAGTCGCAATTAACGCAATTAAGGAAATCCAAATGACTGCCGGTATTTTAGGTATGGCCACATTTAAACTTAGACCGATTACAGTAAATAGTACGATAAGAATTATCCCTGGAAGTGCTGCAATCGGAGATACATCATATCCTACCCAATTTCCGAGGATTGCAATAATGCCGATCAATACTAATACTTTTGACTTTTCTAGCATTACTTTGCAACCTCCTTCCGTTTACGTCCAATGATTGGTTCGAGCCATTCATATAGGCGTGCTGTCACAGGAAGAGAGAAGAATACGCAAATATAAGTTCCTAAAATCGTTGTAATTAAGTTAGCCGCTGCCGCAAATAAAGCGATATCATCGGCATCATTTGGAAAAGTTACAGCAAGCGCTCCAGACGCGGCAGCCATCATACTTCCTGAACCTACACCAGCTCCCATTGCCAATGAAATCGGGTGAAAAATACCAAGGCTTCCTAAAAAACCTGCAAGTAAAGCTAAATAGATTGCGCCAAAAACGGTCCCGCAGATATAGACTCCTAATGCCCCTCTTCCTTCTGGTGAATCTGCTCCATATTTTTCTGAAATAATGGCTAAATTAGGCTCTCGGTCTATCGAGAAAGTTGCACCAATCGACTCTCTTTTCATACCAATGAGTAATGCAATCGGCAATCCAATTATAATAGTTCCAATGACATGACCGATTTCTTGAACTGCTAAAGATGCACCAGCTTCAAATATTTTGGGCAAAGACGGTCCCAACATGGAACCAAGTTTGGCAACAAACAACATGAAGGATATCCCAAGTATTCCGGCTGCTTTTTTCATCTGCGCTTCATTCATCCATTTGAACTTTGGAAAACTTACAATTCCGCCCATTAATAATACATAGAGCATTGGGAACAAAGCAATAGTACCTACACCTAAATTGAATTGTATAACACCTATCGCTTCCCCTATTAATACAAAAAATAGAACAATAATATGAAGCTTCCAATCTTTCAGCAATACTATCCCCCCATAAAGTTAGTGTACAATTTTATGATTGCTAAACATCTCTAGCATTTGTCCAACTGCACTAGTATCTAGATTCCCCTTTCCTTGAATTTTTGCTATTTCAAAAAGTTGTTCTACAATAGGACTAACAAAAGTCGCAGCTTGAGATTCTTTCGCTAATTCATTAAACAAACGCACATCTTTTGTCATATGACTGAGTAAAAAATTCACGTTATGATGCGTATCATTGATTAAATTGGGACCGAAAACAGAAAGAACTTTTGACTGAGCTGAACCAATGGACATTACTTCTGCAATCTTTTTTACATCTACACCTGCTTTTGTTCCTGTCAATAATGTTTCACTTAGCAATACAATAATTCCAGCAACAACCATATTATTGCATAGCTTTACAACCTGTCCGGAACCCGCAGGACCAATATATCTTATCTCCTCCCCTATAACATTTAAGATAGGTTGGATTGTTTCAAATTTTTCTCTTTCACCACCTACCATTATCGTCAACGTGCCTTGTTCAGCTCCAACCGGACCATTACTAACTGGACAATCGAAAAAATATACTCCAGCTTCTTCTGCATACTGTGCTAATTTTTTCGTAATGTTAACATCTGTTGTGCTCATATCCAGTATATAAGTTCCTTTTTCTAAATGAGCAAGGATACCTCCTTCGCCTATAATTGCTTCTTCCACTAGTTCCGTAAGTGGCAACGATAACATAATGACTTCTAATTCTGATGCAACTGACTCCATTGAAGAAACTGGAACTGCACCGAGTTCTCTCATGGATTCCTGTTTGCTTTGATCGGGATCGAAAGTCCAAACTTGATGATGATTTTTCAATAAGTTTTTTACAATGCCTGCACCCATTGCACCGCAGCCTATCATTCCTATTTTCACTTAGACTCCTCCAATCATGGTTTCATGTAAACTGTTTTGATATCCGTCCAAAAATCTAATGCCGTACTTCCTTGTTCTCTCGGTCCGATACTAGATTCCTTCTTGCCACCAAAAGGAAAATGGTTTTCAAAATAAGTAGATGGAAGATTTACATGAGTCACACCTGATTGTATATTGCGCACAAAATGGAATGCTTTTTCCAAATCTTTCGTATAAATTGTTGAAGACAGACCAAATTCTATATTATTAGCCATTGCAAGAGCTTCTTCATAATCATCTACCTCTAAAACTCCAATAACCGGTCCAAAGATTTCTTCTTTTGCAATGGTCATATCAGGACGAACACCACTAAAAACAGTCGGTGCTACAAAATAACCATTTTTCAAATCGCCTTTTGTTAAGCGTTTTCCACCTGTTTCTAACGTCGCTCCCTCATCCACTGCACTTTGAACATAATGTAAATACGTGTTTAATTGATTTTCATCAATGACTGCTCCATTTGTTGCGTCCTCACTTTGTCCATCTTGAATTACAAGTGATTCTGCTTTTGCAACAAGGCGATCAATTACTTCACGATAAATAGGTTTTGGAACGATTAGTCTACTAGTACCCGTACAACGCTGTCCATTATCAAAAAAACCACTTGTAACAATGCTTTCAATTGCTAAGTCCAAATCGGCATCTTCTAAGATAATGGCTGGGTTTTTTCCACCCATTTCTGCCTGCATTTTACCCCCATGTTGTGTTACTGCTTTTCCTAAAGCTACCCCGACATCTGTAGAACCTGTAAATGATACCGCTTTCAATTCTTCGTTCTCACCAAATTCTTTTCCAATAACTGCTCCTGAGCCAGTAACCATATTCACCACTCCAGCAGGTACACCAGCCTTTTCAAATAGCTCCATGATTTTCACACTAATGAGGGAAGTAGTACTAGCTGGTTTGAATACGACTGTATTTCCGGCAATAATAGCAGGTGCAATTTTCCATATTCCTATTCCTAAAGGGAAATTATATGGTGCAATAACACCAACAACTCCTAACGGTTCACGAACGGTGTACGCAAAAATTTCCTCATTATAGGAGGGCAATGTTTCACCTGCCAGCCGTGTTGCTTCCCCACTAAATTGCTTCATTGCTTGAATCGTTTTCAAGACTTCTCCCCTGGATTCACGGATTGCTTTACCAACCTCTTTTGTGAGAATCAGAGCCAACTCTTCCTTATGTTCTTCCAATAGATTAATTAACTTGAAAATAACGTCTCCTCGAGTTGGTGCTGAAACTTTTGACCATTCTGGAAAAGCTTCTTTTGCAGCAGCAATTGCCAGCCGTATATCTTCAACTGATGACTTCTGAAATCTTCCCAAAACCTGACTTGTATTAGCTGGGTTAATACTGTCATACAATTCATTCGTCTTAGAAGTTACCCATTCCCCATTAATATAGTTTTGGTATATAGGTATTTCTAATTTAGCCTCTCCTATTTGATTGACTGATGTCGTTACCATTCTAATCACTCCTAAATAGTTTGTTTATTCACACTAATTATAATAATTTAACTACCACTATTAGTATGTGTGAAAGAACAAATAGAAGTGAAATTTTTTGGAGTTTATAACAAATTCTCTTGTAAATAATCAAGCATTTCAAACGAAGTCATAATTGCTAACAAATCTTTTTTAATGCGCAAATCAATTGATAACTCTTCTTCAATTTTCTTCAATCGATAGGTTAATGTATTAGGATGAATCATTAATTCCTGTGCAGTTTCTTTGTGTTTTCCATTCAGTTCAACATATTTTCTTAGCGTAAAATGATCGGGATTGTCTTTATTCATTAATTTACCAAGATGATCTTGAACATATTTTTTTAATACCTTTTCATCAAGACCATGCCATAACCGTTCAAAACCTAAATCTTCAAATCTTACTATAGATTCTGCAATTTTACTTTTGGCTATGTGTAATGATTCTTTAGCTTCAAGATACGTTTCGGACAGCGCTTGGACACTTACAGTCCGCCCTATACCCAAGATCACATCTAAATCTTGTAAAAATCCCTTTTCAACAATACTTTTTAAATTATTAAAGGTAACAGAAGTGAACTTAGGGAACAGAATAATTATCTCAAATCCGCGACAAAACAATAAAACATTGTCTTGAATTTTCCTCAATTCTCTTTCTAAATTTCGTAAAAATCGTTCTTTGGAGATGAATGAATCTAAACTCCAAAGTGGTTTGATCCTTCCTTCTATAAGTACACAAGTAATAGAGGAATAACTGGAAATCTCTTGTATTTTTTCATATCCCGATAAATTTGTTATATTCACCCCATCGAGTAACTGTAAAAAAAGATCTTCCTTTAAATGTATCTCTCTTTCAAAGAGATTATTTTGTTTGATCAGTTCAATTACAATGGATGTTGCTGCTTGCTCGATGGCTACTTTTTCAAGTTTTGAAAACTGTTCAACAGGCTGTTTAAACAGTAGATAGCCTAATATCTCTTGAGATGAAACGATGGGAAACGATCTAGATAGTTCTGTATACGTCTCAGAATAGCACACGTCGTGCTTCAAAATTCGTGCTAATACTTGAGCGATTTGTGGAATACCCTTTCCCTCTATTAAAATTTTCGAGAAACGATGGTGAACTTCCTGAGCGTAGACCAAATCATTGTTTCGCTGTTGAAGTTCTTCGTAAAATCGACTATTTGACAATGCAATTGCTGCTTGATTAGCTAAAATTTCAATGATTTGCGTTTCTTGTTCTGTAAACACACCACTATCATCTTCGAAATTGTCCACAACAATAACGCCTATACACGTATCTTTGTAGGTAAGCGGAGCAGAAATAACACTTTTTATTTTTTTGAAGTTAACCGCCTTCTTATAAAGTTCCATATTTTCATACTCCATGTTCCTCATTAATTCTATGGATTTATCACCAGAAATATTATAGATTTTTCTTTCTTGAAAAACTCGACCAGTAATGGATTCACCTGGTTTAAATCGAATTTTCTTTGCCGCTTCACTCCCTATGCCTATACCATCCGTAAAATGTAAATAACCATCTTCTTTCGATTCATAAATAATGATTGTATCCGCACGTGCGACCAAATCAAAAGCGGCATTGACCAAGTTTCTTAAGACTTCTTTTACGTCTAGACTTTGGGTAATCAAACGATTTATCTCAAACAACTTCATACACTGCTCATACGTTAATCCGTGCACTAAGAAGACCCCCTTATCCCTTTTATAGCATTTTCACACATAATAAATCAGAACATTCTTAATTCCTATTATACAATTTTAAAGGAATATAACATCAGTCCTAATTTTTTATACAAAATTCATTTTCAAATATAAATAAAAAAACTCAAAATCGTTGTTAAAACGATTTTGAGCCTTTTGTTGTTAATAAATAGATGTATTCTCTTTTGTAATATTCTCCAAAATCTCTTTCACTCGTGCTAAGAAACGACCAGCAACCAAACCGTCTAGTACACGGTGGTCAAGTGATAAACAAAGGTTTACCATATCACGTGCTGCAATCATTCCACCATCCATAATAACCGGACGTTTTACGATGGACTCCACTTGAAGAATTGCCGCTTGAGGGTAGTTGATAATTCCCATAGACTGAACAGAACCGAATGATCCCGTGTTGTTTACAGTGAATGTGCCACCTTGCATCTCGTCTGATTTTAACTTACCAGAACGAACTTTTGCAGCAAGTTCGTTTACTTCACGTCCGATGCCTTTAATCGTTTTTTCGTCCGCATTTTTAATAACTGGAACGAAAAGTGCATCTTCTGTCGCAACTGCAATCGAAATATTAATATCTTTTTTCTGAATGATTTTGTCTCCTGCCCACATCGAATTCATCATTGGGAATTCTTTTAGTGCTTGGGAAACAGCTTTTACGAAAAATGCGAAGTATGTTAGGTTAAAGCCTTCTTTTGCTTTAAACTCTGCTTTTAGTGAGTCGCGATACTGTACTAAGCTTGTTACATCCACTTCAATCATTGTCCAAGCATGTGGTGCTTCGTGTTTACTACGCAGCATATTTGCAGCGATTGCTTTTCGAACACCAGTTACTGGAATTTCAATATCTCCGACTGCCACTGGAACATTTACTGGAGCCGCTTTTGGTGCAGCTGTCACTTGAGCTTGTGGTGTTGCTTGTGGTGCCGCTTGTGTCTGCTCCACTGCTGGTTCTGCTTGCGCTGCTACTGGAATTTCTCCACTTTCAATAATCTTCAGCAAATCTTTGCGTGTAATTCGCCCTTCATTGCCAGTTCCATTTACTAATGTCAGGTCAATTCCGTGTTCTTGGGATAGCTTTAGCACTGCTGGTGAGTAACGTGCTTTTGCCCCTTTTTCACGGTTAACTGGTGTAGAATGTTTTTGTACTTCTGCTGGTTTAACTGTTTCAGCAGTTGGTTGTTCTGGAGCTGCTTCTGCTGCTTCTTCCGTAGCTCCACCTTCTGTTTCAATCGTACAAACGACTTCTCCAACCGCAAGCGTATCTCCTTCGTTTGCAATAAGTTCTTTAATAACTCCTGTAAAAGAAGAAGGTACTTCGGCAGTTACTTTGTCTGTGTTTACTTCTGCTAGTGCGTCGTACTTATTGACATGGTCACCTGGTTTTACTAACCATTTTTCAATAGTTCCTTCTGTTACACTTTCACCAAGTTGAGGCATTTTGATTTGTTCTAAAGCCATGTATGTTCCCCCTTAATATTCTGCAAGTTCGCGCATCGCTTTTTCGACTTTATCTGGATTGATCATAAAGAATTTTTCCATCGTTGGCGCATACGGCATAGCAGGAACATCCGGTCCAGCAAGACGCATAATCGGTGCATCAAGATCAAATAAACAGTTTTCTGCAATAATTGCCGCTACTTCACTAATGACACTGCCCTCTTTGTTATCTTCTGTAACTAAAAGAACTTTTCCAGTTTTCGAAGCTGCTTCTATAATCGCTTCTTTATCCAATGGATAAATTGTTCGTAAGTCAAGGATATGCGCAGAAATTCCGTCTTTTTCTAAACGTTCTGCTGCTTGTAAAGCAAAATGAACAGCAAGACCATACGTAATGACCGTAATATCTTCCCCTTCACGTTTTACATCTGCTTTTCCGATTTCGATTGTATAATCCTCATCTGGAACTTCGCCTTTAATAAGTCGATATGCACGTTTATGCTCAAAGAACATAACAGGATCTTCATCGCGGATTGCCGCTTTTAAAAGTCCTTTTGCGTCATATGGAGTAGAAGGAATGACAATTTTCAATCCCGGTTGGTTTGCAAATATAGCTTCTACTGATTGTGAATGATAAAGCGCTCCATGGATACCGCCGCCGAATGGTGCACGAATAACAATCGGACAAGTCCAGTCATTATTCGAACGGTAACGTATACGTGCTGCTTCCGAAATAATTTGGTTCACTGCAGGCATGATAAAATCTGCAAACTGCATTTCTGCTATTGGACGAAGCCCGTACATTGCTGCACCAATCCCTACACCAGCAATGGCAGATTCAGCAAGAGGTGTGTCTAAAACGCGGTATTCACCGAACTCATCGTACAGACCATTTGTTGCCTTGAACACACCGCCTTTTCGACCTACGTCTTCTCCAAGAACGAATACGCGTTCATCGCGAGTCATTTCTTCTTTCATTGCAAGTGTAATTGCATCGATATAAGACATGATTGCCATTATGCGTTCCCCCCATCTTTTTCTGCATATACATATTTCAATGCATCTTCTGGAGCCGCATAAGGTGCATTTTCAGCATAGTCTGTTGCTTCATTTACTTCTTTCATAATGCGGTCGTTAATCTCTTTTTCTAAGTCAGTTGTTAAAATATCATTATCTCGCAAATATTTTGCAAACGTAATAAGCGGATCTAATGCTTTACCTTCTGCAATATCTTCGGCAGTACGATATTGACGATCATCATCATCTGAAGAGTGGGCAGTTAGACGGTAAGTTACTGCTTCAATCAAGCTTGGTCCTTCCCCGTTACGAGCACGATCTGCCGCTTCTTTTACTACTTTATATACAGCAATAGGATCTTTTCCATCGACCGTCACTCCAGGCATTCCGTAACTGGATGCACGGTCTGCAACCGTTTTACTCGCTACTTGACGTTCAAATGGAACAGAAATTGCATAATTATTATTTTCAACCATCGTAATACATGGCAATTGGTGAACACCCGCAAAATTTAACCCTTCGTGGAAATCTCCTTGGTTAGAAGAACCTTCTCCAAGCGTCACGAATGTAATAAAATCTTTCTTTTCAATTTTAGCAGCAAGCGCTACTCCCACTGCATGTGGTAATTGAGTAGTAACCGGTGAAGAACCAGTTAAAATTCTATTTCTCTTTTGACCAAAATGCCCAGGCATTTGACGGCCGCCTGAGTTTGGATCTTCTGCTTTTGCAAATGCAGATAACATCAAATCTTTTGCAGTCATACCGAAATGTAAAACAACACCCATATCACGGTAGTAAGGTGCAATATAATCCTTCGTATTATCAAGTGCAAACGCTGCTCCTACTTGTGCTGCTTCTTGTCCTTGACAAGAAATGACAAATGGAATTTTCCCTGCGCGGTTTAATAACCACATACGTTCATCAATACGACGTGCCATTAGCATTGTTTCGAACATTTTCAACACATCTTCATTTGTTAACCCTAATTCTGCGTGACGATTTGTTGTCATGTAGAACTCCTCCTTTTTACATATGAATAGCTTTACCATCTACAGCAAGTGCCGCTTCACCCATTATTTCGCTAAGTGTTGGATGCGGGTGTATCGTATGGGCGATTTCCCAAGGAGTTGCATCTAGAACCATAGCTAGACCTGCTTCCGAAATCATATCGGTTACATGCGGTCCTATCATATGAACGCCTAAAATATCATTCGTTTTCTTATCTGCAACAATTTTCACAAAGCCATCTGACTCTCCGTAAACTAATGCTTTCCCAATAGCTTTAAAGGAGAATTTTCCAACCTTGACATCAAATCCTTGCTCTTTTGCTTGTTGTTCTGTAATACCAACGCTAGAGCTTTCAGGACTCGAATAAATACAACGAGAAACTAGTTTATAGTCAATCGGTGAAATTTCATTACCAGCGATATGCTCAATCGCAGTAATTCCTTCATGACTTGCTACATGCGCTAGTTGAAGACCACCGATTACATCACCAATTGCATATATATGAGATTCTTTTGTTTGGAATGTTTCAGATACTTGGATAAATCCTTTTTCTACAACGATATCGGTATTTTCGATACCAATACCTTCTACATTTGCTTGACGACCTACAGATACAAGCATTTTTTCAGCAGTAAATGTTTTGTTTTCTCCATTTAGTTCTGCAGTAATTTTTACTTGATTGTCCGTAGTTTCTAATGTTTCTGGAAGTACTTTTGCACTTGTTGCAAATGTAATTCCTTTTTTAGCAAGTAGTTTTTGCATTTCCTTGGAGATATCTTTGTCTTCCGTAGGGATAATACGATCGGCATACTCAATAACTGTCACTTCTACCCCGAAGTCATTTAACATGGAAGCCCATTCGATACCAATGACTCCACCACCGACAATAAGAATCGATTTTGGTAACTCTGTCATTGCCAATGCTTCATCTGAACTCATGACAAATGTTCCGTCTATTGTAAGTCCTGGTAAAGTTCGAGGTCTTGAACCCGTTGCAATGACTACATTTTTCGGAATAAGCATTTCATTTTCATCCCCATTATTCATCTCAACTGAAATCGTTCCACCTGGAGATGGTGAAAAGATAGATGGACCTAGCATTCTACCAGTACCTTCATACACATCAATTTTACCTTTTTTCATTAGCCCTTGTACACCTTGATGCAACTGGCTAACGATGGATTCTTTACGTGCTTGCACCCGACTAAAGTCAAGCGTTACTTCAGAAGTATTTACCCCAAAGTCCGCTGCATGATTTTTTGTCGTTGCATACACTTCTGCGCTTCGAAGTAATGCTTTACTCGGAATACATCCTTTATGCAAACATGTACCTCCAAGATTACCTTTTTCTACGATTGCTGTTTTCAATCCTAATTGAGCCGACCGAATAGCAGCGACGTACCCGCCTGTTCCACCACCGATAATGACTATATCATATTCTTTTGCCAACGAATTAGCCTCCTTAATACTAAACAGAACCAATGAAGGCCGCTTTTTTCAAAGTCGGCCCATCATTTGGTTAACTATTATTTTGCTTTCGTCTACTTTTTATTATCGATTTGTAATAATATGTTTGCCGTTTTGTAAAAATTGGCTACGAGATTTTCCTATACGTGCAATGCGCTCTTCTGCAAGGCGGTCTGCTGCAACGTACGTTGGGATCTCATCTCTTTTAGAAATAGCGAAAATCTTTTCAATTGTATCATAAATTCCAGCAACACGTTTCATTGCACGATCTTGATTATAGCCATATAATTCGTCCGCTACGTTAATAACGCCACCTGAATTGATAACATAATCCGGCGCGTATGCAATGCCCATTTCATGGATAATATCCCCATGTTTTGTGTCTTTTAGTTGATTATTAGCAGAACCTGCAATTACTTTTGCTTTTAGTTGTGGAATTGTATCGTCATTAATAATTGCGCCAAGTGCACATGGTGCAAATATATCCGCATCTTGTGAATAAATTTCATCAACGCCTACTTGTACTGCTCCAAATGCATTTACTGCACGGTCAACTGAAGTCTGGTTAATATCAGCTACAATCAGTTTTGCACCTTCTTTGTGTAAATAATCGCATAATGTATATGCGACGTTTCCTACACCTTGAACTGCAACCGTTTTACCTTCTAAAGAATTTGAACCAAATGCTTCTTTTGCCGCAGCTTTCATCCCTACATATACTCCGTACGCTGTAACTGGTGATGGATTACCTGAAGAGCCAAATGCTTCCGAAATACCAGTTACATAATTCGTTTCTTCATGAATAATATCCATATCTGCTACAGTTGTACCAACATCTTCAGCAGTAATATAACGGCCATTTAACCCTTGGATGAAACGACCGAATGCACGGAACATTTCTTCATTTTTGTCTTTCAATGGATCTCCGATAATAACTGTTTTACCGCCACCAAGATTAAGCCCAGCAGCAGCATTTTTATAAGTCATCCCTTTTGCTAGTCGTAATGCATCTTCAATTGCTTCTTCTTCTGACGCATAATTCCACATACGAGTTCCACCAAGTGCTGGTCCAAGTGTCGTGTCATGAATCGCAATAATCGCTTTCAACCCTGATGTTTTGTCTTGGCAAAAAATTAATTGCTCATAATCGTAAGTCTCCATATATTTGAAAATTTCCATGTGTAATTCCTCCCAGTAGTTAAATGTTTTGCTTTATATTTTAAATACCCCTTGTTGCTTGAACATAACTCCCATTTTAAACTAAATTGTATTTTTCTAATTTGTAATATAGCGTACGCAACGAAATTTGCAGTTTTTTTGCCGTTTGCGATTTATTTCCACTACAAGCTTTTAACGCCCGTGCTAATACTTTTTTCTCCAACTCATCCATCTGCTCGGCAAGCGTACCATCTGAAGTGTCATCATCATCATTCGCTAAAACAAGCATCGATTTTGGTAAGTGATGTTCTTCTACAAATCGATCGTTCGGCTGTAAGAAAATCATCGAACGACTGATAACATTTTCTAGCTCACGAACATTTCCGGGCCAATTATAGTCAAGTAAACTTCCCATCGCTTCCTCAGTGAATCCTTCCACATTCCGACCAAATTCTTGGTTAAGCTTTACAAGTAAATGCTCTGCTATAAGTGGAATGTCTTCTTTTCGCTCTCTTAAAGCTGGAATATGAATAGGCATTCGATTTAATTGAAAATAAAAGTCTTCACGAAATGTGCCTTCACGCATTGCTTTTTCTAAATTAATACTACTTGATGCAATGATTCGCACATCTATAGGAATAGAAGTAGTTCCCCCAACTCGAATTATGGCATTTTCTCTAAGAACGTTAAGCAATTTTGCTTGCGTCTTCTTCGTAAGTTCCCCAACTTCGTCCAAGAAAATAGTACCATTCGCAGCATGCTCGAATAATCCTGTTTGACTTAAACCACTCTCTTCCAAGCCGAATAATTCTTTTTCTAATAAATGCTCTTCCATAGAGCTACAATTAACGCGAATAAATGGATGAAAGGCACGATCACTTTCACTATGAATCGCATGAGCAAATAAATCCTTCCCTGAACCAACCTCTCCCCTTAAGAGGACTGTAACAGGGACACTTGCTGCTAGCCTTGCTTGATCCATCGCGAAAATTATCTGTTTGGATGTTCCTAGGATATCTTTTAGTGAATATGATAATTCCAGTGTACGAATAAGTGTTTTTGCACGATCCAGTTCTTTCATAAGCCCGCGCATTTCGGTCATGTCATGAATGACCCCGACACTTCCTTTTATCTCACTATTCACTAGGATTGGCGCAACATTTACAATCACTTCTTTTTTCTGTTTTCCAACACGAAGATTCACCCCACGAATCGGCTTTTTCGTTTGCAACACTTTCAAATGGATACTTTCCCCCTCGGAAATATCCGCAGTTGCCGGTCTGCCGATCACTTCTTCTTCGCTGAAACCAGTAATTCGAGTATAGGCCGGGTTAATAAGAATCCCTTTTCCTTCTTCATCTACTACGGAAATAGCGTCATCACTCGAATAAATAATTGCTTCTAACATTTTTTGGATTTCCGTTAAATTTGTAATCTCTTCTGCTAATTGAAGTACCTCCGTGATATCCTTAAATACTGCAAATGCGCCAACTTTTTTCCCTTCCTCATTGATCATCGGATACCTTGACGTAACAATTTTGGTACCGCTTTCAAGAGTGAGTTCTTTGTTTAGTTCGACACGACCAGTCTCGAATATTCTTGGTAATTCACTTAAACCAATTACTTCATGCACATGTTTACCAATTGCTTGTTCTAGTGGCATCCCCGTCATTCTTTCCGCACTTTTGTTGAAAAAATGGACGATTCCTCGGCTATCGATTCCGATCATGCCTTCTTCGATAGAATTAAAAATAAGTTCTTGCATCATTTTTTTGCGGTCAATGATTTGAATGTAATCATTTTTTTCTTCCAATAACGTAACGATTAAGTTGGCAATTTCACCAGGTATAATGACTGCTGTAGCAGGTCGATTTGCAAGTAGTTCTTGAAACACTGCTTTCTGCCCTGTTACATCAATAATGATTTGAATATTTCCGCTTAAAAGAGGCTTCCAATCTGAAAAAGTAGGAATTTGATGCTCTCTTGCGTAAATCATTCCAGGAGCCTCTTCGTTGATATCAACAATTGCTGTAACTTGTAAGTAATCAGCTTGTTCCATCAACTTCAGAAGTGCATATCCACCGTTACCTGCACCTACAATAAGTATGTTTTGCAAAAATATGCACACCCCCGTTTTAACTTTCGCAACTTATTGCACTTCTCATTCATCATAACGTAAGTTTCTTTCGTTGACAATCATATTCTTGCATGTAAAATTAAAAATGTAAGAACAGGAGTGAAGAAAATGGGTCGTTTAGCGGCTTTAATCGTGTTATTAATTCCTGGAATTTTAGCAGCGTTTGGGATTAAATTAATGAGAGATACGTTTTTCGGATTGCAAATTCTTCCTATTGGAGGCTTGGCCATCCAATTTATAAGCGGAATTATTTTCACTGTTTTAGGGTTAGGCTTCTTTGCTGGGTTTTTATTGAACAGGGATCGAAAAAACGGAAAAGTAGCTCCACGATTTCAAAAGAAAAAGGAATCTTGACTTTTAAGTCAGATTCCTTTTTTGTCGTTGGATGACTTTTTCTGGATAGTCCGAAATCCAGCCAATAACCGATTCATGTGGATGGACAATGTATTTTTCGTTTCCTTTTACATTGTAAAAACGCATCGGAAACCCTTCACTCCAAATTTTGTGCATAAGCTCCGAATCATAAAACTTTTTGTTTAAATGGATTGCATCCCATTTTCTTATCGATAATATATAATCCCAATCGGTGTTTTTTTTCCCGATAAAAGCCGTTTTTGCATTCAGCCCCATCGTATGGATCGTTTGCAATATGCTAAATTCGAATGAAGAAAAATGAACATCTGCTAAACCTTTTGTTTTTTCAACAACTTCAATAATTTTTTCAATTTTTCCTAAGAACGATTCTTTTAGTTCTACATTCAATTTCATACCACTAGGTGCTACCAATTGTAAAAACTGATCAAATGTCATTACACGGCTGTACCAAAATTTTCGATAAACCGGACTTCCTAATTTCAACTGCAAAATTTCTTCTGAGTGCATATCTGTAATCCTTCGACTATTTCCAGCTAATCGAAAAAAGTCAATATCATGCGTCACGAAAGCAACACCATCTGCAGACAGCTGTAAATCTATTTCTAATCCATCTATTCCAAGCATAATAGCTCGCTTGAAAGCTTTCATTGAGTTTTCGACAGCCCTATTTGGAGCTCCCCGATGTGCATATACGGGTAAATTAGACATTTAACTCCCCATTTTCTATTTTAAATTTCCCATTCGTTGGACTTGATAATACAGAGTACTTATGGCCAATTTGAATAATAGTACCAGCACTCGCTTCTTTTGTAATTTGAATATAATGATCATTCGGTTGGCGTAGTGTTTTTAATATTCGTTGGATTTCTGTATCTATTTCTTTTATTTTCAATTGTATTTGGTTGTATTTTTGCTTTGTTTGTTCAAATACGGCTATTTGTTGGACCGTCATGGCATTTTTTAGTTGTTGGAATTGGCTAATTTGTACGTTCAGTTTAGTCGACTCCTCTTGGAGCTTCATCATTTCTTCCGCTTTTTCTTTTGCGTTTTCTTTTAATATTTTTCGATCAATACCTTGGACGATTAGTTCTGTTTTTCTTTCCATGCTATTACCAGAATATGCAGCAGTTATCGAATGCACCGCTATCGTTTTACCACCTATAATTTTTCCTTTTCGCTCATCGAGTACTATTTGATTGGCTGCAATGGTAGAACTGAGCGTATAATATCCTATGTGAATATTCTCTTTTGCTTCTAAAGTGCAGGCATTGGCATGTTTCATATAAATATTTTTATAGGCTTCGACATTTGTTACACCACGTCCAAAAATGCCCCCTTTGATAAAGACATCTCCTTCTGTTGATTTTATCAACTCCGCAGCATGTACTCCTTCTTTTCCTTCAATCGAAATGTCTCCTGACGCAATAACAGAATATCCTGCCATAATCGTACCCTTCACACGTATCGATCCATCAAATGTTAGATTTCCCGTCTCAATTCCAACATCTCCATCTATGACAAGATGTTTTTGAACAGATAATACCCCATTTACTTCTCCAATGATTCCTTTTGTTTTCGAACGAAGTACTGTTTTACCTTCCTCTTCCACTTCATAAGCACTGTTTGTGTCATATTTTAATGGTGTATCTTCCCCTAGTTCAGCAGGTACCGCTTCCCCGAATATATTTATTCCATCAGTTCCCTTATGTGGAGGTATTTTTTCTCCCAACCAAGATCCTTCTTTTATTTCAACAATAAAATTCATATCAAAAAAATCGGTGTTTCCATCCTCTTTAATGACCGGTTTCTTTTCAGCTTGGTCTAAATAGATTACTTTTGCATCCTCTCCTCTTTGAGGTGGCAATCCTTTTGCAACTATGTATGTTTTTCCTGTTTTTACAGTCAATAAATCGATCGGTTTATGTCCGTAAGTAATACGCTGTTCTAGTAGTAATTTTTGTATGTTCGTATGAATTTCTGCTAAATTTTCTTGGATGTACGTCTCTGACTCATAAATCGTTAGAAGCGCTTCCATTTTATCTGCACTTATTTCTAACTGCATACTTTCTATCCAACTGCCTATCTCAATAGGGTCATGTGATTTATTCTCCACCGCTTTTTTCAACGCCAAAAAATTAGAAACTTTTAAGCGGGTGTGCTTGCGAGTCAATTCATCAAATTTTTTCAAGTTGTATCCACTATTAGTTATTGCAATGAACACCCGTCCATTCTCTTCCGATAAAGTTATTTCGTCATTTTTTTCAATAATCATCAAGTAGCACACTTCCTCTCCAATATTATTATACGTCTATAAACGATTAACGGACAAAAAATCTAAAAAGGTTATTGAATTTCCGTATTAATACCTAACTCACTCAAAATAATGATGAATATTTTTTGTAATATACAGTCATTTGGTTGTATTTATTCTGAGCAAATAGTCCAAAAGGTAAGATTTTCATTTTATAGAAGGGTCGTAATTTAGGGATACTGCGCAGTAGTGAGTTGTATGAAGTGTCCGCAGGGATTTTTTGCAGCAGTGCGGTAGCTTTCCGTAGCGTGAGCGTCCATCCCGTAACGAAAATCATAGCGGTTACTTTAAGACGCACTTTCCCTATACTCTACACCATTTTGCAAAATGCCACATTCCAAACACTCGTTATTTCCAAAAGCAAAAAAAAACCAGCGAATCGGGTTATTCGTTGGCTTTGTATAATTATAAATATAATGAGTACAATTTATCGCTATGAATTAGGTTATTTCATGGCAATGGCAATATATTTTTATTGCATACGCTTCCACAGAAATGATACTCAAAATGTTGGTACTACTCGATTAACTAGCCATGTTCTCCATGCGAATTTTATCTGCAATCATCGCGATGAACTCTGAATTGGTAGGTTTTGATTTGAGATGATGGACTGTGTAGCCAAACATTTTGGAAATAGTTTCGTAGTTTCCTCTGTTCCATGCGACTTCAATTGCATGACGAATTGCACGTTCTACACGAGATGGTGTCGTTTGAAATTTTTTAGCGATTTCTGGATATAATACTTTCGTGATGGAGCCAAGTAACTCTACATCTGAATAAACCATTTGGATTGCTTCTCGCAAATAAGAGTAGCCTTTAATATGTGCAGGAACACCAATTTCTTTAATCACATTTGTAATCGTGTGATCGATCATACGTTTACTCTGTGCGGCTTCTTTTTCTGGATTTGACTTAGTAGGAATATCTTGAGTAAATTCTTTTTTGCCAGCTACTTGTTTTATTTGCGAAACTAGACGATCGAATTCAAACGGTTTTAACATAAAATAAGATGCGCCTAAGTCGACCGCTTGTTTCATTACATCCTCTTGACCAAAGGCAGTTAGCATAATTATTTGGATACCGTTCAATTGATTATTTTTTTGTAAGCTATCGAGTACTGCAATGCCATCGAGATGCGGCATTATAATATCTAGTAACAGGACATCTGGTTTTTGGGTTTCTAATAATTCCAAACAAAGCTTTCCGTTACTTGCTGTTCCGATAACTTCTATTTCTGGATGCTGATCAAAATACGACCCCATCGTCCTTAATAAGTCTTTATTGTCGTCTACGATTGCAATTTTAATTTTCTCCATCCTACTCATCCACCTTTGTATTTTTTGACTTAGGTAATATTCGCTATTTTTAGATTACTTCCTTTATTTTTGCTAAAAATAAGTCTTTGTTATTACAGTTTCTACCTTTTTCGATAATTAAGCATTTGTTTCGACACATTTGTCGAATATTCTATATATTCATTGTAGCGATTTTCAGTGAAAAAGGGTAGACCATAATTCGGTCTACCCTGCATGAATCAAATTCATGGATTTTTTTTCATCATTTCTGTGATTGCAAGTGCTGCACCATTTTTAGGTTTGTCCACATACATATGTGTAACCACACCGATTAGTTTGTCTTTTTGAATAATGGGACTTCCACTCATCCCTTGTAATATTCCACCTGTTTTTTGGATAAGGGATTTATCCGTTACAGTAAACTGAAACAGATTTCCATCGACTGAAGAAATATTTATCGTAAAGTCTTGTACTTTTTCACCGTCGATAGATGTTCGCATAATAGCTTCACCTGGCATTATCGTTTCTACGTCTGCAATTTCTACTTGTTGCAATGGTATATTCTCTAAAGCGTTATCCTCTAACTTACCAAAAATGCCATACACATTGTTTTCATCTACACCGCCTATAGGCGAAGTATTCGCATCATGAGAAGTAATTTTATACCCTGGTTGTCCTGGGATACTTTTCTTTATTTGTTCAATCGAAGATAAATAAATGGATCCTTCTGAAAATTTGGGAGTTACTCCTGTCGTATGGTCGACGATTTGATGACCAAGTGCTCCAAACTCTTTTGTAGCAGGGTCAAAATAAGTTAATGTGCCAATTCCTTCTGTAGCATCCCTTAAAAAAGGAAGCAGTTTTAATGTTTGTTCAGAAGTAATTTCTTTTGTATGCATTTTTTTATTGTGCTCATACTGAATAGTAATTTGTTCTTTATCTTTTACGTGCGTTTTTACCTCTTCTACATTCGTTATCGTTTGGTCGTTTATTTGGTGAATGGAATCACCAGCACGTAACCAATCCTCATCTGTTAACATAACATCATGACTGAGGAATACAGCGCCGTATTGAAGATCAATTTGTATGGATTGACCAAGCGGGACGACGGCAGGTCCGGCTGCATAAGTAGGGTTGCTCGCAAAAAATAATGTGAAGAAAAGCATTGGCATTAGCGACCATTTACGATAGGTTTTTTTCATATTTCACCTCCTATACAAATACTATGTCCCGCTGAAAGAACTCTATGTGAGGTAAATAATTGATAAAGTGAAACTTCAATCATTGGGAGGTTTTCTTCATCCCCCACTGATTGTTAGTTGAACCAATCGGGCTTTTACGGGCAGTTGATCTCCCGCTTATCTTTTCGCTTTTCTTAAATCTTGAAGTGGGAGTCTTACTGCCCGTTAATGCGGGATAAAAAAAGAAGACCCTTTTTATATGGGTCTTCACACTTTTCGTAATATTTTTTTTCGATCTTTTGCTAATTTTAATAGTTCTTTTGAATGTTGGAAGGTCGTGCTTGTAATTTCAGCACCAGACATCATACGACTAAGTTCTTCCGCACGCTTATCATCTACTACCTCTTCAAGAACTGTAAACGTTCGATTGCCGTTCACTACTTTTTTAATCATTAAATGTTGGTCAGCCATTGCTGCAACTTGTGGTAAATGGGAAATACATAATACTTGCGAATTCGTTGCAATTCCAGCAATTTTTTCGGCGATTGCTTGGGCAACTCTACCGCTTACACCTGTATCCACTTCATCAAATATGATGGACGTAATACCTTGATGTCTAGAGAAAATGCTTTTAAGTGCAAGCATCATTCGAGAAAGCTCACCACCGGAAGCAATTTTAGTTAGTGCTTTTAGCGGTTCCCCTACATTGGTGGAAATATAAAAAGACAGTTCATCTAGCCCATTCTCATTATACATTGGTTTCGTCGAATCATGAAACATGACTGAAAAGGTAGCCTTTTCCATATAAAGCTCTTGCAATTGATCCATGATAGCTTTACTTAATTGTTTAGCTGCCACTTTACGTTTATGTGTTAAATCGGTCGCTTCTAATTCTAAATCTTTTTCGATTTGGTTTATTTTTTCGGCCGTTTTTTGAATTTGTTCATCTCTATTTACTAGTTGTCCTAGGCTATGCTCGATTTGTTCCTTATACTCTAAAATTTCTTCAATAGAAGTACCATATTTCCTTTTCAATGTTTGAATCAATGCAAGACGATCTTCTACAATTTGTAGTTGGTTACTATCGTATTCCATTTCATCTAATTCATTTTTTAGCTGATAGGCCGCATCTTGCAACATATAAAATGCAGTTGAAACATTTTCGCTCAAGTCGTGCATATTTTTATCTACTTCTGCTATATCTTGCAAGTCAGCCATCGCTGTCCCGATGTAATCTAAACCTTTAGATTCATCTAAAATAGATTGATATGCACTGCTCATTTTGTCGAACATTTTATGAAAGTTTTGCAGCTTCTTTTTTTCTTCTTGTAGCTGTTCTTCTTCTCCGATGACTAAACCTGCTTCTTCAATTTCATCGACTTGAAATGTATATAAATCAATTTTATGAGCGATTTGTTGTTCATTTTCCGTTAAAGTAGCAAACTCTTTTTTCCATTTTTTATATTGAGCAAATAACTCTTTATATGAATCTTTTACGAGTTTTAAATCTTCTCCTGCAAATTGATCTAGCAGATGGATATGCGCCCTGTCATCCATCAGTTCTTGGCTTTCATGTTGGCCATGAATATCGATTAATGATGCGCCAATCTCTCTTAAAATACCTATGGTCACAAGTTTCCCATTGACTCGACAAACACTTTTACCCGAATCGTTAATGTCTCTTCGTAAAATAATGGACTCTTCGTCTATGTCGATCCCTACATCCAGCATTTTTTTGAACACACCATGCTTAGGATTGGAAATGATAAATAATCCTTCTAGTTCTGCCTTTTTTGCTCCATGTCGGATAAACTCTTGAGAGCCTCTTCCACCGCATAATAAATGGACGGCATCGATAATAATCGACTTACCTGCTCCTGTTTCCCCAGTTAGTACAGTTAGCCCTTCTTCAAAACTAACCGTAAGTTCATCAATAATCGCAAAATTTTTAATGGATATTTCTTTTAACACCAGACCTCACCTCTTTTTACAGCATCTCTAAAAGCCGGCTTTTGACGATTTCACTATCTGCTTCTTCTCGACATAAGATTAAACAAGTATCATCTCCGCAAATCGTACCTAGTATTTCGGTCCAATCTAAATAATCGATAAGCGAACCAATTGCATGTGCATTACCCGGTAACGTTTTCATAACTAAAAAATGGCTTGCTCCGTCGATACTAACAAATGCATCAGTTAAAGCACGACGTAGTTTTTGGGTTGGGTTAAATCGTTGGTCTGCTGGAAGACTATATTTATAATTTCCATTTGGCAATGGAACTTTCACTAAATGTAGTTCTTTTATATCTCGAGAGACAGTAGCTTGCGTTACGTTATATCCGGTATTTTTTAAAAAGTCGACTAAATCATCTTGCGTTTCTATTTCGTTATTGGCAATAATATCGCGAATGCGAATATGCCTTTGTCCTTTATTCATGCGAATCACCTCATTGTATATTTATACGAATTTAACTAACCATCAGTGGTGGGACGAAAAAATACCTACTAATAGAAGTTTCACTTTATACTATTTACTTTATACATTAGCACTTCACCTTAAAAGTCACAAGAAAAAACGCGACCCTTTTGTAGAGTCGCGAATTATTGGAAGGAATTATGTGCAACACTGACGAGTTTTGTAAAATCTATTTCATGAGGGATAACTTGTCCCTCGTTTACACTTTTTAAATGAAACAGAAACTCGATATTCCCTTCTCCACCAGTTATTGGCGAGTACGAAGCATTTATCAATTGGAAATGGGTACTTTCCGCAAAATTAGCAATTTCATTTAATACGTCTATATGTACCGCGGGATCTCTTACAATCCCTTTTTTTCCAACACGATCTTTTCCAGCTTCAAATTGTGGTTTTACAAGCGCAATCACATCACCATTTGGAACTAAAATAGTTTTTAGTGTTGGAAAAATTAGTTTTAATGAAATAAACGAAACATCAATCGACGCAAAAGTTGGTAGACCTTCTGTAAAATCAGCAGGAGTGGAATATCTAAAATTTGTTTTCTCCATGACTGTTACACGCGGATCTTGGCGAATTTTCCACGCTAATTGATTGCTTCCCACATCGAGTGCATAAGCATGCTTGACACCATTTTGTAAACCGCAATCTGTAAATCCGCCAGTAGAGGAACCGATATCTAACATTATTTTGTCTTGTACAGTAAGATCGAATTGTTCTAATGCCTTCTCTAGCTTTAGCCCGCCTCTACTTACATATTTTAATACTTGACCCTTGACGGTTAAGATAGAATCGATTCCTATTTTTTCACCTGGTTTGTCAACCCGTTCTTCTTTGTTATATATAAGCCCTGCCATAATTGCACGCTTTGCTTTTTCTCTTGTTTCAAATAAACCTTGTTCCACTAATAGTATATCTACACGCTCTTTCGGCACTTTGGTCATGATGAAATATACCTTGAACTTTCCGTTATGGAAGTTTTTACTAGCTTTATAATATCTTCTGTCGTGATATGAATTTCTTCTAATAATTGATTCACATCACCGTGTTCGATAAATACGTCCGGAATTCCTATTCTTTTTACGTTCGCTTGAACATGTTTTTCATTGAAAAACTCTAGGACAGCACTTCCAAAACCACCTTGAAGGGCACTCTCTTCCACAGTAATAATCGGAATATTACGTGCGTGCAAACTCATTAGCATTTGCTCATCTAGTGGCTTGATAAAACGAGCGTTCACGACTTCAACCGAAATATTCGCTTCTGCCAATTGTTCCGCTGCTGTCATAGCCATTGGAATCGTCGTACCGAACGTTAGGATAACAGCTTGTGTACCTTCTTTTAATACTTCCCATAAACCGATAGGAATTGTTTTTAAGCTTTCATCCATAGGTACACCTAATCCGTTTCCTCTTGGGTAACGAATGGCGATTGGACCGTCTGCATAATCGAATGCCGTCTTCACCATATGTTGTCCTTCGTTTTCATCCTTCGGCATCATGATAACCATATTAGGCATATGACGTAAAAATGAGATGTCATATACTCCTTGATGTGTTTCACCGTCTGCTCCTACTAAACCGGAACGGTCTATACCAATTACGACATTTAAGTTTTGACGACAGATATCATGTAGCACCTGATCATATGCTCTTTGTAGAAAAGTCGAGTAAATGACTAAAAATGGTTTCATCCCATCTGCAGCCATACCAGCTGCCATTGTCGTTGCATGTTGTTCTGCAATCCCAACGTCAAACATACGATCTGGGAACTCGGAAGCAAATCCTTCCAATTTTGATCCAACTGGCATAGCAGGGGTAATTGCGACAATGCGTTTATCTATACGTGCAAGCTTTCTTGCTGTTTCTGCGATTAAACCACTCCAAGATGGTGCTTTGGAAGAGGATTTGATTAGATCGCCTGTTTCCATTTTATAAGGACCAGTCCCGTGCCAAGTACCAATCTTATCTTGTTCAGCAGGTTTATATCCTTTTCCTTTTTTCGTAATTACATGAAGGAGAACAGGACCTTTCATTTTCTTCGCATTTTTTAAATTTTCTTCTAACGCTTCGAAACTATGTCCATCAATTGGACCTAAATAAGTGAAGCCCATTTCTTCAAAAAATACACCAGACACCAGTAAGTATTTCAAACTATCTTTTACTCGCTCCGCAGTCCCTGCAAGTTTCCCACCAACCGCGGGAATTTTCTTTAGTAAATATTCTAATTCATCTTTTGCTTTATTGTACGTACCATGTGTTCGTAGTTTTCCTAACACATTATGCAATGCGCCAACGTTCGGAGCAATCGACATTTCGTTATCATTTAAAATAACGATCATATCTGTTTTTTCATGACCGATATGATTTAGCGCCTCTAATGCCATTCCACCTGTAAGCGCGCCATCTCCAATAATTGGTACGACATAATTCTTTTTATTTTGTAAATCTCTCGCTTTTGCCATTCCCATAGCAGCAGAAAGTGATGTGGAACTATGTCCTGCCTCCCACACATCATGTTCACTTTCAATTCTTTTCGGAAAACCACAAAGCCCTTTAAATTGACGTAGCGTATCAAACTGATCTGCTCGCCCTGTTAAAATTTTATGCACATATGCTTGATGTCCAACATCCCAAAGAAATTTATCTTCTGGACTATTGAACGATTTATGAAGTGCAATTGTCAATTCTACAACACCTAAATTGGGTCCGATATGACCACCCGTTACAGATAATTTCTCTATTAAAAACGATCGAATATCTTCACTTAATTCCTTTAATTGTTCATTATCTAAACTTTTTAAAAAGGATGGGCTAGAAATTGAAGTTAAATCCATTGCCATCACACACCTTCTTTTAAGATTTCCTTCTTTACAACTAGTTAATATAATATCAATAAATCCCATTAAAACAAAATTTTACGCTGTTAGTTTGATCTTTTCGTAATATAATCGGCAAATTCAACGAGAATACCTTGGTGCATATTAACTTCTTCCAACGCGATAATAGCTGACTCATATTGTTTTTGCAACTGCTCTTTCGCACCGATGAGCGTTAAAATAGAAGGATACGTATTTTTTTCACTTAATACATCTTTCCCAGCAGTTTTTCCGAGCTGCTCAGAAGTGCCTTCGATATCTAAAATATCATCTTGAATTTGAAATGCTAAACCAATATGGAAAGCATACGTTTGTAATGCTTTCATAATTTTTTCCGAAGCATTTGCAATAATGCCACCGGCTAATATGCTAAAGGAAAGAAGTGCGCCTGTTTTATTTATATGAACTTGTTCTAGTTCTTCAAGTGTTAATGATTTTCCCTCACCTAAAATATCTAGTACTTGTCCACCAACCATGCCTTCTGCTCCAGCCGCGTAGCTTAGTCGCTCGATCAACTCTATCTTCTGATCTGCTGATAAATTAGGAAGTCGCGCTATTATTCCAAAGGCAAGTGTTAAAAGCCCATCTCCAGCTAAAATAGCGAGTGCTTCGCCAAAAACTACATGATTCGTAGGTTTTCCTCTTCGCAGATTGTCATCATCCATTGCTGGAAGATCATCATGTATAAGCGAATACGTGTGAATCATTTCAATTGTGCTAGCTACAATTGCTGCATCTTCACTTATTACATTCAGTTCTTCTAAAACTGCAAGTGTGTAAAGTGGTCTTATCCTTTTCCCACCTGCTTGAAGTGAATATACCATCGCTTCTTTTAACTTTTCAGGGGCATGAATTTCCTGTATTAATGTAGACAGCTTTTGTTCGATAACTGGTTGATTTGTTTGGATGAATGTTTGTAGTCCTTTACTCATTTTCGGTACCAGCTTCCTCTGCCTTTTCTCCCATGAAAGAGACAAGTTGCTTTTCTGCACTTTGTAGTTTGTCACTACAAAGTTTGGATAGCTCCATGCCTTTTTGATACAATTCGATCGCGTTTTCTAATGGAACATCCCCTTGTTCTAATTGACGCACAATATTCTCTAGTTGTAGCATAGCTTCATCAAATGGAATTTCTTTTTTAGTCATGAAAATTAGTCCCCTCTCTCATTCGTATCTACTTCTTGAACAATTGCTTCGAGTTTCCCGTCTGATAAAGTAACAATGATCGAATCACCTTGCTGGACATCAGCCACTGTTTTTACTAATTTTTCGTTCTTATACGTAATACTATATCCGCGATCCATTATTTTTAATGGATTCAATGCTTCTAGCGTACGTATGGAGGCGATAAATTGCCCTCGATTTTTTTCGAATATGGATAAAGTTACTTGACTAAGTTGATTCGTAATTGTTTGGACTGATTTTTGATGTTGATCTATTACTTTCTGAGGTGAAAGCTGGATAAATCTATTTTGCATTTGTGTAAAATATCGGCTCTTATCTTTGTATAAACGACTTGTTTCTCTTTGTAGTTGTTGCTCTGCACGTACATATCTCTCTATAAAAGGACGATATAACTTTTCGGGAGTTGCAAGCACAGGAGATTCAATCGCTCGCTTATATCTATTTTTCTCATCCGCCAATTTTTTGGTCACAAAGTGTAAGCAAGCAGATTGATAAGATAATATATTTTTCATAAGATTTTCTTTGCTTGGCACTGCCATCTCTGCCGCTGCTGTAGGCGTAGGGGCCCGTAAATCGGACACAAAGTCTGCAATCGTCGTATCTGTTTCATGCCCAACCGCACTAATAATCGGTATATGACTATTTGCAATCGCTCTAACAACTACTTCTTCATTGAATGCCCATAGGTCTTCAATAGATCCTCCACCTCGTCCAACAATTAGTACGTCTATGGAATCCATGCTATTTGCTTGCTCAATCGATTTTACTATCGATGGTGCCGCTTGGGGTCCTTGAACAATACTTGGAAACACAACTACTTCGCTAATCGGATATCTGCGTTCTAAAGTAGTTAAGATGTCTCGAATCGCCGCTCCTGTTTTCGATGTAACTACTCCAATTTTTTTAGGGAAAGTTGGAATTGCTTTTTTACGGCTCGGATGAAATAATCCTTCTTTCTCCAATTTCTTTTTTAACTGTTCAAAAGCGAGGAATAGTTCTCCGATTCCATCCGGTTGCATATTGGAAGCATAAAGCTGATATTGCCCTGCTGCTTCAAAAACGTTAATATCTCCCCGAATAAGTACATTCATACCGCTTTCAGGCGTAAATTTGAGCGCTCTTGCATTCATCGCAAACATGACGGAAGTGACTCTTGCAGCATCGTCTTTCAATGTAAAATAAATATGTCCGCTCGAGTGGACTTTCACATTGGAAAGTTCTCCTTTTACGTAAACATCCCGTAAGTGTGTATCCGCATCAAATTTTCTTTTTATGTATTTAGTTAATGCCTTAACCGTTAAGTATGTGTTTGATGTCACGAAAACAACTCCTCAGACCCTGGGCAATGTAAAAGCTGTCTTTCTGTCGAAAAACAGCTTTTATCCCTATTAGTTCTTCAATGTATTTTCAGCTGCTATACAAGTATTTTCCATTAGCATCGCTATCGTCATCGGGCCAACTCCGCCCGGTACTGGCGTAATTTTAGAAGCTACTTCTTTTACAGATGCAAAATCAACATCGCCACAAAGCTTGTTATGTTCATCGCGATTAATACCAACGTCGATCACAACAGATCCTTCTTTAACGTAGCTTGCATCAATCATTTTCGCACGACCTGTAGCTACTACTAAAATATCCGCTTGTTTTGTAAATGTATGTAAGTCTCTTGTTTTAGAATGGCAATACGTCACAGTTGCATCTTTTTGTAAAAGCAATTGTCCCATCGGTTTTCCAACGATATTACTTCTACCGATAATAACTGCATGTTTTCCTGCTAGTTCCACATCACTATATTCAAGTAATTTCATAATTCCAAACGGAGTACAAGAAAGGAAGGTTGGTTGACCGATCATCATTTTACCTACACTCTCTGGATGGAAACCGTCGACATCTTTAAATGGAGAAATAGCTGCAATTACACGATCTTCATCAATTTGTTTTGGTAAAGGTAACTGCACTAAAATACCGTGGATTTTCGGGTCATTATTTAATGTTTCTACATGTTTTAGAAGTGCTTCTTCTGAGATATCCGCTTCCAATTCAATCATGACAGAATACATGCCTAGTCTTTCGCAAGTTTTTGTTTTGTTATTCACATACGTTTGAGATGCTGGATCACTTCCAACTAAAACAACTGCTAAACCAGGTGTAACACCTTGTTCTTTTAAACGCTCTACACGTTCTTTTACTTTTTCTGTTACTTGACTTGCGATTTGTTTTCCATCGATTATATGATTTGACACGTTTGATGTTCCTCCATTGTAAGTAGATTATTGCTCTGTATATTTGGATAATACACCATTTACGAAACGGCTAGATTTTTCATCACCGAACAATTTACAAATTTCTAATGCTTCGTTAATCACTACTTTTGCTGGTGTTTCTTCTGTAAATAATAGTTCATATACAGCTATACGAAGAACTGTACGTTCTATTTTAGGTAATCTAGGAAGTGACCAGTTCTCTAATTTATCAATCAAAGAAGCGTCGATCTGTTCTTTATGCTCAATTGTACCAGTTACTAATTGAGTTAAAAATGGATCTTGTTTCTCGGTGACATGCCCAATGGCTTCTTCTATGGAAATTTCGTGATTGTCTAACTGAAATAGTGCTTGCAGTGCTAGTTCTCTTGCTTGTCTTCGTTTCATGAATAAGTTCTCCTTTAAATGTAGCTATCTAAAGAACAATAATAGCATATTTCCCACCACAATGCGTAGGAGAAGAAAGAAAAAATGAAAAGAGCCATCTTAGAGGATGGCCCTTAACAATTATTCTGCTGTTTCAAATTGTACACCCGTAATATGAACGTTTACTTCTTTCGGTGTCAGGCTCGTCATATTCTCGATTGCTTGGCGAATTTGAGACTGTACTTCTCTTGCAACAGTAGGAACAGAAGCGCCGTATTTAACTAAACAATAAACATCAATAAACAATCCATCATTTGTGATCTCTGTTTTAATCCCTTTTCCATGGACTTTTTTGCCTAGTCGTTCTACTACACCCGCAGCAAAATTACCACGGGTTCCAGCGATTCCTTCTACTTCATTTGTTGCAATACCTGCAATTACAGTAATTACTTCAGGAGCAATTTCAATCGTTCCTAAGTTGTCTTTTCCTTCAGGAGTCATTTGAACAAATTTTTGTTCGGTGTTTTCTGTCATTTAGAACACTCCTTTTATGAATTCATCACATCGTATTTCTCTAAAAACTTCGTGTCAAAATCTCCAGATACAAACACTTCATGATTCATGAGTTTTTCATGAAAAGCAATCGTTGTTTCCACGCCATCTATTGCAAATTCAGAAAGAGCACGTTTCATTTTCGCGATCGCTTCTTCACGTGTTTCGCCGTAAGTTATTAGTTTTGCCACCATGGAATCATAAAATGGTGGAATACTATAGCCTGGGTAAACTGCCGAGTCCACACGTACCCCTAGACCACCAGGTGGCAAGTAAAATTCTACTAGACCTGGAGAAGGCATAAAGTTTTTCGAAGGATTTTCTGCGTTGATACGGCATTCAATTGCCCAACCGTTCAGTTTTATATCTTCTTGTTTGAACTGTAATTTTTCACCTGACGCAACGTATAGCATTTGTTTGATCAAATCTATGCCTGTAATCATTTCCGTTACTGGGTGTTCTACTTGAATACGAGTATTCATTTCCATGAAATAGAATTTTTGTTCGATATGATCGAATATAAATTCTACGGTACCCGCACTTTCATAACCTACTGCAAGTGCCGCTTTTACAGCAGCTTCTCCCATTTCTGCACGAAGTTCTTCTGATAATGCAGGAGAAGGCGCTTCTTCAACTAGTTTTTGCATACGGCGTTGAACAGAACAATCACGTTCCCCAAGGTGAACTGCGTTTCCATGTCCGTCCGCAAGTACTTGAATTTCTACATGACGGAATACTTCAATGTATTTTTCTAAGTATACACCTGGGTTGCCAAATGCAGCTGCCGCTTCTTTTTGCGTAATTTTTATCCCATTAATAAGATCTTCTTCGTCTTTTGCAACTCGAATTCCTTTACCGCCACCGCCAGCAGTTGCTTTAATAATAACGGGAAAGCCGATTTCTCTCGCCACATTTAGGGCATCTTCTTCTGTCTCCACAATTCCTTTTGAACCTGGAACTGTAGGAACACCTGCTTTTTGCATTGTCTCTTTTGCAACATCTTTAATCCCCATACTTCTGATTGCCTGGGATGTAGGTCCGATAAATTTAATATCGCATTCTTCACATAGCTCCGCGAATTCTGCATTCTCAGCTAAAAATCCATAACCAGGATGGATTCCTTCACAACCAGTTAGCTTCGCTACACTAATAATATTAGAAAAGTTCAAATAAGAATCTTTCGATAATCTTGGTCCGATGCAATAAGCTTCATCTGCAATTTGGACATGTAGGGCTTCCCGATCTGCCTCGGAGTATACCGCTACCGTTTCAATTCCTAACTCTTTACACGCACGTATAATTCGAACGGCGATTTCACCGCGATTGGCAATTAATACTTTTTTCATTTTATATGCCCCTTTCCTCGTTTATAGTTTAATTCGTTTAAAATTAATTTCCTTTAACGAGGAACAATGGTTGACCATATTCAACTAGTTGACCGTCTTTTACAAGAATCTCTACGATTTCCCCTTCAACTTCCGCTTCAATTTCGTTGAATAGTTTCATCGCTTCTACGATACAAACGATTGAATCAGCATTTATTTTACTACCTACTTGTACATATGAATCCGCATCCGGAGAAGCCGATTGATAGAATGTACCAACCATTGGTGAAGTAATTTTATGTAGTGAGCTGTCTTCTACAACTGGTTTTGCTTCTGCTACAACGACTTCTTCCTTCACTTCGCTTACAGGTTCTGGCTTAACTTCAACCACTTTTGGTTGCTCCACTACAGATGAGCTTTCGAATGTTTGTCCAACTGTTGTAACAGTTCCTTTATCATTCTTTTTTAATTTAATTTTTGTACCATCTGATTCATATAAAAATTCGTCTAATGAAGATTGATCGATCAATTTAATAATTTCTCTGATTTCCTGGATTTTCATGTAACTTATCTCCCTTTTATATACATTATTAATACTTACTATATCCATTTTAGACGTTTTTACGATAATTTGAAATAGCTAGCTCGGAAATCTTCTAGAAAGAATGAAAAAAAGCGCCCGCTAAAGGCACTTTTTTCTTATAATCCATTAAATTTAACTTCTACATTATACGCTTGTGGCCATTCTCTTTTAACCGCATAAACGATATCCGAAGCTTTTTTAGTAGATTGTTCGTTTGCCACGACATCTATTAATACATCCTTGTCTTCGATGCGAACAAGTGCATCATCATAACCTAGTGATTTAATGACAAGCTCCAACATCGCTTCTGTGGAGTCTATTTTTATTAATTCTTCAATTTCGTTAAACGCTGCATCTTTTTCTTCTGTAGAAAAATCATTCGAACCGACTTTTGTTGTTAATGTGTCCCGAAGCTGACTTCGTTTTTGTTGCACTTCCATTCTCATTTCTTCGAATTCATTACTATGAGACACAAATGATTCTTCATTCGTAGAGGAAGTTTCCACTAATTCCACATCCTCTAATGTGTCATTGGAAAATAGGGCGATGCCATCAAAAGGAGATGGGCGATCCGATAAGTAGAAAACCGTCACTACCGCTACTAAACTGATTAAAGTTAAAAACCAAACTGATCTCTTTTTTATATTCATATTATTTATCCTCCATTTCCATTTCTTGTATCACGATTCGATGTGGAGCTATTTGCAAAACAGATGAAAGGGTCTTAATCAAATTATTTTGTACGCGTTTATCCCTCGCTCCTTCCGCTACTACTAGTATTCCAATCAGTTCTTCTTTGTTCCCCCTACTGTCACTTGTCCACTGGAAAAATGATACGTCACTTTCCGTTGACTTTTCAGTGTTCTCTTTGTAATGAAAATACACTTCCACTCGGCCAACCCCACTGATTTTTTCTAATATGTAGCCTAAGTCTTCTGTTGTTTTGGGAGCTAGATTTGTATCCGTAGCATTACTTTCATCATTGGAAAGGAACATTTCTGAAAAAAGTAGACTGATGATGAGAACAGCAATACTTATGACAACAAAACGAAAAGTGGGTTTTTGTTTGATTGATATAATGCTTCACCCTTCTTTTCATGATGGATACAATACTTTATGCAAGACAAACTATTTATATGAAGAGAAAGGACAAGATCCAAAAGATTATCGCAATTTTAACGAGAAAGTCTATCTTTTCACTGCCCGAACCTTCTAGTAGTATCGAAAGAAGTTCTCCAACTACCGCAATTAGTAAAAGACCAAATAAAAAATTGGTAACGATTGATTTTATCCTTTCACACTTATGAGTAATTTCGCAAAAAGCATGGTTAAGATAATAGTAAAAAAGAAAGCAAAAGCGATCAGTACAGATATAATAGACAACACGAATAATGTCCTTCCAATATCGTCCAACAAACCACTAATATTGCCATCGATAAAAGGATCCAGTATCGCTCCTAATAATCGGTATAAAAAAGCGATTAAAATCGTTTGAATCGTCGGTATAGACACTAAGATTAATACAGAAAAAAGCACCGCATTACCGGTAACAACTGAAGCGGAAGATGAGTAACTTTTCATCGTACTTATACTTTCCGTTAATAATGAGCCAACAAATGGAATGTTATTTGCGATTAATCGTTTAGCAGACTCGCTAACTGCACCACTGACCGACCATGTAAAAACTCCATTAACTGTCATAAAAAAGCTATATAAAAGTAAAATAATAGAGGTAGTCCCAACCAACGTCATCCGAATGAGATCCGACATTTTCGAAAACGAAGTAGCTGGATGGATTCTCGTAATGACGTCAAATATGAAAGCTGCCATAATGGAAGGTATTAACACTTTTTCAGCTAATATCGTTGTAAACGAAGCAAATAACATCACCATCGGATTCCACAAAGTAATCAGTAAAGCACCACCGGATACAGCAATCCCTGCAGTTAATAAGGGATACATCCCTAAAAAAAGTGTTACCAATTGGTTTGAAAGCGCATGAATCATGTCCAAAGTTCGAATTGCTGGCTCTAAACAATAGAAACAAATAATCATGATAAACAAAAATTTAAATAGCCTTTTACTATTTGGAATTAACCATTCTAAACAAACAAACACCAGTCCAAACAGGAGAACATACGTAAATGTTTGGATGACCTCTTTGACTGGCTGCAATAATGTCTGTAACATTTCATCCATCATTCATAGTTCATTCCTTCAAGAGAGTAATCCTAGTACGGAAAAAAACTTTTCGTAAAATTGCTTCATATGCTGCAGCCAAACGAGGAGAATAATTGCTTTAGTTGTGAACGTAAACATGGTTGCCAGGCTTGTATATTCATAGTCTGAGAGAAGTTCTTCCACAATTTGAGAAATAAAAAGTAATAATACAGAAAAAAGGAGTAATTTAAATACAGGTAGTAGGGCGACTGGAACGATGGAGAAATAGTTGGTCACAAACGGGATAATAAGAGATATAACCAAGTACATTAAAAAAAGGAAAACATAGATCGTATAGATAATCGAATGTAAACGTGGGTACGTTTCTTTTACTAATTCCAACAAGCAAAATGCTAGAATAATCGTGACATATACTACCATTGGCTAACTCGTCATAAGAAGCCATTCTAAAAATGTGGAAATCTCATAAAAAAATAATTTCAATAAACGTAACAATTCGATTGTCATATAAATATATCCAACAAAAAACAAGAAAAAAGCAAACTCTTTTTTACCAGTAGATTCAAAGAACAAGTGCAGAATTGCAATTAATAATCCTATCCCCGCAACTCGAAGTACATCGTGAAGTTCCACAATGCCTCCCCCTTCCATACGAATAACATATGAATGGTTATCAAAGAATATGAAAAAGATTATCGCAAATTGGAGATACACTCTATTAACATTAGACCAAAGAGAGCCACCAAAAATTCCCTATTACAACTAAGAAGTGCTTTTTTACAACTTAAAAGAGCGAAAGTCCAACTAAACATCCTGCACTAACAAAAACTTAGTCCACTAATCTTTTTATGGGCTGAAAACAGCAAAAAAGCGAGTCTTCTCTCGACAAAATCGAGAAAAGACCCGCTATTTTTGGTTTTATTTTAAGCTCTTGAAACGTATGAACCTTCATCTGTGTTGATGATTAATTTATCTCCAACGTTGATGAATAATGGTACAGTCACGACTAAACCAGTTTCTAATGTTGCTGTTTTAGAACCACCACCAGAAGTGTCTCCTTTAATACCTGGTTCTGTTTCCGTTACTTCTAGTTCAACTGATTTTGGTAATTCTACTCCAAGTGTTTCACCAGCATATTGAATTACATGAATTTCCATGTTTTCACGTAAGAATTTTAGTTCGTACTCGATTTGGTTTTCGTTTAATTCTAATTGCTCGTAAGAATCTGTGTCCATGAATACATGTTGATCCCCACTTGCATATAAATATTGCATTTTTTTATTGTCAATTTGTGCTTTTTCTACTTTTTCTCCAGCACGGAACGTTTTTTCATTCACTGATCCGTTACGAAGATTACGTAGTTTTGAACGAACGAACGCTGCACCTTTTCCTGGTTTTACATGTTGGAAATCCAATACGCGGTAAAGTACGCCGTCTACTAAAATTGTTAATCCTGTTTTAAAATCATTTACTGAAATCATGTATTTTCCTCCAAATATTAAGATAGTATTAATAGTTCTTTTGTCGAGTGCGTGAGCTTCTCTAAACCATTTTCCGTTACAAGTGCATCATCTTCAATTCGTACTCCACCGATATTAGGTAAGTAAATACCTGGCTCGATTGTAATAACCATACCTGGTTCTAGCACAATATCCGAACGGAATGATAATCCAGGACCTTCATGCACCTCTAGACCGATTCCATGACCTAATGAATGACCAAATGCTTCTCCATAGCCTTTAGAAGCGATATAATCACGTGCAATTGCATCAGCTTCTTTACCTGTCATACCCGGTTTTACTTTTTCTAAAGCAAGTAATTGTGAATCGAGCACGACTTGGTAAATTTCTTTCAATTGTTCACTTGGCTCTCCCACTGCTACTGTTCGAGTCGTATCAGAAATATAACCATTATATACTGCTCCAAAATCTAATGTCACAAAATCTCCAACTTCGATCACTTTATCCGACGCAACACCGTGTGGTAATGCAGAACGGACTCCTGAAGCAACGATTGTATCGAAAGATGAAGAGGTTGCCCCTCGCTTACGCATGAAAAATTCTAACTCATTGGATACTTCAAGCTCTGTCATTCCTGGTTTTATGTATGTAACGATATGCTCATAAGCCTCATCCGCAATACGACAAGCTGCCTTTATTATACTAATCTCTTCGTCGGTCTTTATCAAGCGAATTTTTTCCACGAATCCAGCTACCGGTACTAAATCTGCTTTGATGGCTTGTTTGTACAATTCAAAACTGCTGTATGTTAAATCCTCTTTTTCAAATCCTAATGTTTGAATGCCCATTTGAGCGACTTGTGTTGCAACTTCTTCGATTAATGTTTTCTCATGTTTCACAATGCGAAAATCTGTAATCTGGCTTGCCGCTTGTTCAGTGTAACGGAAATCAGTAATAAAAACAGCATCACTTTTAGAAACAATGGCAACACCCGCCGTTCCTGTAAACCCTGTCATATATCGTCTATTGTATCCGTTAGTAATTAATAAAGCATCAATTCCTTTTTCTTCTAACGCCGTACGTAATTTAGCAAGTTTCATTATTACCCCTCATCTCATTTTCTAAATAACTACTGCCTATTATTTTATCATACGAAACAAGGATGGTAAATTTTCATTTGCTGAGTGGTTTATCTTGCGCATGGAAGATGGCGGATTCCATTAAAAACCGTGTGGCCAATATGATAATACAAATAAAAGGAATAGACATTCTTTTAATCGTTTTTTCGATCGAACTAGCATCCAGAATAATCCACTCTAAAACAAACGCGATTAGTAGCCCTAGCGCGATACTCGTAATGGGTACAGGAATTTTCATAAATAGCAAGCTAATATAGTATAAAATAATGCTCCCAGCCCAAACGATGATGAATAATATTCCCCATTTAATAAACGCATTGCTGTCCTTTAAAATATGAAAAGTATCCGAAAAACCTACAGGATCCCATTTGATAAAATGAAAAAAATCTAATATTTTGAGCATGATTACAATAATTACTGTCCCCGCAAAACTAGTGCTGATAGCTAAACCTTTCATGGAAGTCTCCTTATCCTTTTTACTGTAGTGTAGGCTTGGAGATAATTTTTTAAACAAGTAAGACCAAAAACGAAAGTGCTTATCGTTAAAAATAGTAAGTAGTAACAGCAAATAAAATGTTCCACTGATTTTGGTTAACTTCTTTTGACATATATGTTCAAGGTATAAAATTTACTTTGCCATAAATAACAATATATATGTAAAGAGTGATTACTGGAAATCCTATAACTGCTGATAATATAGTTACAACCTTTTTTGTACTTAAATAATGTCTCTTAAAAGATATTAATTTATACATGAATAATCCAATTAGTCCACCTAAACTATTGAGTAATAAGTCATCTATATCCGCTATCCCTGTACTTGTTAGAAATTGCATTGTTTCTACCAAAAAGCTGATAGAGAATACGATAATTAAATTAAATATTAAATTCTTGTTATGTCTAAATAAAGATATAAAAATACCTAATGGGATAAAAATAAGAATATTACCTAAAAAGTTCCCGTTAAGTCTCAGTCTTCCTGCTCCTATATCTTCATAAATACTCATAAATGGAACAACATTAAATTGTTGTGCAGGTAGTTTTAAATTATTTTGTATAGAGAATATTAGCCTTCCTAAAAATAAAAAATCTAACATCATAATAACGTATCCGATCAATACCAAATATAAAAGTGAGTTTTGTATAGAAAACTTTTTCTTCATATGATTACCTCTTCTATGTGGGATATATCTAAATTTAACTTTATTACTTCATATGATTATGGGATACCAAGCAAGGTTTCACATTTCATTCGTATATGGTCACAATTACTCCATCCATATTATTACCTGAAATATCAAAATAGCTATTATCCGGTACGTTAATCATTTTGGACCCGGAAATGGGGTAATAGGATATCGTATATTTTTCCCCATTTATACTGACAGAAATAGTTTTTTCTTCTTTTAGGTAATCTATATATTCTTCTAGAACAAAATTCTTTTCCTTCATAATCGCACTATGAGGCAAACCTACATAGCGGATATGCCACGGTTCATATTGAATACCTGTTATATCCGTTTTATCCTTTGGGTAGCGTAAAATGAACCCGTATTTCCAAGCATTTTCTTCTACCCACTTTCCTTCTGGTGCATCAGCCATCTTCATCTGCGTAGATCCTACATCAAGGGATAAGCCTAAATTATGTTCGCTATAGCCGGCTGGCAATGCATAGGAAGAACCCATTTCTCGATACAGGGTACTTTGCTCATCAAAATCTCGAAATCCGCTAGTAATAGAAAAATTATGTACTCCTTCTTTTTTTGCAGCTGAAATCATCTCTGAAAATTCACGCGCAACACTCTCCGACAAATAAATTTTGCTATCCAACAATCCGTACCCCTCAGTCAATTCTTTGTGAGCAGATAGTTTGATGACATCCGATTTTATACTTTGTGGGTGAACTGGGTACTCACTGTTAACCAAAAGCAGATTTCCTTGATAGATTTGTTCTTCTGTAATCTCTTTTTTTAGTAGATGTGCAGAAGTCTTTCTATCCTCTACTTGATCATTTTCATTATGATCGTAATTTTTTATTTTCACATTTGGTTCAAAAAATGATTCAATATTTATGAAAGTTAAACACAAACACAATAATAAAAATAAAAATCCCCACTTCTTCATTTTTCAGTTTCCTCCTTGATGTAACATGTTTAAAGGATAAGACAAACTTTTAAAATAAAAAGTGGGGTAAATATTAAATTTTTCTTAAATTTTTTTATTGGATTTTATTATTAATCCTCTTCGAAATCGTCCACTGGTAATCGGACTTCAAAAATAGTGCGTATTAGATCACTTTCGGCAGTTATTGTTCCATTGTGTTGCTCTACAATATTCTTCGCGATGAATAGTCCGAGACCTGTACTATTTTCTTGATGAGTTCTTGCTTTGTCACCAGTATAAAGCATATCAAAAATATGAGGCAGTTCAGCTGGCGGAATGGCATCCCCATAATTAATAACTTGAATAACCACTTTCTCTACATCCATAAACCCTTCGATATCTACATACTGCCCCTCGTACCCATAGCGATTTGCATTTATCAATAGATTTTCAAACACACGTGCCAATAACTCTCCATCACCCTCAATAAATAATGGGGATGTCATATTTATTCTTGCTATCAAATCGTTTTTCTCGAAGACAGGATACAACTCTTCCTTCAATTGGATAAGTAACTCACTTAAATCGATTTGTTTCTTCTCAATTGGTAACATGCCATAATTCATCCTAGTTATCTCGAATAATTCATCAATTAATCTTTCTAAACGTTGTGATTTAGTAAAGGCGATTGTTAAAAAATGTTGGACTTGTTCTTTCGTTAATCTATCATCCTTGAGAATCAAATCCAAATATCCTAAGACAGAGGTAAGTGGCGTACGCAAATCGTGAGCTAAATTTACGACCAATTGATCTTTACTGCTTTCCGAAAAATCTCCTCGTTGAATCGCTTCCTCCAATTTTTCACTTGCCAAATTAATGCTTTGTGCAATATCCCTAAATTCATCATTGGACTCTATTTGAACACGATGCTTAAAGTCCCCCTGAGCGAGATAATGAATTCCTTTTGAAATCTCATTAAAATAGGCAGAATAGGGTTTTGTAAAGAAAAAGAAAAATAATATCACAAGCAAAAGAAATAATAATAAAAAGAAATAAAGGTCTCCAATATTACCTATAATACTGCGTAAATAAGCTAGTGTATCACCATGATTAACATTTGTATAATAATACCATTGGAGTATTTTAAAGAGTAGGTAAGTTATAATACTAGACAACAGCATGCTTAAACCTAACAATATAATCATTTTAGAACGAAAGCTTCGGAGTATTTTATCCATCGAATTTATAACCTACTCCCCATACAGTTTTTATCATTTTGTCTTTTCGTTTATCCTCTTCAAGTTTTTTTCGCAAAGTACGAATATGAACCATAACGGTATTTCCACTTTCATAGTATGCATCCCCCCATACCTTCTGAAAAATATCTTCAGCACTGTAAACTTTATTTGGATTACTGGCTAATAAATATAAAATCTCAAATTCTTTCGGTGTCAACTCAATATTCTTACCATATAGTATAACCGTACGTTGTTCAGGAGAGATCATTAATCCTCCAAATTCCAAATTTAAGTTTTGTTTAGTTTTAGGTTGATTCAACTTCATATAGCGCCTCAGCTGTGCATTAACCCTTGCTACCAATTCAATGGGGATAAATGGTTTAGTCATATAATCATCTGCTCCAATTACCAATCCCTGTACTTTATCAAAATCAGATGTTTTAGCACTTAAAAATATGATCGGCATATTATGTTGTTCACGAATGCGACGGGTCACTTCATATCCATCCATTTTCGGCATCATAATATCTAAAATCAACAAATCAATGACCTGAGCCTCAACAGCATGAATAACCTCTTGTCCATCCGATACTTTAATAATATGATAACCCTCTTTTTCTAAATGGATGGCAACCAGATCAGCTATTTCCTCCTCATCATCCGCAATTAAAATCGTAATATCTCGCATTTTCCCACTCCTAAATAAATTTAAATAACAATCTTCTTTATCTTTTAGACGAAAAAACTCCTCATTAAATAATAATATCCAAAGGGGAATAACGATGCATCTTTTTTATAAATTTTAATCAAAAACACCCAGCAGTCCCATATTTCACGTTAAATGAAAAACCGTTTTGTAAAAAGATTAATCAAAACATGTTTTTCGTTTATAAATTGAAGATGGAAAGTAAGCTTGACATATATTGCATTACTGACTATACTTCCCTTATGTAAAGCTAGCTTTCCATAAGGAGGGTGACCAGGTGAAAAACCGTTTAGAAAAAATCCGTAAACAACGCGGAATTAATCAAGAAGAGTTAGCAAAGGCCCTTGAAGTATCAAGGCAAACAATCGGTTCACTTGAAAACGGACGTTATAACCCATCGATTCTTTTAGCATTCAAGATTGCACGTTTTTTTGGTATGACTATTGAAGAAATCTTTATTTATGAGGAGGACGAAAAGGTATGAAAAAAATTATTTCCGCTTATATTCTTACCGCGGCAGGTATAGGACTACTAACAGTAGGTCTATTCTTCATCAAAACAATTGAAGATCCACAAGGTATGCTAGTTGCAATGCCTTATATCTGTGTAGGACTGGGGTGTCTTATTTTTGGTCACGGTATAGGAGAAATAGTCCTCCAACGTGCTATGAAGAGTGATCCTGCCGCAGCAAAGCAACTGGAGATTGACAAGAAAGATGAGCGTAATTTGGCAATCGCTAACCAGGCAAAAGCGAAAGCATATGACATGATGGTTTTTGTGTATGGCGCGTTATTGTTATCAATTGCCTTGATGGGTATAGATTTAATAGTGGTATTGCTATTGTTTTTTTCCTATCTGTTTATCGTTGCATATAACACTTATTACCGCTTCAAGTACGATAAAGAGATGTAATGAAATTCATGTACTTTTTTAGGAGTAATTGAAAGGAGGTGATAACTATGACACACGAGGCTAAAAAGTTAATACCCGGATTAGGCACTCTAGTTAAGATACAACCCGACGAGGTTAGTTTTCAGATAGAACACCAAGCTGAGTCTACTGCAACTACACTACCTGAGCTAGTAGCAGACTTTAACGAGCTATTAGTAAAGCTTCAAGAAGCAGGTATTATGAAGAAGCAATAGTCCATAATTAGTTCAGACTCATAGCCGCTAGCTTATTATGAAGTTAAATAAAACGTGTGGTTTAATATTCTATCAATCCTAATAAGATAAAGAAAATTAGTATTTATATCAAAAGAGAGAATGTATCCTCTTTAATTCAATTCTCAATTTAAAATAATCGTTTTCTTTTGAACATAAAAACGCCCCTTTAGATAATTTTATCCAAAGGGGTATAAGAGTGTGACTTTTTTTATAAACGGTATATCTTTTTTACAAATGGTACGACTATATTTCAAAGCCACATACTTCTACTTATTTTTTTATTATAAACCACATTTTAGCTGTGCGTTACAGTTCGTGCATGTGTTACAGCCGCCCATTTCTTCTACAGTTCCTTTTCGGCAAACTGGGCAAGTGTTACCTACTTCCGAACCAATCGTTACGTTTGTCGAGCGTAAATCTTGGATCGTGTCGATTAACACGATTGGGCGTTTTTCAACTACTTTTTCTTCTTGTTCTTGGTCGTCATCTAATGTGTTTTCTTCGGCTTTTAGCGTCAAAACTTGCGCATCGCGACTTCCATCGACGTATACAGTACCACCTTTTGCTCCGCCATTGTATAAGCGTTCATAAACAGCTTCTACTTGCTCTACTGTGTATCCACGTGGCGCATTTACTGTTTTGGAAATCGAGCTATCAATCCAGCGTTGGATAATACATTGCACATCTGCATGTGCCTCTGGTGGTAATTCCATTGCTGTTACAAACCAGTTTGGAAGATTTTCTTCTTCAGCTGTTTCATTATTTGTTAAATATTCTTTTACAATATCTGCTTTTACTTCGATAAATTTACCTAAACGTCCGCTTCTGTAATACGTAAACGAATAATAAGGTTCCAGACCAGTTGAAACACCAACCATTGTTCCAGTAGAACCAGTAGGTGCAACTGTCAATAAATGCGAGTTACGAATACCTGATTCTAAAATAGTATTTCTAATTTCCTCTGGCATTGTTTGCATAAATCCTGTTTCTGTAAAAGCTTTGCGAAGACGATTTGTTTCTTCTTCGGTTTCGCCTGTTAAGAACGGGAAACTTCCTCGTTCTTTTGCAAGCTCTGCAGAAGTTTCATACGCTGCGATAGCAATGGTTTTAAAAATCTCATCTACTAAAATATTTCCTTCTTCAGAACCGTATTCTTTTTCACAATAAATAAGTAGATCGGCTAATCCCATTACTCCAAGCCCAACACGTCTTTCACCAAGTGCTTGTACTTTATTTTCTTCTAAGAAATATGGTGTTGCGTCAATAACGTTATCTTGCATACGCACACCAACACGTACTGTTTCTTTTAAAGCTTCATAGTTGACTGTTTTTGTTTCTTTATTTGCAAATTGTGCTAAGTTAACAGCTGCTAGGTTACAAACAGAATATGGAGCTAACGGTTGCTCACCACATGGGTTTGTTGCAACAACTTTTTGTCCATATGCTTTTGCATTTGTTTTTTCATTTGCATTGTCAATGAAGAAAACACCTGGCTCTGCTGAGTAAGTTGCACAAATATTAATCAAATTCCAAAGTTCCTTCGCTTTTACTGTACGATAAGTTCTTACAGCGTAACCCATTTTCTCCCACTCACGAACATCGCCAATCGTATGCCAATTTTCGTTGTAGAAAGCCATTTCCTCTTCTGTATAAGATTCAGTCGCTGGGAAACGAAGATCAAAATCATCATCATTTTCTACTGCTTTCATAAAGTCATCTGTTAATGTTACTGAAATGTTCGCACCTGTTAAAAATTCCGCATTATGAACAGTGTACGTCCCACCATCACGAAGTTTTGTTTCTGCATCACGAATGATTTCGTTGCTGAAACCTCCAAGACCTGGGATTGCCTTATAGTTGATAATCCCTTGATACATCGCTTCTTCTTGATACGTTAAAGGTTTAAATTTAAGCTTGTCCTTGGCTAATTGTTTGATCGTTTCATCATTTGTATTTTCGATTAAGAATCGTAAAATACGCGGATTTTGCATTTTCGAAATGATGAATTCCGCAATATCCGGGTGCCAATCTGCCAGCATTATCATTTGTGCTCCACGGCGAGAACCGCCTTGTTCGACAAGATGAGTCAATTTAGCAATATCATCCAACCAGGAGACAGAGCCGGAAGATTTTCCGTTTACTCCTCGTGCTAATGTGTTACGTGGACGAAGTGTGGAACCGTTTGTACCAACACCACCACCGCGGCTCATAATTTCCATTACTTGTTTACGATGATCACTAATTCCTTCACGTGAATCAGCTACAAATGGCATTACGTAACAGTTAAAATACGTTACGTCCGTTCCTGTACCTGCTCCATATAATACTCGTCCAGCAGGGATGAATTTTAAAGAAACTAATTGCTGATAGAACTTTTCGAACCATTCTGCTCTTTTTTCTTCCGTCTTCTCAACAGAAGCAAGTCCAGTAGCATTTCGTTTAGCAATTTGTTCATAGAATACTTCTAAAGGTTTCTCAATCACGCTAAGCGGACGAGTTACAACTCCTGATGCAACTTGATTGCTGTCATCAATTGCACTGCGGTAATCTTCTTCGATCAATACATCTGCTGTTTTCGCGTCCTGATTAATCGACACGATATACCCTAAACCGCGCGCAGGGAATTTCGGATCGTCTTTTACCGTTAATACGACAAAATCTCCTGTTTTTAGCGTTTTTTTCTCCGTGTCTTTAAAAGAATAACGGTCAATCATTACTAGTCTAGATACACCTTTATGTGTCAATGTCATGTTGTTTGTAATTGGGTGTACTTGAGGAAATTGTTCAATGTCTTTGTTTAACTGTTCAATGTTAATGGTTGCATTTTTATTCTGAGATGCTAATACCATCATATTGCCTCCCTTTTATTCAAAAATAAAACACACCATATATAGTGTATCATTGTTTATAAACGATACTATATGTTGTGTTATTTTGCAAATGAATAGATTTGGTACAAACCTAATGACCTCGGTAGTCAATGGACTAAATGACTATAAAAAAATAAATTATTTTCTAAAGTTCCACTCATCATTAGCATATCGCTTTGCTTCCAACTCTTGTACATACATTTCTTGTTCTTCCGTTAACTTATATTCCACTAATTCAATTTTTAAAGCATCTTCAAAACCTTTTTTAAATGCAATTTTGCATTCGTCGATTGTTACAGGATTTTGACTTATTTTGTTGATGGCAACTGCTTTTTTCGACAAGCCGGCTTTAACGCGCTCTTTTAATGCTTCAGAAGAAAATTTGAATGTCTGAATTAATTTATCTTCATCCAAATCCAATAATATTGCTCCGTGTTGCAAAATGACACCTTTTTGCCTAGTTTGTGCACTACCAGCTACTTTTCTACCTTCCACTACAAGTTCATACCAACTTGGAGCATCAAAGCAAACGGCAGATTTCGGCTTTTTTAAATCCTGTTTTTTTTCATCTGTGTCAGGGATAGAAAAATATGCATCTAAACCGAGATTTTGGAAACCAATTAACAATCCTTCACTTATTACTCGGTAAGCTTCTGTCACAGTAGCTGGCATATCTGGGTAACTTTCCGTCACAATCACGCTATATGTAAGTTCATGTTCATGAAGTACGCCTCTTCCACCCGTAGGTCTTCGAACAAATCCTAATCCTAAACGTTTAATGGCATCCATGTCAATTTCTTTTTCAACCGATTGAAAATAACCAATCGACAAAGTAGCAGGATTCCATTCGTAAAATCGAACAACTGGCGGAATGAGACCCTCACTATGCCAATCTAATAACGCTTCATCAAGTGCCATATTATAAGATGGGCTACAAGGACCCGAATTTATAAAATACCATTTTGTCTTTTCCACACAAGTCTCCCCCTTCACAACGATATTCATTTTATCAAATAGATTGAATTGTATCTAGTGAATCTTTTATAATAGATATGGAAACATAGAAAGGGGAAAGACCGTGTCTAATACTTTATACTTTTTAATCGCAGTAATTGTCGCGTTAGTAGTTTATGCTATCGTCCAAGCACTTCGATTAAAAAAAGCTGTTACAAACCTTACGCAAGAACAATTCATCGCAGGCTACCGCAAAGCCCAATTAATCGATGTGAGAGAGCCAAAAGAATTTGATGCGGGACATATTCTAGGAGCAAGAAATATTCCTTCGTCACAACTTCGACAACGATTTAAAGAAATTCGTCCAGATAAGCCTGTTTATCTATATTGTCAAAGCAGTGCAAGAAGTTCTCGTGCAGCAATGTTTTTAAAGAAAAAAGGATATACAGAGTTAAACCAGCTACAAGGCGGCTTTAAGACTTGGACTGGCAAGATCAAATCGAAATAATCATGAAAGTTATTTAAGTCCAGACATACATAAAGGTTCTTCTATATCCAGGAGAACCTTTTTTCTATCATATTAATCGGAGGTATTTGATGCAAAAACCTGTTTTATTTTCACACAATGAAGATTTCAGAGAAACCCATCCTAATTACGAAGATTTTGCTATTGTATCCAAACGAATTATTCACCTTTTAAAAGATCATAAGTACGCGAATTGGCAAACGATCGACATAGGAGAATCTATTTTACAATTAGACGGCAACTTATTAGAAATGATGGAAAACAATCTTATTACGTATGAAGTACTCGCATCTATCTTTGAAACAAGAGCTCAAATTAAAATTACAAGCAAATCACAATTATCGATAGAAAGTAAACTGGAGATTGTCGAAACATTTGAAAACAATCTCATCTACTTCCCCGAATATGATGTCGCCATGACATTCTCTTTTAATTACTCTGGAGGTAATACTTGGCCAGAATACTATTTCTTTTCAACCTCGGCTGAAACAGCTCTATTTTTCTTGCAAGAAATCAACGAAAAAATGCGTCAATTACTCATGCAATCTGTTACCTATTTAGTCGATACTGAGCATGGGGTGCAACGTCGAAAATACGGAGAGCAAGCTGCAGTGGGACGTGATGATGTATTATTATCCGAAAGTATCAAACAAGATATCTTCCGCTCCATCGATGAATTCTTTAAAGAAGATGGTCACTTTTTCAAAGATTATGGTCTACCATATAAACGCGGGATCCTACTATACGGGTCACCTGGTAACGGTAAAACGACTTTAGTAAAGTCCATTACTGGCTCTACCAAAGCACCGGTTGTCTATTGGCAAATTACCGAATTCACTGGCAGCCATTCTGTACAAGAAGTATTTGGCATTGTTACCCGTTTAGCTCCAGCAATTTTAGTGATCGAAGATATTGACTCCATGCCAGAATACACGCGATCCGTCTTTTTAAACACGTTAGACGGTGCGCAATCCAGAGAAGGGTTATTTATCATCGGGACGACAAACTACCCGCAAAAAATCGATCCTGCGCTTATTAACCGTGCGGGAAGATTTGACCGGGCATACGAAATCCCTTCCCCTTCTGAAAAAGTACGGGAAAACTATTTGCGGAAACTCGATATTAAGCATATTTTCACAGAAGAACAATTTGCAGACATGGCTAAACGCTCCAGAGGACTATCTATGTCCCAGTTAAACGAACTTTATATGTCCGTTGCGCTCAATTGGCATTATGACGGAGAACTTGCTTATGAAAAACGTATTGAGGAACTAATTAAACAAAACAAACGATCAATAAAAAATGATTGGGAAAAAGACGAATCTTCTATTGGGTTTTAACCAGATCATAAAAAACAAAAGGATCCGAAGTATGGATCCTTTTTTACTGCTTAGAAATGCGTTTCACTTTTTTCAAGCAACTTCAAAAGTAACATTTTAGATTGCAAGTAATATAGGGTTAATACTTCGTAAGATAACCTCCAGCCTATGCTCTACGGTAAATTATTGGAGCTATTTATTTAGCTAGGGAAGAATGCACAACATTGTAAGGCATTTTCTCCACATTTACAAAAAACGAGCCATAACTATAGTTATCTACTTCAAGTAAACTTGCTATAGAAAGAATTAGTTGCTTTGGAGGGCAATTTGGTTGCTCTTATACCTTATATAGTTGCTTTCAGACTAAAACTAATTGCTTTCAACGACCGATTGGTTGCTCTAAGCCATTTACTGGATACACTCACTGAAAAAATTTTGTCTTGAGCGAATTGATACTGAAAAAGTACGAAACTTCTATTGATCTTCGCAGCAATCGGCGCCCCAGCGGAAATAACGTTAGCGAAAATTTACTTTTGCGACAAGCTTGCGCAGGATCAAGGGAAGCGGCTGGGGCAGCGTCCGACCAGCAGCGAAAATCATAGCGGAAACTTCATTCCACTCACTTAGACGCACTCCCCCTATTATGTGTCAATGCTCCCACTTGCAATATCGAAGCATGGACAGGGCTTTTATCATCAATTTATTAGTCGTTATTTTCTGAAACCTTCCATTCCTTTTTTTCGTATAACAATTAAGAAGATGTTAACTGCAAAATGGAGGGGGTTCATCATGGCATTAAGAGATCGAAAAGATTTATTTTGGATTTTTGGACTTCTTATATTAATAATTGCACCATTTGTTTGCTTATTTACTCCGGTTATTACGTCGATCACATTTTTTAGTGGTCCTCGGACGATTGTTTTTATACCGCTCGTCACCGGTATTTGGATGCTTTTCTTTGCATTTATTTTTGTGATTGCCTTGCTTTGTGCTTCTTATTTTTCGAAGTCTATTCCTTTAAATATTATAACGGGTATAGTTGCAATCATTGGTTTTATCATTATTTTTACGCTAGGTGTTCAAAATTATATCCATTTACACGAAGATAAAATTGTCTATAATCCGATTTTTGGTAAGAAAGTAGAGTATGATTGGGGTGACTTAACAAAAGTAACACATGAACTTTATGATTCGAAAACCAAGCAAGACGAAAGATATATATTCACATTTACAGACGATTATATATTAGAGTTTCCTGGATCTGGTCCAGTTAATGCAGCTGTTAAAAGCATCATTTACAATAAAGCCTTAACATATGAAGTGCCTTTTGAGGAGTATTGAAAAAGTGCGGCCCATTTAAGGACCGCACTTTTTTATGCTTTTGTATAACGTAAAACTGGCTTACGAGCAGCTTTTGTTTCATCTAATCGATTGATAACCGTTGTATGTGGTGCATTTTGAACGATTTCTGGGTTTTCTTCTACTTCTTTTGCGATTTGGATCAAGGCATCACAGAATGCGTCTAATGTCTCTTTTGACTCTGTTTCTGTCGGCTCAATCATCATACCTTCTTCTACATTCAATGGGAAGTAGATTGTTGGTGGATGATAACCAAAGTCAAGCAGACGTTTAGCTATATCTAGTGTACGAACGCCCAATTTCTTTTGACGACGACCGCTTAATACGAATTCATGCTTACAATGACGGTTATATGGTAGATCGTAATGCTCTTCTAGACGTCTCATCATATAGTTTGCATTTAATACTGCATATTCTGTCACAGCTTTTAGACCATCTGGACCCATGGAACGGATATACGTATATGCACGGACATTAATGCCAAAGTTTCCGTAGAATGGTTTTACGCGACCAATCGTTTGCGGACGATTGTAATCAAATGTATATTTGTCATCCTCTTTAACAAGCACTGGGCTTGGCAAGAATGGAATTAGGTCAGCTTTTACGCCTACTGGACCTGAACCTGGACCGCCACCGCCGTGAGGACCTGTAAATGTTTTATGCAAGTTTAAGTGAACACAGTCAAAGCCCATGTCTCCTGGACGTGCTTTCGACATAACTGCGTTTAAATTAGCTCCATCATAATACAATTTACCACCAACACCATGGATGATTTCAGCCATTTCTAATATACTTTCTTCAAATAATCCTAATGTATTTGGGTTAGTTAGCATCAGAGCCGCTGTATCTGGACCAGCAACGCGACGTAAGTCTTCTAAATCTACTAAACCATTTTCATCTGATTTTACTGTAATCGTTTCAAAACCAGCTACAGTTGCAGATGCAGGGTTTGTACCGTGAGCAGAGTCAGGAACGATAACTTTTGTACGCTCTATGTCACCATTTGCTTCATGGAATGCACGAATCATCATAAGCGCTGTCCATTCACCGTGCGCACCAGCTGCTGGTTGAAGCGTCACTTCGTCCATACCAGTGATTTCGATTAAATGTTCTTGCAAATCATACATTAACTCCATCGCACCTTGAACAGTTGCTTCGTCTTGTAATGGATGAATATTTGCAAAACCTGGGAATCGCGCTACCGATTCATTAATTTTCGGATTGTATTTCATCGTACATGATCCAAGTGGGTAGAATCCTGTGTCTACACCGTGGTTTCGATTCGATAGAGCAGTATAATGGCGCATAATATCTAACTCAGATACTTCTGGTAACTCCGCCTCTTCATCTCGAAGCATACCTTGTGGTAAAAGAGATGTTACATCTACTTCCGGCACATCTAGTTCTGGTAAGTTATACCCTACACGACCTTCTTTTGTGATTTCAAAAATTAGTGGTTGATTATCCTTATGCATAAAGAGCCCCCATTTCTTGCACGAGTGCATCTATTTCTTCTTTCGTACGTTGCTCGGTTACCGCGATTAGTACATGATCTTTAAGATCGGCATCCACTCGACCTAGATCAAACCCGCCGATAATTCCTTTTTCAAAAAGTACTTTATTTGCATCCGCAACTGAACCGTTTACTTTTACAACGATCTCGTTGAAATGTGCACCTTGGAAAGGTACTTCAAAGCCAGCATTTTCAAATGCTTGTTTTGCATAATGTGTTTTCGTGATGTTTTGGATCGCCATTTCTTTTACGCCTTTTTTCCCTAGTGCTGTCATAGCAACTGAAGCCGCAAGTGCATTTAACGCTTGGTTTGAACAGATGTTAGAAGTCGCTTTGTCACGACGAATATGTTGCTCACGTGCTTGTAATGTTAAGACAAATCCACGACGTCCTTCTTCATCTGTTGTTTCTCCAACTAAACGACCAGGAACTTTACGCATCAATTTAGAAGATACTGCAAAGAAACCACAGTGTGGACCACCGAATGCTTCTGAAATCCCGAACGGTTGTGCATCTCCCACTGTAATATCTGCTCCAAATTTACCAGGAGGTGTTAATACTCCAAGTGCAAGTGGGTTCGTGGAAACAACAAATAATGCTTTTTGTGCATGAGTTAGTTGTTCCACTTTTGCTAAATCTTCAATTTGACCGAAGAAGTTTGGATACTGAACTAGTACAGCTGCTGTTTCTTCGTCTACTAGTTCTTCCAATTTAGCTAAGTCTGTTACACCATCTTTAGTTGGAACTGTTACAACTTGAACATTTTGTCCTTTTGCATACATTTTCACAACATCAATATATTCAGGATGAACTGCTTCCGAAACAACTAGTTTTTTACGACGAGTGTGTCCTGCAGCCAAGTTCCCTGCTTCAGCAAGCGCTGTACCACCGTCATACATAGAAGAGTTAGCAATATCCATGCCAGTTAATTCACAAATCATTGTTTGGAATTCGAAAATAGCTTGTAATTCCCCTTGTGAAATTTCTGGCTGATAAGGAGTGTATGCCGTATAAAATTCAGAACGAGAAATAACATGATCTACAATAATTGGTTTGAAATGATCATATACGCCAGCTCCTAAGAAAGAAGCATATTTTTTGCTATCCGCATTTTTGTCAGCAAGAATTGCTAATTCTTTCAATAAAGCAGATTCTGCTTTTGCAGGTTTAATATTGTACTCACCTTTAAAACGTACTTTCTCCGGAATGTCTGCAAACAATTCATCAATAGAAGAAATGCCGATTACGTCTAACATTTCTTTTTGATCTTGCTCAGTCATTGGTAAATAACGATGCTTCATCAATGGACAACCTCTTTCTTCGTATTATTTTGCTCTTTTATAAAATGGAGTAGCAACTGTAACTGCTTTTAAACGTTTATTTCTTATTTCCACTTCTAACTCTTTACCAATTTCCGCGAATGTTGCGTCAATTAATACTAAACCAATATTTTTCTTAAGCGTTGGAGATTGAGTTCCTGTAGTGACAATACCAACTTGTGTTTCACCAGCATATACTGGGTATCCAGTACGTGGAATTCCTTTATCAATCATTTCAATTCCAATACTTTTTCTCGGCACACCATTTTCTTTTTGATCAGCCAAAACAGCTTTACCATTGAAATCTTGCTCTTTTTTAAGCTTTACAACAAAACCTAAACCTGCTTCAAGTGGAGAAATATCTTTTGAAAGCTCTTGGCCATATAATGGTAAACAAGCTTCAAAGCGCAACGTATCGCGTGCCCCTAGCCCACAAGGTAGAAGTCCATCTTCCTTACCCGCTTTTAAAATATCACTCCATAAATCTCTCACATCATTACTAGATGCATAGATTTCAAATCCATCTTCGCCTGTATAACCAGTACGAGAAATAAGAACGGATTTTCCAGCTACTTCAACATTATTTGCAAAACGAAAGAATCCGATTTCGTCTAGCGGTTTAGAAGTAAGCTTTTGTAAAATCTCTTGTGCGAGTGGTCCTTGTAATGCAAGTAAACCGTACTCATCCGATTTATTGACTAGTTCGACATCTTCGGTTACAAATTGTTTCATCCAGTCAAAGTCTTTTTCAATATTGCCTGCGTTTACAACTAATAAATAATGATTATCTTCTACTTTATAGACTAATAGATCATCTACAATTCCACCATCTTCGTAACACATCGCTGTGTATTGCGCTTGGCCATTTACTAATTTGGAAACATCATTTGTCATGATTTTTTGTAAAAACGCTTCACTTGAAGAGCCTGTAACGATAATTTCTCCCATATGAGAGACATCAAACAATCCTGCTTTCGTTCTTACTGCTTCGTGTTCTTCTTTAATACTAGAAAATTGCACAGGTAATTCCCAGCCACCAAAATCAATCGTTTTTCCTCCGTATGTAGCATAATCATCGAATAGAGGTGTACGCTTTAACTGTTCTGACAAAAAAATCTCCTCCTTATGTTTTTCACACATAAAAAAGGACAGAGAAACCCCTTTATATTAACAAGGGTTCTCTGTCCTGGCACCTGAAAGTTTACCGAAATGGTTTGCCTCTTTGGTGGCTTTGCGTGATACTAAACGAAAGCACTCTCCAGAGTTGCGTCCTATACGAGTTCTTTTGCCTGAGAGATTCATAATAGTTATTACTTGCTCCTTCGGCGACGCTAGTTGCTGCGTTCTCTCCCCGTATATTCATCCGCGATATCTGTTTAAATGGCTTGCTTTGTCTATATCCTAACATTGAACATCAAAAGACGCAATACTTTTTATAAAATTACTTAAAAGACGAACTTTTATTTAAATATCTTTATTTTTGTTCGCCTTTTAAACGATTTACTTGATATCCAGCATACTCTGTTACTTGCCGTAATGGTCGATTTTCCGTATGGATGGTAATATGTGTTGCCTTCTTATAAGCTCTTCTTCTTTTATTGTATAACTGTTCTAACTCTTCTCTTGTGCTTTTTTGCACGATTGGCCGATTTTTGTCGTTTTTAATACGCATCCAAATATCATTAAACGTTGCGTCTAAATACAATACTAACCCTGTGTTTCGCATAATTCGAACATTTTCTTCATTCATTGCAACTCCACCACCCGTAGAGATTATACAAGACTCTTTACGAAAGTTTTGCAAGAAATCAGTTTCTAATTTCCTGAAATATGCTTCTCCTTCCTGCTCAAATATTTCTGGAATTGTCCTTTTCTGCTTATTTACGATTTCTTTATCCATGTCGTAATAAGGCATTTTTAATAAATAGCTCAGTCTTCTTCCGACAGCACTTTTTCCACTTCCCATAAAACCAACCAAATATACTTTGTACATGATTCACCAACTCGCTACATATCTAGATTATTTTCTCGCTCTTTAAAATTATCTATTTTAATGATAGTAGCATTAATGTTGCTCTTTTCCAACGAATCATACGTTCGATATTTGGATTGATATGCAGCAGTTGTTGCAAATAACGACAAACAAACGATTAATAACAATAACATTGCGGCCGGTAACAACACGCCTTTTTCATTCCGAACGAAATGTAACACAAAAAGTATGCTCCCTTTTCAACCCATTCAAAAAAGTGACAAAAAAGTGCAAAGATTGACCTTCGACTGTTACAGATAATGATTTTACATGTAGCAGCATTTGCTCATGGCCTAATCGATTTTTTTGTTTCCTTATCAAATTCGTATAAAATTCTATGTCATACTCTTCCCCATTTTTTCTGAATCTGATTCCTGGCTCGTCTTTCTGAATGAGAAGCGAATCAATCTCATTTAAATAGGTTTCCACGCTTTGAACAAATAGTGCCCATTCCATATCAGTTGGGTTCGTAATCATCTCTTCCGCTTTTGTTGTCCAACCGATTGTCAATGCAAATATTTGCGAAAAAACTATTAATACAGCAAGCTGCATGATTCCATCTACTAATGTGTATCCTTTCTCGTTGTCGATTCTTAATTTGAAACTGTTATGCAATTTGTTTTCTCCTCTCGCATCCCTTCATAATGTACGCAAATTTGAGGTAAATCTATTTTATACACATAAGCAATCTGTTCAATATGCATAGTACCATTCCAACTGTTTTCCGTTATATACTTTTTAGCAGCTTCATGCATCACAAGAGAGGCATGGTATTTCCGCTTTTTTTCTTCCAGTTGTATATGCATAGTATTTAATAAGGGTAGTAAGGTTGTCGCAATGATCATTGTAATACTTAGTGCCAGTATCGTTTCTGGCCATGAAAATCCATTACTATTCCTCATAGTTTACCTTACCTCCTCCGATGTATATTGTAACTGTCTTATGGCCTGTACCCGTCTCAAAGTATAATGTGCCAAATTGACTCACTGTTCCGTTTGGATGAAAAGAAACTCTCTTTAAGTTACTATTGAAAGAAAGGCGCATATGCTTTGGTAATTTGTATTCGAATAGAGGAGCGTCTGATAATCCCCCTATATATTTGGTACCATTTCCATCAAAATATATATGTGTATATTTACTTTCGGCAATTGCAATCGATTGCAGTCTTTGCATATCTAAATGAAATTGCCTAAAAAAACGTCGTTCTTCTGTTTCCTCTAATTTAGATGTTGTGACATATACAATGGAGGAAGTAATAACCATAACGATAGACAAGACGAGAATTGTTTCTATTAAAGTGAAGCCCTTTTCATCTCGGCGAACATTCTTCATCCTATTATTCTGTACTTCCAATTACGGACACACTTCCATCGGCAGCAATTTGTATTTCATCTCCGTTTGGACAGGCATCCGTTCCATTTAAAAATTCACTCGTTTTTAAATCTTCCATTGTTGGAATTGCTTTATTTTCAATTTTATATGCTTGTACTTGGCCTTCTACCATTTTGATGAAAGCATCGCACCCTTTTTTGTCAATATTGGCGGAATGTTTCGTTACATTTGGTATAGAGATAAGTATCAAAACGGAAATAATTAACAATACTATCATCATTTCTATTAGAGTGAAGCCTCGTTCATTCTTCCATCTTTTCATTCTAACAATCTCCTTCACACAATATTTATCATTTCGTAAATTGGTAATAATATTGCTAAATACGCACCGATAATGAAAATAGCTAAAATGAAAAACAATGTCGGTTGAATAATACTTAAATATCGAGTAAGTTTCGTTTCAATACGATCCGATAGAAAATCACTATACAACGTTAATTCCCTTCCAAGATAACCACTGTTTTCACCGTGCACGACAAAAAGATGAAAATCTTCTGTGAAATAATCTAAAAGTAACACAGATTTTGAAAAAGATTCTCCGTGCACAATTTTGTTTTTCATCTGTTCTGCGATGAACTGAAGCGTTTTATGTTCTTGTTGATTGATCAATGCATCGAACGACTGTTGTAACGGCATCCCACTTTCGATTAGCCCTCCCATTTCTCTTGAAAAGACCCTAGTCAAAAGCAGTTTATACCAACTGTTCACAATTGGGATTTTCGAATAAAAACTGAGCTGTATTTCTACTGTTTTCTTATTTAAAACATACAAAAACATACTTATCAATATTGCCAATAAAACCATCACTACTAAAAAAGTATTCGGCAATTGCAATAATAAGCTTGTCCATGCAATAGAGCTTTCCGATTCCACCGACTCTCTTGCACCTAGTAAAGATTCCATATTCGGAAGAAAATACAGTCTAAAAATAGTAAACAACAAAAAAATGACGACAAACAAAAACAGTGGATACATCAATAAATTATTTAACCGTTTCTTTGCTCGCTCATACACAGCAGCATTCACTCCGAGCGCAGAAACAGTTTCCTGCAATTGTCCATGAATCATCGCTAAATTGATCGGAAGTAGTAATCGACTTGGAAATCCTAATAATTTAAATACTTCGGTTACATTCAGCCCGTTTTTTTGAACTTCTGTTACTTGAAAAATTACTTTATCCGCATTCTTTACATGGAAAGGTAGCAACATCGTAACAGCTTCATGAAATGTATAACCTTCCTTCAACAAGTCACTTAATCTACTTAAAAAAGGAGATTGCATATGAGTAGGGATTGTTTCATCTTTATTAGTGAAGTATGTTTTAATTTCTTTGAATAACACCTTCTCTTATCCCCCTCTCAATTTGATAGGAAAGAGTAATGGCATGTGGGATATGAAAATTCTTACCAGTAAAAAGAGAACTTAGTGCTTCTTCTAAAAATTCATCTGAAATAATTTCAAATATAGCGGAGAGCTCTGGTTGTTCCATCTTCGCAACTGTTACTAGTCTTTGGGTTACGATTCCTATAATCGTTTGTTTTAATTCTTCGGCGGATATACCTAAATCCATTAAGCGATAAAGCGCCCCAACACCATCTTTTGCGTGGATTGTAGAAACCACTAAATGACCTGTCAAAGAAGCTTGGATGGCGGCTTTTGCAGTGTCTTCATCCCGAATTTCCCCAATCATAATAACATCTGGTGAGTGCCTTAAGATCGCTTTCAATCCTGTTGAATACGTTACACCTGATCGTTCATTGACTTGAATTTGCAATAAATGTGATTGACTATTCTCTACAGGATCTTCTAGTGAAATAACATGTCGATTTAAGTTTTCAGAACAGTACTTAGTAAGAGAATACATAGTTGTCGATTTTCCAGAGCCAGTGGGGCCAACAAAAAGGATTAGCCCTTGTCGATTGTTGGCAAGCTCCACTATTTTTTCAGAAGCATCTCGAAATAAAGACAAAGCATGAATTATCTTTGCATTATCATGTTGCTGCAAACGTATAACGAGACTTTCTTTTCCATAAACAGACGGTAATGTTGAAACACGAAATGAGAATTTTTGATTGTTGAATGTTTGTTGAAATGAACCACTTTGTGGCTTTCGTTTTTCGCTGATATCAAGAGAGGATAAAAATTTGAAGAATGATATAATACGTTCACCCAAATGGAGGGGAAGCTTCCCTGCTTCAAACATTTGAGCTTGTTTCTTAAAATAATAAAAATAATTTTCTTCGTTTGGGATCATATGCAAATCGGTTGCACCAAATCGATGGGCTTTTCTTAATAACAGAGCACATTTATGCTCAATCGTATTTTCTATTTGTTGCATGCATCTTTCCTTTCTCCAGATACAAGCTGTGACCGCATACAGCATGTACATGTTTAGTATACTTCCAAATATAAAATAAATAAAGAGTTTTATTTAAATTTTCAAATTACTTATTTGTGGTTTTAATTGTCATTTTCCTTTTCTTCATTATAATTAAAGAATAGATGGGAAAGGAGAAAATAGTATGCCAGACACTTTAAAAATTACAAATACGTTAGCAGATGAGACTAGATACTCCATTTATCAATATGTCGTGAAAAAAAAGAAACAAGTAAACGTGCAAGAAATAGCAGAACAATTTGGCATACATCCAAATGTTGCAAGACTACATTTAACGAAATTGAATGATTCCCAATTAGTTTCCTCTGAATTAGAGAACAACAAAAAAGGTGGGCGTCCTGCCAGAGTATATTTCCCTGCAGAAGATCCAATCTATTTAAGCTTTCCAAAACAAGAAAATCATTTGTTGTTGCAATGGTTATTGGAATTAGTCGATTCAATGGGTGAAATAGCACTTACAAAAGCAAAAGACATTAGTTATCAACACGGACGAGCAATTATTGATCAAGCTACTGCTTCTACTCAAAGTTTTGAATGTAAAATGGAATTATTAACAGAAACAGCAAATGCGATTGGATATATACCTCAAATAACAGAAAATGAAGATAAAAAAGTCATTACATTTTCCATTTACAACTGTCCATATACAAATCAGTTGCATAAACACCCAGCTCTTGTTTGTTCTCTCCACGAATCTTTTTTAAAGGGACAATTTGATGCACTGTTTCCAGCTAATAAATTTATTCAAATCGAAAGTATGCAAAATCATTGTAACAATTGCGTATATCAAATAGAAGTTCTATAATGTAGCTATAGATGAATCATAATTGTGACAATCCAATGTATATTCAAAATCGAAATGCAATAATCAGTTTACAGCTGTCAACATTATCATCTATAATGAATGAGAGAATATTTGTGTCGTTGCAAAAGGAGGGACTACAAATGGGCAATATGTATAAAGTGATGGCTTTCTGGACAGGGATTTTTGCAGTTTTCTTTTATTTAGGTGGTATGTCAGAAGCTTCTCTACTATTTTTAGCAAATACGGGACTATTCCTTCTTTTAGGGTTTTTAAACCTTTCGGAACGTATGTATATGTACATCTTCGGAGCTTACTTAATGTTCTTCTTCGCAGGTTTTACATACTACACTACTTTTATGCACGTACCAGGCGCTGGACATTAATCGTCCATAGGGAAAAAGCAGCTCATGTAGAGCTGCTTTTTTCTTTTCTAACATTAGGAAATAACATATACGTCGAACAACCAAATATAAATAGTAAACTCGGCTACTCAGTCCCCCCACTAACATTTCCACCTTTTCAGGACAAACGGAAAATATTCTCCTACCGTTTACTTGTTAAAATCCATTTAAAAATGGATTGGAGTCCATTTCATCCTCGATTGTAGTCGCTGGTCCATGACCTGGATAAACGATGGTAGACTCCGGTAATGATAAAAGCTTTGTATGAATCGATTTCATCAATTCTGCTTGATTTCCACCTTGTAAGTCTGTACGACCGATACTATTTTGGAATAGCGTATCTCCGACAATTGCAAATTCAGCTTCTGCGAAATAATAAGTTATACTACCCGGAGAATGTCCTGGTGTATGCAATAATTGCATAGAAAAGCCACCGATTTCTAAATTCGATTCTTTTTCTAAAATGATATCTGCTTCATTGCAAACAATAGATGGAATTTCCGCATACTTTGCAGAGCCGTTTTTAGACGGATCAAGCAACCACTTCTTTTCTGCACTATGAATGTATACAGGTATTTGATAAGCATTCCGCACATCTTCCACTGCTCCAATGTGATCGAAATGCGCATGTGTTAAAAGTATTGCAAGTGGCTTCAAATTTAACCTGCGAAGTTCACTTATTAGTTTCTCTCCTTCTCCACCTGGATCAAAGATTAAACAATCTTTTTCTGCATTCGAAACAATATAACAGTTCGTTTGTATAAATCCTAGTGGATAGCTCCGTATATTCAACATTAAAATCACCTCTTTCTTAGTTTAAACGATAATCCATCTGTTGTTCAACGTATCGCCACTTTTTTCACTCGACAAAATGAGAGAATACACTTACAATAGAAGAGGAATATGTAAAGCGACATTCATTTTCTGATGTCGAAAGGAGTGTCTTTCATGAATTTATTAATCGTTATTTTTGCATTAGTTACAATTTTAGCTGTAGTCGGCACTTTCCAAGCTTTTAAAGAAAAGAATGTGCTAGGAGTTCTATTTAACTTTGGTACTTTTGCAGTTTTTGGCTTCTTTACAGTCATGACGGTTTTGAACCAAGGCTATCCACCAAGCTTACACTAAAATGTACAAGAAAAAAGCTGTCATACTATATGTATGGCAGCTTTTTTCTATTCCTTCAAATCCAACCAAATTTGTTCCTTGAATGGATCTAATTGTATCCAATTTTCTTTTTCATACCCACCAAGGCAAACTGCTCCATTTGGAGAACAATCAATTGGTCCTGCATCGATTTCTCCAAATTGTTTGGAGCCATTTAATGAAATACTCGAAAGTACACTTCTATCCGTAAACGCATCCACATTCCCAGCCTGTTTCGATTGAAGCATTATAAGCTCATCTGGCTGTATGATAGACATATTTGGTATAATCCATTCTGAATAATTACTAACAGCCGGAGAAGTCCACTCAAACACTTGATTCGTTTTCTTTTCTTCCAATCGATATTCAAACTGGTTTTGCGGTTCATTTATGGTCATATAAAGCATGCTACCACCTAAATTTTGCACATCCAATAGATGATTCCAACTCGTTTTTTCTATAGTCTTCTCTTTTATTGAATAGAAGAAAAGTTCACTTCCGTCCAAACTGCTTTCAGCCCATTTAAACACCATTAAACGATTTTCGTCATACCATTTAACAAATGGGTTATCCACCTCAATTGCCTCTAAATTTTGAGTTGTTCCATCGTAAATAAACGTGTCGTATGTCCAATCTTCGTAGAAAGTGGTAAATACGATTAGATTTGGGTTTTCAGGGTGCCAATTCATATACATTTCAGCGGATTCAAAAAATAAACTTTGCGCTATGTAGCCATCCTTATGTAATAAAAGAACTTCTGCTGAAGAGGAATTACTAGATGTATGTAGAAGAACCATTTCTTTGCCCGGATGAATTTCACCTTGAATAATCGGGGTCGTCGTAGTATATATCGTTTTCCACTTTTCACTGGATAATGTATAGGATTGAACTGTCCACTCTCCATTTTCCATTAAAATGAAAAGTATTTCATCATCAGACATCCAGCCAATGACACTATGAAAGACGGAACGATCTAACTTGATTGACGGAATCTTTGCAGAAGGCGTAATGTCAACATCAGACGGTAACGTTTGTGGTGCTTCCTCGGTATTCGGTGTAACTGGTACTACTACTTGTTTATTTTTTCCTACACATGCTTGTAATAAAAACAGGCATAAAATCAGTACTGCAACCTTCTTCAATCGACTCCCCCTTTCTTATTTCAATATACTTAGTTCATACTCATACAATTAGACGCTTGAGTTTGCTAATTGTTTCACAAAAAAGCACAGACTTCTAATGTCTGTGCTTTTTCTATCGATTTAGCTATTTATGGATTCTTTTTCTCCGCCTGATCAATTAACAAATTTCCTGTTTTTAAATCATAAAATCGAAGTAAATCTCCATTAATAATTTGATCGGAATAACCTAGTTCTTGCGTAGTACGGTCAATATATGGTTGGCAACTTTCAATGTCAATCTCTTCCCCAGTTGCATTGTCATAACAAGCATTATTTGCAAATACCAATTTATCCGTAACAAATCCACCATTTCGGAAAATAACAAACTCTTCATGTTCATTAGAAAATACATCTGCACCTAATTGCATATCCTTGGCTGTTTCCACACCAAGCAAATGTAAAATAGTAGGTCGAATATCTATTTGACCAGCAGTCTCTGTAATTTCTTCTCCTTTACCGCTATTCGGAATATGAATAAAGAATGGAACACGTTGTAATTTTGCAGATTCATATGGTGTAATTTCTTTACCTAAATATTGAGACATTGCTTTATTATGGTTTTCAGAAATGCCATAATGGTCCCCATACATGACGATAATCGAATTATCATATAAACCTTGTTCTTTTAAATCGTCAAATAATGTTTTCAACGCTTCGTCCATATAACGAACGGATTGAAAATATTTATTGAGCGTACGAGAATTAGAATCATAAGGAGGAATCAATTGATCCTCTTCATCTAAATCAAACGGGTAATGGTTCGTTAATGTGATTAAACGAGAATAAAAAGGTTGAGGCATTTCTTTCATAAGCGAAACAGACTGCTCAAAGAATGGAATATCTTTCATTCCCCAGTTTACCGCATCTCCCTCGTTTACTACATAACTGTTCACATCATAATATTTTTGAATTGATAGTGCTTGATACATCATATCACGATTCCAGAAACTTTTATTGTTCGGATGCATTACATTCGTAAAATAGCCTTGCTCATTTAAGCTTTCAGACATCGAATGGAATTTGTTTCCGCTGTGTGTAAAAAATACAGCTCCCCCACCCAATGGATAAAGCGAATTTTCTACCAAGAATTCGGAATCAGACGTTTTACCTAAACCTGTTTGGTGGTAAAAATTTGAAAAATAATAAGTATCTTTATCTTGAGTTAATGAATTTAAAAATGGCGTTACTTCGTGTCCATTCATATCATTATTAATCACAAAATTTTGTAATGATTCCATAGAAATAACGATTAAGTTACGACCTTTTGCAACTCCAAACATTTCTTCATTCGGTTCTGCTTGATTTGAACGAACATAGTTATTTACTTCCACAAGCTCACTACCATCTGCAAGCGCTCGCTGTGCGTGCGATTTAGATTGAATATATAAATCATACAAATGATAATTATAAGAGCCAATATTTTTCACTAACATCTCACGGTCAAAACTTCTTGTTAACAATTGTGGTCTTTCGATTTCAGATAAGCCTAAGTTCAAAAATAATATAGCTGCTGTCAACACAAAATATGCTCTTCGAACAGCTGGTTTAATAACAGATGTTGTTTCTCCAATTTTTAACCATTTTAGTGCAATGATAATAATCGCAACATCCGTGAAATAGAAAATATCGGACCAATAAATACTTTCTGCCGCCGATGTACCTAAATCTCCAAAATTACTTGTTTGGAATAATACTGGTAGTGTGATAAAGTCTGTAAAAAAACGATAAAACACAGCATTGGCATATAGCACTGCAGAAAGAATAAAACTGACAATGACGATATATCTATTTTTTACTTTAGGATTTTTGAAAAATAAAGAAATCCCATAAATAAATAATATAAAACTAAGCGGATTAATAAATAAAATTACTTGTTGCATTATATTCTCGATTTTCATATCAAAGCTCGTGTGGTAAACAATATAGGTTTTTATCCATGTGGCCACAATAGCTAGAACAAGAATAGAATGTGTCGGCCAGCTTTTCTTTCTCATGCCTACATCCTCCCCTTTTTTTCACTCTTTATAGTATGAGTAAAAGTCACAGAGTATATCTTAATACTTTCTTCACAATAAATCAATACAAACAAAAAGTCATGGTGATATAATTGTAGATTGCTTTTACATTCATACCCTATATTAGACGGTTGTAACCTTAAAAAGTTTCATTTTTTTTACAAAAAGAAAAAAAACGACAGATTTTAGTATCTCTGTCGTTCTTCTATTGCTTATATTTATTTTGTTCTTGGCGCAATAATAGTAAAGCGATTTGGAATTCTTTTGCTTCAATCATTTGCATCCTATGAAGCTCTCTTACTTCCTCTTCCATCATTTCCAAGTCGGCTAACCGATCTTTGGTGTAAACATAAATACCAAAACGTTTCAATAATTGCATAACATCATATACTGAATTCATCTTATACTTCCTTTGCACGATTTTCTTTACATGGAATTATTTGCTTATTCGTTACAATTTTATCGACAGGCATGTCAAACATATCCCGAACAACTTCATCCATTACTTGAAAGTCAAATGCTAATGAGATGGTATGCCCATTAAATTTCGTCAAAAATCGATCATAGTATCCACCGCCATAGCCAATTCGATAACCTGAATTACAGTACACAATTCCCGGCACGATAAGCAAGTCAATTTCTTTTGGTGTGACAGCCACTGTTAAATGAGGATTAGGCTCTTTTAGCTGCATATATACCGTTTCTAATTGGTCATAGCTGTCTATTTTATAGAAGGTCATCAAACGTTCTTTCGGACTGCATTTAGGTACAACGATTGTTTTACCCATATCCCATAGACGCTTTATAATTCCCTCTGTATTTACTTCTGGGAAAGCAGAAATAGTTATCCCAATAATGGAAGCGTCTTGGACACTTCTCTCTAATAATAGACGTTTTTCAATTTCTTTTGAATAGGTTAGATAAGAATTCTGATTTAAAGAGGTCAATTTAATTTTCATTTCATTTCTTACTATTGACTTTGACAAGTTCTTCCCTCCAAACAATAGAAAAAAACCAAAACCGAATTTGGTTTTGGTTTAAGTTATTATTTCGTTTCTCTATGAAGAGTTGATTTCTTTTCACGTGAGCAATATTTTTTAAGTTCAAGACGTTCTGGATTGTTACGCTTGTTTTTCTTAGAAATATAGTTGCGCTCTCCGCAATCTGTACAAGCTAATGTAATATTAACGCGCATGGTTGTCCCTCCCACTCTTTGCCAGGATTAAATATAAAACTTGAGCATGATTTATACGACTAATCAATTATAGCATATAATCAAAGAAAATCTACAATTAACATAAGAATTTCTTCAAAGTTTTTTAGGATATGGTAGTATTAGATGAAGAACTTATTATATAGAGGTGTGTACAATGGACTTTTCAATCATCATTATGATTATCGGTATAATATTAATCATCCTTTCCTTTTTCTTTAAGGATTCCAACAAAAAAGTAGAAGCTGAAGTCGAGGAACTTACTTTTTCATTGTATCAAGAAACGAGTGCTTTAAAACGCAGATTAAAAGTAGTCGAGGAAGAGTTGTTAATCGAATCTACAAAAATAACGCCCCCTAAAAAAACAACGAAAAAACCAGTTGTTCATGATATTATCAAAAGTCAAGTTTTAGAGCTACATAAGCAAGGGTATTCATTAAAAGAAATCAGTAGCCGCTCGTCTCTTACAATAGAAGAAGTGCAATCGGTGATAGGTGGTGGCAATTAATGAATAAGTATGCCGTTCGATTTTTGGGGATTGGTTTATTTTTGGCTGGTGCTGTAATTCAAGTACAACTGATGTTAAGCGAGGATGAACAAGCAAAGGGTGACATTATTACACCACAAGCCTATGAACAAGCCCAACTTGAGTTACAAAGTGTTAAAAAACAATTAGCCCAACTTCAACTTGACTTAGAAAATGCACAAAAAGAACAAGCTGCTCCTAGAGTGGAAGATAAGACAGAACCAACCGAAGATTCATCTAACGGGTCTACAAATGTCGTACTGCATATTCAATCGGGTATGACATCAAGTGATATAAGTGCTTCCTTGGAGCAAACCGGCATAATTCAAAATAAACAAGATTTTGAAGATTATTTAACTGCCCAAGACCTTTCTGGCAAAATCCAAATCGGTCAATATGAGCTTAATTCTACAATGTCCATGAAACAAATAGCAGAAACAATTACAAAATAAAAAAAGCATAAGGCCCTGCTTGATACAGGACCTTGTGCTTTTTTAATTTAATTATTTAACTCATAATGCTTACCTTTTAATAAATACAGCAATCTCTCTGCTAAATTTGTAGCGTGATCTGCAGATCTTTCTAGATACCTGCAAACAAATGATAACTGCGTTACTTGGCTAAGTTGCTCTGGTTTCTCTACCCCTACGTTTAGAAGCGTACGAATAGCATGACCATACAACTCATCTACCTCATCATCAAGTTTTGCTATTTTTCTTGCCTCATCCATATTTTCATGAATAAATGCATCAAGTATTTGTTTTAACATGGCAATTGTTTTCACACGCATTTCATCAAGCAAATGGATAGGTTCAATATGCTCATCTTTTCCTATACGAATCGTTTCTTTGGCGATATTGACTGCATAATCACCAATACGCTCCATATCGGAAGCTATTTTTACAAGTACCATCAATCGTCTTAAATCCGTAGCAACAGGTTGCTGTTTAGCAATTAGTAAGATGACACGGTCATTAATTTCTTCTTCCATACGATTAATATGAATATCGTTATTAATGACTACTAGCGCACCTTCAATATCATTACCTAATAAATTATCCATTGATTTATCCAATGTATTGATAGCGGTATTACTCAATTCTAATAATAATTCTTGCACCTTTTGTAATTCTTCATCAAACTTCTCTCTACCCACCATTTTGCATAACCCCTTTCCTTATCCAAATCGTCCCGAAATGTAGTCTTCTGTACGCTTATCTTCAGGAGTCGAGAAGATTACATCCGTCTGATCAAACTCTACTACTTCACCAGACAAGAAAAATGCTGTTTTGTCTGAAATTCTAGCTGCTTGTTGCATATTGTGTGTCACAATAATGATTGAGTAATCTTCCTTTAATTCTTGAATAAGTTCTTCTACTTTTAAAGTAGAAATTGGATCAAGTGCAGATGTAGGCTCATCCATTAAAATAACATCGGGTTCAATTGCTAAACAGCGCGCGATACAAATACGTTGTTGTTGTCCTCCTGAAAGACTGTACGCATTTGTGTGCAGGCGATCCTTTACTTCATCCCAAATCGCTGCTCCGCGTAAACTTTTCTCTACAATTTGATCTAAAATCTTTTTGTTTTTGATACCATGTATTCTTGGACCATAAGCAATATTATCGTAAATGGATTTAGGAAATGGATTTGGCTTTTGGAATACCATTCCTACTTTAGTACGTAGCTCTTCCACACCATAATCATTATCGAAAATATTCCGTTCTCGGTATAGGATTTTACCTGATGTCTTCACCGTAGGTACTAATTCTACCATACGATTTAATGTTTTAATATAAGTCGATTTCCCACAACCGGATGGTCCGATAATTGCCGTTACTTCATTTTCTTTAATTTGCAAATTAATATCTTTTAATGCATGGTGATTACCGTACCACAAATTTAATTGTTGCGTATTATAGACGATATTGGATGTACCAGAATGTGCAATTGACCCTTTCTCTAACGATTGTACCATTATACTTCCCCCTAGTTAAGTTAATACCTTTTTGAGAATTTGTTACGAATAAATATAGCGATTGAGTTCATGATTAATAAGAAAATCATTAGAACAAGAATTCCAGCAGCAGCTACAAATTGAAACTCCTGCTGCGGACGTTTTGCCCAATCGTAAATTTGCATCGGTAATGCGGTGAATTGGCTTAATAGTCCTGTCGGAAGGAATTGAATAATGACAGGAATCCCAATTACGATTAGCGGTGCTGTTTCCCCTACTGCTCGTGAAAGCGCCAAAATCGCACCAGTAAGTATACCTGGAATGGCAGATGGCAACACAATTTTCACAACAGTTTGCCATTTTGTAGCACCCATACCATATGAAGCTTCTCTAACTTCGTTCGGTACTGCCCTAATTGCTTCTTGAGATGCTACGATAATAACGGGAAGGATCAATAAACTCATTGTAAATCCTGCTGCTAAAACGCTATTGCCTAATGCCAATGCACGGACAAAAATTGTTAAACCAAGCAATCCGAATACAACAGACGGCACTCCAGCAAGATTTGAAATATTCATTCGAATAAAATCACTCAATTTATTTTTCTTCGCATATTCTTCCAAGTAAATCGCAGTACCCACACCCAAAATAATAGATACTGGTGCAACTACGAACATTAACCAAATGGAACCAACAAGCGCTGCTTTAATGCCTGCTTTTGCAGGGAAACGAGAACCAAAGTTTTGGAAAAACTCTGGTGTTAAATAACCAATACCTTGTGTAATGATTCGGTAAAACAAAATTGCTAATGCGAGTAAGGCGAATAATGTCGCAAAAAAGAAAATCGCTTTAAATATTTTATTTATTGTAAGTCTACTCATCATTCTTTTTACAACTGATTCATGATTTATAAATTTCATATTAATATTCCTCCCGATATTTTTTGGAAATAGCGTGAGCAATTAAGTTCATTATCAGTGTAAACAAGAACAGTGTGAAACCGACTGAGTAAATAGAATAGTAAATAGTCGTTCCATAACCAGCATCTCCGGAAGAAACTTGTACAATATAGGCAGTCATCGTTTGAATCGATCCAGTCACATCAAAGTCGAATTTTGGCGTTGACCCACCAGCAAGTGAAACAATCATCGTTTCTCCAATTGCACGTGAAATAGCAAGTACGACGGAAGCAATAACTCCAGAAAGAGCGGCTGGTAACACTACTTTTAGTGCTACTTCCAATTTAGTGGATCCCATTGCAAGAGCACCTTCACGAATTGAATTTGGGACAGAAGACATTGCATCTTCGGATAATGATGCAATCATTGGTAAAATCATTATTCCAACAACAATACCTGGACTTAATGCATTGAATATTTTCAAATCTGGAATAAATTGTTGCAATAATGGCGTTACAAATGTTAAGGCAAAGAAACCATAAACAATTGTCGGTATTCCAGCTAATACTTCTAAAATTGGTTTAATAATTCTTCTTGTCGTATCAGATGCATATTCGCTTAGGAATATGGCGGAGCCGATACCAAAAGGTACTGCTACAATAACAGCAATTACTGTTACTTTTAATGTTCCAGCAATTAGTGGAAGTATACCAAATGCTGGTTCTTTATTTGCAAATGGATACCATTCAGTTCCGAATAAAAAGCTGAAAACTGGTATATCCTTAAAGAAAATAATCGTTTCCACAATTAAAGTTACAACAATCCCGATTGTCGTTAATACAGATATAGAAGCAATCAATAACAAAATAACAGGCATTAATTTTTCTACTATTTGTTTTTGCTTCTTACTGCTTGATTTTGCAATTAGCTCTTGTACTGATGGTTGATCAGATACTTGTTTTCGAGCCATGGTGAATCCCCCTTTTACCAAAACGTAAGAAATGAGTAGCAGATATGCTACTCATTTACTTACAGTCGGCTTACCTTTTTCAAACTTATTTTAAACCTTCTAAAGTAGATAGACCTTCTTCATACTTTTCAGCTGGAAGGCGTACGTATCCAACAGCATCTGCCATATCGCCCGCATTTTCAAGTGTGTATTTCATGAAATCATAAAATGCTGGGTTTTCAGAAAGTGCACTGTTTTTTGCATAAACGAATAGTGGACGTGATAGTGGAGAATATTCTCCAGATTCAATTGTTTCATTGTTAGGTTCTACTCCACCAATTTTTACAGCTTTTAAAGTGTCTTGGTTAGCTAAGTAGTATGCATATCCAAAGAATGCAATTGCATTTTTGTCAGCTTGTACACCTTGTACTAACACGTTGTCATCTTCTGAAAGAGTCGCAGATTTAACAAGATCTTCTCCATCAAGAATTACTTCATCAAAGTAATCATAAGTTCCTGAATCTGTACCTGGTGAATAGAATACTACCTCTTCTGCTGGCCACTCTGGGTTAATATCAGACCATTTTCTAGTAGTTCCATCTTCGATCCATAATTTTTTAAGATCTTCTACTGTCATATCTTCTACCCAGTCGTTATCTTTACTTACAACAACTGTTAGACCATCATTGGCAATTAAGAATTCCGTGTAATCAATTCCTGCATCTGCAAGTGCTTTTGCTTCTTCATCTTTAATCGGACGTGATGCGTTTGCAAAGTCAGTTTCTCCAGCACTGAATTTTTCAAATCCACCACCAGTTCCTGATACACCAACTGTCACTTGAACTTTACCTTGTACTCCAGCATATTCTTCTACTAGTGCTTCTGTTATTGGAGCTACAGTACTTGATCCATCGCCAGATACTGAACCTTCGATTGCTGCTTCTTCAGCTGCAGGAGTTTCTGTTTCTGTTGTTTCAGAAGCTGTTTCTTCTGTAGGTGTCTCTTCTGTTGTCTCTTTGTCAGAGTCATCTCCACATGCAGCAAGCGCAAGCGCTGAGCCAATCATTGTCGTCATCATTAAATACTTCCAGCTTTTCATCAGGTAAATCCCCCTAAAATTATGTTTTTCTTTTCTTTCTTACAAAAACTACTTTAAAGGTTCCATGTTGAGTCGGTATGAATGTAATGTAAAGCTTTTGTAAACTACACAACATTTTGATTAATAATTGAAAAAACCGGTTACCCTATTCAATTAAATAAGGTGACCGGTTTGTTTTCTAATCATTATTCAGCTTGTTCTTCATCAATCGAATCATTTGTGTATGGAGCTTTGATGAGTGGTGTTGCTGTAGAGTCATTTTCTTTTAATGCATTATTTTTTTGTTTTATCTCGAAATATTTGTCGACTAATTCTTTTGTAAGTGCGGTTGTAAGATTCGTTTTGTAACTAGACTCAATGAATGCATGCGGGACGACAACTGCATATGCTATTTCTGGATTATCATATGGAGCAAATCCAACGTGAGTTAAATTTACAGTTTGAATATTTTGCTGTTTATCCGCATCCCAAAAAAACGACTGTGCTGTACCTGTTTTTCCTGCTCCTGTATACGCTGCATGTGAAAAAGCAGACCGAGCAGTCCCTTTATTACCAAAATATACTCGTTGCATCCCTTGACGGACGCGCTCAATTTCCGCTCTTGTATTATCTAAGGTATTTAATATATTCGGGGTCATTTCTTTCACAATTTTCCCCAGTTGTACCCCATCAGAAGACGGTTCCCTAATTTCTTTTACAACATGAGGTTGAATTCTATTTCCTCCGTTGGCAAGTGTCGCCACGAATTGCGCAAGTTGCAAAGGTGTATACGTATCATACTGACCAATACTTAAGTCAAGTAGTTTCCCCATTTCTATACCGCCCTCAACACCGGATACTTCTCCAGGTAAATCTATCCCAGTTGGTACACCAAGTCCTAATTGTGCGTAGCCATTACGCATTTTCTGGAATGATTCTGGTCCGAAATTTATCCCTTGATTTGGCTGATAAGTTCGACCTGCTACGGAATATGCAATTTGGAACATATAAGAGTTGGAAGAACGCTCAAGTGCTTCTAAATCATTCATAGGGATTCTGCCAGTTCGGTTAAATACGGAACTTTTTGGGTTAGAACCTTTAATACGGATAGGTTGGTCTATTAAAGTCTGACCAGGAGACAACGCATTTTCACGGTAACCAGTAAGTACCGTACCAGGTTTTACTGTAGAACCAACTTCATATGCTGTTGTAAAAGCTGCAAATGCATAGTCTCGAACTGTCGGTTTTCCCGTTTCTGAATCTTTGACAATTTGCTTTCCTACTAGTGATAATACTTCTCCGGTATATGGATCTAACATCACTACAAATGCTCTGTCTAAATATTTTGTACCGGAATTACTATTTTTCATTTCTACTAATTTTTTTTCTAATATAGCTTCCATTTCGGTTTGAAGCTCGCTGTCTATCGTTAAAACAAGGTCCTTTCCAGGTTCTCCTTCATATACAGTTTGGACATCAATAACACGACCTTTTCCATCTGTTATATTTTTGACAACACTTTTTTGCCCTTGAAGTACTTCTTCATATTGTTGCTCAATATAACTTTTTCCAACACGATCATTACGAGAATAATCTCTTGATAAGAAATAATCTAGACGATTTTTAGGAATCCCCTCTTTTGGCAATGTCGTCGTTCCTAAAATGGCCAATGTGGAATTTTTAACTCTTCTCCAGTCCGTTGTTGTATTGACACCCTTCAAATCATCACCTAAACGCTCAGATACCCGAGCAAATTCTTCAACTGTTACTTCTTCCGAAATTTGACCAGGTTTAAGGACTTTGTTTGCAACATCGCCACCTTTAATAATTTGTGGGGATAATGCATAACCAGAAGCCATTTCTCGGTAAATCGCAATTATTTCTAACTCATCTTTTGAAAACGAGTTTAATTGTTCCTCTGTAATTTTGCTTCGTATCAACCGATTAATCGCAGCATTTTTTTCTTTTTTCGACAAGTCTTCGTCATTTTCAATTTCATTGCGTTCTTTCGTTGTTACTAAATTATTCGCTTCTTCGCTATTTATAAATAACCAAAAATCTTGTAAGTCACTTTTGGTTATAGCATTTGTATCCTTTTCGATCAGCAAGCTTAGTTTTTCTGCTATTTCATACATATCCTTTGCGGTAGTTGTCTGCATCTTTGTGTATGTAATTGCTTTTTGAGGTTTATTGTCTACTAAGATTCTACCTTCGCTATCAAAAATTCGTCCTCGAGGTACACTAGTATTGACAGGGACCTCTTCTGTTCTTTGTATTTCTCTCGAATAATCTTCACCTTTTACTATTTGTAAATAACCTAGACGTAAAATGAGCATTGTAAAAAGAATGAATATAGAAAAGAAAAGTATATTCATGCGAAAAGTGATATTAGCTCGTTGTTTCGCTTTTACACTTTGTGCACGTTTGTTTGGGGTTTTTCGCATAAGTTCACCTACTTCATTATTAGCTTTTATTGTAACATAAAAAGCACACACTTTTAGACGTAAAAGTGTGTGCTAAGTTTCTTTTTTGTATGAGATTATTTTGCTGCTTCGTAACGTTTTGAAACTTCATCCCAATTTACTACATTCCAGAATGAACCGATGTAGTCAGGACGACGGTTTTGATAGTTTAAGTAGTAAGCATGCTCCCAAACGTCTAGTCCTAATAATGGTGTTTTACCTTCCATGATTGGTGAATCTTGGTTAGCTGTAGAAGAAACTTCTAATTCTCCATTAGCAACGGATAACCAAGCCCAGCCAGATCCGAAACGAGTAGTCGCAGCTTTTGCGAACTCTTCTTTGAAAGCGTCAAAGCTACCGAATTTAGCATCGATTGCTGAAGCTAATTCGCCAGTTGGATTGCCGCCACCGTTTGGTGAAAGGATTTCCCAAAATAGTGAGTGGTTAGCATGTCCGCCACCGTTGTTACGTACTGCAGTTTTAATATCTTCTGGAAGAGCATCTAAATCAGCGATTAACTCTTCTACTGATTTGCTTTCTAACTCAGCTTTACCTGCTACTGCATTGTTTAAGTTCGTCACATATGTGTTATGGTGTTTCGTGTGATGAATATTCATCGTCTCTTTGTCGATATGTGGTTCTAGTGCGTCGTACGCGTAAGGTAATTGTGGTAATTCGTATGCCATGATTGTTTCCTCCTAAAGAATATTTTAGAAAATTCTTTCCGTATATTAGCGTATCAAAATAAAAGGAATCCTTCAATGAAAAGAACCTAATATATTCTCATACTTTTGACCGAAATTAAACAAACCAAATAAAAATAACAAGCATTGCAGTTAGAATGACAATTTTCACCACAGAAGATGTTAAAAAACCGATTAAAGACCCTATTCCAGATTTTACTGCCTGTTTTAAGCCTTCTCTCGTGACAATTAATTCTGCTAGTATCGCTCCAAGAAATGGTCCAATTAAAATACCAGCGACTGGAATAACAAATGGTCCAAAAATCAACCCAATAGTACTTCCCCATACACCTGCTTTTGTACCACCGAATTTTTTTACACCGAATGCATTGGCAGCCATATCGGCACTAAATAGCAACACGATAAATAACGCTTGTATTATCCAAAAGTACCAACTTAACTCTGTAAAAGTGAAAAACAGCCCATATAACACATAGCCAAGCACCATGAAAACAACCGATGGAATAATTGGGTAAAATGTTCCGATATAAGCCACTACAAAACTAGCGACGATTAAAATCCAACCAATAATTTCAATCATATCCTTTTTCCTAATACCGAATCTGCGATATTCATAGAGTGATCCCCTATCCTTTCTAAATTACTTAAAATATCAACAAACATTACACCTGCATGTCCACTACATAATCTTTCGTTCAAACGAATAATATGATTTTTTCTAAATTGACGTTCCATTCGGTCAATAACTTGTTCTTGCTCCACCACTTCACGAGCTAGGTGATCATTACTATAATCTAATGCTTCTAATGCTTTTTTTACCGTATTAATCGTCAACTCAAACATCTCTGAAATATCCTCTAGAGCATCTGTTGTTAATTGAAAACGTTGTTCCCCTTGGTAATCAATCAATTCGATAATATTTTCGAAATGATCGCCTATCCGTTCGATATCGCGCGCTGTACCTAGTAACATAAAATGCCTAGTAGAATCTTGACTGGAAAGTGGCTGGGAAGATATTTTCACTAAATAATTAGTTATTTTCTTATCTAGATGATTAATGGCATCTTCTAAACGATACGCTTCTTCTGCATCGTGTTGATGTCCATTCTTTAAATATTCAAATGTTTTTTCTAATCCTTGAACACTGAATTCACCCATCCGTAATATTTCTTCTTTCGCTTGTCCAATAGCAATCGATGGGGATTCCTCGATGAAATCTTCTTCTAAATGCTTCGGTTTGTATTTTGAATTCACATCTTCTCCAGGCAACACTTTGACTAGTAAGTAAATCCAGGCACCTATTAATGGGAACTGAAGAATGACATTCACTACATTAAAAGTTCCATGCGCCAATGCAATTTGCATTTTACTTTCTAATGAAAGCACACTTGCTATCCACTCTATATACAAAGTAAAAGGTGTTAAGAAAATAAGAAATACAATCGCTCCAACTACATTAAATAACACATGTGCAGCAGCAGTTCTCTTCGCACTTACCGAAGCTCCAATGGAAGCGAGAACTGCAGTAATAGTTGTACCAATATTATCGCCAAATAATATTGGTAATGCACCATGCAGAGAAATTAACCCCTCCGAATAGAACCCTTGCAAAAATGCTACTGCTGCACTTGAACTTTGGATCAACATTGTCATAACCGTACCAGCGATAACACCCAACAGTGGATGTTCACTCATCGCTAAAGTGAAATCCGTAAACGAAGACAATTGCTCAAGTGGGCTCATCCCACTCGTCATTAATTCCAACCCTAAAAATAGACCACCGAATCCAAAGATGATCTCTCCAATATTTTGCATGGATTTCTTTTTAAATAAGAAAATTAAAAAGGCACCAATTGCCATAATAGGAAGTGCGTAGTCACCAATATCAACACCCATGACAAAAGCTTTCACCGTTGTCCCAATATTAGCTCCCATAATAACACCAATAGATTGCCTTAGCGTCATAAATCCTGCGCTGACGAGACCTATAATAATGACAATCGTACCGCTACTTGATTGGATTAACAAAGTAAAAAGTATACCTACAATAACTCCTGATAGCGGATTCGTTATATACCTGTCCAATAAATCGCGTAATTTATTTCCAGCGGCTTTTTGTAAACCGTCACCCATAAACTTAATGGCGAATAAGAATATCCCTAATCCCCCAAAAAACTCAAAGAGCATCTCTTGCCAATTCAGCTCCATGTAGTAATTCAACTCCCGTTTCGACAAATTTCACGTGTTTTTGAACGCATTACGTTTAAAGTATAAAGGAAATGTAAAGCTAAAGTATACATAATAATAATTTCTTTCCAACAATCACTCTTTTTTTGTTTTATCCAGTAAGAAAGATGCTAAAATTAAAAGGAAAGGGTGACGTTTGTGAATTTATATCAAATTTTCAAAGCAAGTTTACATAGTCCGAAAAAAATCGCTGCGTTTCGACTTATTCCTATAGGAAAAGTAATGCAATACATATTTAGCTATATTTTTATAATGACCCTTATTTCATTCGTCTTTTTTACGAGTGGAATATCAGATCAACAAACAAGTATGCAAGGATTATTGGAATACTTTTCTAAAATCCAATGGTTACTTTATCCTTTTGCATTTGTCTTTTTATTTGTATTTAATACATTATTAATCTTTGTACAAATAAGTATATTTGCGTACATCGGTCTCGGTATTCTCTATTTTAGAAAACGAAAAGGAGAATATCGTCATATTTGGCGAACAACTCTTTTCGCCAGTACTGTTCCGATGCTACTATCCATTTTAGCAACCTTGCTACAGTGGACCAGTAACTATGTACAACTAGCAATTTACGTAATCACCTTTGTGTATATAGTAATTGCAACCAAATATTATCCGATTAAAAGATAGTCATACTCCCCTTTTGTCATGCATAAAGTAGGACAAGGGGGTTTTTATATGAAAATATTCGTTGCAACTATCTTACTCTTAATCTCGTTCTATATAGTGAAAGTAGATCTCTTCGAAGGTACAATCCCACTTGCTTATTATCCAACAGAACCAACAATAGAAGAATGTGTAGAAAAGCTCGATTATATTTCAGTCGAAATTGTCGCTGGAGACACTATTTACTCATTGTTTTCACTGTATCCTTCTGAAGAGTCCATCACTTTTACAGAGCGATTAAATGATTTTTATACATTGAATCCACATCTGATCAATCAAAGCTTTATCGCTGGTGAACAGGTACTTTTACCGATTTATACAACACCCGCACAATGTAAAAATTAGAAATAGAGGTTTCTTCCTTGTCAATACCTTCTAAAGACTGATAAAATGATCGTAGTGATGGCATAAAGCCTCGAGAAGGAGAGAATTACATGAGTGAAATAATTCATCGTTCCAAAACTCGTCCCGTTCGAGTTGGAAACTTAACAATAGGTGGCAGTGACGAACTGTTTATCCAAAGTATGACGACAACCAAAACACATGATGTGGAAGCGACAGTTGCAGAAATTTTGCGATTAGAAGAAGCTGGTTGTCAAATCATTCGTGTCGCTTGTCCTGATGAACGCGCTGCATATTCAATCGGAGAGATAAAAAAACGAATTAATATACCACTAGTAGTGGATATTCATTTTGACTATAAACTAGCGCTTATTGCGATCGAGCAAGGCGCAGACAAAATTCGTATTAACCCTGGTAACATCGGACGTAAAGAAAAAGTAGAAGCAGTTGTAAATGCTGCAAAAGCAAAAGGCATCCCAATTCGTATTGGTGTAAATGCTGGTTCTCTAGAGAAGAAAATTTTAGAGAAATATGGTTACCCTACTGCAGATGGAATGGTAGAAAGCGCACTTCACCATATTAAAATACTAGAAGACTTAGATTTTCACGATATTATCGTATCGATGAAAGCTTCTGACGTAAACTTAGCAGTGGAAGCATATAGAAAAGCTTCTCAAGCGTTTGATTATCCTTTACATTTAGGTATTACAGAGTCAGGTACACTTTTTGCTGGTTCTATTAAAAGTGCTGCAGGACTTGGTACATTACTATCGATGGGTATTGGGAACACGCTTCGTGTATCTTTAAGTGCGGATCCTGTAGAAGAAATTAAAGTTGCTAGAGAATTATTGAAAGTATTCGGCTTATCATCTAATGCAGCTACTTTAATCTCTTGCCCAACTTGCGGACGTATTGAAATCGATTTGATCTCGATCGCAAACGAGGTAGAAGAGTATATCTCACATATTAAAGCACCGATTAAAGTTGCAGTATTAGGCTGTGCAGTTAACGGTCCTGGTGAAGCACGTGAAGCGGATATCGGAATTGCAGGTGCACGCGGAGAAGGCCTTCTATTCCGTAAAGGAAAAACAGTACGAAAAGTACCAGAAGAAACAATGGTCGACGAACTGAAAATTGAAATCGATAAAATTGCTGCAGAATATTTTGCGCAACAAGAACTCGAACAAAAACAACAACAAGAAAAACAACAAGCATAAGGGGTCGGGAATATGACGAATATTCGATTCGGAATCGATATAGACGGGACAGTAACATGCCCTACTTCTTTGCTTCCACATATTAATGAAGCATTTAAATGTAATTTACAATTAAGTGATATTAAAGAATATGACTTAACAAAAGCTTTTCCAGTAAGTGAACAAGAATTTTATGAGTGGTTTAAAAAATCGGAAGCAACGATTTACGCAACCTCCCCTATTCAGCCAGATGCTCATGCCGTATTATCTGCATGGAAAGAAAAATATGAACTATTTTTCATCTCTGCACGTGGCGAAAATGTAATGGATGTTACGCTTAACTGGTTTAAAGAGCAAGAGTTGCTTTACGATCATATCGAGTTAATCGGTACACATAATAAAATTGAAACCGCTAGAAAACATGGTGTCCATGCGTTCTTCGAAGACAAGCATGATAATGCGGTTGAAATACATGAAGAATTAGACATTCCTGTATTATTATTTAACACACCTTACAATCAACAACCTGCTCCAACTGGAGTCATTCGCGTAAATAATTGGATCGAAGCGAACAACTGGATCGAAAAAGAATTTGCACTATCCTTAAATAAATAATACTCAAAAGACCTCGTCCACAGTAGACGAGGTCCTTTTTTTCATCTATTCTATTTCGACAAATTACATGATTAATAGCAAAACAGATGTTATAATCTTAGCAAGAAGCAGATCGAATTAACAACAAAAAGGGGGTAAAATGAGTTGAGTGAAAAACTATTGCAACAAATTTTAAGTGAACTTACTGGTATTAAAAGCGAAATTACTGGTATTAACAATGAATTAGCTACTATTAATAATGAAATTACTATTATAAAGAGCAACCAAGCAACAATAAAAGCCCAATTAGAAGAAAATACGCAATTAACAAAGGCAATTTTCAATCGACAAGAAGAATCAGATGCAAAACTAGAAAGCCTTTCAATGGATATTCACAAAATACACGGTGACCTATCTTCTTTAAAGGGAGAAATGCGGGATATTAAAAATGAAGTAACTTTTACATACCAAAAAACCTCCAAAAATGAATTAGACATATTTAAATTACAACAAATACATGAACAATAAAACCTCCACCAAAAAATTCGGTGGAGGTTTTATTAATGACATTCTGGACAATTTCCATATATCTCAAATTTATGATTTTCAATTTCATATCCAGGAATCGCATTTTGCAACGTCTCCATTGGGCAATAGTTAATTTCTTTTATATTCCCACAAGACATGCATATGAAATGATGATGATGATGTTCTGCTTCACATTGCATTCTAAAATGCTTTTCGCCAGTCAGTTCTGTTTCTTCTAAAATACCTAAATCTACAAATGTACTTAAGTTTCGATAAATCGTATCATAACTCATCCCAGGATGCTCCGCCATCATTACATCTAAAATATCTCTTGCCGTAATATATTTTTCCGTTTGCGAAAAAATCTCTAAAATTTGTTCACGCTTGTCCGTTTTTTTAAATCCTTCTTTTTTCAGAATATCCCATGCTTTTTCAATATTCATTGTGCTGGAACTCCCTTCTTCATCCATTTTTTAAAGTATATTGTTAGAAGTAGTATAATAATAGAAACGACTACAATTGTTCCACCTGGCGCTAAATCCAAATAAAATGCACTTGCTAAGCCTACAATAACCGCCAATTCACCAAAAACAATCGAGAAAATTATCGCTTGTTTAAAGCTTTTCGCAATGCGCATCGCTGCAGCAACCGGTAAAGTAATTAAAGAAGACACTAGCAATATACCTACAATACGCATCGAGCCTGCAATCACTAATGCTGTAACGACCATAAACAACACATGAATCCATTTTGCAGGTAGTCCCGATGCTTTTGCATATTCTTCATCGAAAGATAAAACAAATAATTCTTTAAAAAAGAAACCTAGAAATAATACAACGATCAGTGCAATAATAGCTACAATCCATAAATCTTGTCTACTTACTGCTGAAACAGATCCAAATAAGTAACTAAATAAATCAGAGCTAAATCCTTCAGCAAGAGAGATGAATATTGCACCGAAACCAAGTCCAGCTGACATAATGATCGGAATTGCCAGCTCTTCATAATGCTTATACACTCTCCGAAGACGTTCTATAAACAAGGAACCCATTACAGATGCAGCAATACCTAAATACAATGGATTCAAAAACCCTAGCACACTAATGGATTGACTTAAATACAAGCTCCCTGCAATACCTGCAAGCGTCACATGACTGAGCGCATCGGCGATTAAAGACAATCTTCGTACGACGATAAACACGCCTAGAAGTGGTGCAATCACTCCAATGATTAAGCCAGATGCAAAGGCATTTTGTAAAAACTCATAGCGAAATATCGACTCTATCATACTTGCACCTCACTCGGGTGATCCACTTTACGAACTGCATGCCCATACCAAGCTTCTAGTTGTTCATCACTCATTGTGTCCATATCATTTTTGAAGCCATGAAAATGTATTGTCCGATTAAGGCAGGCTACATGACTAATACTTTTCGATACGGCGTCCACATCATGTGTTACTAAAACAATTGTAATCTTATGTTCCCGATTTAAATGAGATAACATAAGATAAAATGAACGAACATTTTTACTATCCACACCTACTGTCGGCTCATCGAGTATTAAAACTTTTGGATTACTTATTAATGCTCTAGCAATAAATACACGTTGCTGCTGACCACCAGAAAGTTCTCCAATATTTCGGTGTGCAAACTTCTCCATCCCTACTGATTTTAGTGCTTGTCGAACTTCTAAATGAACATTGCTTGGATAACGATGAAATAAACCAATTTTTTTCACCAGTCCACTTCGTACTACTTCCGCAACTGTTGCAGGAAAACCTGTATTAAATGCATTTGATTTTTGGGAAACATAACCAATCTGCTCTTTTTCTTTAAATTGATCAACTGGTTGGCCTAATAGTAGGACTTTCCCATTTGTCGGTTTTAATAATCCAAGCATAATTTTTAATAAAGTGGACTTTCCAGATCCATTCGGACCAATAATCGCTAAAAAATCCCCTTCTTCAATCGTTAAATTAATATCTGTCAAAGCTTTTGTTTGTTCATATTGATAGGATATATTGTCTAATTGTATTAATGGTGTAGCCATGTATAATTTCCTCTATTCTAATTCATAATCGTTACGATTTACAATATACAAGTATAGAGGAAAATTTGTCTGATGTAAATAAATAATACTTGAAAGGAAGTTTAGATGGATATTACGAAGTTTATTGCGCAATTACAAAGCTGTTCTAAAAAAGAGTTTAAAACAATTTTAAAAGGATTCGACATTAAATTATCCGATAAAGAATTAGATGGAGTACATCCCCTATTAAAAGAGATTTCCTTATCATGGCTTGTGTTAGGGGTACCTCTTGCAATCCAGCAGAAGCTAATTGGCTTACTCGGTGAACAACGTGCTACTGCTTTGTATAAAGAGATAATTGAAAAAGCACCCTCTTCTTTTCGCTAGAAGAGGGTACTAAATATATTATCGTAATGCGTCGATTGCATCTGGTGTAAATGATTTCGAACGAAGCATTTCAATTTCTATTTTATAAGGAGCTTGTTTTGTTTTCGCATCTACTCCAACAAAAGGTGTTTCTAAAATTTTTGGAATTTCCTTGAGTTGTGGATGATGCACAACATGCAATAATGCTTCAAATCCTATTTCTCCAAATCCAATATTTTCGTGTCGGTCTTTTGCTGCACCGCGAACGTTTTTACTATCATTGATATGAAGTACTTTTAAACGATCAAGCCCAATCGTTTTATCAAACTCGTTTAAGACACCATCAAAATCATTTACGACATCGTAGCCAGCATCGTGAATATGACATGTATCTAAACAAATAGATAGACGATGATTATTCGTCACACCATCTATAATTTGCGCTAGTTCTTCAAATGTGCGTCCGCATTCAGAACCTTTCCCGGCCATCGTTTCCAATGCGATTTGTACCGGATAATCTTGTGTTAGTACTTCATTTAAACCTTCTACTATTTTTGCGATACCAGCATCTGCTCCAGCACCAACATGCGCGCCTGGATGCAATACAATTTGAGTTGCACCAATTGCTGCAGTACGCTCTACTTCCTTTTGTAAAAAGTCGACTCCCAAAGCAAATGTCTCTGGTTTTGTTGTATTCCCTAAATTGATAATATACGGAGCATGTACAACTATATTAGACAATCCGTTTTCTTTCATATGTTGCAGTCCGGCTTCAATATTCAATTCTTCTATTGGTTTTCTACGCGTATTTTGAGGTGCACCAGTATAAATCATAAATGTATTTGCACCATAGGATGCTGCTTCTTTGCTTGACGCAAGCAGCATTTCTTTCCCACTCATCGAAACATGTGAACCTAAAAGCATTGATATATCCCCCTTATTTCTTGCGGTTCTTAATCCGACGTTCTTTTTTCTTTACTTTTTCCATTTCCCATTTCATATTACGTTTATAGCCAGGTTTCACTTTTTTCGGCTTACGCACTAGTGCCTTTGCTTTTGCATCTATTTCGTTTTCCATCTTCGGACGGTTTTTACGAGCATGTCTTTCTTTTAACTCAGACCATTCACCATTTATCACATCTTTATGTTCAAATGTTATGCCCATTTTTTCGATACGATTTAAAGCATCTTCATCCGATGGCTCATATAATGTGATAGCTAAACCAGTAAGTCCTGCACGCGCAGTTCTTCCGACTCGGTGAATAAAAAATTCTAAATCATCCGGAATTTCATAGTTAATGACATGGCTTACACCAGGAATATCAATACCACGTGCTGCCAGATCCGTTGCGACTATATATTGGAATTCTAAATCATGAATTTGCTTCATCACACGTATACGTTCACGAGGAGCGATATCACCGTGCACAACGCCAACTTTTATACCGTTTTCTTGTAAAAAATTCGCTACTTCATTAGCATTTTGCTTTGTGTTAGCAAAAATAATCGCTAAATATGGATTGATTCCTTCCATAACTTCAAGTAAGCGTTTTTTACGTGATTTACTACGCACTGGTACTACAGTAAAATCAATTCCTTCCGCAACCGGACGTTTGTCTCCAATTTTAATATGAACGGGTGCATCCATATATTTTTTTAAGAAAGGTTGTAGTTTTTCTGGAATTGTTGCAGAGAATACATACATTTCCAGTTGTTCTGGCATACGAGATGCGAATTGATCGATTTCATTGATAAATCCTAAATCGAATGCTAAATCTGCTTCATCAACTACTAAAATGTTGGAAGTATGCACAAGTAATGCTTGCTCCACGGTTAAATCGCGAAGTCTACCTGGTGTACCTACGACAATTTGCGGTTGTGTTTTTAACTTTTCGATGGAACGTACTTTATCTGTTCCACCTATAAATAATTTTGTTTGAATCTCCGTACCTTCTACTAGCTTGTTCAACTCTTTAAAAATTTGAGTTGCAAGCTCTCTTGTTGGTGATGTAATAATTGCTTGTACTTCTTGTTTACTAGCATCTATTTTTTCAACAATTGGGATCAAAAAACTATGTGTTTTTCCTGTTCCAGTATGTGCTTGACCAATCGCACTTTTTCCTTTTAACACTAAAGGAATCATTTCTTTTTGAATCGGCGTTGGTTCTTGGAAGCCTAATTTATCGATTGCGTTTTGTAAAAAAGGCTGAAAATTGTAATCTGTATATTTGGACATTTTAGTCCCTCCCTCACATTTCTTTATTGTACCACGATTGTACATAAAACGTATAATTTGCATAGAATAGATTAGTCTTTATTTGTTCGAAAGGAGATGAAAAAATGCGCTACGAATCTTTTTACCCGTTTTCTCAAGCAGGAAACATTGGCGGTGGTTTCATGAATTTTATGGGAGCTCCCCAAGTTCCACCTTCTTCGCCTGCTGATGGATTTTTTGGTGGGGGTCTAGGAAACTTCTCTGCTCCCTCAGCACCTACTGGTCAAGGCGGTGGATTTTTAAGTAATCTTGGAAATTTAGCTTCCAATATGGGACCAAATAGTCCTACCGGTAACTTTTTGGGCAATATTGGAAATATGGCCGGGCGAATGCAATCGAATAACCCATTAGGAGGAATGGCTGGCGGTATGCAATCGAGTAACCCATTCGGTGGCATGGCACAAGGAGCATCACAAGCTGCACAGGCGGCACAAGGTCCTAGTAAAGCAATGTCCTATCTACAAACTGCCGATAAATTTTTAAATACCGCCCAACAGCTCACCCCTATGGTAAGACAATACGCTCCTATGATTCAAAATGTACCTGCACTATTGAAGTTATACCGTGGATTTCAAAATGTTCCAAATGCGACTGCTGCAGCGGCAGCTACTACAAATGCCGCATCTGCTGCTTCATCTGCAGCAAGTACGGCCGCAGTGACAAATGGTCTTTCACTTCCACGTATTTTCCAACCACCGTTTTAAAAAAAGTTAAACTTTTGTATTCATGTTAGGGCTCCGCTATAATAGAGATAGGTTCGTACCAGAAGGGAGTTTCTGAAATGATTGTACAAAAAATTTCGCCAAGGGGATACTGTTATGGTGTAGTGGATGCAATGATTATTGCCCGTAATGCTGCACTCGACACTTCTCTTCCAAGGCCAATATATATATTAGGAATGATCGTCCATAACAAACATGTAACAGATGCATTTGAACAAGATGGAATTATTACATTAGACGGTGAAAACCGTTTAGATATTCTTTCCAAAGTGGACGAAGGTACTGTTATTTTTACAGCACACGGGGTTTCTCCTGAAGTAAAGGAACTGGCTCGTAAAAAAGGCTTGGTATCGATTGATGCAACTTGTCCTGATGTTACTGTCACTCATGACCTTATAAAAGAAAAAACGGCAGAAGGCTTTGACATCGTATATATCGGCAAAAAAGGTCACCCCGAGCCAGAAGGTGCGATTGGTGTCGCTCCCGATAAAGTGCATCTTGTTCAAACACTAAAAGATGTGGAAGACTTATCAATTGAAACGGATAAATTACTCGTAACGAACCAAACGACAATGTCGCAGTGGGATGTCGTGCATTTAATGGATAGTTTAAAAGAAAAGTATCCACATATTGAAGTTCATAAAGAAATTTGCCTAGCGACACAAGTCCGACAAGAAGCTGTTGCAGAACAAGCTGGAGAGGCGGATTTATTAATCGTTGTTGGAGATCCGATGAGTAATAACTCTAATAGACTAACACAAGTTTCCGAGGAAATCGCAGGGACACCTTCTTATCGTATTGGGGACATTTCAGATTTAAAACTTGAATGGTTAGAAAATGTAAACCATGTAGCGGTTACTGCTGGTGCATCTACTCCTACCCCAATAGTAAAAGAAGTTATTCAGTTTTTAGAGAAATACGATCCAAAAGATCCTACAACACATGATACAACGAAAAAAGTAATGCCAGAAAAAATATTACCAAAAATTAAAGTACCAAAACCAGTGGAACGTATTGAACCGTATCCAATTAATAACTAACAAAAAGAAGCTGCTTCTATAAATGGGAAGCAGCTTCTTTTTGTTTAGATTAGTTGAAATGGTTCTGTAGAAAGCTTAGATGGGATAAACGTACATGTGATATTTTTATTGTTGCACATTGTATTCATATAATCGGACACGCCTTTTTTCATAATTTGTTCTATGTGATGTCCTGGATCAATGACTGCTAAATCTATCGCTTCCGCATCTTGAGCTACATGAAAATATAAATCTCCTGTGATCAACACGTCTGCACCTGCTCTTTTTGCAGTTTGGATGTATTTATTTCCATCCCCACCTAATACCGCTACCTTTTGAACAGGTTTGTCCAACTCACCTACTACACGTACAAAGGGAACTTGCAATTGTTTTTTCACTGTTCGAGCGTAGTCGGCAAGATTAACCGAATTTGGAAGTGTGCCTACTCTTCCTAGTCCTCTTTCGTTCACTTCTAGATCCATTTCATACAAATCATACGCAGGCTCTTCGTAAGGATGCGTAGTAAGCAATGCTTTTAACACACGATTTTTAATCGCGCTTGGTAAAACTACTTCTATTTTATCTTCTTCCACAATTGAAAGCTCATTTGCTTGGCCAATATAAGGATTTGCATCGCTAGACGGTTGGAAACGTCCCTCGCCTTGTGAGATGAAGCTACAATCTGTATAGTCACCGATTTGACCAGCTCCCGCGTTTGCTAAAGCTTTTCTTACCTGTTCAGTTGACTCTTTTGGCGTGAATACTGCTAATTTCATTAACTTATCTGCAGTGGTTGGCTCTAAAATTTCCACATTTTCTAGTTGCAATGCATGGGCTAATAAATCGTTTACGCCACCAGTTGCTATATCGAGATTCGTATGTGCTGCATATACAGCAATATCATGCTTGATCAATTGTTCGATCATTTTTCCTTGTGGTAAATCTGTCCGCATATTTTTCATTTTGCGGTAAATTGGAGGATGATGCGCGATGATTAATTGACAGTCGAGCTCGATCGCTTCTTGTACAACTTTTGGGTTTACATCAAGTGTAACAAGTACTTTTGAAACCGGCTTATTAAGTGTACCTATTTGAAGTCCAACGGAATCTCCTTCGACAGCTAATGATCTAGGTGCCCATTGTTCAAAGAGAGAGATGATCTGTTGACCATTTGTTTGCTTCATGTTTATAACGACTCCTTCACTAAAGCGATTTTTCTTTCGAGCTCTTCTTTCTTTTGTTGTACTTCCCCGGATACTGCCGATTTATTTAATTGGTCCATGATGCGTTGCCATTCGCGTAATTCATTTGTCCATTTTTTAAGAAATACAGCTGATTTTCCTTGTTTCAAAAAAGGACCAACAAGCAAGTCTTGTTCTGTTAGTTTCATTTCACCTTTTTGAAGGACAACAATTTCGTATATTTTGTCATGCTCTTCTAGTATTGTTTCATTCACGATTTTCCAATTCTCTTTTTGGGCCCATTCACGAATCGCTTTCGCATGTACATTCGGCTGTAAGATTAAAGTTTCAACAGTTGAAAGTTTCTCTTTTCCAGCTTCCAGTATCGAAGCAATGAGTGGCCCGCCCATACCCGCAATGGTAATAGTTTGCACATTGTCGGCTGTTTGAATTACTTCTAGCCCATTTCCAAAACGGACGTCTATTTGTTGTGCTAGCCCTTCACTTCGCACTTGCTTTTGGGCCGATTCAAAAGGACCTTTTACTACTTCTCCTGCAATTCCTTGTGTAATAATACCTGTATGTACTAAATAACAAGGCAAATAAGCATGATCACTTCCGATATCCGCTAAAATAGTATCTTTTTTAACAAAAGAAGCGACTGTTTTCAGTCTTTCCGATAAATTTTTTGCATTCATATAGTAAACACCTCTTCCACATTTCATTATAACAAAAACTAAAAAAGACCTCGATTCTTTTATAGAATCGATGATCTTTTTAAAATGATACTATTCTAATGATTTAACCCAAGCAGCCATAGCATCGATGTTTTCAGTTGGTACTAAACCACCTGGCATTGCACCTTTACCGTTAGCTAAAATGTCTTTAATTTCATCTTCTGAAAGTGGTGTTCCTACTAGTGATGGGAAAGCACCTTGTCCTTCATAACTGTTACCGTGACATCCGATACATTTACCTTGAGCTAGTGCTTCTGGGTCGAACTCTCCTGCAGATGCAGCTTCACCGCCGCCTTCAGCATTTTCTTCTGTAGCAGCCATTTCTTCTTTGTTATTAACACCTTGAATCGATAAGAAGAAAATTAAACCAATACCAAATCCCATAATTAATAAAAACGGAATAATTGGATTCTTTTTCATAATTTACCCTCCCTCTTGAGTATGTACTTTTCTAAATAGAATTAGTCAACACTAATATTGTACTGCATTCTAGTGAAAACGAAAAGTCCTAAGGGGGAAGTTTTATTTCTTTGTGACAATTTAGACATAATTTCGACTTAGCAACCGATATGTCTTGCGATTACCATGCGCTGTACTTCAGATGTACCTTCTCCTATTTCTAATAGCTTCGCATCTCTCATGAAACGTTCTACTTCATATTCTTTCATATACCCATATCCGCCATGAATTTGAATTGCTTGATCTGCCACTTCCATTGCAATTTCTGAAGCATACAGTTTGCACATAGCCGCTTCTTTTCCAAACGCTCGCCCTTGGTCTTTCAACCATGCCGCTTTATATACCATTGTTCGAGCCAATTCGATTTTCATCGCCATATCTGCTAGCTTAAATTGCGTTACTTGGAACTCAGATAAAGTTTTACCAAATTGTTTTCGTTCTTTTGAATAGCGTAATGCACGGTCAAATGCAGCTTGAGCAATTCCGACTGCCATTGCTCCAATACCGATTCGTCCACCGTCAAGCGTCACTAAAAATTGTCTAAATCCATTACCACGTTTTCCAAGCAAGTTTTCTTGCGGTACGCGAACATTCTCCATTACTAATTCTGTCGTATTAGAAGCGTTAAGGCCCATTTTCTCGTAATTATCGATAACTTTAAATCCTTCTGCATCGGTTGGTACAATAATCGCAGATATTTCTTTTTTCCCATCCTTTACATCAGTTATTGCCGTTAATGCTAGATGCTTGGCATAGCTTGCATTTGTGATAAATGACTTGTTACCATTAATCACAAAGTCTCCACCATCTTCTTTTGCAGTCGTTTGAGTTCCTCCTGCATCTGATCCAGCGTTAGGCTCTGTTAACCCAAATGCTCCGAATGATTCTCCTGTACAAATTGGTACTAAATATTTTTGTTTCTGTTCTTCTGTTCCAAACAAGTTTAGAGGTGCTCCTCCAAGTGAAATATGTGCAGAGTAAGTTATACCTGTTGATGCACAAGCACGACTTAGCTCCTCTGTTACAATTGCAAAACTAACTGTATCTGCTCCTGCTCCCTCGTACTCTTCTGCAAACGGCAAGCCCATCATCCCCATGTCGGCTAGCTGTTTAAAGATTTCTTTTGGAAACTCTTTCGTTTTGTCTCGCTCAATTGCGCCCGGCGCGACTACTTCATCCGCAAATTCATGAATCGTTTTACGGATCATTTGTTGTTCTTGCGTCAAATCAAAATTCATTTCTCCATCCCCTTTGTAAATAGTAAAACACTTACTATTTCATTATACTGAAAATAAAAATATTTTGGGAGATTAATATGAAAAAGAATATCTTCTGCGTGATCGTAGGAAGATTTGGAATGTAGCTCAGGCACACATTAGAAGATGAATTATGCAGTCGATAGGACAACTTATAGATATAATACATTCTAGCGAGTTGAATGAAGTGACCGCAGTGATTTTCGATGCAGTCGTACGCTTTCCGCCGGGTGTGCGATGAGCCATCCCCGCCGCCCTTAGGCGTACGTTGGAATGGCTCATTTGCCCAACGGAGGAACAAAGGCTAAGAGCGCCACATCGTGTGGCAACTCCTTCGTGACCAACATCCTGTTGGCCTCGGCAGGAGTCGACGTCTGCATCGAAAATCAATGGAAAATACTTATATATCAGTGTCCGAAATTAACAATAAGTGGTTGAATGAGACAATATACACTGCGAACACGACAAAAAAGGTATTTCGAACTCAACGATAAGATCGCTGAACACGACAAAACCGGTCTATCAGATGTTGCCTAGTGAGTTCGGCTGGCTTTAAGACAAATTATTCCTCGAATATGTCAAAACCATTGTCCTCTCACTTCAAGTAAGCTTGGTGCTTTATGAATTAGTTACTTTCATATGCAATTTAGTTGCCCTCGCGCCGATTTTAGTTGCTTTCGGAGTAGATTTAGTTGCTTTCAACGATCAATTGGTTGCCCAAAGCCATTTACTGGATTTGCTTAATTAGAAAACTGGATAAAATTCTGTTTTTTTAGCATACCTTACGCCCCATTTTCCCTATATATCTCATACAATGCAAAAAAGCCCTAAACATTAGTCTAGGGCTTTCCTTGTTTTAAGATTCACTTACAGTAATCAACGTTTTATTTGTACGGAAGTTTCCAGCTTGGAAGTATGAATTTACCTCGTCAAACTGAATTTGGTTTGTCACATAGCTAGAGGAAACTTGTCCCTTTTCTAAGCAACTAATAACATATTCAAAATCTTCTTTTGTCGCATTACGACTACCAAGAAGCGTTAGTTCTTTCGCATGGAAATCTGGATTAAAGAATGTAATAGAATCTTTTACAAGTCCCACATACACAAGCTTTCCTCCATGATTCACATAATTAAATGCAGTCGTCATCGATTGTTTATTGCCAGTTGCATCCATGACAACAGAAGGAAGAGAGCCGTTATTTACTTCTTTTAGCTTTTCTATTGCGTCATCCGTTGCAGCAACTGTTACGTCACATGCAGTCCATTCTTTGGCAAATCGCAGACGTTCTTCACTAATATCCATCATAATCGTTTTTGCACCTTGCAGTTTGGCAAACCGGGCTGCACCAAGACCTATTGGACCTGCACCAATGATAAGTACTGTTTCTCCTTGTTGAATCGCTGCTCTACGGACTGCATGCGCTCCGATACTTAAAGGCTCTACCATTGCAGCATCATTTAAAGACAGACTGTTCACAACGAATACATGACTGGCAGGAACTTTTAAGTATTCAGCCATTCCCCCGTCTACATGAACTCCTAACACTTGCATTTGCGTACAACAATTTGTTTTACCACTTGTACATGCCAAACATTCTCCGCAATGTAAATAAGGGATAATCGTTACCTTATCTCCAATTTGTATATTTTCTACATCACTAGCAGTAGCTTCAATTACTCCCGCAAGTTCATGACCTAAAACACGTGGATAACTAAAAAAAGGTTGATTGCCTCCAAATGCATGGATATCTGTGCCACAAATACCAACACGCTTAATAGCAACTATTACTTCCCCATCCGCAAGAATTTCTGGTTTATCTAATGTAATTTCATCCATTTTTCCTGGCTCTGTACATGTGATTACTTTCATAAGGCACTCTCTCTTTCTATTTTTTCTAGCGCAGCTTTCATTCCAACTTCCCGGATAAAGAGAAATTCTTTCGCTACAGCTAATGCTATATCTGCAATATTTTCTTTTGACTCTGAGAAATCTTCCATGATTATCGTTTCGATAAATTGCGTTGTTTGTTCTAGTGAATGATTTAATTCATTGTAAAATGCTTGGAACTTTTGAATAATACGTAAATCATCTTTTACTTCATACTTACGATTTATATGTACTCCTTCAAAATAATAAAGCAATGCTGCAAAAGCAAAAACTAATCTTTTTGGAGGGTGTCCAAATGCTTTCGTGTATTGGAATATGCTTGGCCATATTCTAGCTTTAAATTTAGCATAACTATTTAAACTAATATCTGCTAAACGGTGATAAATAGTAGGATTAGCAAATCGGTCAAAAACTTGCTCTATAAAAGGTAATGCTTTTTCTTTTCCAGCAGACGGTAAAGTTTCACGAATTTCTTCTTTTAAAGCACCCGTAACGAAGGAAGAAACGAGTCTATCTTCCATCCCTTCTCGGACACTTTCAATACCTAATGCAAGTCCAATAGATGCTAGCATCGTATGGGGAGCATTTAAAAGCTTTACTTTCAATTCTCTATAAAGATCTACTTCATCAAATTGAACATTTAATCCCGCTGCTTGAAAAGGGAGTTTTTCTTGTACGAAAGCTGGTCCTTCTATGACAAATAAATGATATGGTTCTGCAACAGTTAAAAGCTCATCCTCATAGCCAAATTCCTCAAATAATTTAGTATCTTCGTTTGTGGGATAGCCTGGTACAATTCGATCAACCAGTGTATTACAAAATGTACATGCTGCATTTAGCCAAGTGAAAAAGTCGGAAGAAAGCTCCCAATCTTTTGCAAGTTGTAAGCAAATCTTTTTTAACTCATCTCCATTGTTTTCAATAAGCTCACAAGGAATGATTGTCCACCCTTTATCTGGATTTCCATTAAAATGAAGGAAACGGTGATATAGAAGTGAAACTACTTTCGCCGGAAATGAAAGAGGACAAGTTTCTTCCGAAAAAGGTTCCTTTTCATACTTGATGCCTGCTTCTGTTGTATTGGAAAATAGAAATTCCAATTCCTCTTGTTCTGCTAATTTGAGTGTTTCTTTCCAGTCTGTATAAGGATTAATTGATTTGGAAATCGAATCTACTAGATGTTTTTCATTCACTATTTTACCGTCTTGAATTCCGCGCAATAGTAAAGTAAACAAATTATCTTGTTGTTGCAGTTTAGGAACCGTTTTTCCCCTTGGCGTAGCTTGTAGCGACACAATACTACCTTGAAATTCTGTTTTTCGGTTTAACTCGTAAATCATCCAGTCGATAAACCCACGAATAAAGTTTCCATCCCCTACTTGCATAATACGGATTGGATAATCATTCTTTATTGGATCACTTGACATTTCGTTATACGTTAATTGATTTAACTTCTGTACCATTTTTTTCATCTCGCCCCCCTTACATAGTGACTCCATCTTTGAAAATCGCTATTTCTTTGAAACCAAATACTTCATTGTTCGTTAACTTTTTCCCAGAAGCTACATCTACAATATAGTCGAAAAAGTTGTCTGTCATTTGTTCCATAGAAACGTCTTCCACAAGCTTTCCTGCATTAAAGTCAATCCAGTTTTTCTTTTTCTCAGAAAGTGGCGTATTCGTAGATACTTTTACGGTTGGTGTTGGACCACCGAATGGCGTACCCCTTCCGGTTGTAAAGATGACAATTTGACACCCAGATGTTGCAAGTGCTGTAACTGAAACTAAGTCGTTGCCTGGACCTTGTATTAACGTTAAGCCATTATTTTTTATGCGAGTTCCATATTCAATTACATCTTGAACAGTGGAAAAACCACCTTTTTGAACACAGCCTAATGATTTTTCTTCTAATGTCGTAATACCGCCCTCTTTGTTACCTGGAGAAGGATTTTCATAAACTGGTTGATCGTATTTGATAAAGTAATGTTTGAAATCATTAATGAGATGAACAATATCATTAAACGTTGCTTCGTCTTTAGCTCGTTCCATTAAAATCGTTTCTGCTCCGAACATTTCAGGAACTTCTGTTAAAGCAGTTGATCCTCCATATCCAATAAGTCGATCCGAGAAAGAACCTAATAAAGGATTAGCTGTAATACCAGAAAGCCCGTCACTGCCCCCACATTTCAAGCCGATTCTCAAGGCAGATACAGGAACTTCTTCACGTTCGAATGAAGTTGCATATTCGAATGCTTCTGTCATCAATTCAAGTCCTTTTTCCATTTCGTCCTCTTCTGCTTGAACGCTCATGAATTTTACTCGATTTGGATTATACTCCCCAATAGCTTCTTTGAATAAATCAATATAATTATTTTCACAACCTAGCCCGAGTACTACTACAGCTCCTGCGTTTGGGTGATGGATTAAATTTGCAAGTATTTTTTGCGTATACTCTAAGTCATCTCCTAACTGCGAACAACCATATGGATGGGAAAAATATTGTACGCCATCGAAATTAGGTGCTTTTAACACGTTATTCCCCATTTTTGCCAGGTTTTCAGCTACTTTATTAATACACCCGACTGTATTGATCAACCATAATTCATTTCTTACTCCAACATCACCATTTTCACGCTTATACCCAAGGAAAGTGGGAGTATCTTTTTTGGGAGGGTCTGTCAAAATCTTTTCGTTTGGCTTATAAGAATAATTTAATTCTCCTTCTAAGTTTGTTTTTACATTATGCGAGTGAACAAAATCGCCTACCGCTATGTCCTCCGTTGCATGGCCGATAGGAAAACCATATTTAATAATGTTCTCGCCCTTTTTAATAGGCTTTATAGCAATTTTATGTCCACGACGAACGGGTTCCTGAGCAGCAATTGTAAAACTTTCCTTTTGAAGATGTTCCCCATGTTCTACATCTTTCAGTGTAATCCACACATTATCAGAAGCATGAATTTGAATAATTGATTGGTTAACAGTCATATGAATACCTACCTCTCATTATTATGTATAAAAATAGGAGCAGCTACTAAGCTACTCCTATGAAAATCTATTTATGCTAGAGTTGCTTTTTTCATTATTGGTTTAACAAAGAATATTACAGCAATCGATGCAAATACTGCTAGTCCACCAGCCAATAAAAATGCTGCTGTATACGTACCAGTAGTATCGATTAGATATCCTGTTAATGTTGGTCCAATAATCCCAGCTGTGTTTGCTAGGAAGTGCATAAATCCACCGACAGAACCAACATTGCTTTGGTCAACAACATCTTGTACAACTGCCCAATAAATTGCTCCCGTTAAGTAAAGGAAGAAAACGGAAAGAGCAACTAGTGATACTGCTCCAAGTGTTGTAGAAACAAGTCCTGCAAAACCGATACATACAGCAGAAATAAATAAACAAGGAACTAATACAGCTTTACGAGCAAAAAGTACGCCTCTTCCAGCAAACTTTTTGAAGAATCTGTCTGAAACAAATCCACCTGCTGCAAGACCGATAAATCCAACAATCCAAGGAATAACTGTAATAATACTCATGTCTTCTACACTTAATCCACGCGCATCGATCAAATAGCTTGGGAACCATGTTAAGAAGAAGAACAAAACATAGTTATATGCAAAAAATGCAAAAGCAGTGAATAAAATAGTACGGCGTTTTAAATAAAATGTTAGTGGAATTTTTCGCTCTGTGGTTGCTGCTATTTCCGCTACTTCTTTTATTTGATTTTTTTTGACTTGTGTTGCTGGTTTTTCTTTCGCAAACTTCCACCAGAAGAATGCCCAAACTAATCCGATTAGCATAATGATAACGAATGAAATTCTCCACCCATAAGAAATAGCAATAAATCCTACAATTGGACCTGCGATTGCTCCGCCAAGCGGTGTCCCACTATTTGTTAAACCGACAGCGGTCGCTCGCTGATCCGCTGGGAACCAGTTATTGACCATCTTATTTATAGTCGCTGAAAGCGGTCCTTCTCCCATTCCAAATAAAATACGAATAACAATCAAACTTACAAATCCTACTGCAAGTGCAATTGCACCACTAAATAATGACCAAACGATCATTGCAACTAGTAACGTCATTTTTGCACCATACTTATCTGATGCAACCCCACCTAAAAAGTTAAAAACTGCGTATCCAACAGAAAAACTACTAAATATAATCCCCATTTGCGTTGCGGTTAACGTTAAATCATCTTTAATATATGGTGCCGCTATTGAAAGAGCAGACCTATCTAGATAGTTGATAACTCCTGCTAAAAATAACAGAATAAGCACAGCGCGTTTATCTTTAGTAAACATATATTTTACCCCTTACTGTCTGAATGTTTTTATAACTAAATCGATTTATTACTTCTTGAACAGGACTCTCTTTTTATTAAACTCGGTTGTAATCTGACTATGCCGGTGTCGTTCGTGTTGTTTTTGTTATTTATTTGGTCTAATAATAGGTTTACCGCATTATTCGCCATTTCTACTGCCGGTTGTGAAATAGTCGTTACTGGTGGTGAAAAGAAACTGGCGAATTGCACTTCATCGATACCTATTACTGCAACATCTTCTGGTATCTTTAAATCATGTTCTTTCAAATATTTTAGTAATGCTGCCAGTACAATATCATTACCAGCTACGATTGCCTCAGGTGGTGATTCTAATATAAATAGCTTATGTATAACTTGCTGAATATCATGTACATCTGCCGTTTTAATATACTCCGGATACAAATTCAGACCATGTCGATGGAGTGCCTTTTTATATCCTTCTATCCGCTCTACTCGAGGGCTAATATTCCGAATAATCGACATTGTAATAATTGCTATTCTATCGAAACCGCTTTCAACAAACCTATCAACTGCAATGGAAGCTGCCATCTCATTATCTAACATGACTGTCGCAATATTCATATCGTCGATTTTTCTATCCATAAAAACAATTGGTATACGTTGCTTCTTTATATTTTCATATAAATCTAAATTTCCACCTGTAGGGAAGATGATAAAGCCATCCACTTGTTTAGCAAGTAACATTTCGATATATTTTTTTTCTTTTTTCGGTTCATCATCGGCATTACATACAATAATATGAAAATCATTTTCATGAAAATAGTTTTCAATTGCTCGAATGACTTGTGTAGAAAATGAATGCAAAATATTAGCTACAATAACCCCAACAGTGAAGGTCGATTTTTGCTTCAAGCTTCTCGCTACACTGTTAGGAATATAGTTTAACTCTTCAATCGTAGTTTCAATTCTTTTACGAGTCTTCTCACTCATATACTCGTATCGTTTGTTTAAATATTGAGAGACGGTACTTTTAGAAACCTTTGCATGCTCTGCTACATCTGCGATTGTAATATTTTTCAATTTTAAGAACCCCATTTACTATTCTATTCTATTGAAAATTATTATACACCAGAATAAGCCATAAATCCGCCATCTACCGGAATAGTTGTTCCTGTTACAAATCCCGAACAAGTTTCATCTACCAGATAGAGTAATGTGCCTAGTAAATCTTCCGGTTTACCAAATCGTTTCATCGGAGTAGCTGTAATAATTTTATTGGATCTTGCTGTATAGTTTCCTTCTTCATCCAATAGTAAATTTCTATTTTGTGTTGTTAAGAAGAAACCTGGAGCAATTGCATTGATTCGCAATCCAGTTTCAGCAAAATGAACTGCCATCCACATCGTAAAATTATTGATAGATGCTTTTGCCGCACTATAAGCAGGTACTTTTGTCATTGGAGAGTATGAACTCATTGATGACAAATTGATAATGACAGGAGCTGCCGAATTAAGTAATTCTTTTCCAAACACTTGGCTAGCCAAAAATGTTCCTGTAAAATTCGTTGAAAATACGGTAGAAAATCCTGTTTCATCTAGCTCAAAAAATGATTTTCCTTCTATATCTTCCTCGTAAACTTCACTATCCGTTATTGCATCTGGATGATTTCCACCCGCACCATTAATAAGAATATCAATTTTACCAAATGCTTTTAACGTTTCTTCTTTTGCATTCTCTAATGAAGCTCTGTCAAGTACATCCGCTTGTAAAGCGATGGCGGACCCACCAGCTTTCACTATTTCCGCAACCACTTCTTGTCCTTTTTCAACTGTTCTATTTAAAACAGCTACTTTTACACCTTGGCGCGCAAGTTCACGCGCCATTTCCGAACATAAAACACCACTGCCACCAGTAATAACTGCTACACGGTCTTTTAAATTTTCATGTAACGGAATCATACTGACTCCTCCACTTTTTTCGCTTCATATGCATCCCACAAACCTAGTAAATACATAATTCCTAATCCGCGGTCATATAATCCGTATCCTGGGCGGCAAACCTCTCCCCAAATATGGCGACCATGGTCCGGTCTTACGTACCCATTATAATTTTGCTTATGAAGTTCTTGTACAACCCCTTTTATATCGATGGAACCATCAGATGTATAATGGGAAGTTTCTACGAAGTCTCCATTTTCTGAAATTTTCACATTGCGGATATGAGAAAATGGCGAACGCGAAGCATATTTTCTAGCTACTTGAACCATATCATTTTCAGGATTTGCTCCCATGGAACCTGTACACATCGTGAAACCATTTGCAGCTGAATCAGAAATTTCGATTAGCTTTTCATAGCTTGCTTCACCCGTAATAATTCTTGGTAATCCGAAAATAGAGTATGGAGGATCATCCGGATGTATTGCCATTTTAATACCGACAGATTCTGCAACCGGTAATATTTCTTTTAAGAAGTACGCTAAGTTTTCCCAAAGCTTTTCTTCATCCACTTCTTTATAAGCATCGAATAATTCCGCGATGCGAGCCATTTTTTCCGGTTCCCATCCTGGTAAAGTTAAATCAGATGCTTCACTAACTGTTTTCACTAGTTCTTGTGGATCTAAATTTTCCACTTTTGATTTTTCAAAGAACAAAGCAGTGGAACCATCTTCTAAAGGATGGAACATTTCTGTACGAGTCCAGTCGAAAATTGGCATGAAGTTATAACAAATTACTTTAACTCCAAATTCACTTAGGTTACGAATCGTCTCTTTATAGTTCTCGATATATTGATCTCGTTCACTATTACCTAGTTTAATCGCTTCATGTACATTAACGCTTTCTACCACATCTGCATGAAAACCAAATGATTGGATATAATCGATTTCCGATTTAATCTCTTCTTTTTCCCATACTTCTCCTACAGGTTTTTGATGAAGTGCCCATACAATCCCTTTTGTACCTGGAATTTGTTTTACTTGTTCTAGTGTTACTGTGTCATTGTCTCTACCATACCAACGAAACGTAATATTCATTACTTATCTCTCCTTTCAATATGTGCTTGCTTCAATATACTTTTTGCTTGCTTCTACAACTGCTTCATAGCCGCCTGATTTATATGCTTTGTTTAAATCACTGCCTACTCCTACTGCCACAGCTCCCGCATCGATCCATTCTTTCATATTCCCTGCATTAATCCCACCTGTAGGCATGATTTGCACATGGGGAAGTGGTCCTTTAACTGACTTAATGAAAGATGGACTAAAATTATTGGCTGGGAAAAGTTTTAAAATATCGCATCCTGCTTCTAGCGCTTTCACCATTTCTCGAATTGTCATGCAACCAGGTAAATAAGGAATCCCATACCTGTTACATACAGTTGCAACTTCCTCACTAAAATGGGGACTTACGACAAATTTTGCACCGTTTAGAATTGCGTGTCTTGCCGTTTCAGAATCAAGCACCGTTCCTGCACCTAGCAGAGCATCCACATCTTGTAGCTCTTCAAATGCTTTCTGTACTTGTGGTGTTGTATACGTTAACTCAATTGCTCGAATACCACCATCTACTGCTGCTTTTGTTAATTGAACTGCCTCTTCTGCGCTTTCTCCTCTAATAACAGCAACTACTTTAGACTCCGTTAACTGTGTTAATGTACTATGTTTACTCATCTGTAGATACCCTCCTTAGTCAAAAACAATAACAGCTTTTCGTACTTTATCTGGATTATTTTCAACAAATGTAAATGCTTCTTGCACATTGTCTAAAGCAAAGGTATGTGTAACTAGCCCATTATGCTGGAGTTTTCCGTCATTTAATAACTCAACTACTCCAGCAAACTGATTTGTTTGCAGCCTAGAACCAACGATTGTTATTTCTTTTTTCGTAATTGGCATTTGTGCTATTTGGGATGGTCTTTCATCGAAACCAAGTACAACAACTGTTCCTGCCGGTGAAACAACATCTACGGAAAGTTCAAATGTAGTAGGTAAGCATACAGCGTCAATTACTTTATTAACGCCTTCATCTTTTGTCCATTTCATCACTTGTTCTTTTACGTTTTCTGTACCGGCATTTACCGTTACATCTGCACCGTTTTCACGAGCGAATGCTAGACGTTCCTCGCTCAAATCAGAAACCATTACGCTAGCCCCTCGTAGTTTTGCAAATTTTAAAATACAAATGCCGATTGGTCCAGCTCCTTGAATAAGTACTGTATCTCCTTGTTCTACCTGGCCTCTCCAAGTAGCTTGAGCTCCAATAGTATAAGGCTCAGCCATTACTATTTCGTTCCAATCAAGGGATGAATCCACTGAATGGAGCTGTTTTTCTGGAAGTACAAAGTATTCTCGCATACCGCCATCTTCATGAACGCCAAAAACAGACAATTTTTCGCAAACATTTGAACGACCTTTTCGACATGCATAGCATTCACCACAGTACCTGATTGGTTCTACTACTACATGGTCTCCAACTTTTAATTTCGTTACTTCGTTTCCAACTTCTATTACTTCCCCAGCTACTTCGTGTCCTACAACTCGTGGTAACGTTGCTAATGGGTTTGTTCCGTGATAAATATGCATATCAGAACCGCAAATACCAACACGTTTCACTTTCACAAGTACATCTGTCGCAGATGAAATTTGAGGTTTTTCCACTTCATTAATGACTAAGTCATAAGCTTTTCTTACTTGGACTGCTTTCATCGTTTTCCCTCATCTCTCAATAACTTTTTCATTTCGAATAAACGCAACTACTTCATCGAGTTCAGGTAGTCCTTCATTGTCGCCTGAAACTGTTGTCACAAGCGCTCCTACTCCATTCGCAAATTGTAGACTTTCAAGTGGAGAATAATTATGTAAATAGGAATAAATATAACCAGCATCGAAGCCGTCTCCTGCACCTACTGTATCAATAGGTGTTACTTTAAATGCTTCTTTTTCATGCCACTCGCCGCTAAAGAATACTTTTGATCCGTTTCCACCATCTTTTATAACCAGATGTGCAATTTCGAAGCTTTTTGCAAGTGCCTCTAACGATTCTTTGGAAGAATCCCCATGTATTAACTCAATTTCATCTCTTCCAGTTAGCAAAATATCAACATATGGAAATATTTTTATATAGGCAGCTTTTGCTTCTTCTATTGTCCAAAGCTTCAGCCTGATATTCGGGTCAAACGAGACGGGAATATCCTTTTCTTTCGCAAGCTTTAATATTTCCATGGTGATATCAATATTTTTAGGATTAATTGCTAAAAAGACACCTGTTAAATGAACAATATCCACACCATCGAGCACTGCTTCCGTAATATCGCTTGGTTCCATCGTTAAAATAGGTGATTGATATCGATAGTAAAATGTTTTTCCGGAACCGTCTTCCCTAATTTCTTTAAAATTTAAAGAAGAAGGATAGCCATCCACTAACTTTACTTCTGTAACATCAATTCCTTCACCACGTGCAAAATTATAAATAACTCGACCGAATTCATCGCCACCTAAACGACTCATCCACTTTGACTTAAGCCCTAAGCGTGCACAACCAATCGCAAAGTTCAATTCCGCCCCTCCCACTTTTCGTGAGAAAGTTGGGACATATCTCAATGGTCCAGTAACGGATGGATTAAATGTAATCAGAGCATCCCCTAGTGTAAAAACACCATAATTTGAAACCAAAATCATTTACTCCCTTCACATGAGTAGCACTTTTCTATTCTAGTTATTAATAAAACTAGTCATAAATGTATTTACTTTTTGTTTATAAACCGGTTTAGTAAATCGGTTTATATCGATTATAAACTGAAAGGGTTTTCAATTACAAGCTAAATTTAAAATAGTAAGTTATTTTTTTTATATAATTTTAGTGAATGCTTAATAGAACTACCTGTGAAGCATTATGGGGATACTGCGCGGTATATTGCTCTATTAGTATCCACTGTGATTTTCGCTGCAGGACGGACGCTTTCCGTGGGGTGAGTGATGAGCCTTCACCGCCGCGCCTACGCGCGTACGTTGAGAAGTCTCATCTTACTCACTTGATCCCTTCGGAGTCGCCGCCCTGCAGTGAAAATCAATGAAAAAAACTTACTTATTAGTGTCCGAAATTAACACTGAATGGTCGAACGAGACAATCTTGCCTTTGAACACGATAAACTAGTCGAGCAGATGCCGACCAGCCAGGTGCGACAGGCTTTTAGGCATATTATTCCTATAATACTTCTAAATCACGGTCGTCTCAATCCAAGTAAACTTGCTATTGTGAGAAATTAGTTGCTTTCAACGGCAATTTAGTTGCTCTCATACTGATTTTAGTTGCTTTCATACTAAAATTAGTTGCTTATAATAGCTTTTTGATTGCCCTTAGCCATTCTTTGGGATTTTGGACGCCAGTGTGAAACCCTACAAGAGCGTTAGCGATGTTGCGTCTCGTCACTCGCCCAACGGAAATATAGCGGTAACTACCGTGCAGTATCCACATACAACGATCAAATCAGGACCTGCCTGTCGCACAAAAAAACCAACTAATTAAATCAGTTGGTTTTGATAAAAGAAGCTAATTAAAGATAAAAGCGGAACATGTAAAAAACAATAAGCACTGTTCCTACAATTCCTGAAACGCTAAAATACACTAGCTTTAATAGTAGTCCTGAAAACAACCATATTAAGCAGTTGGCAATGATCAAACCAATTAACACGCTTGGATAATCGAAAAAGTAAACATCCCACACTTTAAACGATATTCCTAAAAGCAATAATGCGGAAAAAACGAATAATATGGGCGTCATCACGGATTTTGTTTTTGCTAGTTTACTAGCTATGTATAGAAATGAACAAATAGCAATTCCCGATGCGATAATGGGTATAAAGGCAGCAGTCGTAATTAATATTAGGGAAGCTATTAATAGAATTGTAACAATTCCAAGTCCTACATATAGTAGGTTTTTATTCTTTTTTTCCTTTGCAAGAACTGCTTCGGTATGCTTCTCTTTTCTATCATCTGCTACCTCTTCTCCTTGCGCATACAGTGCTGTTAGAAAATCGCAATAATGTTCTGGAAGTAGTTTATTTTTCTTCCAAAAAGCAATCTCATTTAGGATAATTTGCTTACGTTGAACTGACATTTCTCGTCCTCATTTCATCTGACAGTTAACATTAAGTATAAAGCAGAAAAAGACACCCTACAAGGATGTCTCTTCGAAAAAATTATTCTAAGAAATCTTTTAGACGTTTACTGCGAGAAGGATGGCGAAGCTTGCGTAATGCTTTCGCTTCGATTTGACGAATACGTTCACGCGTAACACCAAATACTTTTCCAACTTCCTCTAGCGTTCTTGTACGTCCATCATCTAAACCGAATCGAAGACGTAGTACGTTTTCTTCACGGTCTGTTAAGGTATCTAATACATCTTCTAACTGTTCTTTTAAGAGTTCATACGCAGCGTGATCTGAAGGGGATTGAGCATCCGCATCTTCGATAAAATCGCCTAGATGCGAATCGTCTTCTTCTCCAATAGGCGTTTCTAAAGAAACTGGCTCTTGTGCAATCTTTAAGATTTCGCGCACTTTTTCTGGTGGTAAGTCCATTTCTTCTCCAATTTCCTCAGGAGAAGGTTCGCGACCTAAGTCTTGTAGTAATTGTCTTTGTACACGAATTAATTTATTGATTGTTTCGACCATATGCACTGGAATACGAATGGTACGGGCTTGGTCTGCTATTGCACGAGTAATCGCTTGTCTAATCCACCAAGTAGCATACGTACTAAATTTGAATCCTTTACGGTGATCAAACTTTTCTACAGCTTTAATAAGTCCCATATTTCCTTCTTGGATTAAATCTAAGAATAGCATTCCACGACCTACGTAACGTTTTGCAATACTTACAACTAATCGAAGGTTTGCTTCTGCTAGACGTTTTCTAGCTTCTTCATCCCCTTGTTCGATTCTTTCTGCAAGTGCAATTTCTTCAGACGCTTTTAATAGATCTACACGTCCGATTTCTTTTAAATACATACGTACCGGGTCGTTAATCTTAACACCAGGTGGCACACTTAAATCATTTAAATCGAAAGTTTCTTCTTTCCCTTTCATCAAACGATCTAAATCTTCTTCATCTCCATCTTTTCGGCTAAGTTCAATTTCTTTTCCTTCTAGATGATCGATAAATTCTTCAATTTGGTCGGATTCCAATTCAAAATGAGCTAGTTTTTCCGCAATATCATGATACGTTAACTCACCATTTTTTTTACCTAATTCGATTAATTGTTTTTTTGCTTCTTCTAATGATAATTCAATATCCGTTTCTTTTGTACGTTCAGACTTGTCCGCCATAAGAAATCCTCCTTTTACTACCGGATGTTTATTCAAAAGTTGCTAACGACTTTTTTAACTGAATAGCTTCTTGAGCAAGTTGCAAAGCTTTTGTCATATCCGTCATTTTCTCTGCTTCTTTTGCTTCATGTAACTTTCGCTCAATTTGTTGCTCTATCCGGTATTTTCGAATATGGCGCAAGCAGTCCATGACTTCCTCAGTTTCATGTTCTGGATCACGTTCTGAGAGCGCAGCTTCCATTACTATATTTCTAAGTTGTGCATCATTAAGTACTTCTAAAAATCGTTGATAGTCTCCATCTGGATACTGTTCATAAAAACCGGTTAAGCTTACATAAACCGCCTCGTATGCATCCCTTATGAAACATTGTTCTCCAGCATTATTTCGTGCTACATCAATTATTTGTGCATTGTGTAACATATGCGAAAGTAATATTCGTTCCGCTCGCTCATCTGCTGATAAAGTCCTCTTCTTTTTAGGTAATTCCTGAGTTGGTGGAAGAGGATCAGATGGCTCACTTTTAAATTGCTTAGCTTTTTTTCCTTGAAGTTTTCGTAAATGTTGATAGATTGCTTCTTCCGAAACGTTTGTTTCTTGTGACAGTTGTCGGATGTATAAATCGCGCTCAACAGAAGAATTTCTCTCACTCAGTATTTCCAATATTTCTTGAATATACTGTAAAGTATCATTTTCGTTATTAAAATTCTTATCACGTTTAGAAACAATCATCATAAAGGATAAATAAGAATGGGGCTTTTCCATAATTTTCGTACGAAAAGCTTCTTCCCCGTAGTTTTTAATATAATCATCTGGATCCATCGCATCGGGTATAATTGCTACCTCTGTTTGGATGTTTTGAGCTTGCAAAGAGATGGCTGCTCGTTTAGCTGCTTCCATACCAGCTTTATCCCCGTCATAACATAATGTGACGTTTGATGTCAATCTATTCAATTTTGTTATATGTTGTGACGTCAAAGCCGTCCCCATGGTTGCAATGCCATTGGATATTCCAGCTGTAGATGCTGCAATCACATCTAAAAAACCTTCAAAAACAACTACATTTCTTTGTTTACGAATTTCTAGACGAGCTTTATCTAAATTATAAAGTACTTGGCTTTTCTGGAATATAGGTGATTCCGGGCTATTTAAATATTTTGCTTCATTTTCACTTTTTTCCAGTATTCTCCCTGAAAAAGCGATAACATGTCCTGTTTCATCAAAGACAGGAAACATGATTCTTCCTCTAAAACGGTCGAAATACTTTAATTCATTTTCTTTTCGGATAATAAGCCCAGTTTTCTCTATTTCTTGTAAATCCATACCTTTTCGTGCTAATAATGTTGTTAAAGCGTCCCAATTAGGTAATGACCAGCCGATTTTGTACTTTTCGATGATTTCAGTTGAAAACCCTCTTTCCTCTAAGTAATGTAATGCATTTTCTCCTTCCTCCGTATGAAGTAATAAATGATGAAAATAATCGCTAGCAAATTCATGCGCTTTTTTCATAATAGATACTTCTTTTGAGACTGGTGCTTTTGCTTCTGAATGATCGGAGGAGCTTTCTTCAATCGAAAGTCCAATTCTACTACCAAGTTTACTTACTGCATCTTGGAAAGATAAATTTTCGATATCCATTAAAAATGTAATTACATTTCCTCCAGCACCACACCCGAAACAATGAAAAATCTGTTTCTCCTGCGTTACTGAAAAAGATGGTGTTTGTTCACCGTGAAATGGACATAAACCAAAATAATTTCTGCCCCTTTTCGTTAGTTGAACATATTCGCTAACAACATCGACAATATCTGTGTTATTCCTAACTTGTTCGATAACTTCTTCTTCTATACGATTTGTCATTAATTCACCATCTTTACTTGCTACTTTATTAATTCGAGTTAAATAATAAAAATCCTGCAAGAAACGACAAAATAATTCATAAAAATAGTTTCATATAGTTATTATTTTTTTCCACAATTAACTATTATAAAACATTTCATATTTTTAATCTATACTTTATTCGATTCGCAATACAAAAAAACCTTTTCACAAACGTGAATCGGTTCATTTTTTTATAATTATTTTTGTTGAATATGATTTATTACTAAATTTGCCGTTTCTTCTACTGCCCTATTGGTTACATCGATTACAGTGCATCCAATTCTTTTTACTACTTTTTCGAAATGGTTAATTTCTTCATTGATCCGTTCTATTTTAGCATAACTAGCATCATCATTTAAACCAATAGCTATTAATCTTTCTTTTCGAATAGAATTTAGTTTTTCTGGTGTAATTACTAATCCAAAACATTTTGCCGGATCGACTAGAAATAATTCTTCCGGAGGTTCTACTTCCGGTACTAATGGCACGTTTGCTACTTTATATCTTTTATGCGCCAAATATTGGGATAATGGTGTTTTAGAAGTTCTTGAAACGCCAATTAAAACAATGTCCGCTTGCAATAAACCGCGAGGATCTCTTCCATCATCATATTTTACTGCAAATTCAATCGCTTCAATCTTTTTAAAGTAATCTTCATCTAGTTTGCGGACTAATCCAGGCTCTTCAAATGGTCTCTCGTCTAAATTTTTCTCGAGTAAGTTTATCACCGGACCGATTAAGTCTACAGAATCTAACCCATATGCCTTACAATATTCTATTAATGCATCACGCATATCTGTTTGCACAAGTGTATATAAAATAATAGCATCTTGTTCTTTTGCAAGCTCCGTGATCTCTTTAATATGATCCAATGAATCAATATGTGTAAATCGCTTTAATTTCGTATGTTGTAGGCCTGGTCTAAACTGACTTACCGCCGCTTTTGCCACTAGTTCTCCCGTTTCACCGATTGAATCTGAGACAATAAACAGGTTTAACATTTTCATCGTGTCACTCCTTATAAGTCGTGGTCATCGGCTAAAGATAAGAACGCACGTGTAATATTCGTTTTCGTCACCCTTCCAACGACCTCTAAACCATCTTTTCGTTCTTTCACTACTGGTAATGAATCGATTTGACGACTCATTAATTTATTGGCTACTTCAATAAGCGTATCTTCTTTCGTGCAATACGTAATATTTGGCATCCTTGTCATAATCATATGTACTGGAAGTTTATTTAAATCCTGATTGCCTATACTTGTACGTAAAAAGTCTTTTCTCGAAAGTACACCAGATAATAGAGATTGTTTATCCACGACAAATAACGATCCTACATCTTCTAAAAACATATGACATATAGCATCATACACTGTCATGCTTTCTTCTACAACAACCGGAATAGATTGGAAGTCTTTTACTACCATCTGGGCAATATTATCTGAAATAGCTTGGCTCGTTTTTTTGCCAGAATAAAAATAACCAACGCGCGGTCTGGCGTCTAGAAAGCCAGCCATCGTTAAAATAGCAAGATCTGGTCGCAAGGTAGACCTAGTTAAACTTAGTCGTTCTGCAATTTGCTCACCTGTAATAGGACCATTTCCTTTAACAATGTCCAAAATTTCGTTTTGCCGTTTGTTGAGTTCGATTGGAATCACCGCCTCAAAATGTTATGCTTCATACTTAATTATTATATACTACTTACTCCTTTATTGCGAAGTAAACTAGCTCGTGATACAATAGCAACAAATAATAAAGCGTTGAAGAGCATTATAAGTACTGTAATCTAGCGAGTGGTGATAGTGAAAGGCCACAAAACAGGAAACGGCAGCTCGGAGCTTATGCTTTTAAAGAGGATTGTATTGCACAATCAATCGGGGTGGAACCGCGGGTTATAAAACTCGTCCCCGGGCTATTATGGCCCGGAGACGAGTTTTTTCTTTTTAAGGGCACTCAACAATAGGAGGGTTTGTTATGGAATTTTCAATGGAAACAGTTGTAAGCTTAGCAAAACAAAGAGGTTTTGTATTCCCAGGGTCTGAAATTTATGGCGGACTTGCGAACACTTGGGATTACGGTCCACTTGGTGTGGAATTGAAAAACAATATTAAAAAAGCTTGGTGGAAAAAATTCGTTCAAGAATCCCCATACAACGTAGGATTAGATGCAGCTATTCTAATGAATCCAAAAACTTGGGTAGCATCTGGACATATCGGTAATTTTAATGATCCGATGATTGACTGTAAAAAATGTAAATCTCGTCATCGTGTAGATAAAATTATCGAAGATGCACTAGATAAAAAAGGAATTGAAATGGTTATTGACGGCCTTTCGTTTGAGAGAATGGAAGAAATCATGAAAGAACATAATGTTGTTTGCCCTACTTGCGGAGAATTTGACTATACGGATATTCGTCAATTCAACCTAATGTTCAAAACGTTCCAAGGAGTAACAGAGTCTTCTACAAATGAAATTTTCTTACGTCCTGAAACAGCACAAGGTATCTTCGTTAACTATAAAAATGTGCAACGTTCTATGCGTAAAAAAATGCCATTTGGTATCGCACAAGTAGGAAAAAGCTTCCGTAACGAAATTACACCTGGTAACTTTACATTCCGTACAAGAGAATTTGAACAAATGGAATTAGAATTTTTCTGCAAGCCAGGAGAAGATATGGAATGGTTCGAGTTCTGGCGCAACTACTGTAAAGATTGGTTATTAAACTTAGGGGTTGCAGAAGATAGCATTCGTTTACGTGACCACTCAGAAGATGAACTGTCCCACTATTCAAATGCTACGACAGACATCGAATATAAATTCCCATTTGGTTGGGGCGAGCTATGGGGTATCGCTGATCGCACTGACTTTGACTTAAAACAACATATGGAACATTCTGGGGAAGATTTTAATTATATCGATCCAATTACGAACGAGCGCTACGTGCCTTATTGTATCGAGCCATCTCTTGGTGCTGACCGCGTGACATTAGCTTTCCTTTGCGAAGCTTATGACGAAGAGCAATTAGAAGGTGACGATAAACGTACTGTACTACGATTCCACCCTGCTCTAGCTCCAGTAAAAGCGGCAATTTTACCATTGTCCAAAAAATTATCAGAAGGCGCAACTGCGTTATTCTCTGATTTAAGTAAACATTTCATGGTTGACTATGACGAGTCTCAATCGATTGGTAAACGTTACCGTCGCCAAGACGAAATCGGGACACCATTCTGTATCACTTACGATTTCGATTCCGAAACAGATGGTCAAGTAACGGTTCGTCACCGTGATTCAATGGAACAAACAAGAATGCCGATTGCTGATGTAAAAGCTTATATTGAAGAACAATTGCAGTTTTAATCTAAAATAACCAAATTAGACCTATGTCTAATTTGGTTTTTGTTTAGTGTTGGATGTATGTTTAGGTTAGTTCAATCAGTTGTTCGAAGTGGGATTCCTTTGCTCGGACAGCAGAGGTTTATGATCGCATACGTACATACATTGCTCGCTTACGACCTTCCATTGCTCACTTGTCTCAGTTATTTGCTCGGAGGGAACTAATTGTTCGGTTAACTCCCTACTTTCTAAAATAATTTTAGACAAGCAAAAAGATCCAAGTTCGAAGTTAGTCTTCTGAACTTGGATCTTTTTTAGGGTTAAAAAATTCTGGGGTCTTTTCCATTTGATCTAAAAACCCTTGGGACTTTAACCGAACTCCAACTTGTTCGTTATATATAGTTCGAACAATTTTCTTGATAAAGCCCTTTGTTTCTTTTTTTAGCGTAAGCTTTCCAACTTGGCTAATCGGAACCGTATAAAACGTGCGAATTAGCTTTACTTGTGCTGGTGTTAACCTTATTAAATATGGATCGACCGAGAAGCATCTGTGACATAGAAAGCCGATTTGAGCGAAAGAAAATGCAAATTCCCCGTCCGTTGCTCCGCAGTTAGTACATTGATGCAACACTGGGTAAATCCCAGCAATCGGAAGCATTTTCCATTCTACAAATAAACTAATCGCTTCTGGATCATACTCTTCAGAAATAGCCTCCAAGGCCTCTTGTAAAATAGTAAATACATGAGGCTTCGGTCCCTCATCTTCTATTAACTTATCTACTAACTCCATGATGAAACTAGCATATGCAGTTGTAAAAATATCTTCTCGAATAGATCGCATCGAATCGATTATTTCACCTTGCTGTAACGTTCCCATTCCTCTACCTTGCTGAATTAGAAAATAACCATAAGTGAAAGGCTGGGATATAGAAGACAGACGGCTCGTTGGTTTTTTGGCACCACGAGCCATGGCTGCTCTTTTTCCTAATTCTCTTGAAAATATCGTGACAATTTTATCTGTTTCTCCGTAAGATGAAGTCCGTAAGACAATGCCTTCTACTTTTTGAAGCAAAAGCCTTCCCTTCCTTCTTAGTATCTAGCTTTTTGCGCCTATATTTATCTATAGGCGCCTTTCGCATTTTATTTCTTAATACTCGTCTTCTCTAAATCCATAGTCTCGTAAATGGGTCGATTTATTGCGCCAATCTTTTTGTACTTTTACCCATAACTCTAAGAACACTTTTGTCCCAAGTAGCATTTCGATATCGTGGCGAGCTCTTGTGCCCACTTCTTTTAAAAGTGCGCCTCTTTTTCCAATAACAATGCCTTTTTGGGAGTCTCTTTCCACGATAATTGTAGCCATTACACGGATCATATCTTTTTCAGTGTCTTCTTCTTTTTTAATCTTATCAATTACAACTGCAATGGAATGAGGAATCTCTTCTCGTGTTAAATGGAGCACCTTTTCACGTATCAACTCAGAGATGATGAATCGTTCTGGGTGATCCGTTACTTGATCCGCAGGGTAATATTGAGGGCCTTCTGGCAAGTATTTTTGAATTGTTTCAAGCAAACGATCTACATTATTTCCTTGCAAGGCGGATATTGGTACAATTTCAGCAAAATCATACTTGTCTTTATAGGATTCAATAATGGCGATTAAATCGTCCGGATGTACTTGATCGATTTTATTAATAACTAAGAAAACAGGTGTTTCATTTTTCTCAAGCATATCGATAATGAATTCGTCACCTTTACCTCTTGGTTCTGTTGCATTCACCATGAACAAAATAGCATCCACTTCACGAAGTGTATTTTTTGCTACTTTTAACATGAAGTCACCAAGTTTATGCTTTGGTTTATGAATACCTGGAGTGTCAATGAAAATCATTTGACTATCATCTAATGTTAAGACACCTTGTACTTTGTTTCGAGTTGTTTGAGGCTTGTCACTCATGATGGCAATTTTTTGGCCAATTACTCTATTTAAAAATGTGGATTTCCCTACATTTGGACGTCCAATGATTGAGATAAATCCTGATTTAAAACCTTTATTATTTTGCTCCATATTCCAAATCCTCCGTTGTAAATGCACCCGGTAATAACTCTGCAACCGTCGTTTCTAATACTTGACCATTCAAGTTCGTTAAGAAAACCGGCATATCTTGATCACAAAATTCTGCAAGTACTTGTCTGCATGCGCCACAAGGAGAAATAGGTCCTTCTGTATTCCCTGAAACTGCGATGGCAGCAAATTCTTTTTTTCCTTCAGATACTGCTTTAAATATAGCAGTACGTTCAGCGCAGTTAGTCAAACCAAAAGATGAATTTTCAATATTACACCCTTGAATCACTTCGCCGTCTTTCGTTAAAAGCGCTGCTCCAACAGGGAATTTCGAGTAAGGCACATATGCTTTTTCTCTCGCTTTAATAGATGCTTCTAATAACATTTTTTTATCCATCTTGTTCACCTCTAAAATAATATTCCCGACCATTTCGGGATAAATATGATTAAACCTACGATTACTGTGCAAATGGCATACACAAGACACGCCCCTGCCGCTAGATCCTTTGCCTGTTTAGCAAGCGGATGTAGTTCGGGTGATGTTAAATCGACGACACGCTCAATCGACGCGTTTACTAATTCTATCACGAACATACCACATATCAATATGATTATGATTATCCATTCCCATTTCGTTAACCCTGAAAGGGAGCTTACGATTAATACAATGACTGCAGCTAGTATGTGGAAACGAAAATTTTGTTCACTTCTAACAACATGTACAACGCCTTGAAAAGCATATATAAACGACTTAAAAAACTTACGAAAGTCCATGGCCTTCACGCTTTAAGCCAAACGCTTGTAAAATCGTTTCTTGTAAGCTGAACATTTCTTTCTCTTCTTCTCCCGTCCCATGATCATAGCCTAGCAAATGTAAAAAACCATGAACTGCTAAAAAGCAAAGCTCTCGTTCAAATGTATGTCCGTATGACTCTGCTTGTTCTGACGTGCGCTCAACCGAAATAATAATATCACCAAGTAAAGTCGGAATGTCCGCATCTTTGATTTCGATTTCCCCTTCGCCCATCTCTTCCATTGCAAATGAAATGACATCTGTTGGCATATCTTTCTTGCGATACGTTTTATTGATCTCTTGTATAGCCTCGTTCGTTACAAATGTAACGCTTACTTCACTACCTTCTTTTACTGCTAATTGCGTCGCTGCAGAAGTTAATACTTTCTCAACAAGCGCCAACGTTTCTTCGGAAAGTGTATTTGTTTCGTCCATTAAATCTAGTTCTAGCATTCTTTTTGCCCCTAACCTCATTATTTTGGGTATTCAATACGGGAATGGAATGTCCCATTCATCGTTGTGCAGAAACTTTCTTCCATTTTCTTAATTTCCTTTAAAGATAGATCACACTCGTCAAATTGACCGTCCAGTAATTTATCTTTAATAATAGATTGGATTAGTTCCCTAATTTTTTCTGCGTTTGGTTCTTTCATCGAACGGACAGCTGCTTCAACACTATCCGCAACTGAAATAATGGCAATTTCTTTTGTTTGTGGTTTAGGTCCTGGATACCTGTACTGCCCCTCGTTTATGTCTTCCTTCATCTCTTTTGCTTTATAGTAAAAGAATTTGAGCAAGCTTGTTCCGTGATGTTGCGCTGCAATATCGACTATTTCTTTTGGCATTTTATGTTTCCGCAATATCTCTGCCCCATCCACAGCATGTGCAATAATAATATCACGACTCGTTTCTGGTGGTAAACTATCGTGTGGATTATATCCATTTACTTGATTTTCGATAAAAAATCCAGGTCTTTTCGTCTTTCCAACATCATGATAGTAGCAACCTACACGTGCAAGTAAACCGTTCGCACCAACCGCTTCACAAGCTGCATCTGCTAAGTTTGCTACCATTAAACTATGATGATACGTTCCAGGTGTTTCCGTTAATATCTTTTTTAATAAAGGGTGGTTTGGATTGGAAAGTTCGATTAACCGCATCTTCGATAAAATACCAAATACAGATTCAAAAAATGGTAAAATCCCAATCGTTAGTGCTCCAGATAGTATACCCGATAAAACGGCTGCTCCAACATAAAACAGGATATCGGAAAATTCATACGTTGTTTTTGTCATTAATAAGTAAAATAAAATAAAAAACAGATTTACCGCTGAAACAATAAAGCTACCTCTAAATATCTGCGAATTATTATGTGTTCGCTGCATGGCGAAAATTCCTGCTATACTACCAAATAATATGTATAACGTAATTTCCATTTGAAAAACATTCGTATAACCTTCTTGAAAAATAATTCCCGCATAAGCAGCGACAACAAAACTGGTGATCACTGCAGCACGTTCATTTACTAATAAGTAAACAAATATGGAAATCATTGCAGTCGGAAATATGAAAGCAATGACTACATCAAAATTATAGGCAACCAATTGTAACACTTTCATTAATAAGACAGAAATGATTAAACTGATAGCAACGACAACTAAGTTTTTGGCATTATTAATCGTTTTCTCTTTCTTACGAAATGTTTGGGCAAATAAAATCCACATTGTAAGTACAACGAATAGTCCGATACCTATCGGTGGTTTATAGGATGTTTTATTTGTTAACATTCCAAGCAATTCAATCTGTCTATAAACTTCTCTATCTATTAATTCTCCTTTTTGTACAAGGATTTGCCCTTGGAGAATTCTCGTTGGTTCGACACTTGCTTTAGCTTGTTCAATACGTAACTCCGTTAGCTCATCGTTTTCGATTTCTGTAGCTACAATTGCTCCACGTGCTATATTGATAAGAATATTCATGTATTCTGGCGAAAATCCAAACGTATTCGTCACTTGGGAAGCAACCTTTTCCCGTACAGACGATATATTTTCGGTCCGGATTGGCTCATTTAATGCTTTTTCTACAATAGTGGATAATTTCTCTTTAGACTCACGTAAAACAGGAGTCGACTGCTTCCATAAAACGGTTAACACTTCATCGCTAAAAGGTATTATGCTTGCATTCTCTGTTAAGGCATCCATTTCTTCTTTCAGCTTTGCAAGTGATGTATCGGCCCCATCTTCTGTCAATTCTTCTGTCTGATTTTTTTTCACATCGAGTACATTGTCAAAAATGGAGCGGATGACCGCAGCTTGGTTATCTGCAGTTTCATCTTGAAATTGATAGACAGGGAGCACTTCTGATGCAACTCTTTCTCTCTCTTCTTCTGTTTTGACAGGGTCTTCCATCGTTTTGACAGAACGAATCGTATCCGGGGATAGCTGAAATCGTTCTAGATCGTATTTACTTTCTTTCACATTTCCGATTAATAAAAAGAACATGCAAACCGCTGTTAAGAGAATGATAACGAAAGGGAGATATTTAAAATTGCGCCATTCTCTCCATTTTAATAAAATGGTCTTCACTCTAAACTCAGCTCCTTCACAGCTTGTCCTTTTATTATACCTTAAAGTTAAAGCTAGTCATTACAATTTCCGGAAAAATTAACAAAAGCAACGGTCAGCTCGTGAACCGTTGCTTTTTAGATGGACTATGATTGCTGTTCATCATATGCTTGTATTATTTTTGCAACTAATGGATGACGGACAACATCACCCTGTTCCAAATATTGAAAATGGATACCAGCAACATGATTTAAAATCTTTTCTGCAACGATAAGTCCAGATTCCGCACCCTTCGGTAAATCTATTTGCGTTTTGTCGCCTGTTATAACCATCTTAGAACCAAATCCAAGCCGGGTTAAAAACATCTTCATTTGCGCTTTCGTTGTATTCTGAGCTTCGTCTAAAATAACAAACGCATCATCTAGAGTTCTACCACGCATATAAGCAAGTGGCGCAATTTCAATTGTCCCACGTTCCATTAGCCTTTCTGTTTGCTCTGTTCCTAGTACATCATGCAGAGCATCGTATAACGGGCGTAAGTATGGGTCTACCTTCTCTTTTAAGTCTCCGGGTAAGAAACCTAGGCTTTCGCCTGCTTCCACAGCAGGACGCGTTAAAATGATTTTTTTGACATGTGCATTTTTTAATGCTTGTGTTGCCATCACAACAGCAAGATACGTTTTACCTGTACCTGCTGGACCGATCCCAAATGTTAAATCTGAATGCCGGATACCTTGTATATATTCTCGTTGACCAATTGTTTTAGCACGAATTGCTTTGCCTTTTGTATTTCTTGCAATTTCTTCATCATACAAGCTTGAAAAATATTCAATCGTTCCATTTAAGCTCATTTCAACAGCAGAAGTAACATCCCTTAAGTTAATATTGATGCCTTTGCGAATAACCGCAAGAAGTTGTACCATTAGTTTTTTCGCTTCTTCTACATTTTTTTCTTCACCAACAATTTGAATTTGCTCGCCTCTTGTGATGAGTTTTACCTTTAGTTCCGCTTCAATAAGCTTTACATTTTTATCTGATATACCTAGAAGCATTACTGCTTCTGCTGGGTCTTGCAAATTTATATCTAATTGTTTTTGTTCGCTCATGCTTCGTCTCCTTGGGGTATAACTTGTGGTATTGCAATATTTTCATTGACTAATAATAAGACCTTCCCTTTTACTTTATCATTTTGTATAGATACCTGCAAAACTTTATCTTCTAATATTTGTGTACCTGCAGGCAAGTCGTTGATAATTTTTTGAAATAATAACGGTCGTATTAATCGTTCCATTGATTTTTCATTTAACTCGTGTGTCTCTTCTATATTTTTTTGTACGTATCCAGCCTCTACATAATTCCTCAAGAATGTAGGAAGAGCAATTTCTTTCCAATAAGGAGTATTCGACTTATCTTTTTTTCGTATCACGAGTTCTCTTTCATTTGGCTTTACGATCGCTACTTTTTTAGGTAGTTCAAACTGCAGTTCCACCCAATAACTTGCATATACTTTTCCTTCTGCACTCGTAATTATTCGTTTGTCTCCTTGTGTAACAAAGCCATTTACGAGTACATCGCCTTTTTTAACAGCAACATGTTTTTGTACGGTTCTTATCCCTTTAACTAGTTCAAAATCCGTAATGACACCACTTCTTTTAGCGATTAAATGGACAGGTGGTGCATCTTTTATTTCTCGTTCTGTTTGTTCTGGGGCAAGCATCGGCGATACGATAAGTGTAGAACCTGATTGGCTAAAGTGTACCCATGAATACTCTTTATATTTCAATAAAATCTTTTGCCTAATTTCTTGTTCTGCCGGCAATGATGAAGCGAGCATTTTTTCTTTAATATTCATCGTTTTTAGTTCTTCATACAACAAGATATTGTTTTCAGGTGAATCGGATTCAATATGAATTGTCCAAATGAATTGTGCAAGTAAGATTGGAATGATAATAAATAGAGCCACTCCAATGATGGAGTATGAATAAGGAGAAATAATACCTTTTTTTGTTTCATCAACTAAATGCACAGATATTTTCATCGTTTTTCTTACTTTTCGAAATGCCCTTAAGTCTTTCTTTTTAATCGAGAAATATAAATAATGATCGCTGCTATACACACTGTAGACCTTAATATTTAAAGCAAATAGACGTTGAAATAGTACATGTTGATCTGTAGACATCGGTATTTGTACTCGGATAAGGCTTGCCATTACGTACGATCCTTCCTAGTTAAATTAAAAAAGTTAAGATGTTCCACGGTTAAATGCAGTCGATCAGACGATAGCGATTTTATCTGTAAGCTATCTGCGTTAATTTCCAGTAGATAATGATCATATGCACATAATATACTGGTTTCATTTAACTTAAGAAGGGTTATTTCATAATCTAAAATAATGTCACTAAAATTATCAATCATAATACTCGCGTGGAGTGGAAATAACTGTTTTATAAAAAACACCCCTTTACATGAATTTATGCATGTAAAGGGGTGTTCATGAGTTATCTTTTGGATTTTGGTGGCGCTAATATTTCGGATAAAACAATAGCCCGGACAAGGTCATCCTTTGTTTCAGGCAAAACGCTTGCCACCATTGGTTTTGTAGCTGGAAGTGTCGGATTGTTTCCTTGGTGAACAGATAATCGTCCAGAAGATCTTGGCGTACCTTGATCGCGATTCACTTCACGCTGTACTTTTTCTGCTTTTACCGGTCGTACAGGTTCTGGTTTAGGAACTATCGTTCTACGCTCTATTTCCGCTTGCTGTTCTTGTTTAAATTCCTTCGCCAACTCTCCTAAATTTTTAAAGGGGTTTTCAGCAAAAGGTTTTTGTGGTGAAACTTTTTTGACCGGTTTTGGCGCATTTTTTTGTTCTGGCTTTTTCTTGCCTAACAGTGAACTAATAATACCAATGATAATGAAGATAATTAAAGATTCCAAGGAGAAAGACCTCCTTTCCACGGTTTAAGACTAGTCTTTCAACTCTCCAGTAGAAGGTTTATCTCCTCCAACTTTACTGATGGAGTCTCTCATACTAGTGTCCGCTTGGATATTTTTATAATTCATATAATCCATTACACCAATATTTCCATCTCTTAATGCCTCTGCCATTGCAAGTGGAACTTCTGCTTCTGCCTCTACTACTTTTGAACGCATCTCTACTACTTTGGCTTTCATCTCTTGCTCAGATGCAACAGCCATTGCACGACGTTCTTCGGCTTTTGCTTGGGCAATTTTCTTATCTGCCTCTGCTTGCTCTGTTTGTAATTCTGCCCCGATGTTTTTACCTATATCAACATCCGCAATATCGATCGATAGAATTTCAAATGCCGTCCCAGAGTCTAATCCTTTAGCCAACACAGTTTGAGAAATTAAATCTGGGTTCTCAAGCACTCGTTCATGGCTAGTACTAGATCCGATTGTGGAGATAATTCCTTCCCCAACACGGGCAACGATTGTTTCTTCACCTGCACCACCGACTAAACGATCGATATTGGCACGAACCGTAATACGTGCTTTCGCTTTTACTTCAATCCCGTTCATCGCAACACCAGCGATAAATGGTGTTTCAATTACTTTAGGGTTTACAGACATTTGTACAGCTTCTAATACATCACGACCCGCTAGATCGATTGCTGCAGCTCGTTCAAATGTTAGTTCAATATTCGCACGGTGCGCTGCAATAAGTGCGTTTACAACACGGTCTACGTTACCACCTGCTAAATAATGGCTCTCTAATTGATTGATCGCCACTTTTAATCCGGCCTTATGTGCTTTAATAAGTGGATTAACGATACGTGATGGAATTACTCGACGTAACCTCATCCCTACAAGTGTAAAGATACTTATTTTTACTCCTGCTGCTAAAGCAGAAATCCATAGTGTGATTGGGAAAAACGTGAAGAACACCGATAGCAAGATAAATGCTAAAACGATAATTACTATTAATCCAATCGTACCTCCAGTAAATGCCATTAATCTTTCTCCCCTTCCGCGACTTCTCGTACAACTATACGAGAGCCTTCTACTTTAATAATTGTAACTTGTTTATCCTTCGCAACAAAACTTCCATCGGATACTGCATCGATTCGCTCATTGTCGATACGTATAGTTCCGGACGGTCTAAGGGCAGTCATCGTAATCGCCACTTTTCCAATTAGATCCACGCGATTTTCATTGGATACATACCCTTGCTCCGTCGTTGTAGCATCGGACAAAATAATTTTGTTCAACGCTTTCATCTGTTTTCCAAAGAACTTCATAATAATCACCATTCCCACTATAGCTACTGTTAAAGCAATTAATACAGCAATACTCATTTGCACAATATTGCCTCCTGCTAGTATTATACTAAAAATAATAGCAGCTGCACCTAATATACCACTAATTCCTCCAGGCAAGAAGAATTCGGCTATTATTAAAAGAACGCCAATAACAAATATTATCAATGTTTCATAGCCTGCAAGACCAGCAACTAGATGCCCAAAAAAGAACAATCCGATAGAGATTAGCCCCATCGTCCCTGCAACTCCAAAACCTGGAGAGTACAGCTCAACGATCAAACCTAAACTAGCAATCGATAATAAAATTGGCACGATAATTGGATGCGTAATAAATCGTGCAACCGATTCCATAAATGTCTCTTCTGTTTCAATTACTTTCGCATTTGCAAGATCTGTTTTCGTTAATAAATCCTCAAACGAGTTTACAGTTCCATTTGAATAGCCCACTTCCAACGCATCCGATGAAGTTAACGTTAATAAATCCCCTACAGGTGCTCGATACTCTGGTAAGTCTACTGAGTCATCCGCCATTGCTTGCGCATATTTTGGATCTTTCCCCGTAAGCTTTGCAGCATTGATCATTTTAGCTTTCCAAGCACTATTAGCTTTTTCATCTGCCATATTACCACTTCCATCAATTACTGCTGCAGCACCCATCGTACCACTAGGAGCCATATAAATTTCATCGGTATGTAGTGCTAAATAAGCCCCAGCAGATAACGCTTCGGTGTTAATATAGGCTATTTTTCGAATAGACGTCGAATCAAGCAAATTAGAAATTTTTTCTGCAGAATCCACAAAACCACCAGGTGTGTTTAGCTCGAATATAATCGCATCTGCATTTGCCTCTTCCGCCTCTTTAATCGAACGCTTTAAAAAAGCGTATAACCCTTTTTCCACTTCTTTATATACAGGAATTTTATAAACAGTCGGTGAATCGGCAGTAAAAGAAGGAATAACTAAGAAAAACGAGCATAACAATAAACAGAAAGCGATAATATATCGTGACATTTTCATCCTTAAACCTCCCTTCATCTATATGTATATTACTGTTTACGGATGAGTAATAGAAAAGTTTCATAAAATGAAAATAAACCGAGAAAAATAATTTTTCTCGGTTTACATAATTGTAAATGTTAATCATACAGTACGTGTTTTGAACGTAGGGATGGTTGGGATTAATTTACCACTTACGTTTACGTGCAGCTTCTGATTTCTTTTTACGTTTCACGCCTGGTTTATAGAAACCACAGCATCGAAGCTTTGTAAATTTCAATTAATTAGAATTTACGTTTACGGGCAGCTTCAGATTTCTTTTTACGTTTCACGCTTGGTTTTTCATAAAACTCGCGCTTTCTTACCTCTTGAATTGTACCACTTTTAGATACAGTACGTTTGAAGCGGCGAAGAGCATCTTCAAGCGATTCGTTTTTACGAACGACAGTTTTTGACATCTCTTTTTCCCTCCCTCCGAACACACGTCAAGCACATAACCTAGTGTTATGTACTAAAAAATTATACCGTATACTTTCATTCTGGTCAATACTTTGGCTTAAATTAATAATCATTAATAATCAGATTTACTTTCAAGCCCTTTAACTATTTCTACACCTGAGCTTGCACCGATTCTCGTTGCTCCTGCGTCGACCATTGCTTGTAGATCTGCCAAGCTGCGAACACCACCTGATGCTTTAACTCCCAATTCAGGTCCGACTGCGCTACGCATTAACTTCACAGCACTAACCGTTGCGCCTCCTGTAGAGAATCCAGTAGAAGTTTTAACAAAATCTGCTCCAGCAAGTTTTGATATTTCACTAGCTCTCAAAATTTCTTCGTCTGTCAATAAGCAAGTTTCTAAAATAACTTTTACAATTGCTTTTCCTTTTGCTGCTTGTACGACAGCTTCTATATCCTTTTGTACAAAGTTATAATCTTGATCTTTTAAAGCTCCAACATTTATAACCATATCGATTTCTTCTGCACCATTTTCGATTGCATTTGAAGTTTCAAAAGCTTTCACTTCAGTAGTGCTTGCGCCTAGTGGGAAGCCAATTACTGTACAAACTTTTACTGGTGAACCTTGTAATAATTTTGCACTTAAATTTACCCAAGTCGGATTCACACAAACAGATGCAAAAGTATATTCTTTTGCTTCCTCGCAAAGTTTTTCAATTTGATTTCTAGTCGCGTCTTGTTTTAATAATGTATGGTCGATTAATGTTGCGATATTTTGAGTCATTATATAGTCTCCTTTTCGAGTTGTACGTACCTCTTTATCATAATCGAGAATCTAAAAAAAAGCCAGTGAGATTATGCTCACTGACTTACACTAGTTCTTCTACATTTTCAAGCACTCGAACAAATTGCCCTTCATTGTATGGATAACCAGCTTTTGTTATTTTCACACGTACTAATTTTCCGATTAACTCCTCAGTAGCAGGAATAACTATTTTCAAATAATTATCTGTATACCCTTCATATAAATTACTTTCTGAATCTAATTTATATTTTTCTTCCGGAATAATCTCTAGTACTTCCCCTTCAAAACGGGATGCATACTCAGCTGCTAATTGGTCATTCAATGTGATCAATCGATGAACACGTTCATTTTTTATATCTTCATCTACTTGATTGTCCATTCTTGCTGCTGGTGTACCAGTACGCTTAGAATATGGGAATACATGAAGCTCAGAGAACTTTTGGTCATGAATAAAGTTAAACGTTTCCATAAATTCTTCTTCCGTTTCACCAGGAAAACCTACAATCACATCCGAAGTAATTGCTAAATCAGGAAGTGCTTCTCTTAATCGATCTAAACGATTCGCAAAAAACTCCATTGTATATTTTCTACGCATTCTTTTCAAAACCGTATCGGAACCAGATTGAATCGGGATGTGTAAATGTCTTACGACAATTTTAGAATCTCTTAAAACATCGATTACTTCATCCGATAATTGACTTGCTTCAATGGAACTAATACGTAGACGTTTCAAACCTTTTACATTCGATTCGATATCTCTTAATAGTTGCGCTAAGTTATAATCTTTTAAGTCTTCCCCATATCCACCTGTATGGATACCAGTTAAAACAATTTCTAAATAGCCTGCATCTACTAATTGCTGGGCTTGTCTAACTACTTCTTCGGGATCTCTAGAACGCATTAGCCCACGAGCCCATGGAATGATACAAAATGTACAAAAGTTATTACAGCCTTCTTGAATTTTCAATGAAGCACGAGTTCGATCCGTGAAAGCAGGAACGTCTAACTCTTCGTACACACGGTTTTTCATAATATTCCCAACAGCATTAATTGGTTTACGCTCCCTTTTATACTGTTCGATGTAATCTAGCATTTTTGTACGTTCTTGTGTTCCTACAACAATGTCTACTCCTGGAATCGCCATAATCTCAGCCGGTGATGTTTGTGCATAGCAACCTGTTACGCAAATAACAGCATCCGGATTTTGACGAATTGCTCGACGAATCACTTGTCGGCTTTTTTTATCTCCAGTATTTGTTACCGTACATGTATTAATGACATATACATCTGATTGCTTTTCAAATTCAGTGCGGTCATAGCCGCTTTCTTTAAATAATTGCCATATGGCCTCAGTTTCGTAGTGGTTAACTTTACAGCCTAATGTATGGAATGCAACGGATGACAAGTTCTCACACCTCTTTCATTCATATTCATAAGAAATTGCAGCAAGCGCATATAACGGTGCAGTTTCTGTTCGTAAAATCCTTGGTCCAAGTGCAATGGGTTGAAACTCAAACTCTCTTAATTGTTGTACTTCTTGTCGATCGAGCCCACCTTCTGGGCCAAAAACGATAAGTATCGATTGTTTATCATACACCTTTTTTAGTTGGTCGGCAAACTTTTGCCGATTCATAACCTTTGCGTCTTCTTCATCCGCAACAAATTTCACGTCATACGATTTGGAGATTTCCAAAAGCTCGGTTAATGAGATTGGTTTATGTATTAGCGGAATAAACGAACGATGAGATTGTTCTGCGGCTTCTTTTGCAATCTTTTGTAAACGAGTAATTTTCTTCTCGTTTTTTTGTTTGTCCCATTTCACAATAGAACGTTTCGCTTCAAATGGATACAATGTATGCATCCCCAGCTCTGTCGCCTTTTGAGTGATTAATTCTAGCTTGTCACCTTTTGGAAGTCCACAAACGATAGAAACTTTCACCGGCATTTCTGTAGATTTTTCATGTTTTTCTTTCGTTTCTAACAATACTGATTTGGATGTGCCTTCTACAATCGTCATTGTATATGTTTTACCATCTGCTACTACATATACCTCGTCTCCAGAAGACATGCGCATCACTTGGATCATATGATGCGCATCTTCCCCTGTAATCGTTACAGTATTATTGTCCTCTATCAGTTCATTCGTAAAATAACGTTGCATGAGCGTCTCCTTACTTTACAGGCTTTCTTGAAATGATTGTAACCCAGTCTTCCATCATCATAACTTCTTCAATTTCGAATCCTGCTTGCTGCAAGGAATTACGAACATCTTCCTTTTTCGTAGCAATAATACCGGACGTGATAAATAGGCCGCCATCTTTTACAATGGAAAATGCATCATTTGTAAATGTCATAATAATTTCTGCTAATATATTTGCTACGACAATGTCCGCCTGTTCATTTACATTATCCAGTAAATTACCGTGTGTTACTTGAACGATATCATTTACTCTATTTAATGCAATATTTTCTTTTGCAGATTGAACAGCTACTTCATCCAAATCTAGTGCATGAATGGAAGCCGCACCTAATTTTGCAGCTCCTATAGAAAGAACTCCTGAACCGGTACCCACATCAATAACGCTGCTTCCTTTTTGCACTGTTTTTTCAAGTGCTTGTAGACACATAACAGTTGTAGGATGTGTACCCGTTCCAAAAGCCATTCCAGGGTCCAATTCAATGATCAATTCATCCGTGTTCACAAGCTCATAGTCTTCCCAAGTAGGCACGATTGTAAAACGGTTTGATATTTTCACTGGGTGATAATATTTTTTCCAAGCTGTAGCCCAATCTTCTTCATCTACTTCTTGTACAGTTACTTGATTATGACCAAGATCGATATTAAAGTTTTGTAAGTTGTTAATCGCAAGTTTGATCTCTTCTACTGTTTCCAGTAGAAAACTAGTTTCCGCTAAATAAGCTTTCACTCGAACACCATCTACAGGGAAATCATCTGGATTTAAGCTATAGATTTCACCAAATACATCTTCTCTTTCTCTTAATAACTCTTCTGAATCTTCAATAACGACTCCACTTGCTCCAGCCTCATGCAAAATATTACTAATCGCTTCCACTGCCTCATTCGTCGTATGAATGGATAGTTCAGACCATTTCACTTGCGCCCACTCCTTTATTCGCCTTTTATCGTTCTTTTGATTTTATCAAATAATGAACTGCCTTGTTCTTCTGGGATATCTCCACTAATTTCTGCAAACTCACGAAGTAATTGCTTTTGTTTTTCAGTTAACTTCTTCGGCGTGATTACTTTTACTACAACATGTTGATCACCTGTGCCATAACCATGCACATTCTTAACACCTTTGCCTTTTAAGCGGAATGTTGTTTGCGATTGTGTGCCTGCTGGAATTTTTAGTTTTACTTTCCCTTGAACTGTCGGTACTTCTATTTCGTCTCCAAGTGCAGCTTGAGCAAATGTTAATGGTAACTCATAATAAATATCGTCGCCATCTCGTTCGAATCTAGGGTCAGCTTTTACACGGAATACGATATATAAGTCACCTGCTGGTCCTCCATTTATACCAGGTTCTCCTTGACCACTTACACGAAGTTGTTGACCATCGTCCACACCAGCTGGAATGGTAACTTTAATTTTTTTGCGTTTATTTACAGTACCTTTACCATGACAAGTCGTACATTTTTCTTTAATGATTTTTCCGGTACCTTCACAATAATGACAGGCACGTTTTGTTTGAATACGACCGAACGGTGTATCTTGTGTCACATTTACTTGACCGTGTCCATTACAGTGCGTACATTTTTCTGGATGAGTTCCAGGCTTAGCACCAGTTCCTGTACATGTATCACATGTCTCTTCTTTTGCCACGTCAATTTCTTTTTCTTTTCCGAAAACAGCTTCTTCAAATTCAATTGTCATGGAATATTGAAGATCATTCCCTTTTCGTGGTGCGTTCGGATCGCGTCGTCTAGAACTGCCCCCTCCGCCGAAAAACGAACTGAAAATATCTTCAAAACCAAAGCCGTCGCTGCCACCAAATCCACCAAATCCTTGGTTTGGACCAGCGTGACCAAATTGATCGTACTGCGCTCGTTTTTGCTCATCACTTAGCACTTCATAAGCTTCTGTAATTTCTTTGAATTTCACATCTGCGTCTGCAGCTTTGTTAATATCCGGGTGATATTGTTTAGAAAGCTTGCGATACGCTTTTTTTATCTCATCTTGAGAAGCACTTTTGGAAACTCCTAGTACTTCATAATAATCACGTTTATCCATTGTTCACTCTCCTGCTCTTTACCTACACGTAATGAATATTGTAACACGGAAAAATAATCTAGTCTAAACAGTAAGAAAAGCCAAAGCCGAATACGGTCTTTGACTTTTCCTCACCGACTAATTTACTGATTACTTGTTGTCTTTATCGTCGTTTACTTCTTCAAATTCAGCGTCTACAACGCCATCATCTTTTGCATCAGCTTGAGCGCCACCGTTAGCAGCAGCTTCTGCTTGTGCTTGCTCATATAACTTCATTGTAAGTTGTTGAACGATTTCGTTTAGTGCATCTTTTTTCGCTTTAATATCTTCTAAGTTACCAGCTTCTAAAGCAGCTTTTAATGCTTCTTTTGCATCTTCTGCTGATTTTTTCTCATCTTCAGATACTTTATCTTCTAGATCTTTTAATGTTTTTTCAGTCATAAATACTAATTGGTCCGCTTCGTTTTTCACTTCAGCTTCTTCTTTACGAACTTTATCCGCTTCAGCATTTGCTTCTGCTTCTTTTACCATACGATCGATTTCTTCGTCAGATAAAGAAGAGTTCGATTGAATTGTAATATTTTGCTCTTTTCCAGTTCCAAGATCTTTAGCTTTAACCGTTACGATACCATTTTTATCGATATCAAATGTAACTTCGATTTGTGGAACGCCACGTGGAGCTGGTGGAATATCCGCAAGTTGGAAACGACCAAGTGTTTTGTTATCCGCTGACATCGGACGTTCACCTTGTAGAACATGAATATCTACTGCTGGTTGGTTATCTGCTGCAGTTGAGAAAGTTTGAGATTTTGAAGTTGGGATTGTTGTATTACGCTCGATTAGTTTTGTAAATACGCCACCCATTGTTTCAATACCTAAAGAAAGCGGTGTTACGTCAAGTAATACAACGTCTTTCACATCTCCAGTTAATACTCCACCTTGAACAGCAGCACCCATTGCTACTACTTCATCTGGGTTTACACCTTTATGTGGCTCTTTACCAGTTTCTTTCTTAATCGCATCTTGTACTGCAGGAATACGAGTAGATCCACCTACCAAGATAACTTTATCGATTTGAGAAGCAGATAATCCAGCATCTTTCATCGCTTGACGAGTAGGTACCATTGTACGCTCTACTAAATGAGCTGTTAAATCATCAAATTTCGCACGAGTCATTGTTACTTCTAAGTGAAGTGGACCAGCTTCTCCAGCTGTAATGAAAGGAAGTGAAATTTGAGTTGATGTAACACCTGATAAATCTTTTTTCGCTTTTTCAGCTGCATCTTTTAGGCGTTGTACAGCCATTTTGTCTTGAGATAAATCAATTCCATTTTCTTTTTTGAATTCTTGAACTAAGTAGTCCATTAATACTTGGTCAAAGTCATCCCCACCAAGGCGGTTATCTCCAGCAGTTGCTAGAACTTCAAATACACCGTCTCCTAGTTCTAGGATAGATACGTCAAATGTACCGCCACCTAAATCGTAAACAAGGATTTTTTCATCGTGATCCATTTTATCTAAACCATATGCAAGTGCTGCTGCAGTAGGTTCGTTAATAATACGTTCTACTTCAAGGCCAGCGATACGTCCAGCATCTTTTGTTGCTTGACGCTCTGCATCGTTAAAGTAAGCAGGAACAGTGATTACTGCTTTTGTTACTTTTTCTCCTAAGTATTCTTCAGCGAATCCTTTTAAGTATTGTAGAATCATTGCAGATACTTCTTGTGGTGTATATTCTTTATCTTCTGCAGTTACTTTTTCTGTTGTACCCATTAAACGTTTTACAGAAGCAATCGTATTTGGGTTTGTAATCGATTGACGTTTTGCTACTTCCCCAACTTGTTTTTCTCCATTTTTAAATGCTACAACAGAAGGAGTGGTGCGGTTACCTTCCGGATTTGGAATTACTTTTGGTTCTCCACCTTCTAATACAGATACACATGAGTTTGTTGTTCCTAAGTCAATACCGATAATTTTAGACATAAATTATTCCTCCTAAATATAAAGTGCGGTTAATTAGTAATCAAATGCGCCTCGTCGTATTTGCTCCTGCGCAAGCTCGTCGCAGAAAACAGTGCGCCCAGATTTTTATCGGGCACGCTCGATAAATTCCTCTAAAAATCTGTGGCATCTGCCGGAGGCTTTAACTTTATTCAGCAGGGATTTGTGGACCCAGCTGAATTGAATACTTGCTTTGCATCCATCTTACCACTTATAGAAATGGGAAACTTCTGCTGGATGAAGTTATATAATTTCTATTCGTTAACTTTGACCATTGACGGTCTTAAAATTCTATCTTTTAGCTTATACCCTTTTTGTAATTCTTGAAGCACAATACCCGAATCTTTTGAATCATCTTTTTCTTGCATAACTGCTTGATGAAAATTCGGATCGAAAGGAACGCCCTCAGCTTCAATTTGTTCTAGTCCTTCTTTAGCTACCGCATCTAGTAAAGAGCGGTAGACCATTTCTACGCCTTTTGCTAAAGAAGCCGCTTCTTCCGAAGTTGTTTCAACAGCTAAAGCACGTTCGAAATTATCTAATACCGGCAAAATATCTGATAATACAGATTGTGCGCGGTATTTGTAATCAGCTTCTTTATCCAATTGGACACGACGCTTATAGTTTTCAAAATCTGCTCTTAAGCGGATTGCTTTATTTTGTTCTTCTTCTAGTTGTTGTTTTAAAAGAGTTACTTCATCAATTTCTTCCACTTTATTTTCAATTGTTTCTTCTGAAGTAGCCTCTGTTTGTTCTTCCAACTTTTCTGTTTCTAATTCCTCTACAATTTCATCTTTTTGTTCTGACATAACTAGCAACTCTCCTTATCCATGCGGTCCATGTAAAATTTTAGACAACTCTCTCGATAAATCCCCACTCATCACATCTAGTAAAGAAACGACTCGTTTGTAATCCATTCGAGTAGGTCCAATGATAGCAATAGATCCCATCTGTTCCTTCCCAATATCATAGGAAGCTGTAATTATACTACAATCTTCCATTGCTAAATGGGTGTTTTCTGTACCGATTCGAATTTGAATTCCTTTTTGGTCTAAATGGAATAATCCAGGCATTTGATTTACATGATCCATCCAATACATAATACTTCGTGCTTTTTCTACATCATTAAATTCGGGTTGATTTAACAGTTGCATTTTCCCACCGTAGTAAACTTTGTCTTCATGTTCAATTGTCAATGCCTTGTTCAAAGAACCAAATAAATCGTTTAAGCGACCATTATTTTGTCTAAGAACAGCCGATGTAACAGCTTCTAATTTAGCAGGCAACTCATGTAAATGAACACCCACTAAATGTTCATTGATCAAATTGACCATTCGTTCAATATCTGATGCAGTAAAGCTTTCCGGTATGGAAAATACGCGATTTTCTACATGACCACTATCTGTTACAATGATTGCGACAGCGGAGTCATCCGTTAATGGTACGATAGAAAACCTTTTGACACGATGTTTTCTCACATCTAAGCCTAACATAATTGAGGTATAATTAGTCAATTCGGACAAAATTGCCGCGGATTTACGAATTATTTGTTCCGTCTCAACCATTCGTTCTTCAAAAATGGAACGAATTTGTTTAATCTCGTTTTTGGAAATTCGCTGTGGAGTTAACATATTGTCTACGTAATAACGATAGCCTTTTTGCGAAGGTACGCGACCAGACGAAGTATGTGTTTTTTCTAAAAAGCCCATCTCTTCTAAATCTGCCATATCATTTCGAATAGTAGCAGGACTAAATGGAACTTCCTCCTTTTTCGAAAGTTGACGAGATCCTACTGGTTGAGCGGTTTCGATAAAATCATCTACCGTTACTTGCAATATTAATAATTGCCGATTAGTAAGCATGATTATCACCTCTGTTAGCACTCATTCATAGAGAGTGCTAATACTTATATAGAAAATTTATCAAATCTATCGGGAACTGTCAACGATTTAGCTTGTAAGAAAATATTGAAATACCTCATTTCCAACAAAGCGGCCACGTGTCGTAAGCTTAATAAAATCATGTTCGATTATGACTAGTTCTTTTTCGAGCAATTCATCTATTTCTTTTCCGTACACGTCTTTTAAAGTTTGACCATATCTTTGTTCAAATCGTACCAGTGAAACTCCGTCGTTTTTCCGTAGTCCTAAGAACATTTCTTCTTCCATCTTTTCCGTAAGAGAAACCTCTTTTTCCATCATGATAGGTTTTTCATTCGTTTCAATTGTATGCATATACTTTTTTAGTGGGCCATGATTGGAATAACGCACACTGTTTACATATCCATGTGCACCGGCACCAAGACCAATATATTCATCATTATTCCAATAAAGTAAATTATGTTTGGATTCTTTGCCTGCATGCGCAAAGTTACTGATTTCATATTGACTATAGCCATTACGTTTCATTTCATCCATCAAATAACTATACATATCCGCTTCCAAATCTTCCCCAGGCAGTGATAGCTTACCTTTTGATAACAAATTGTAAAAAATCGTTTTCGGCTCGACAAGTAAAGAATACGCAGAAATATGGGGGATATTTAGACGAAATGCTTCTTTTAAAGATGCTTTCCATTGATCCATGGTCTGATTTGGTAAACCGTACATCAGGTCTATGCTAATCGACGGAAAATCTGTTTGTTTGGCATATTCGATTACTTTATAGACATGATCATTGGAATGCGTTCTGCCAAGTACTTTTAACAAGTCCTGATCGAAAGTTTGTACTCCCATACTCAATCGATTAACTCCAAACTTACGCATCACTTGCATTTTTTCTAACGTTAATTCATCGGGATTTGATTCAGATGTAAATTCGATTACTTGTCCTAAAGGTATATGCAAATGTATAAGCGTAAATAATCGCTCTAATTGTTCTACAGACAATGAAGTCGGTGTTCCTCCACCAATAAAGATAGTTTCAATTGAGGCGTTTTTTAAATCTTCCGCCCATAAAGCCATTTCGTGCCCAAGCGCTTCAATATATTCATCTACTGGTTGATTGTGAAAAAAGAATTTATTGAAATCACAATAATTACAAATTTGATGACAAAAAGGAATATGAATATACACTCCTCGTACCATACTATTTCCAACTCTCTATATAGGAAAAAGGGGGCTATTATACTTACGCCCCCTTCTTTCTTTTTATTTATTTGGCTCGTCCATTTTCAGAACTGCCATGAATGCTTCTTAGGGAGAAGCTTTTCCACATTGTAGTTTAACGTTTTTTGGTTTTACTTGCAAATCTTTATTGTACAAGCGTTTATGAGAGTTTTATTTTCTTATTGTTACTCATGAAAATTTATCGTGTACTTACCATTACTAGCAAGAATGGTGGCAAGACGGTGGAGATGTTTTAAAAGAAGAAATCACTTGGTATTAATCAACAAATAGAATAGAGAAAACATAGCCCTTCCACGATTTTTTGTGGTTGGGCTTTTTCACATACTTCCAGTGAATAACTCTTATTTTCATCCTCTTCAAAGAAAATTACAGATTCAGATGGAGGTTTATTAACTGCTTGGGCTGTTACGGAATTCCAAAGTAAAAATGAAGCGGAAAACGAGGCAGATGTTTAGTTTATTTTGCATTGAGTTGTTTAAACTATACGACAGAGCCGTTTATTATGTGAGAGGTCTAAGTATCGGAAGACTATATTATAGAAGAAAAACGTCCGAAAACCCAGGTAAATAAATTGCAGTTCGCCATCGGTTTGTCCTAGTTGTTTTTTATAACTATCGAGTATTTTTCTAGCCTTTTAGGCGACACAAATATGGTCATAGAGGTGAACAGTAATGGTGAATAACAACAACCGCAATAACGATAAAAATCGAAATAATAACAACAACCAAAATAATTCAGCTGAATTCGGTGAGGATTTCAACTTTGACAATTTAAACGAACAAATCAATAATGAGCAAAATCTCAACAAAAATAAAAATGAGCGAAACAATAACCCAACAACAACAATAACTAGTAATACTTAATTGGTTGATACAGTCATTCCTAAATTATTACTTTAGGGATGACTGTTCCTTTTACATTATTTAAGGTTGTATATTTTAAAAACAATCAGTTCATAATAAGCTTTGTAAGATATCTACTATTCCGAAGTAGCTCAGTGGTAGAGCAATCGGCTGTTAACCGGTTGGTCGTAGGTTCGAGTCCTACCTCCGGAGTTCTTAACAAAAAAGAATGGTTGATCGTGAAATATACACGATCAACCATTCTTTTATTAATCGGCAATTTAATATCCAAACATTTTCTAGCCCTTTTGTTCAATAATTTACATATATTAACTTATACAACAAAATCGCAAAAAACCTTCTTATTCAACTAAACTGCGGCGTTAGTTTAAGTGTACCATTTCACATTGTACATAAAAATAGACCATCAAAATGATGGTCTTGTTTCACTAAAGCACCCGTTAGTTGAAGAATAAAACTACTAATTATTAATAACTACTTTTCCACTAAATATTTGTTATTAACATCATTCCTTCTTCAATTAGTTCTGACAGCCGTAATTTTGCAAGTTGAAATTGCAAATCGAACGATTGTATCAGGACCCATACCTATTGGTAGAGTACCTACCACAATGCCAAGACCTGTTTGTTCCACGTTAAAATCTGGTGAAATAGAACCATTAATTGCTAAAAGATTCACTGTAGAACCGATAAATGTATCTAGTACTTGTCTAATTGGTCGTTCACGACAATCACAATCACATCCGGAATTAACAGGAGGTAACAAATTAATAGTAGGTCCTGTTGGCAAAAATCCTACCCCTGTCACATCTGAGATATTTACCACAAAGGTTCCTTCTGCACCTGTAATAGTAACTAAAAAATCATTTACTTCAACAATTTCGTATTGGAAAAAGAGAGGAATTCCCACGGCGTCTGCAATCGTGCCAAGAATTACAGTTTCCCCAACAAGTTGTTGTAAGACGGACTGAAGTGGAGAGACACAACAGTCACAAAGACTCAAACAAGGGGCCTCTGGAGGCAAAGGAGGAAAGCATTTAGTTTTACTAACCGACGGACAACCTCTATTTATTTTCACTCTAACTATCTTCCCTTTTTTAGACATTTCTTCATCCTATCATTTTTTTTATAATATATGATTTTAAAGAAATATGAGATGGGATTAATACCGAAGCAGGTTTACTCCTTCTTAAAGTAAAGCACCCGTTAGCACAATAAGGAATAACTTATTTTTTACCCTTTAAGTCGCCATAATAGTCAACAATACTATTCAACTGACGTAATGTTGAGATTAAATAACTTTGTTCACTTTCAAACTCATAATGTAGAATATTCTCTTGGTGTGTCACTTCTTGAAGATATCCTTGAATGTTTATTTGACCAAATCTATTAAAATTAAGTTCGATTTTCATATTATTTTCCGTTTCTGAAAATGTTACACTACCCTTTAATTCGTTATAACATTTCTGCAACTGAATGAAGAACTGATATATCTGACCAGTAGAAAACCATATTTCCGCATCTTTAACATAGTAATTACCACTTTTTATATTGATTTTGCCTTTAACATCATAGCCACCTAAATAACTTGTTTCATTTGGAAAACCATATACTTCATTTAATTCGATATTAATAAACCCTTGCTTACCAGCAATTTTAAAATCATTCATTTTTATCACTCATTTCATTTTGAAACATTCAATTAAGGATACCAAAATCGCCAAGAACATAACAGTTCCTTCTTCTACTAAACTGCTGCGTTAGTTTAAGTGAACACTTTCACAACCTTATATTTATTTTAACATAAATATACTGAGTCAATTTTTTAAGGTCGAGTTTCCTCCATTTAATAGTAAACACTTTCCTTATTCAAATAAAAAAGAGCTTGGAGATAAATTTCCAAGCTCTTTGTTTTTTGTTCATTTTTAACCTCAAAGTTCTAGGTGATTATTCCCCTACCATACCATCATTATCTCGATCATCCATATAAGGATATAACCAGTGATCACTGTAAATTGGCATACTAAAACCTGCTGCTTTTGCTTCTTTAATCGTCACCTGTCCATTTCCATTTGTATCAACACTAGAAATATCCTCCATGCCATTCGAAGCATTGGACTTATTAGAGTTAGTTGATTTACTTTCAGTTAATCCTAGAGCTTCGTTCACTTCATCTGGATTCACATTTTCAAAGGTATCAACGACTTTATTACCCATTATGGTATATGTATATTGATAACTTGAAGGAATCTGTGTTTCGTTATTCGGATAGGTAATAATCGCTTCAAAACCAGTTGCTCCCCCAGCGTCACGGATCACTTTTTCCATGTACGCTTGGTCACCATTACGGTTGAGTGTACTGTTTTGCGGGGTGATATTATAAGCATTCGATACCCCTCCCAAAGAATCAGCAATGACGTGCCCTTCATCCAAGAATTCACTTTCAACACCAGGAACCTTTGCCTCATCCGAACAGTATCTTCCAGAAGATGTTACAGGTTCAGTATTGTCATCTTGAAGAATAATTTTATCGGCAACAACACGTACTAATTGTCCGTGTTCATTCGTAAATGCCCAATATTCGCGGTCGCCAAAACCTATATCAACTACCGCATCGGGTTCGCGATACCCAGAAAAATTACAACCATCAACTTCAATAAGTCTATAACCTTCAAACAGTTCATTATCTGGTTGGGTTAATGTTTCCTCTATTACTGGTTCATGAACAACCGTAATACTAGTTTCTTCTTTTTCACTACTTATATTTGTTTCAACTTCGGTTACTTCTTGTGCTTCTTGTGACTCTGTTTCTATATCTATATCTGTAATATATGCTTCTTCTACGTTGGTACAACCAACTATAAAGAACGTCAGAAGCATGATTAAATAGTTCATTTTCTTTTTCAATTTATGACTCTCCTTATTTTATTTTCTGATCTGCGGCTTCTTCAAATACATTAATATCTACGTCATATCTGTTGAATAGTTCCATAATATACATAAATCCTTCCAACTGTTTCTCATTCATATTAGATATTTTTTCAATTTCTTTCAACAAAACTTCTCTTGGTACTTTTTCTCCTAGAATTTCTACTATTTCATTCAGTTTTGCCTTTTGCTCTTCATTCATATTTACACCTCTATTTAGCTAAGTATACACTCAATAATTCTTCACATTTCATTTTTATGTCAGCATTTAAAAATTTCCGATGGTCTTCGGTACCTTGCGAGATAAAAGCGTATGTCGTAGAATCTGTACTCGCTTCCCATTTAACTACTTTCATATTATTTCTTACTAAAAATATATCTGCTGCCTTTAAATCCTTACGAATTGATTTTAGTGCTTTTTCCACTTTTGCTTTATAAGGTCTGTCTAATTTGAATGGGAGCTTTTCAAACGACCTTAAATCCTTTTCTAATACTTTTATTAGCATCGGCAAAAACAGACCATTTTCAAAGTATATTAAGTCATCCGTTTTAATTTCAGGCATTAAATAACACTTCTTTCATTACGGACGATAGGAACACATGCAAGTACATTGTTAATTAGAAAAGTTCTTTTCGCATTTTTCTTAAAGCAATATGCTTGAAATGAATCACCTTGAACTTTAATGACTTTCACTCTCCTTTTGCTTATTTCACCTGACTTTGAAAGATACATTAATTCAACTAGCTGACCTCGACTGAAATACTTCTCTAATAAAATACGCACATCCGTTCCCTCCTTTTTCTTATCCTCAGTATACGAACGAACGTTTGATTTTTCAACTAAAATTTTCTGCTAATTTTTGGGCAAATAAAAAAACCAAACCAAAATAGGTAAGGTCATTAGTTCGTTTAGTGCTTAATAATTATGTGATTCAATTGTATTTAACAGCCACTTTATTTTCTTATATATCTTTGCATCTGAAATATTAGTGATATCTAACTCATCTAATTTAAGCTTGAATGTATTAATTATGCTGTCTCTATTATCTTTAAACGTTTTTTTAAGTAGCATAAAATTTATGAAGAATAAATCGTCATTCTTATCCTTAATAAACATGCTATTAGGTGCTTGCTCAGAGTAGCTTTTCATTGATAACAGATAGTTAGGTATATCTTCTTCTTTTAAAGTGCTGGGAATTATTTTCCCATTTACTAAGTCAGTATCAATCACTATCCTAGGCACATCCGCTAATTCATTCTCTAATTTATATGCTCTTATAAACGCTGGACCAAAACAAATATTACCTTGGTGAAAAATTTGACCATAGGATACTCCACCACGTAATAGGACCCCTTTATTTAAAAAGTATGCTTGTAAATATGTTATCTGCAATGTAAAACTAAAAATACTAGTGTGATTAAAAATAGGTGTACTAATTATTAGGCTATCTGAGAATTGTATGTATTCTAGTTTATTGTATTTATTATTAAAGTGTTTTTGCATCACCGCCTGTGTTTCTTGAATTTTATTTTCTTTTATTATATATTCTTCAATTTCTTTCAAAATATCGCGTAATTCTATAAATGAAATATTGCTTTTTTCGCTATTTCTAACATGATTACTGAAACCTAAAATATCAATAAACGCCACCAAACGATTTTCATATTGAGTATCCATTTTTATCCCCTTCTCTTCTTATGTATTAGTAGTTAATTATACATGAATTAGAGATTAGCTTTCTGACTTATTAATAAATATTTTTTGAGGACAAATAAAAAAAGCCCCACTCGGATGAGCAGGGCTAACCTTTACTTTGTTTTCTTTTCAAGTTCTGCAATTCGTTCTTCAAGTTTTTCGATTTTCTGTGCTAATGGAACAGTAAGTTGCCAACCATAAAACTGATTCACTTCCCTGAACGGGTTCTTACCATCTGTTATTTTTAATCGTATCGCTTCTTGACGAATTGCTTCTTGTGCAGCTGTTAATTGTTGTTCTATCACTTCATTTTCCTCCTTTTTTTTCAATCCGAATGCTTTTACTAAACCATCCACATGACCTTGTGCTAGTCCATCGATAAAGGAATCTTGTTTAAGTAATGCTGCATCTTTCGAATTGTCAATAAAACCACACTCAGTCAGAATAGAAGGCATATTAGTAGTACGTAAAACTTGATAGTTCGCTTGTTTCTTCCCTCTATTTGTTAAGCTGCCTGTTCGTTTTATTATTTCTGCATGGATAATATTTTGGTAAGCAATTGATTTAGTACTGCCTGGATAAACGAAGTCTTCGTAACCTGTTCCACCACCTGCGTTAATGTGGAAGGACATAAAGAAATCAGCACCCCAACTATTTGCATCATTTGTACGGTCTGAAAGTGATGGATATGCGTCACCTGTTCGGCTCATTTTCGTTTGTACGTCTTGATAATTTTTGAGTAACACTTCCACACGTTTAGCCAATTTAAGCGTGATATCTTTCTCTTTTAATCCATTGCCAACTGCACCTGGGTCACTACCGCCATGTCCTGCATCTAAATAGATTTTAACCATTACATATCACTCCTTTGGTTTTTCGTATCTCAAAGCTTGTGAGCTATCACTAAATCCTCTTGTGGTTGGGTCTGATAGCTGATTATAGAGTGCTATAATAACCAACACTAGCAAATACGGGTTGCTATATGCTTGTACACACAAGTCACCTACAGACTGCCAAGTCGTCAACCCGTCCCAGCTAAGACCTGTATAAGCAAGGATTGGAGCTAATGCAGTAAGTAAAAGTTGAAAAATAAACACAGGGTTGTTGAATCGTACTTTCCAATTGATTTTCATTATTATTTTTCCTCCTTCGTATCTGGTTCTTTTTTCAGAATTTCATGCTGTAAAATCTCGTTTTCTTTTATTAATTTAAGTTTGTCTAATCGCTCCATTTCAGGATAGCGCTCTACGCGATGTTCTTTCCCGGATGGATCTTTATGGAGTTTTTCCAAAACGTTATAAAGAATAGGAGGTATCGGTAATCCTATCTGAGCGGTATTTTCTAATATCGATATACATTCATTTACTATGAAAAAACTAGTCACGCCTAAGATTACTAACCCCTTACTATCCTGTCCTGCATACAAGGCTACATATTCAACAGCCCCGGCCATACCTATCAAAACAAAGATCGCCACTTTTTTTATTACCCCTGACATTCCAACAGTACTGTTCCAACTCTTTGTCAAAAACGACCTCATGACGCCTGTTATCATATCTAATAGCATTAGAAAGACGAGAACCACTATGGCCTCGTTAACTACGTTGAGCATATACATTGCAAAGCTTGCTATAAGAGCTCCAATTGACTTAAAACCTGTTATTTGCAAACGCGTCACCTGCTTTCTCTCCTTCCATCATCCTCAGTCCCCCTTTAGATATATGGATAATTAAAAAGAACGCCCATGTGGACGTTCTTAAAATGAATATTTATAGCGCATCTAATATTTCAGGACTAGAGTTAATTAATAACTTATTGACAGCCCCTGCAATCGCTAATTCTTTATTCTTATCATCATGAATACTAATACCTCTATCTTCATAACCTCGATATACTGCTGATGCACGATATTTTTGCGTTAATGGATCTAGAACGTGTACTCTCACTTTAATATCGTAGCCATTTCGTTTTAAAGACAACTCTTCCAAATTCTCACCCCCTATAAAACAATATTCGTTATGGAAAGTGAGAATCCTTCAAGGAAGGAATATTATTATCTTACGACGCATTATGGTCCGACTGCAACATAAAAAAGTCAACAAATAGTATGTTGACCTAGGTAATCGTTATTAAACTAATGCACTAGTTAGTTGAAGAAGATACCAAAGAAATATCCATACAAGAAAGATCCCCTTAGCAAACCTTTCATTGATTAATGATTAGGTCCTATTATAATACGTACAGTCAATTCAATTTCGTCATACTCTACAATTTCCACATCTTCTGGAATCAAGTGCTTGTATGTTCTTAGATAATATTCACCTAGTGTTTCTTTACGCTTTACGCTGTAGTCTCTTAAAATAAAAAATACTTTACGGTATTCTGCTGGCGCCAGTAAAAAATAGTACATCGCTTCATTCCATACTGTTAACTTGGCACTTGGTACATTATCACCCGAAGTCCATCTATGGGACTTACATTCTACAATAATTTTCTCCGCTTCATTTGAGGTATTCCCTAAGTCAAATGCATGATCTTTTTTGAAATTATTAATACCAACAGGTAAACAAACACGTTCACTGAGCATAATCCCTTGTTGTTGAAAGTATACTCGCGCTGCTTCCTCAAAATCCCTTCCAACGTGTGCGTTACTAATTGAATTTACTCGTTGAAAATTATTCATTGCCATCCCTCCGTTTTTTTAGCTCTTCTTATGCTACTACAGGGTATGGTCCGGATGCAGCATAAAGAAAAGAGCACCCGATTGGATTTTCTAAAATCATTTTACTGTACTATGGCCGTTACTACAAAATCTGAATGTGTTAAATTCTTCATTATTACTATTAATTTTAATCCCGGTCACTAGAATCCTATTCTAACAACTTATGATTTTCAACCGGCTTTAATTCTCCCTTTTTGTTGTCCAAAACAAACACATCATCAGCATTGACCTCAGAAGATTTCTGTTGAACGGTTTCCATAATTTCTTTACTTGATTCTTCAAGCGCATCTAAAATGTCACTCAGAAATCTTTTATGATATTCGGCCTCTTCTTTATACCCTTTAGCTAACTCATAAAATCTTAATTTTTGATCTTGATCTTCAGTTAATTCGGCCGATATTTCTGCATTTCTTGCATTTTTCAAGGCTTCTTCCATCTTAGCATTATTTTTTGACTTTACTTTTACCTTTATTGCTTCAATAACAAAAGCAGTAATCTCCTTACCAAAATTAATGATAACAAATTTAACTACCGGCCAAGCCATTTTAATAAACCAAGTTATTGCTTTCTTTTTCATAAGACTCGTCCCCCTCGGCTATATCATACGACAAGGAAGGACATTTAACCATATGAAATAGTAAAACGAACTGTGGTCCTCATGTTCATTTAATTTCCCTTGACTATTTAGGAAATGTCTATATAATCACATTAACAAAAAAGGATGTGAGAATATGACAATTAACATCAATGGTGAATCTATTTATGCTGTACCATTTGAATCAAGAGAAGTAGCTATTAGCTTTCAAAAAGAAAATGAAAATGTGGTAACTGATAACTATGAACAATTCTATTTAATTAAGAAAGAAAGTTTAATTGATGTCATTAGAATTGGTTACGAAAAAATTTCATAATTTTTATTGACCTATCGAGGTCTTTTTTTGTTAAGACAATAAAAATAACGCTAGCTTATGCTGCGTTCTCAGGATCTTGACGACTTACATAACATCACCTACTTTCATTGCATAAGAAAAACCCCACCAACAGCGGTGAGGTTTAGCGTTTATAAATTTATGGCGCTACAGCTGTTACTTTTTGAACTGTCTTTGTGCCATCCTTCATCACAGAATACATTGCAAAAGAAACTCTAGTTCCCGAAGGATACATAAAAGTAACACCATCAGTTCCAGTGTATGTTAGGTTCGCATAAAATGTACTAGATTCATTAGCATCTTGAGTTTCGCTAACTAAAATATATAGTTCATTATGCGACCAATTAGGATCAACAAATCCATTCCAAGATAAATCAATATACCCTGTACCTGCACTTAAAGGTGTTGCAGTGAAATTTATTGCGTTATTGACCGGCCATTCTGAAATGCTATTCTCGTCTTATACCATTAGGTTTTATAACGAGCCTACACCGCACAAGCGACTTTCATCGCATACGGCGTGCCGTCAGCAGTTAATCTTCAAGCCTATTTCCCTGACATATTATACTCTATCCCACTAGACAATTTCTGTACAAATTCGACAAAAGAATGAGGGTATGCTTTATTTCATTACGACGCTTTATGGTCCATTTGTTCATCAGGCTACTTACCAGATAAAAGTCTATATTTTTCACTTATCCTTGTTTCATGATTATCCTCAATATCTTTAGTCAGTTTTTCCGTAATCACCGTTAGTTCATTATAGTTTGGTTCATCCTCGGAATAAAAACTCTTTCTGGCTTTGTCCACGAAACTTTTTATTTCATAATAGAATTCGTAATCTACGGAAGAAGATACTTCCAACAAAACATTAAACCTGGGAAATATATATGTTCTTATCTCTGATTCAAGAATTCCTCGATCTACTATTTCGTAGTTATCGTTCCATGAAAATCCCCAATTACTAAGCTTTCTATCTAGTGTGTAGATAATGTTTTTCACTTCATATAGCTTAGATAATTTTAACCCAACAGATTCCTTGAAATTTTCACTTTCTTGGTGTTCGATAGTTAATTTAAGTCCTTTAAAGGATGCTTTAACTGACATTTGTACGCCAATAAGAGTTAAAGTCCCAGAAATAATTCCTCCAATTATTGCACCCCAGAAAGTACTTAAGGAACTTATCCAAGTAAATTCATCTCCGGAAACAGGTAGAAAGTTAAAAAACATTAAACCGTTAATTATTACTGGGAATATTATCATAGCCAATCCTGTATACGTCACAAATTTCCATATCATTTTAGTATCCAAACATACCACCTCTTAAACAAGTCTATTAAAAGAACTGATATGAATCAATAACATTAGTATAAAAAGGCAATAAAAATAACGCTAGCTTATGCTGCGTTAATTACCCCACATTTGATGAATTCTTCCTCAGTAATTTATATCGCAACTAATTCCCCTTTCACTACGATTACTTTAGTAGAAAGAGAGGTGTGTCGCGATGCTAAAAATTACTAAAGAGAAAGAAAAGCTGATAGTTGAAATAAATTTATTTTCATTAATAGATATATTTATTTCTTATCTATTTTAACCATTGAAAAGCATCAGATTATTTCTGGTGCTTCTTTCTATTAATAGTGAACAAAATTACAAATGAAAGTAATACAAAGGATTCCCATACATACCAATAATTTATCAGATGCTGAATTAATGTTTTGTTAAGAAAATCGTTGAAAAAATCCATAGTAACCTCACCTTTACGCTTCAACCTTTGCTGCTAAATACTCCGCAACTGGAATCTGATACTGCTGTGGAAGACTATCGATTTCTCTTGCACCTGCTTTAACTAACAGTGCGTATACTGGAATCATGTATTTTTGTACCATTATTCAACACCTCCTTCGTTGTCTAATTTAGCTGTTAACTTATCAATCTGTTCTTGCATGCCAGCCATAGCTTCGAGCAAGATTAGAATTGTAGAATCAATCGATTCCGGAAACACTTCTTCCAACGGACCAAATGAGCCGTCCGGTAAACGTTTACGTATTTTCATTAACTAAGCACCCCCGAAACTAATGTGACTGCGCCACCACTAAAATTCAATTTCACAAAGATATTCTCTTTCGCTGTATCCGATTGGAATTGAAACTGGTCTTCCACGATATCTAAACTTACAGGTGCGGTATTAGATAACGTCATAGCGCTATATGCTTCTTGTTCCGTTCCATTCGTCATACTGATTTCTGCCGATACTGTAGCCGATTCTTCTCTTTGAATCCACAATAAAACACCTTGAGCTGATCCAGTAGGGGATACGATTTTGTATCTTTGCACTGATTTACTCAAAGGTGTTAAGTTAGCTGTTTTATTTATTTTACGAGTTTCCGAGTATTTGGAGTTGTATGAATCAACCGTTTCAATACCTACGGTATTTTCTCCATCTTTTAGATCTTTTAATTTCACGTCGAATGACCATTCTCCATCTTTTCCCCGATAGACTTCGGTTGCAAGACCACCATTTAATTTATACGACACGACCATATCATTTCCATCCGAGTCGAAAGTTGAACCTGAGAAAGTCACAGAATCAGCATTGATTAAATCTGATTGTGGCGCAAATGGATTAACAGTTAATTTTGGCGCTCTATTCGGTACAACATAAAATGTACGGATTTGCTCGGCTGATTTTCCGTCTTTGTCATCTTCTGCCCACACCTTCAACTGATGCGCTGTGCCTTCGTATAGTGCGCCAGATATAGCTGTCTCTCCCTCGTAAAGCTTGCCGCCTTTAAATGTCAGTTGTCGATTAAACGGCATAGATTTGGTCCCATCGCTGATGTCGACCATAATAGCACGAGCGGTACCACCATTGATTGAATACTTAACGTTGACTATGTTTCCGTTGTCGGTGTCACTTGCTTGTCCATCTATCGTGATTACGTCATTCTCATACAGCGTTCGGTTGTCCGTAGTGTTTATATTGATTGTCGGCGCGCTGTTTGATGTTACAGGATATACTTGCGAGTTCCTGTATGCGGAATAATCGGCGTCTAGCGCTCTTACTCTAAACTCAATAGCGGTTATGGCTACGTCATTGGGTATCTGAACGCTTCGTGTGCGAACACCGGAAAGGATCGAACCTTGCCATGCTTGCGCTACCCCGCTTTTGTATATTCGCCACTCGCTTTGGTAAGAAATAGCATTTCCTTCCGCGTCGGTAGATGCGCTCCATGTAACATCAAGCGTGCCGTTGGGCTTAAAATCCCCTGTAGCCGAAATAGTCCCCGGTACGGACGGAGGGGTATTATATAAACTGCCTCTAACATACCAATAGCCATCTGTGTGTTTCCCATTCGTAGGGTATGTCCCATTTTCGGCTACTACGTTAGCTAAGAAACTTCCTTGACCTTCTGTCATAGCGCCTGAAGTTAGCTCCCATAACCTAATCTGATAGAAGGAGTTCTTTACCGAGTTGTACGTAGAATAACCCGCTTCATTTGCTACGAACTTATACGCCCAACTTTCCCCATCGGTAGAATAACCCACAGCGCCTACGGTTAAGTAAACGCCCTCGCCGTACTTACTTGAAACGGTAGCTTTTTGACCATACCCGCCGCTAGGGTTAAAGGATATATTCCTATAAAATTCCGCCATCCTTGCACCCGCTGTGTCGTTTCTAACGAATTCCCAATTTGGAACTTGCGACACTGTGAACCTACTGTAATTATACCTTGTCATCCTTACACGACCTCGCTAACTTCGATTTGATAATTGCCCCATCTACCGATGACCAATCGCCCATCTTCAACCACCGCATTACTACGAGCAATCACTGCACCTTTAACGTAGTCATTCTGCAACGGTTGTACGGTAATCGTATTTTCTGTGACAGCGGTAATTAGCACATCTTCGCTATTCGTACAGTCATAAACCGCGACCTGTGTAAACCGTACAAAGCCTTCCGTGCTGTCTACGTTAAGTACGGTAGTGCCAGCTGACCTCGGCGCAGTCAATACAGCCGATGCCGTTTGACGTACCAATTTATTTGGCGTGCCGTCGAATGTGTCCGCGAATGCTCCACTGTTGCCTGGGGCGCGGCCGTCTAGTTCGATTTGAAGTTGAAGTCGTAGAACTAGTTTTTGTAATGCAACTATTAATTCGTGGGCACTATAAATGCCAAGGTCCATATGATTCATATTAATAGCATTTAGACGTGTACCTTCTATCTCTGGAACTAATTCTGGTCGCCCTGTGATTTTATTAATAATGACATTTCCCTGCTTATCTCTTTTTGGGATAAATTCGCCATGCTCATCAACCTTTAATATGTGGTCGACAAAATTTATTAGGGAATACAGATTTTCGTTCATGCTCTCACCTCTTCTGAAATGACAGGAATATCAAATACATACATAAAACCGTCATTCTCTTTATTAAAATTGACATTGCCACTTATCAAACTGACATTGTCATGATCAAGCAATGCTGCCTGTGTAACTGGACCGAAATAGTTATCTATATAAAATTTCACACGGATTATATTGCCTAGAATTTCGATTCCAAAAACATCAAAGTCTCTTTCTGTTTCACCAATTAAAAAACGCCCTCTTCTCACATTAGCGAGAATGGCGTTATATAAAATATTGATTAATCGTTCATGTACTTGCATTTCCTCACCTCTCTAATAAGTAATGGACATATCACTTGCAACATATGGCACTTCGTATGCAAATCCTTTTAACTTTCCTTCTGCCGAAACTCTTCCAGAAGTCCCTTTTTCGTAGTTGGTGGCAACTGCTAATCCACAAATAGGATATATGACTGGATAAAAATGAGCTTTTGGAATAACGACAATATTAGGCACACGGATGACGTAATTATATTCTAACGCCAAGTTAACCGGAATCATTTCCTCCATTGTATCCTTTAGCAATTTGACATCAGCTATCTTCTCAAAGAATTCAAAATCTAACTCATAAGCGTTTGCATCCAAAAACACTTGATATTTACCCTCTCCACAAAGTGCATTTAATCGTTGAATTAATGCTTTAAAGGTATAAGGTAAACGGTTATTCATTTTCGCCAGTATACGAAAACGTCTTTCTTCTAACGTGTCCGTACTCCTACGTTGAATTTTCAACATCTTTTCCCATCTGCGTAATCCATTTTCAGTAGCTTCGTAGACAAAACGGTCTTTGAATATGCCGATTAAATGTGCCCTTATACGATTAAATTCTGCTATTTGGGCCTGTGTTATTTCTTTAAATTCTTCAAACTCTTTTACTGTAGGAGGAAGCAAAGGATATAAGTCGATTTCTTCGTATATATTAACCAATTACCTCACCCCGAACTGGTATGTTATCTTCGTTTAAAATAAGATTCTGAGGAAGACCGTTAATTAAAGTATCTTGGATATCAATTACACCTTCCAGTTCCGAAATGCGTGTTTCGAATTGTAAGATACGAATGACTGTAAAAGTAGAATCTTCCCAGTTCTTTTTCAACTCTAAAAAATATTCATCGATTATATCTTGAGTGGATAATTCAATGTCATCCCAAGAATACCCATCTTGGTATGTGATATTTAACGTAACGTCAACTGGTACTTCCTCAACTCCGAATATGGATACCACATGGCCAATCGGTGCAATTCCTAACCCCTCGCCTTGATTTCCAAGAGGGTCAATGGCTGTTTGTAATTCATCTAATAATGTTAGCGATGGAGGTTGATATAGTGCATCCATGATAACTAACTTAACGGTACATCCTCCTTGCCATGCTCGGTATACTTTTATCCCACCTACCCCTTGCAACTTGTGGACTTTTTCTTTGTAATCTTTGCGATTTCCTCCAAAAGCTTGGGAGTCGAAGCTGTCTAAGTATTGCTTTCTTAAGGATTCTGTTTCTTCTTCATCCTCCCCAGGGATAAGCAATTCAGTCAGCGCGGCACTAGTCAAACCATCGATATATTCAATTGGTATGAGCGTTCCAAACCTTGAATTACCTATATCACCCAACGTTTCGCTTTCTACCTTAAATACTCCTGTTCCAATTCGTTCCGTGACAACATAATTTAATTCTTCTAAATTAAATCGCGCACCAATAGGTACATCTATATTGAATTCACCTCTTAAAACTGCAGGTGTCGCTGGATTAGGGACAATACCTCGTTCTCTAGCTAATTTGATCAAGAACTCGCGTGACGCTGTATCACCAAACATTTCAATAATCATGCCATCCATTGCTATATAAAGTTCTTTTGCAATAACAGAAGATGGTGCTAAAGAATCGTAGATTATGGATCCTTCACGTTTATCTACATCTGTTTTGACGTTATCAAGGGCATCTTCGAGTAATTGTGCTTGCTCGATATGTTCAAACATTAAATCTCCACCTCCTTCTCTATAGCGATTCCACCTTCTGACGTATGGGCAATGAAGCTAACAGCAACTTTATTCTTAAAATGGGAAAAAGAAAAAGCATCTACACTTTCGATACGATCGTCTTGTGTCAATGCTTCTGTTATTAATCTTTTAAGTTCGGAATATACATACGGGATTGGCTGCCCAAAAAGTTTTGCGATTTCAGCGCCGTAATCCCACGAATAAATTATATGGTCGTAACGTTCTGTACTGAGAGTTTTGTAAATGAACTGTTCAATTGCTTCACGACCATCCACATATCCGATAACCCGTTTCCTCTCTAAGTCCAATTTATACGTTTTAGATGGTTGCCGAATTGCTTCCTCAAAACCTGCAATTAGTTCATCATTTATTTTTGGAATCATACATCCACCTCTTTATCCCAGACAATATACTTTTGTCCGCCTTGCACTTTAACTAGCATCACTTTATCACCTAATTTAAGGGCATTGTGGACAATGAACTTCTTTCTACCTTTATATTCATGGGTATGTGCATCAGGTCCATTACCTACTTCTGTTGTGTGTTCTACCGTCATTTCAATTTCATGATCTCGAACATTACGAGTTAGTACTAGTTGTGCCATGGTCAGAGGTTTCTTTTGTTCTACCAATATCTTTAATGGAGAAACACTAGTGACTTCCCCAAACTGAATGGCAGTTGGATCAGACGCTTCTATTGCTTCTTTTGCCGCTCTTTTAAATAACTTGAGAATATCGTTCATATTACGCAACGAAATCACCGCCAATCAATGTGAGGTCCATGAAGTGTTCGCTCTCTTTAAAAGTGTGCTTCACATTTTCCACAATCATATAGTTCATCACCTTGATATCATCTAAATTCAAACGTACGACAAGCATATTGCCACCACGAACATAAATGTTCCCAAACGCTTTTTTCATGCTCAAATTACGTGTTTTTCGATTATATAAAGCAAGTAAAGCATCTGCTTTCGCTTTTCCGTTCGTTTTCTCTTTAATTGTGTCGAAGAATTGCAAAACGCCCCACTGGTTCATGTGATTGCCGTCTTGTGCGATATAGATTTCGCGCTTTCCCTTCTTCTCATTTTCATAAGAAAGTTTGATCTTATTGTACGTATTGGAATCGATGGAAGAAGTGTAGTCAAAGTTTTCTCCAGTCTCTTCATCTAACAAAATGTCTAACTTCATCTTTTCGATGTCCCTTAGAGTCAACTTTCCAAAATTGTCATAAAGGATGAACATTTTCTTTTTGTTCTCTAATGTCAAATCCAATGCATTCTGAAACATATCAAACAAGGTCTTATTGTCTTCTACTCGACTAGCAATCTTAAAGCCTGTATCTTCAATCGTTCCTGTATTTAAACGAAAGTCATGAGCAACCATCTTAATGAATTCAGATGCCGTCTTATTCGTATAAACATAGGTGTCTTTATTTTTAAAATAGCGCAATTGATCATATGCCGTCACATTGATAAGTCCGTTCTTATCATGTTTTTTGGTGAAAACAAAACCAAAGAAAATGTTCTTGCCATCTTTTTTGAAACTGACAGCATTACCTTCTTCAAATTCTAAAGAATCATCTTGAAGAACTTTAAAAGTCAGTTTGCCCGGTACACCCTTTCGGGATGTTTCCCAAATGATTCCCTCTTCAACAGTAGGTTGCATTAGCTTAGATCCATTTTGGAGTATTAATTCAATCAAAGCTTAATTACCTCCCCTGGATAGATGAGATTGGGATTCTTTATTCCATTTTTAGCCGCTAACTCATCTGTCATGGCTTTAGTTACTTTACCATAATATTTCTTGCAAATAGCCCATAATGTATCGCCTTTTACTACTTTATGAGATTTAGGGATTTCTTTATTTGATGGCCTTGCATTCTTAACTGTTGCAACTGGTTTAGCTGCTGATGATGTAGCTGTAGTATTCTTTTTAATTTCGATTACTTTTGTTCCATACGGTCGAAACTGCTTTAAACTAACAGGAACAATTATATCGAAACCCTCTTCAGCACTTTCCATAATAATGTAATCCTCCAAAGAAACAGTTAGATTAGTATCAAATAATAAATCGCCACTCGGTTTTAAACGAGAGACGATAAATTGGAAAATCTTTTTATCCACTTTTAATTTCTCAAGTTTGTCTAAAAAATAGCTTGCTGGTTGAAAACCGTCTGGATACACTCCAAAAGGATATTTTGAATTTGGAAGCATCAAGTCAAAAGTAATATCTGTTAATCCTGCTTTTTTAAGTAGGTTAACTTCCCCTTCATTAATCAAGGTAATAGTTGTGTTCTGATTGTTAATCTTAGTTTCCATGTCAGAAGGTGCAACAGGTAGCTGTACACCATCTAAGAAAAAACTATACGCCATCTATTGCACCCCTTCCGCGACAGAAACTAACGTCTCTTCTAATTTTTCTCCAAAGTGATCGATAACACCATCTAAATCCAATTCATTATTGATGTGATTATCGTTCTTCACATTCACCGTAACTTCGGCAGTGGTAAAACGATTGATTACATCCCGTTCTGCTATATCACGGAGATATTTTAAATCCTCTTCGGTAGCATCCATCGATTTAGCCATCTTAGCAGTGTTTCCTGCTGTGTCTTTACCACTATCCGATAAAGGATTCATGGAATCTTGCAAGCCGGCTAATACATCTTGGAGAGGATCATAACTAGCATTTTGATTGTCAGCACCGTTAAATAAATTCGAACCCCAATTGTAACCGGTATCCCAGGCATCACTATAAGAGTTCATATCCATTTTCGGAGCTTCCCAGTAACCTTCTGGCGCTTCTCCCACAACAGCATTGATGCCTGCTCTCATAGTAGTAAGATCGCTTGTAATTGAAGTTCTATGCTGAAACTCAGTGCCTTTCCCTAATCCAAGCGTACTTGCAATGTCATCAGGTAACAAATCAATAAACCAGTTCCACGCTTTTATGGCACCATTAACTGCCGATATTATTGCATTTACAAAAGATGTGGCAAAGGAATCCCATCCGCTAGTCATTGCAATTGCATGATCTAGGAAAGTGGTTGCCAAATTCGCAAAAAGCTTCTTAACTGAATACATTGGATGTTGCCAGACATTTACGAAAAATTCTGCTATAGCAGCGAAAGTATTCCATAAGGTCGCTATAATATTACGGATAAATGTGTACAGCATCATAAATGAACCGGCAATGATTCCTGTTGCACTGACTGATGTACCAGCGAAATAATTAACTGCAGCAACAGCTAAATACAATGTGGAAATTAAAACTAAAATAATCATTACAACCCAAAATATTGGATTTGCATATAACGCTGCATTTAAACCCCAAACGGCGCCAGTAGCTGCAAATGTAGCCCCGACACTCGCCCAAGTGGTAGCTGTTAAAAGCCCTGTAGCTAGAGTTTGAAGTCCTGTCCATATCGTTGAAGCTATACTAGCTAATTTTACTGCCACTAAGGCTACCCCATATGCTGTTAATGCTGCAGTAGCTCCCCACAGTATCGGAGCTATAAATGACCAACTATCATACAAAAAACTTCCTACAGACATCATTGCATCCATTACCCACATAGCTACTGCTGAAAGGGTGTATAACGAATTTACAACACCATCAACCATACTCTGGAATTTATCATTATTAGCAATCTCGTTTAATTTTTGCAGAACCTCTTGAAATGCCCAAAGTGCTTGGTTTTTAAAACTTGTCCATATGGACTCAAACGTTAATGGCAGTTTCGAAAAGGCTGCATTAGTTTCCTCGGCTGCCGCAAACATTGCATTTTTGACGATATCGGCAGTAATTCCACCATCAGAAGCTAATTCCCTAATAGCTCCTATTGGAAGTTCAAGATAATCTGCGATACTTTGTATGATATTAGGAGCACTTTCAAATACAGCATTTAATTCTTCACCTCTTAAAACCCCAGAACCAAGACCTTGAGTTAATTGAAGTAAAGCTGAACTCATTTCTTCAGTAGTCGCTCCTGCAATTTTGAACTTTTTATTCAATTGTTCAGCAAAAGCTACCATTTCAGCGGTACTACTAAATGCATCTTTTGCATTAGCCCCTACTTTAGCTACTATTCCTGCGGTATCCATATATGAGGCTCGTGACCTTTCCGCTGAATCAAAGATCATTCGCTGCAGCTCTGCTGTTGTTTGTTGTTGGTCATTAATCAAGTTTAATCTTGCTGATGTTTGAGATAGCGCATCGGAAAGTCCAAGAACATCTCCTGCTGCGTGGATACCCATATATGCAGCTATAATTCCGCCTATCTTACCTAATAAGCCGTCTGCTGCAGAAGCTCCTTCATTTATCTCTTGATTAAAATCATTTTGTGCAGCTTCAGCCTGTCTAATCTCTTGTTCAATTTCATTAAAAGCAATCTCTGCTTGGTTCAATTCACGTCTAGCCGCCTCTATACTAGCGGTATCAATTGCGTTTCCTGAAGCGTCTTGCAGTGATTCAAAGCTACTGATTACTATATTCATAGCGTTATTCATTGACTGGAATGCGCGAGACATGCCATCTTGAATCTGTATTGCGGTTCTTATTGTTGCCATTTGTTTCACCACCTTTTTTACCATAATAAAAAGCACCCAAGTATTAGGTGCTTTTTTCTAAACTTATAAACTTATAGTAGTTCTTTCATTCTTAGTTATATTGTAATGATTTGTATTAAATAAAATTGCGTTTGGTTCATTTGTAACTTCGAAAGAAATGAAATCTTGCTTGCCTTCTTTATTTATATAGTCGAATATCAAGTACTTTTCAACTGTCGTGCTTTTCTTTTCTTTAGCACGTCCGCCTACCATTGCACCTAATGGTCCAAACAATACATAGCCACCCACTGCACCGCCAACACTGCTTACATAATTCTTCTGTATTTCTACATCTGTTTTTATTAATATATCCTTCATATTTGCCGATTCTAGTTCAAAGGTATCTTGATTTCTTTCAAATACAACTTTGTTCTCGCATCTGTATACGAACACTTCTGCACCTTCAGCTACTGGCAACCCTGTCATATGGTTTACCTTTATACAAATATCCGCACCTATTAGTTGACGTCTCGCTTTTGATCCTGGAATTATACTTTCTTTGTTAAACTTCTCGTTAGCAACTTTTGCTTTTTGGGTTTCTCGTTCAATTACCGCATTAGTATTGACCGATTTCTTATATCTTTTGATTAAAAACAATTCAAATAAAGCGACTAATGCTAATACTATTACCATCACAACAGTATCAGCACTTGAAACTTCACCAAATCGCGATATAGTGTTAAATAATCCGAAAATAAAGTACGCCCCAACAATCAGCATTGCAAAGATAAATAATGTTTTCTTCAATAGATATCCCTCCGACTATTCATATACAATAAGCATACGACAGCGAGGGTAAATATTACCACTACTATTTCTTTCTTCTTCCTTTTTTGCCTTGACGTTGCGTTTCTTTCTCCTGCTTCTTATCATTTTCCATCTTGAGTTGAACTGCAGCTATGACAAAAGCTTTTTCGTATTTTGGAAGTGAGTCGAATTCAGACGGCCACTTATGAAGTTTATGTAAACAGTAATAAGCTACATTTGCTTCATAGTCACCGTCTTCAATTAGTTTTTTGCTTCTTCTACAGTCTCTTCCATCTCTACATCAAACAGGTTTACTTTCTGAACAATATTTATATATTCTGCGTATTCACCAGAAAGTAACATTGTTTTTAATAGAGCTTCAGCACCCATAACACCATAAGATTTTTGTAATTCCGCATCATGAAGATTAGGAAATACAGTACATTTTACAGCTAAAGATGCCATGTAAGAAGAAATATCTGTTGTTGGTTGGAATACATTCTTTTTACCTGGTACAGGCAATCTTTTTGTATGAAGTTTTCTCAGGGCCTCATCTTCAGCGGAATCGATTGACCCAACTTCCCATTCGACAGGTTTAGTCATAGGTTTTCCGTTTTTATCGACCATTTGCTTTCCTGTTTCCTCGTCAATTACAGGCTCAACAAACCTTTTTGAAACCACATGTTTTTCCACTTCCGCTTTCAATGCGTTTTGCGCTAAAAATGCTGTTAAGTTACTCATTATTTTTTCCCCTATCATGATTGTATTTGATGTATTTCATAATAAAAAGCCCACCGAAGTGGACTTCAAGTTTTAAAGCATAGCGCCAAGAATAGAGAATTTTTCTGGCATTTCCCAATCCTCAAACGTGAAGCTGATTTCATCTTCAAGATAATCTGCATCTGCATCAAGTAACGCAAGTTTACCACCGTCTAAGTTGCAATCAATCAAGATTATAGTTTGACGTCCAACGGAGGAAGTAGGATCTTCATTCGTTATTTGCATATCAAAGTAAACATCTTCACCGGTCTCTTTGTATCGATAAAGAATCTCTCGGAAAATAGATGTATTGAAATGAAATGTTGCACTTGCTTCATATTCGGCACCAGTTGATTTATTACCTTTTGAAATCTTTCCTAGGATAGGAACCTTGGTTTTGGTCTTTGTCATGTCAGCATCAATGTTAATCGCTTGAGCTAAATTATAACGATTACCTTCGAGCGTCACGAAGCACTCACCTTGACCACCGTTTATTGCGTCTCTTGCGTGCATTGTATTTGCGAAGTATTGAAGATTTAGTTTCAAAAGTTTTTCTTTCACAGATATCCCTCCTTATGCTACTTCTGTAGTGATATAAAGTTGCGACATGGCAACGGTAGCTTGTACTCTTTCGAAAAGTACTACAGACTTCTTAGTACTTCCTTTCTCAACGGTTAATATCTCTTTATCGTAATTCTCGATTGCTCGTATTCTCTGCATCTCTAAACGATGTGCAACAATATCTTTCCAGAAAGTAATGCGTCCTGCTGGATCATTCGGCACTTCTCCGAGATATCGCGTATTAAATAGATGAGCTGTATCAATAGCAATCTGGTCAAGTACTCGGATTACTTGATTCATACTAAAGTCTTCGTTTTTATCCGGTGTAAAAGAAGTAAATGTATTTACATCATCCAACACTCGAGTTTCCGTGCCCACTTTGTGAAATACGTATTTGCCACCCCTTAATAACGCTGTAAGCTGCGGCTGTGTCTTTGTCTCAGACATATCGAGAGTGTGTTCACCATCGTATTTTTTGTTGGTATTCGATTTATTAACCGCTACTCCTGCCTGTGCTCCCGCTGTCCAATAAACTGCACCGAAGATTTCTTCACCTTCACCAATGGCATCATTTTGAACATCAATTACACCCTCATGGTCTGCTGCACCTAACTTATGGCCAACTAGTTGGAACTTACCACCTACCTGATCACGTATGCGTTTTGTATACTCCATATAAAGTGATTTAATTGTTTGATCATCAGAGAGACATCCAAGCGTATTGAAACCATAAGCTTCTAAATCATCTAGTGCAGTTTGATGGGCTCCACCGTTCGTTAAAGCTGTAGCTCCGTTTAATCCACCTGTTAAAGGTGAGCCGGCTGTTGGAGTTAACGTCACATCTGCTTTAAATGTCACAAAATCATTAGCAACTAAATCTGCAGTCGTTGCAACCGTCTGTTCGTCCACCAACACATTATCGAGTAACGTTTGTACATCAAAAATTGTAGGTTCATCCACATTAGTATGAATGATAATTTTGATATCATTTCCTCTAACGCCTTTATATAAAGCTTTTGCAAAGTCGTTTTCAGCTGCAGTGCCACCTATATTTAATTTTGCGAAATAAACGGTAATTGCGTTTTTAAAAATATCGCGAATTCCCTTTAATTTGATATTGCTATAGTCATAGCCGAAAATCTTGCGAGAATTCTTTTGTAAGTCCTCTTGCGTAACGGCAAACACACCTTCATCTACTCCCCAATCAAGCGAGATTGGAAGAGCTGAATAACCACGATCGGATAAATTAACAAATGCGCGTGCTGCTGATATAAAATTGTGATACGTACCTGGTAATACTTTGTTTCGTGTTAAAAATGTGCCTCCACCTAAAGCCATTATTCATTCACCTTCCCTTTTAGAAAATCATGTAGCTTTTTATCAACCTCACCGAATGTATAGAGCTTTCCTTCTTCTAATAAAACATTTAAGGCATCTCGTCGATACGAATACTTATTACTTGAAACAAGTTGTTGCTTAGTAAACTTAAATGTTGCTACCTCTTTTGACTGTTGCTCTGTAAAACTAGACTCTTCTACCGGTTTCTGTATCGGCTTTTGTTTAACCATTCCATCTCACCTCTTTAAATCATTCTTTATTGATAGCTCTTCCATCATCGGTACTGGATCCGTCGCTTTATAAACATGGAAATTGTAATGAACAAAAAAGTGAAGTACTCCATCTACTACTTCGCCTTTCATTTTTGTACCACGCAATAAACTACCGTTTAAGAGCTTTATATACTCCATTTCGTCCATAAGTTTATCTAAGGTGCCATAGGCATCCATATTGCCTCTACCGAAATAATGGATATCAAAAGGAAGCGTTTTGTGGTATCTATTTCCGATTACTTGATTTTTGTCCGGATTTAATAGAGAAATAAAAAAAGCAGGCTCCTGAAAGCCTTGCTCAATTGATTCTGTATAAATTTCATATGCTTCACCAAACGTTTCATACAGCTTGATAGATATAGCGGTTATTACATCTTTAATCTCCACCGAAAACACCGCCTAAGAACTTCGCTAATTTCTTATCAAGAATTTTTGATGCTTGGGCATCCAATTCATTTTCAGAGATTGTCATCATGAATCGTCCATTTACCCACCCTGCATGATTAGCTGTCCTATGTCCAAATTCCACATAAGAGGCGTAATTCACAGGATTAATAATCTCTATTTCATACACGTTACCTATTTTCGAAATGTTTAAGGATTCGGCATATACTTTTACGTTAGTATTTCCGCCATTTTCAGCTTCTGCATGCGATACAGCTGTCCAACCTCTTCGTAATACTCCATCGTCTACAGGAGTACGTTTAATTACCTTCGCAAGTAAACGCGCAGCCAATTCTTTTGCAGCTTGCTCACAGAACTTTTCGAAATCAGCTTGTGCTAATTTCTCCATCTTCTTTTGCATTCGCTTTAATTGTCGAAAGTCAGCACTGCCCCACCTAGCCATTACGCATATTCCTTAAATAATTCAAGACGTATCTCTTGATGGTTAGTGTATAAAGCAGGCTCACCACTTTGCTGAAACGCTGTCGTTTTTCCATGTTGTGTAACAATAATTTTAGAACCGGGATTAACAACTATCTCTGGAGAAATAAGCAGTTTAATTGATTGAGCAATAGTTGCAGGCCCATTGGTTTGATCTGCAGATGCAATTTTCTCATATGACAACCTACATTTCTGACTTTCCAAAACTGTTACTTCTTTTTTAGCTGTAATATGAGTGATAGGGTCTTTTGCACTCTTAAATTCTTTGATCGTACACTTGCCTTTATATAAGCTTTCAATAGCTTTTCTTACAGCATCCAATCTACCACCTCAGTTTCCGGAAACGATTCAACTGGCTAGCATAATCGAAGAGAAGTGCTTCCATATGAGCTTCTCGTGAACTCACACGATTTCCTTCATATGTAACTTGCACATCTCCTTCCTTAATGGATTTAACCGTACCAGGGTTATCCGTATCACTACGTCTCGCATTACCTGTAATTAGATCAATCACCATGTTCACATGTGTGAAAACAAGCTCTTTCGGTATGTCAGAACGGTTGCAGTAAGTGAGCATTGATTGCCCCACCTCTGCAACGTCCATAGCTAAAGCTGTATCATCTGGAATTAAATCTGCTGGTAATTTCGCTTTGACGATTTCGAATACGTCCAAGTCAATCACCTTTACTTTCGACAAGACCTGCACTTAGTAATTCCTCATAATCTTTCTCCGAAACCTCTAAACTTTCACCTTTTCGATAAAGATTCTCTCCGTATTTTACATTGACTGAGAAAGTAGCTCTTTTCTTTTTAGTGGTTCTAGTAGTCTCTTTCTTTTCTGTAGCCAAGATTAATAGCCTCCTTTCCTGACTTTTTAGTCAGTTAGTTAACTTTAGCTGCAAAGATATTGTCAATTGTTTCGAATGAAGGAAGAACGATTTCAGAAACAATTGTTTCAACGTTTACTGGATGTGGCTCTTTGATAGTTGTGATTGCTACACCTGTGTTTACGATTGATACGTCTGCAACTGATTGACCAGTCAAAAGATCCGATTCTTCAGGAGTCGTCCCGTAGAATGTATTTCCTAAATTCCCTTCTGGAATTAAAGTGAAATAGTCATCTGGGAAGAAGTTCTGCAAAGCGCCACTTTCATCACGATATTTTTTGTTATAAATTGCAACCGATAAACCAAATTTAGTTTGTAAATATTGTTTCAATAAAGCGTCTGTCATAATGACATTTTGACCACCAAATGGGTTCATATCTAACAGAATACTCTTGTGTTTCATCAGATAACCCCATGTTTTACGAGTTGTAATGGCTTTTGTTGGGCGAGAACCTGTATTGTCTTCAACTGTATCCTGCCATCTCATAATGTCTTGGATAGGAGTTGAATCTGTTGCACTCCACTGTGCACCGCCAGCTAAAACCTCTTGATGATCACCTTGCATTTTATAGTTGTAATCAAGATTTTGACGATTAGCTGTAATCGAGATTTTTCCTTTAGAAAGTAATTGCATGATCATACGCTCTGGCTGTACGTTAGCACCATTTACTAGATTAGTAACATCATCATAAATGTTAGTAATTACTGTACGAGTCATTTCATCTAAATTTGAAGCAAGTAAGCGATTCAACTCTTGACGATCTTTCTCTCCAATGCGCATTGCTTCTCGGAAGAAAGGCATCTCTGTTTGCACCTTGCTAAATCCAATACGATCGCGAACATTTGCCTTTGCATCAAATGCAGAAGGTTCAAGAGCAACAGGCAATCCTTTTGAACCTTTAATCCAAGATAGGTCCAGTCCCAACTGTTTCTTAGCAGGGAATAGTGTTGCTCCTAAATACGGAATCGAATTAGAAGGGTTGTTTTGGTAATATGTTGCAATGTTTTGTGCATTTACTAAATCATAAATTGTTGGCATTTAATTCATCCTCTCTTATTTCAAAAATGTAATTTGCTTTAGTGCTGCGATTGCTTCTGATGTTGGAGCTTCTGGAAGCTTATCCAGTGCTATGAATCCATGGATTAAAGCTGCACCGGATGCTGGTCCGTAAGTGACATCCGTATCATTAAACAGAACTCCTTCTGCATCCGCATCATTCTTCTTAACAGCATGTACAGATTCGCTAGCTAGGAATCCGCCACCTAAGATGGTGCCAGCGGGAACGATTTTTTTTCCTTCCGCATTAGCTGTAACACCTGCATCTGAAACAGTAACCGCCAGATTCACATAGTGATCTGGAAACTTCAAAATTTCTTTTTTATTCGTAAAAGTTGTTTCTACAAATTTACTCATTCTTGTTTTCCTCCTTAATCAAAATAAGATTTTTGTGCATCTGCTAATTCTTTTGCGCCTTGATTGCTTGTCTCCGCAAGTTGCTTTCCGTAACTTCCTGCTACCGGATTACCGTCTTTGTCTTTTTCAACAGGGGTTACAGGAATAACCCCTTTAAACGTTTGTGTAGTTTCCGGGACAAACAAAAAAGGCTTCGATTCTTGCAGTGTTTTTAACTGCTCATCTAAACCTTTGGTTACTTTGCCTTCTGCATCTAATTCAATTAGTTTTTTGTCGATTTGTGTGATAGCGATATCCGCGTCATGTACTTTTCCAGCTAAAGCAAATTTAATAGCGCTATATAATTGTGTTTCTTTTAAATCATTTTCATATTTTACTTTTGCATCTGCATTCTCCTGTTGCAACTCAGTAATCTTAGTTTGCAATCCAGCTGCATCCACTTTCTTTAGTTCCTCTAGTTGTTTATCTCGAGAAGCTATATCCAATTCCAGTTGTTTCTTGGTATTGTTCACATCATCAAAACGTGATTTAGGGATTGTTGGACCATATCCTTCGATTACCTTATTTGCTTGTTCTTCGGTTAAACCTAATGCTATTAATTGTTCTTTGTTCATTGTTCATTCCTCCAATTCAAATTACGCTTTTTAACGTGGGTATCGTCCACGGATTTGTCTTATTCTTTTACGTCTGCAATACCAAAAAGACGGGTTGCTATTTATCGGATAGCTCCGAGATATATGGATCACCTATCCTTTCCTGCGAGGGCGCATGAATGTATGTGTAAACCAATGTGAATTTTTGATTTGGTGTTTTGGTAAAACCTGTGCAATAGGCTCGGTGGTGACGAATTGCTCTTGATTATGGAATAATAGCGTTTTTGGTGCCCCACGACCTGCCACCATAATAGCTTTGATTAACATCGCAAAGCACGCTCCAATCATTAAAAAGAATAAAAACAAGGTTAAATAAATCACTCTCTCACCACCTTCAAGGCATAATAAAAAGCACTCAACCAATAATAGTGGCTAGGTGCTTTATTTGATAATTTCTATTGCTTCTATTTCATTTTCTGATACCCCGTAAATAAAGTCACCTTCATCGGTTTCTTTATTTGATATGGATAAGCTATCGACCCCATCTTCGTTATCTTCTCCATCATCATATCCTTGTACGAAGCCTTCCAAAACATCACCGTCTTTGTACAAGACTCTTACATGTTTCCCAACATAGGTCCACAACTGCATTATTCTTCACCTCTCTTTAAAGTAGGGACAATATGAGTACCAGTTTTAGAATAATGAATTCTAAAGGCGCTCGTAATCAATTCTTTCCCTGTAGTTTGATCAATATAAACACCAATTGGCTGAGAATGATTAAATATGTCCTCTTTTTGCTTCCACTCCATTTTACTTTTATTGATTACAGGTATGCCAGTTCCAGCATATTTTTTAACAAGGTTATTCGCTTCTTCAAAAGAAACAGTCAAATAACTTGGTTTTTGCTTTCCTTTAGCTTTATTCCTTTCTACATAATCATCATACCTCTTATGTTTTGGAATATGCTTATCGAAATGATTTTTGCTATGATCAAGCTTATATTGACCTTTTCTTATATCATCTTTAATTTGAGCTTTAAATTTTTCTTGCTTCTCTATTTCTTTACGTTCAGCTAGCTCTTTTGGTTTCAATACATATTCATTATGCCATTCCTTGTATGTCATGTTACCGGGAACATGATAAGTCTTTCCATCCAACCCACGGGCTAGTCGTTGGCCATAATCATCATCTTCAAAATAAGGTGCAGTTGTAGTTCTACATCTAGGATGGAAAGGATTTGCCGTGACGCCTGGCTCAAAATCACTCATTTTAAATACCTTGCCGTCCATGGATTGGCATATAACACTTGTTCTACTATCCAAAGTTGCGATAATCTCATACCCAACTACATCAAGTGCATTAAATGCATCTTTTTGTGCAGCAGCACTAAAAAACGCTGATTCCGTCATTACTAATCGGGCAGCGTTTGAGCGAGAAGTATTCATTTTCTTTTGAACAACCGCTATCATCCGATGAGGTGATTCACCTCTGACAATCGACTGAATCAGTTCGGTATGCAGTGTATCCAACAACATGTTTTTATCTCGCCATATCTTACTGCTAAAAGTAGCACCGTCTGCTGTCCATGGCTTACTAATGATATTCGATAGCTGTACTTCATCAATAGCTTGCAAAGTAAAACCAACCTCAAAGGCTTTTTGTATTTCAAATGCAGCATGATAGTACTGATCTTGATATGTTTCTTTAATCAGTCGCTCAAAACCTTCAATTTGCTCCCCATAAAGCTTTTCCACATGTTGTTGAAGTTGGAGTTGCAAACTTTCTAAGCGGCTTATATGGACACGAGAAGAAGCATTTTCGAGTTGCTTCATCCACTTCTGATTTACTGCATTTTCTTTACCATACTGGATGTATTCCTCAACAGACCATTGTAGTTCTTTTAACTCGTTGGTTTTCAGTAGTCTCTTTGCTTCATCCAGTGAGATTTCATTATTTGTCGCAAACCGTTGATACCAACGAGTGATATCCTTTTCAATTTCAGCCATCGTTTGGATATAGGCTTTCTCTAGATCCTTATTGTAAGAAGCGCTCTTATTGTATTGGGCATCTTCCAACAATTCAAAACGTTTTTGCCAATAACTACGTGGTTTCGCCATTCACGTCACCTTGTTTCTTTTTGAAAGTGGTTTCGTAATTATCGTATTGATCCATTTCCAACTTTTTTTGTTCAGCAAGACGTTCTTCTACATCTTTTGTATACCATGGATGATTTTCACGAATGGTCTTGTCATCCAAGATGCCTACAGAGTTTTTAGCATCTGTAATTACCTCTGATTCAGAAATAATAATGTCGCGGTTAAAAATAAATTCAACTGATTCATTGGAGAAATCACCTAAACCTTTCATATCCAGATATTCATTCACAAACCACATTAAATGTTCCAGACTTGAATGGAATTCAGACTCTAAGTTGTTACAGTCCATGTCTAAATCAGAATAACGGTAACGCAGTGCAACACCCGATGCATTCCCTAGATTGGAGTCGGTTGTATCCACTCCGCGGCCGAACTCATATATTGATTTACGGTCACGTTCCAGTTCTTTTTCTGCTGCATCTGTTTCTGGAGTTGCTTGCAGTTTATCCAGGTCTCCACCTTCGTCAAGTTTAATTGTTCGATATATCCGAAGATCCTCTAAGAACTCTTTTAAATCGACTCCACCGTAATTGATTAGCTTATAGATAAAGTTAGGGATATCTGCAAGCACATCAGCATTTGTAGAAGCTTGTAAATTATAGTTATCTATCAATGATTTAATCGAATCAATCAATGGTTGTTCTTCCTCGTTATACTTAAACGGTATTAACGGGATTCGCTTCCACAGAAACGGTTTTTCGTTAATCAGGATATGGTAATTTACCGAATGGCCTGCTGCATCATCCGGAACCAACTTATTTCCCTCTAAAATAAAATAGTCGATGCCACCAGGATGGTGATACTCGACTTTTTCAACGGTCTTTTTTATTTTGTTAACATAAACTTTCTCTTTGTAGCTACGAATAAATGACGAGACTTCTGTATGTTCCGCATCTTTCCAAAACGGCAAAATCTGTTCGGATGGAAGCTTTTTAAAGGCTAACTTCTCTTCCTCGTCTATATAGACATACAGATAACCGATCCCTTTGTTAATCGCTTCTTTGCCGATGTTCTTTAATTTTTTCAGGAAATCTCGATTAATGATTTCTTTCAACTGTTCTGCATAAGCTTCGTTTTCAGTAGCTATTGTAGGCTCTTTAGATAGCAAATAGCCCACCTTCTGGTTCACTAACTTTTTAGCAAAGCCATGCTCCAATTTAATATTGGATTTCCATGAAATCTCTTGCGTTTTTTCTTTTTGAATATCCGTCGTTTCAAGATAATAAGCCTCACCGACTAACATTTTCCTTCGGGTTTCGCTGTTCTGCCAGTCTTTCAACTCCTGTACTATTACCTCGTTGATTGTCATGGACTCACCAACCATACGTTTGATGATGTCATTCAGATATTCGTAATAGGGTCTCTTAAATACATCTTCTACTAACATTTATTCACCTCATTTCAGTACCATTACTCCACCTTTTTTAAGTACAATAGTATTCACAAAATAGCGATCTCCATCCATTTGGTGGTCATTTTGTTTTATTGGTTTATCTTCCCCACGATCAGCTGCCTTCTCATCCCAAATATAAGAACTAAATTCTCTAAATGTTTCCTTACAGCAATCGTTGTATAAAATTAAACCTTTAATTAACGCATTCCCTACGTTACGGATTCCGTCTAATACATCATTTTTTGCTTTAACTACGCGCATGCCATTCTTTTTAAGTAAAGCTATAAAAGATGCAGCAGATGGATCTACGATGATTCCTTGAAGATTGCTTTTGCCTTCAACGAATTTTTGTAAATCCTCCAAGTACTCTTGGTCAGTCTTTTGTTTCGAGCTTTTACGACCGTCATAGTGATATTCTTTAACTTTGTACCAAACTCCATTAAAAAAGCCCCACAGACCGAATGTCGTAGGGTTTTGAGTACCATAGTCAATGCTGACATAATGTTTGGTGTATCTTCGTTCGATTGTAGGAACAACATGCTTGTCTTTATCGAACATATCGAAAATGATACCTTCAGCCAGCACCCATAACCCTAAAATGAAACGTTTATAGAAGATGCCGGTATACAGTCGGGTATAGCGTTCTTTCACTTCTGGAGATAAAGAGAGATTATCCTCCATCGTGAAATGCAGCTGGAACAACTTCTTCTCTTTCATCTTGTCGATGAACTCAACCTTGAACCAATGATACGGTCCTTCCGGGTTACAGTTGAACCATAGTTTAGAACCCTCTACCGAACAACGAGCTGTCGCTTGATTGACAAAGGATTGTGGCATTAATGCAACTTCATCAAAAAACATCCCAGCAAGCGTGATCCCTTGAATGAGGTCTTGTGAACTTTCATCTTTCCCTCCAAACACATAAAAGTAATTGGTAACTCCTTTATATGTAATGGAGAGCATGTTATCTGAACGATGGTCCTTTACGATATAACCTCGTGATTTAAGCATGCGTTTTAAGGGAGTGATTACATTTCTTCTGAATGAACCAATCGTTTTACCGGCCATCCCTAAGTTAACATCTTTGAAAGTGTCCATTGCCCACATAACGTATGAAAGGGACATTACAACCGTTTTACCGGCACGTACGGATCCATCACAAATGATACCATCCATATCTTTCATCGGTGACCCATCACGCCACCAGGTTAACACTTGTTTCTGTTTTGTAGAAAACGTCTTAAACTTGAAAGGTGCTGGTTTCTTTTTGAAATTGCTCTTTTCAGTAAAGAACGAAAGATATCTTGTCTTAGGATTCTTCGGTGTTAGTGTCGACATTGCCCCACACCTCCGAAGTTGTTGCGTTTAGTGCTTCGTTGAAACCGTCATCCTCGTATTCTTCTAACTCATTTGCTCCAAATGCTTTGTGATGAGCAATTTTGAGTTTCTCTTCTTCGACTTCACGTTGGAATTTGTCTGGGAAGAGGTCGAAGTATAAGGATAATTTGTCTAAAGCTTTCATTTTGTCTGCAAGCTTGATAGATACACCATCTTTACCTTGCTTTACTTCCGTAATGATTGAACCATCTACCATCGATGATTCATTGAAATCCACATAATTGACTTCTTTCATCATTGGGTTGCCTTGTTCATCAAGGATAGGTCCCATCATACCAATTACAGGGACTTCTTTTTTACCGAAAGTTGCGTACTCGGTTATGTCTGCAAAGGCAATCTTGATGTACTTGTCTAACACGTCCATTGCATCTATAAACAGACCCTGTCGCATCTCACCTTTGATTCTGCGGATTTCTTCTGCGACCTTAGGATTCCTTAATAGGACACTTCCTTGTACGTGAGCACTATCTTTTGCATATCCCGCTTTAATAGCTGACTGTGTTGCATTGAATGATTTAACGTAATAAATGCAGAATAACTGTTGTTTCTCGGTCATGCTTATATCGTCTATTAGTTCATCCAAAGATGGCAATTCTTCTGCAGATTTAGTTGCATCCTTTTTAAGAATGGTTGCAACCTTTTTCTTTTTGGTTGCATCTTTTTTGGTTGCACTTCTTGACCATGCATCACGACTTTTTCGGCTCTTTAATGTACCGAGTTTAATATCATGTTTTTCAGCTAATGCAGCTAATGTTATTTTTGTGGTTTCCCATTCTATTTTTATTTCATCCCAGTTGATCATGTCACATCACCTGCCACCTCCATTTTTGGACATAGAAAAAGCACCTCAAAAGAGATGCTTATAAATTGTAATATTGATTTGTTAATTCTATCTTCTTTTTATCTATCAAATTTAAGCAAAGCATTATCTTTTCTTTTAATTCTGTATGGACAACTCCGCTTTTAAAGGGGGCTTTTGTAAAACTATTAAGCCTACAAACTGAAATCCATTTGTGTATTTCATTAAATGATTCCAACATATCCTTACCTAGAATCATAATGTCAATTTCTAAAGAAGTATCATTAAACATATCATACGTTTCAGATATAAATTTTTTTATTTCTATATCTACTTCTTCTGATATATATGAATTCTTATAAACTTCACCCAAGAAAACGCTAATGTCTTCGATTAATTTTAATTTTAATGGGATCTTTTGAAGTTCTTCTTTTCTTCTAGAATCTTGAATAGTTTTGTTTACTCCTAATAGAGTTATTGCACCACCGATGACAGCACCCACAAAAGCAATGCAACCAGCTATAATAGTTTCACTTTCTACAAAGTAAACTTTAGCAACATATCCTATAATTACAGTATCAATTAAAAACAATGACATCACTGCAACGAATCCTAATACCTTATACATTTTCCATCCACCTCGATTTCATTCTAATGGAAAAGATGGAATATGTAACTATTTTTAATACAAAAAGCACCCACAAATAGCGTGAGCGCCTAATATAAATATATGAAGTTAGTATACTACCACACCACCAGAAGCGTGCACGTGGTCTCTTTGTTTCAATTATAATTATGTTTTCTAGTTTTGCAACTTGATTGTCATGTTGTTGTCACATTATTTGCAAATTACTCAGTTTCTCCGCTTATAATACCTTCCAAAAGACGTTCAGCTTCAGATTCACAGGCTACTATAATATTATCAATTCTCGATAATAATAAACTTCCTTTTTGCTCGACATTTTTATTCAGATCAATCATTGCAGATTTATAAAACTCCTTATCAAGTACTCTGTATTCTCTAGTACTCTCTATTTCATCATAAAACTCACTTAAACTACTTTCTATGTATTTTTTTTCATCCAATAAATGAAACTTTTTAAAATGTACTCCCTTAGCTGAAAGTATACTTAACTTTTCAACGATTTTTATTCTAAGAATTGTGTTTTCATCTAACAATTGGTTTTTAAATTTTACCTGTTGAGAATATTGAGTTTCTAGCTCTTCTAACCTCTTATCATCTTTAGTCTTATTACTTTCTGAAAGATTGTGATACGTACTAAATGTCATGAATGCTTTCTCATGATATTCTGCATATCTAGTTATTGAGTTTAAATAAGTAACTAACAAAGATTGGATATCAATTAATAATTCCAAAATTTCTTCATTTTTGTTTAATAGATATGTCATGCGAATTCTATTTCTTTCTTTTGAATCGTTTAATTCTGCAGTAACATCAATCGCTTTCATCTGCATATCTAATTGTTCTTTATGTAGTTTCGTCTGAGAATTTATCTGAAACTGTGTAGCTATAGTAACTGCTGCTAACCCAAGCATTGCACCTAAGTATCCTCCCCAATAACTTAACCACCCATCAGCAGAACCTAGTGCTTTGCCAAAAAAATTAATAGTCATTAGTCCACTTAAAATCATAGGTATTGATAATAGGGTAAGTATTAAACCTACAACTAATTTCCATATACTTTTCATCAATATTTCATCGCCCTTCTCACTATTTTTCGAACCACTGTGAAATTTGTTCTACTTATTTTATCATTTAGCATAACAAAAGACACTCACAAATGTAAATGTCTAACAATAATAAATGAGTTTATAGTTTGTGTTTTGTTTGAGTTACCAAATTCCGAATATACCCATACGATTTCCCCAACTCCTCGTGATCTCCAGATAAAGTAAAGGCAATGAGTGAATAACAAAAAACGCCCAATGGGCGCTTTTGTCTAACGATTATTTTTTAAGTTACCTTTTAATTTCTTTGCAACGTTTGTAGTTGCATCAACAGTGTTCATTGCAATATTTTCTGTAGTCTCTAAAGCATTATGCGCTGTTTCAAATGCAGAGCCTGCCGTGTCTTTGATCCCGTTTGCGACACTTTTGTTATTTCTTTGATTTTGATTATTCTCTTGATTAGTCATAAGTTCACCTCCATAAACACACGAATAGGATGTGTTTTATGTGGTAAAATATTCGGTATAATATAACGCTTTATTATCGCTTATACATTTACATTTCGAGAAGCGACATTACGAATGTAGCCATAAGACTTTCCTAGTTCACCAGCAATTTGTTTGTATGATTTATTTTCTATATACTTCATACGAGCTATTTGATAATTCAATCCCTCGAGCTTATTAATACTGCCCTCTGTTTCCTTCTTGATATCCAAGTAAAAATCCAACATCTTCTGCAGCCTATGCTTCTTATCGTGCAAATCCTGGATGTTTCCAATGGATGCAATAACCCCAAAATCATCTGCACCAGTTCCGGTGAAAGGAAGTTCCCCTCTTCCAAACCAATACTTCAAATCTATGTCCGTTTGCAGTAATTGGGTTTCGATAATATCAATCTTTCTGCAAAGGTCAACGTAATTTTTAATGATTTCCATTTCTTCACTCCTTCAACTTAATTCAATATTGTTTTTCTATACTGAACAGACAAGACTATCTATTTTTTGTTGTGCATTAAAAGTTGTGGCCGCACATATAATTACTGATAGCCATTATATTAATAAATTCACCAAATCATTATGATGAGGTGATGTAGATGAATGATGTGTTTTTTAATTTCTCAATGGGGTTAATTGCTGGATTGCTTGTGTTTTTTTGGAACTATGTTGATAGAGTTATCATCCTATTTCGTAATAAACAAAAAAAGTGAATTTATTTATGGCTAGGGGCTTCTATAGCTCCTCCAAGTCATAAGTAAATTAATTAAAAATAGAAAAGCTAATCGGAAAATCCCGTTTTTCACTTTTAAAATAAGGTGAGAAACAGGATTTTTTCTTCGCTTTAAGCTTCTGTTCCTCGTTACGTATGGATTTTCACTATATAAGTAAATTATTATATAATTAAATTAGAAGGGTAAATCGTCATCCTGCACTTCAATAGGTCCAGAACTATTAGCAAATGGATCATCATCTACTCTCGTGTAATTAGGCTGTGTTTGCGGTTGCGGGTATTCTGAACGACTTATTTGATGGTCGTTCGGTCCAGTCGATCCACTTTGCGGTCCACGGTCCGTATTTTTCGGATCAAGGAACTGTACAGAATCAGCGACAACATCTGTGGTATATACACGCTTTCCATCTTGTCCCTCATAACTGCCTGTTTGAATACGCCCTTCAATACCTGCTAAACTTCCTTTTCTTAAAAAGTTAGCTGCATTCTCCGCCTGTTTTCTCCATACAAGACAATTAATGAAGTCAGCTTCTTTTTCACCTTGTTGATTTGTAAATGTACGATTGACAGCAAGAGTGAACCTTGCCATTGCTACACCCGAAGGAGTGTACCGTAATTCTGGATCCTTCGTTAGCCTGCCGACTAATACGACTCTATTAATCATTTACTCACTTCGCTTTCTTTTTCAAATTCTGATTGCTTCTCATATGCGATGGGTGCTGCACAACATATTGGTGTTCGTTAAACCGAATGAGCGTAGCAACCCCCTTCTTTTCTCTTAAAATTTCTACAATGTTAGGACGAATTAATCTTAAAAACTGAATTTCCTGTTTCTCTGTATACTTTGAAGTAATATTCATTTCTCTACTCCTTTAATTTGTACCGTTTACATCGTGCTTTTTCTAATTTCTTGTTGTAAAGAATAGATATTATTCCTAATAAAAGGACGAATATTTACAAATACATTTCATTTCACATAAAACTATTTAGAATTTTTAGACAATATGTGACAATATACTTGCAAGAACTCATTTTTGATATCTGAACTAGGAGTTGTGCCATGTTCGTAATTACACGAAATATAAACGGAACAGCAGAGGTTTTAAAGTCATCAAACAGCCAAGTGGATAAAACATTTTCAGATAAAGAGGAAGCATTAAAGTTTGCCAAGCTGTTAAACAAAAATATTATTCCATCAATGCGTTGGAGTGTTTCCTCAACAATTAATAAATAGCAGAGCAAGTGGGATTATTTCCTACTTGCATTTTTTTCTCTTTCACATAACTACACCTAATCTACGTACTGTGCAACTAGTTTTTCACTGAAACCTTATTTTCCGTTCAAAGTAAGCTGCATGTACTTCTTTTCCACAACACTGTTTAGATAAAAATTCAATTAACGATTCTTTAAAATTTTCAACAGTACTTCGTAATTTAAATGTATTTTTAGCTTTTACTAATTCAAATATTGTTCCTCCTTTATCCGATTTTTTCACACGAAAAGCGTAACATGAATTACGTTCTTATCAGACAAGGTCCATAAAATTAGGTTTACTCATACATTAAGACTGGAGGTGAAAAAAGAGTGAATCAAAATTCCATGCAGACTTCTACGAATACAGAAGTATTAAATGATATTTTGAAAGCAATTGATGGTGAGTACACAGCAATTTCTTGCTATGAGCTATTAGCGAACCAGGTTCAAAACGACGAGATAAAAAAACGCATACTTGAAATCCGAAATGATGAAATCAGACACTACGAAACCTTTTGGTATCTTTATATTTCATTAACCGGAAAGCAACCTTCTCCTAAAATCACAAGACAATGTCCTGCCGATTATAGAAATGGAGTACTCGCTTCATTCATAGATGAACAGGAGACCGTTGACTTCTATCACGATATCGCGAGAAATACCGATAACCCAATTGTTAGAGACGCTTTTACACGTGCCTCAGCTGATGAACAAAATCATGCAGTTTGGTTTTTATATTTTATGAACAAGCAGTGATTGTGTAGTGGCTTGCCGACGATTATGTCGGCTTTTGCTACTTCATATCGTGTTTCTACTGCAACGTTTCTACGAACTGTGCAGCTACCTAATTCCCGACAGCCACTTTATATCTTGAATTTTCAACACTCATTTCTGGCAAATTAGCTCTTACAAGGGCATCTGCAAATGGTGGAGGAACGCTATTTCCAACTCGTTTGATTTGTTCCGATTTTGTCCCAGGGTGCTGATAGTTGGATGGGAAACCTTGTCCAGCAAATAATTCATGCGGTTGTAACATACGTAATCCGATATCAATTATTTTATAGCCGTTTGTTCTAACTGCCGTTAGTGCAAAGCGGTCTTTTGTAGTTATCGTGTGCAAAGGTTCATTTAATCCTTGGGCTGTACTCTGTCCGTAATATTTAGTTAGGAAAGCAGTTACAAGACCAAAACGATTTCCACCTGCAGTAATCGTATGAAGTGGCGTATCAAGGGAAAGTCCACGTACTTCTTTCACACTTTGCTCTGTATAGTAACTAATAAGAAAGGCTGCTTTATGTTCATCCGGTACCATGAACGGCTTGTCGGTATTTATTACAAAGCGTTCTAGCCCTTTCTGAATTCGTTTCAGCGTATTAGGTACCAATGGCTTCTTACGATCGAAAATAGAAGGTACACCTATACTCCAATCAATGATTTCGTTGGAAGCTCGCCAAGGCTTTGATTTTCCTAATTGAACAGCTGGACTTTCCGGATCCCCGTGGGTTGGTTTCGGCCATGTAATTTGTTTCCCATCGCATCTAGCAATCATAAAGAATCGTTTACGAATGGTAGGCGCTCCATAATCACATGCTGTTAGTTCACGAAAATCAACCTCATATCCTAAGGATTGCAATGCTTTTACAAAACTATTAAAAGTCGCTCCCTTCAATTCCTTTACCGGTTTACCGTTTTCAATTGGTCCCCAGTCTTTAAATTCCTCCACATTTTCAAGCATTATTACTCTAGGCTTTACTGCTAAAGCCCACTTAACTGCAATCCAAGCAAGCCCACGAATTTCTTGTTTTACAGGTTTTCCACCTTTAGCTTTTGAATGATGTGTACAATCTGGACTAAACCAAGCTAATCCAACTTTGCGACCCCGAACCGCTTTAACAGGATCCACGTCCCAAACAGACTCGCAATAATGTTCTGTGTCAGGATGGTTCAACTTGTGCATAGCGATAGCTGCAGGATCATGATTGATAGCAATATCTACACTTAACCCTGTAGCCATTTCAATTCCTGTACTCGCACCGCCACCGCCAGCAAAGTTGTCTACGATTATTTCTCTGAATAAATCTAACTGTTGCAAGATTTCTCCTCCTCACTTCGCTTTTTCTACGTACTGTTCAATAAAAAAAACACAAACACAACTGCATCATAAACAATTCTTTATACGCATAAGATAAAACAGAGGTGTTTTTAAATGGAATACTTGCAGAATCTCTGTCATCAAATCGCTCAAATTGTAAAAGGAAAGCCTAAAATGGAACAAGGCGTTTGCTCTGTAGAAATAGGACGCAACTTTCACTTAACCATCCAGGACCGCGTAAGTAAAAGTGCGCTTCCAGCCGGTATAACATTTGAGTCACTCGATTTTCAAGGTAATGCACTCAACCTTGCAGAAGTAGTCGTCCTTCAAGAAGAATTACCCCTATTTGTTGACGCTCTTACAAAAAACGGATTAATCGTCAGTGCTATTCATAATCACTGGATTTTTACCAATCCAATTATTCTATATGTCCACTTTCAATCAGTAGAGCCACCATTATCTTTTGCTCATAAGTTTTCTGAAGCTTTTAGCGTGTTAAGGCAAAAATAGGTGAGATTATTATCTTTTACAGGAGGTCAATGATGAGTAATAACGAACAAAATAAGTCAAATCCAAATTTCGAAGGTTACATAACCGAACTCCTAGATATTGGAAAATTGATAAAAAAGATTGGTGATTCAATTTCGGCTGATGCATTGGTTATGGCTCTAGAAGCGTCAAATAAAAAGATTGAGATAGACAAAATGCAAAAGCAAATTGAATATTTAACAACTGAACTTGAAGAATTAAAAAAGCTCATATAAACTATTATTATTTTGATGTTCAACTTACTAGACCTTGAGAAAGGTCTATTTTTTTTACTGCAATTTCAGTTCTTCTGCGTTGCGGCAAAATCTAATCCGATCATTTTTTTCTTAGTTAAATGCCCTAGTATGTTTTTACATTCTGAATACGCTATTTGTAACTGAAGGTTCATTGTTCCGCCCTGTCTGTACCTCCAGTGGTTTTAAAATATCTACTTAAAACCAAATAAATGAATTAGATCAACATCCATTATCGACATAGGATGAACTATCCCAAATATAGGAGGTGTACTATATGCGTCAAGCGGTTGGTGGTTACGGAAACGGTTCAGGATTCGCTTTAATTATTGTCCTTTTTATTCTTTTGATTATTATAGGCGCAAGTTTCTTAAGTTACGGCGGCGGCGGTTATTGTTAATGACAATGAATTCCTAAACTAGAGCACTTTCTGAGACAGGTTTTCGACCTGTCTTTTCAACTCTGTACAGGTAGATATTCTATTTCGTCGCTAGCTCCTTTTCTTTTTTACGTTTCCGTTTAGCCTTTTTCAACTTATCTGTTTCGATCCAACCGCCATCTATTTGGCTGAACGCAAGAACGGAAAGTTTGTGCGGATACTTCTTTTCAAAGAGCTTTCTTTTTATTGCAAAGTCGGATGTTTCGAATCCTTTAACATCTATAGTCTCGATGGAACCGTTTAGATGATGGACTTCAAAGTCTGCAACATATTCAATTTTCCGATGTAACTTCCCGTCTTTTCTAAAACTTTCTTGTAATTCGTACCGTGGTTGCAAACGAAAGAATAATATCTTTTCTTGTTCCTGCTGTAACTTCAATAATTCGTAATATTTGGCCTCTGCCTTCGAGTCAAATACATGCCCATCCAATTCAATTTTTTTACTGTTATATTTGGTCTTTGTCTCTACCATGTTGCCACTCCTTATAATGAAAGGGGCACGAGGCCCCTCATAATTAGTCGATGATGTATACTTTTTTATTATGGATTTCTTCTGCTAAAGCTTCTTCAAGATAAGTTGCAATGTTTGCCATTGCATTTAACTCCCAAGCGCCACCATCAGCTTCAAATAATCCAACACGACCGCCTTCTTTAAGTCGAAGTACAAATTCAGACTCCGGTTGCGGTACTTCTGCAAAGGTACGGAATGGCTTTAAAGCTACAGGGTTTGGCAATTCCACATTACCTACTGAAGCTACACCTGTTTTTGCAGTTACTCGCTGACTTAACCCATCATCAGTAGTTGTAATGCTATTGTCTTCAACAATCGAACTAACAAGCTTAATGACAGTCGATCGATGTTCGTTTGGTACGAAGCAAGCCTGCAGCATGATTTGGAATTTCTCCCGGTCTACAAATTGCTCAAAAGTAATGGTCGGAAGAAGTGCCGCAGCTTTAACATAAGTACGACGGTCATTCACATCATTCAGAGAATCAAACACATTCACTTTTGTTGGTGACTCTACATGAATCATCACAGGACGTTCATGGTCAAAGTTCGATTTCACATAATCGACAAGACCAGATAAGCTACGAACATTAATTGCATTCACGTCATGCTCTACATTCAAGCGGTTTAGTTGACGTGTTGAATACGTGTTCCCCCCCGTTTCAACAAGCTCCGGGCGTACTAGATCTAATACATACTGAGTGAATTCTTTTAACATTAAATTTTCCTCTTTTCGGTTTATAGTTTTTTGGTTTGATAGATTAATAGATTTTATTTAAACTGAACCACTTTTTTGCTCGTCGGTTCTTCTGCAGGAAGTGGTTGGCCTTTGTCGTCTAAAATTTCTCCATCGTCACTAATGAATGCTTGTCCAGGTATCCCGCTTTTTAGTTCCGCGCCAGTCACGGATCCATCTGCTGTGTAATCGATGATTAATTCCGTTTCGACTCCTACAGCTGGAACAAGTGTTGATTTTGTATCAATAATCACATTTGCAAGATTTCGTTTTTCATTGGCTTTTAATGTAATGGTTACAGCTACCTTTCTAGCTTTCTTGTGGTCCGTGTTCGGATCCGCAATGTTATCCAAAGCCTTTTGTAACTCAATGTTTACTTTTTCAGCTAAAGCCCCGCTTGCGAATGAATTTAGATCGATGATTTGTTTCATGATTTTTTCCTCCTAATTTGTTTTTTTACGGGAATACCGTTTTTATTAACGTTTGGTTGCTCTATTCTCCAACCTTCCGCTTTTAAACTGGCAATCTCTTGCTTGGTCATGTGTCCACAAACTACTAAACTATGGCGGTCTGTAAATTTGAAAAGCGTAGTAATTAACAATGTGGATCACATCCTAGTAGCCATTAGCTTGTCGTTCGTGATTAACTGCGTTTTTTTCAAAGTAAGCATTTTCTATTTGTTCTTCCGCAAAACCTAAAGAGTCACCCAAAGTTGTAAATGCACTTAGCAGATTTGTGTATTCCTTCTCTAAAGGTAGGGCGACAAAAATTGCGATTTTCATAAACATATTTTTGAATTCTTTTATTGGATAAGTTTTCTTTGTTCTAGAACCGATATTAAAGTTAACTTCATCCGCATAGTGATTTTGGATGTTTAATTCCAAACCAATCGACAAGATGAAATGCAAGCAGTCTACATATTCTTCAAGAAGTGGATTTCGTACAGAACCAGTAGCGTTACAAAAACTACAGTCCACTTGGTTATATCCACCAATGTAATGAGCTGCATATGTCCCTTCACCACTACATCTTGGACATCTTACAGAAGTTCGTGACTCTTGGTCATTACTCCACCTCTTAAATCCTCGCCACTCATTAGCGCACTCACCAAGTTCCACTTGTAAAGCGAGTATTTTCCAATCCAAATTTTCCTGCCCTCTAAGTTCTGGGTGTTTCTCCATGATTCGTTCATCGAGTACTCTTTGAGTTTCAAAAAGCTTTGCAAGATTCATCGACCAAACACCTCCGCCATCTCGTCCGCCTGTTCCACAAATCCAACATGTTGTTTCATGAGCCATACATTTATTTGACTGGTGTATTTCAACTTTTCAAGCATTTCTTTTACTCTAGTAAGCTCACCAGATTTGTTGAGATAATCAACTTCCAACTTACGATAATCCTCTTTGAAGTTAAGCAATTCAGTGATAGCTTGTTTTTCTCCTTTATTTGCGATTTCAGCGGTTTCAATATACTTAGATACTTTTCCACTCATTTGTTCTAAACTTGCTTCTAATTGTCGAATTTTGAGGTTTGATGCATGCAATTGTTCTTTATGCTCTTCGACAAGGTTCAGAGCGTCCCGTTTTTCCTGTTCAAGTCCTTCAATCTGAATTTTCGCTTCTTGGATTACGTTTTGTAGTTCTGCCATTCCATCTAACTTCGCTTCAACTGTTGCTTTCGCCACTTCGACATCCCCTTTATCAGTTTTCTTTTTGTCGGAAGGTTTACCACCTTGTAAATTCAAACCTGTCAGCCCGTTTGCTTTCTTCCAAGCAACCAATTGATTAATATTCAGTCCGAAGTCAGCTCTGATGATCTTATCGTTTATCCCTTTAGCTTTTAGGTCTTTGAAAAGCTTCGGCGTCAATTTCGTTTCCACTTTCAATGGTTTTCTTACTTTATCAATTGGTTTACCATGTTTTATGGTTAAACGGGCCTCAAATTCAGCAGCTTTCCCACTTTCGAAAAACTCCATGATTTTTGTATTGTCCTGCCAAAGTTCATTTATGTTAGGGACAGTGTCTTTCAGTAACGCCAATCGGTTACGGTAACCTCTCAGTTTGGCTCGTTCCACATTCAACCTTTTCCGTTCTCTTGGAGTCACTTTTACCAACCTCCAAACATTGTTGATAATAGGTCCTCGCTGTATGCAGTTAACTTCAATCTAGGATTCTTAGAAACTGTTTCATGCCTTCTCACTTTCTTATAATCTTCGAAACCGCGAGTCTTCGAAACTACGAAAGCAATTTGGTGTTGATCTTTTAAAGTCGCATCTTGGGAGGTTATGACGTTTATAAGCCGGGCGTCTCGTTTAAGCTCATCCAAAGACTTGGACTTGGTATTTGTGTAGCCTTCACGATTCCACATTAGGACTCCACCGCCCTTTTTACAGCTAGCAAACTCACAAGAGAAAAATAGTTCATCGAATGCAACTGTTCTCCCTTTGGACCTTTGTATATCCCTTTTGCATTTAACTGTTGGATAAGATATTGTATTTTCGATTCCTGCTGGATATTGATTACTTTGCCGATCATTCGGAATCGACCTCCTCGAAACTGATAAAGGATTCAGCTGGGTAGAAACCTAAAAGTTTGCCTTCGGAATGTAAATCTATAAGTCTCGGAACAAAATCAGGATGTTCTCCATCGTATGAGATACCAAAATCCCCATTATGGAATTTACCAACCTTACGTCCAATCGACTTCCATAAGCGCCGCTCTTTTTCGGATTTGATTTCTTCAGGAGTAGCGTGACGTTCAATATCACGAATAGCTTTCCAACCGGATAAGGTTTCAAATTGAACTCTAGAATGAACATATTGAATATCAATAATTTTCACAATGACATTTCCTGCGTCAAAACTCCGATACACCACCCAATCACGGACCTGGTATTTCGGTTCTACTTCATAACCGCTACGTAGTGCATCCACAAGTCTGATCAACGGCATTCTGTTGAGGGCTGCATTCTCGTCTAGAAGCCATCCATTCGGGTTCCTTACGTGCGCACCGATAATACTTTCATCGGAAAACTTTCTTTTCTTCAAATGTTCAATTCCATCAGCCTGTTCCCGCGTTAACATAACTTTTTCAGTCATTATTGTTCAGCCTCCCCAATTCTTTCATTAATTTCTCTCTTTCAGCTGCAATATCAAAATCATCTGGAGTTGGTTCCATTGGATAGTCTTTCTTTCCAAACCATTCAGGTACTGGCTCAACCCTAGTATTTTTGGGTGTATTAAATGAATTCGTTCTACGTTGATCAGCTGCTTTAACATCATCCAATGTTTTTAACAATTGGTTTTTCCAGTTAATCAAAATAGAATTTGTATATCGAATTTTGTTAGTTGCATTTGCTTCCAGTGCTTTTTTTAGTGCTTCTAAAATTAACTCGTTTGGATGATTATCAAACATGTGTCCTAACTCCTCACCGATGTGTGGGGTCAATGGACCAATATTTTCTAAATAAAATTGAGATAGTTTAGCAAACTCTTTGTCATTCATTTCATTATTTTTTTTAGATAATTCATCAGCAACAACTTCATCTATTTTTGTATGTTGTTCTTTACTATTCTTTTCTTTACTATGCTTTACTTTACTTTGGGGATTAATGTTTACATCAATTGAGTTAATGTCTGCATTAATACTTTTAATTGATAGGTTTTTGTATACTTTAATGTCCTCAAACTCCAAAAGTAGATATTCTTGCACAATTTCAACCTTTTGCCTACGTCCTACGGCTTCTAGAAATCTCGTTTGTATGCCGTTGGATGTAAGAACCTCATGGTTTTCGAATATGCTCTTATCGAATAAATCCCACTTAACGCAATCATTAATGCATTCATTAATGATATTAATGTCAACATTAACTCTCTTCGAGAAGAGTAATTGTTCTGTTTCTGTCCACTTAGAGTAATAACCGTCTTTATAAATGCGCATTAATAATTTGATTACTATTGCAAACCCGACTGGTCCATGTACGGCTTCGACCAACTGGATTTTGTCATCTTGGTCGATATCTACATCAAGTGGAAAGTAATCCAGCCCCTGCTTTCTAGGTCTTGCCATTACACTTCCTCCTGTCATGGAATATGAATCAATTTTCCTGTAGCTCTAGCAACCTCTTGTCTTATTAGAAACTCATCACTATTAGTATCTGAAAGATGCAGCAACCATATTTCTTGAAGCTTGGATAGATCGTTGGCTTTCAAAAATTCGAGCACATTCTCCATACTGAAATGCGACTGCATGACACGCTTTCGCATCGAAGGATGAATACGGCCAGTCTGTTCGTTAAGATCCAAGACAGATTGACAGTAGTTACATTCAATCATCAAATGAGTAATACCACTGAATCGATATTTGATGTAATACGTGTCGGTAGCAAAAAGAAGCTTTTCCCCTTCTTGATTTACCAATAGGAAACCGAACGGCTCAGCTACATCATGTTGTACATCGAAGGGCAATATGGTCCAAGTACCAATAGTGAATTGCTTTTTGTTTTCCACTGACTTAATTCGATGGTGATTGATACCGATCGCATCTTTAGTTCCTGGAGACATGTAGCATCTGATTCCTGCTTTTAAGACTCCACTTAATCCAGCGCAATGATCTTTATGCTCATGCGTTACTAAACAAGCAGCAATATCGGTAGTTTGATAGTTTAATTTCCGTTGTATCTTCTTAAACGAGATACCGCACTCGATCAAGATGGGTGTTACCCCATCCGTCACGTAGTAGGCGTTTCCTGTACTTCCTGTAGCTAATGTTTGAATCTCAATCATTACCAAGCAGGTCCGTTGTCTACGATTTGTTGTTTTTCTTCTTGGACCGGTTCTTCCACTGGAACAGGCTCTGGTTCAGTAACAGCATCTTCAACAGGCATATCGATGATTGGCTTGTCCGGCTTGATATCCAATTCTTCTGTATTGGCATTCTGTTGAATTTCAGCTTCTGGATTGATTTCTTTTCTTTCTTGGTTTTCATACTCATTTTCAGTTGTGTTATTTATCGATTCTATTAATAAGTCACTATCATCACTCGAGTTAATAAATGCTTTAGCTGCACGGTTGATTACAGTACGCTTCGCCATTTCTTGTGGGAATTTGTCTTGCACATTTTTTGTCTTTCCTTGACTCCATGCGGTATCGATTTCTTTCCTTGTCATAACTGTTAGCAGCAATTCATCATCAGTCGTTTTGACAATTGCATAAGCACCTAATATTTTGTTATCTCTGTTCTCAAATTTAGTGCCATGGCTCACAAATTTGTCACGTCCATCTTCTATTTCGTAAACAAATTCATCACCTTGGAATATCACGTTTGCCCAAATGTCTTTTACGTTGGACAAACGCTTTAATACCACTTGTGTTCCGAAGTAAGAGCGATTTAATTTACATGTATCGCCATACTTGATGAAATAGCATTGCGTTTTAGCTGGACTTAACCCTTGTGTCACCATATCTAGTAATGCGTTGGCTACGGATGCTTTAGAGCAAACACTTAATAGATTTCCGCTTGAGCTGTTACTTAGTGCAAAGAACGCACTCTTTAGGGCGTTGCTGTAGTTGTAGTTAGGAGGTAAAACTAAACCTTCTTCTTGCAACCTAACTAAACTTTTATTAACGTCATCTGTAATATCCTTTTGGATAAGTGCTACTGATTGATTTTGATTAGTCATTAATATCTACCTCCAAATAAAGTGTTTGTTTTTCTTTAACCGTGGAATGATATTCCTCGGTAATAGATGTTACAAATACAGTGGCTTCATTTTTGTTATGCTGATTTCTTCTGAACTGATCGAGAGCACCTTTTCCATCTTTAGCAACTACCAATGCTTCTGTAACCACCTCTTTTATTTCACGCACTACAAATTCAGCCATCAGAATTCCTCCACTTCTTCATACTCGAATTTGATTTTCTTTCCGTTATGCTCTTTGATTAGTCTTTCAAAAAGACGTACGAAATCGCTCGGTCCTACTAAATCGCGTTCAAGAGTTGCATCTTCAGGACATTCCCAAAGTGGACCGACATACATCACGTCATCACCATCGATTAGAAGGCGCTCACGCGAGCAACCGTCTCCATCCTGATAAGATTCCACTTTTATCTCTACTGTTTCAGGCATGTCACACAACCTCCATGTTCAAGACCATTTGGTCGTCATTATCGTTTGTTTCCACTCGCAAGATCTTGTCTTGCTCTGAAACTACCAAACTAACAATCTGGGCATCTATGGCATTGAGCTTAGTAACGGCCTCCGCGTTGTCCACGAATATTGGAGCTACGATTCCGAAATGACTAGAAAGTGTTTCGATGATATCTAACCCAACATTGATTCGCATTGCGTTATTAAGTGAGCTATATGGAACGCCTGAATAAGTCGTTTCACAAACTTCGTTTAAACCACCGTTAATTTGGTTATCAAATAGTTTGAAACGAGCCAATTTAAACTTGGAGTTGATTTTTTCAGTAAGTAACTCTATTTTTCTACGAATAAATTCTTCTGTTAGGAATAATTGGTGCTCAAGCTTTTGATATTCTTTCGTAAGCATTTCTTCTTGATCCTCATACTCCGCTATACGAACTTTTAAATTATCAACGTTAGCATGCTTCGCTATTTCTGCATTCAGTTCACGCTTTTTAACTTCCAGTTGTATGTTGGCATCTTTTATATCTTGTGTAGCTTGAACGGACTGATTTTTGATAGTTGAAATTTCTTGTTCTAAAGCTTGTCTTAGGTTCATAAACTTGTTGTATTCGGGTGATTCGGAAACATCTTTTAAACTACTTTTTAGCGAATCTATATCACTATTAAGTTTCTCTATTTGTTTTGTTTTCTCACTTCGAATACCCTCGGTTTTTTCAAGATTTGATGTGTGCTTTTGGATTTCATCCAAGAACTGTTGTTTTTTGTGAGCATATGATTTACCTTTGCTATCGATTTCCAACAAATCGTTAGCCTTTTTTGTGTTGAATGATTCCATAGCTTTTTGACGTGCAGCTTCTACTTGATCAACTGGTAAGTCTTGCTCGCAAGTTGGGCAAACGCATGCATCAACATGTTGGAACTGGCTACTATTAATCTCAGTCCAATCGCTACGCAACTTAACTAAATCTTCTTCAATGCGCTTGATATTGTTATTTGCATATTCATTAGCACGATTGTGTTCGGCCGCTTTCATATCAAGGATTTTAAGATTTCCTTGTTCTTCTTGTAATTTCGCTTGCAGCTGATATAACTTATCTTTTGAATCCGATTCAAACGTACGCTTTACCGTTTCTAAGTCATTCTCTGCTTTCTTCAATTCCAATTCCTTGGACTGCAAAGCTTGTCCATTTTGAATATTGTTAATTAGTGTTTTGTTTTCATCGATTTGTGTTTCGATATCATTTAGATCGTAGCGAATTCGCTCAATATCGACAGCTTCTTCCGGAATCGATTTGTTAATTTCATCTATTCTCGCTGGTATCATTCGAAGGTCGTCATTTATTGCTTTTCGACGTTCTGCAATCACTTTTTTGTGATCTTCAAGCGAGCGACTTTTAAGGATTAGCTCTAAGCCTTTCAATTGATTATCCGATGCAAATACATCCTCGTCCGAAATGTCTCCACATATATCGATAAGCAACTTACGTCGGTCCTGCCATTTGATTTGTTCGTTAAAATACGTTGGGCTAGTGATTAGCTTGAATATCTCTTCCTCAACAATTTCAGCAACGAAATCCATGTATTCTTTCTTTTTCTTTGGTACTTCATCGATGTAATACTTGGTCTTGTGACCACTGAATTCTTTGTTAGCAGATCCTCGCTTTTGAACCCAATCCTCGAAGTAAACTTTCTTCAAAATTACCTCTGAACCATCGATTTCGAATACAGCTTCAACTGTGTGGTTTAGATTGTGTGATTCTTCTCCGGTAGTATCCAGTGACTTTATTGCGAAATCCTTTTTATTTTGTGAATCCTTATCGAATAACAGCCATAAAAAAGCATCAAAAAGAGAAGTTTTCCCTGTTGCGTTGTCTCCAAAAATACGGACACTTTCACCATTCGTTATAAGAGAAAAATTCTTAACTCCTTTAAAGTTTTCAAGGTTCATAGATAGCAGCTTTACGTTTTTCATTGTCTTCCTCCTTTGACATTTAAGAGGGTCCTCGTATACACTGTTATTAGATTATTGTGTAAGGACCCGAACCTGTTGTTGGCGCAACGGGTTTTAATTTTGTTCATTTTCCTTTTCTACAAGGGCCATAAGCTTTACGCCATTGATGACCACAAAAATTTCATCATCGGTATCAGTCAAGTGCTTTCTTTCGTATTCCTTAAAAACAGAAAGAAACTCTTTTAATGTCAGATGAATTACCACGTGTTTCTTGTTGTAAATATCGATTGATATTACACCTTCCATACCTTCCGCTGATTTAGCTACTATCCCAACCATTGCTGCTAATTGTTGAATATCTCCTTGCATCTATCACACCACCTTTCCTTTAAATTCATTTAGCAGAATTTCTGTGAGCTTGATTTGACCTTTTCCTGTTATCAACGTCGTATGTGTTTGAACATCTCCCTCCGTCCGTTTGACTATGGTAGGTCTTAACTCGAATAAGCCTTGCTCAATGTATTGCTGTTTCGGATTGTTTTTCTCACGACCACTTTTAATCAGATATCCTTTGTCACGTAGCCAGTCGAACATTTTGTTTCGACCTATATTAATGCTGTGTTTGTCGAATATGATTTTCACGAAAGCACCGATACTTACTGTAGCTTCGCTCGTTTCAACCACTCTTCCGAAATCGGTGTATCTTTTGTCCTCTTGAATTTGGGTTTGAAGTTCAATGATTTTTCTATCTTGTATTTGCATTGCCCGCTTGATAATCATTTCCGGACTGTTCCAGGCTTTTTCGACTTGAAGGAAATATTGTCTTGCTTCTTTGCCTTTATCAGTTCGTTGGATCATTGCGACTTCTTTCGCCATGTCTAGTTTGATGTGATGGTCTGTATAATCAGTAAACGGATTCTTAGGATTATTGGTCGGTCTTTTCTGACTAACCAATACATAGTCTGTGTTTTTGATAAATCCATATTCACTCATGCGTTCAAACCATTTCGTATACTGAGTACCAACTCCCAAAAATTCATGAAGCTCACGACCGCTTACAATGATTTCTCCTTGGTCATTGTTTTGAGTTGAAATTAAATGATTCATTTTCCTTCCTCCTTTTAGTAGGTATTTTTCCTTCTCTGTCGAATTGTGTTAGAGAAGGAGGTGTGAAGAATGACTTTAACCGATAAAGAAATCGCTCTAGAACTTACAAAAGCCTATTTAGGGCATTTAAATGCAAGAGCTTCAAGCAATAACATTTCAGCCTCTCATATTAAAGCTGAAAACGTTGCAACTGTTTATGAACTTTACTTTTCAACTGTTTCCAAAGCAGGAATTTCAACTACTGAAGAGTAACGGTTAATCTCGGAGTGTAGAAGTTCAATTGTTCCAGCAATTTCTTCTATTCTCCATCCCTTGTTTTTACAAAACTCCATAATTTCTAATGATCTGTTAAGATTGCTCAAAATCTTTTCCATCCATCTCGCTCCTTTCAATTTTCTTCCCACAAATCTTACAGTAGTTAGCCCCGGTTGGATGTTCTGTATTTCTACATCTTGTACACTCGTAATTTATCAACCTCACCTCTCTTCTCTCTCACACCCACCAGTAAAGATTCGAGTCTTGGCGTTGGCTAATGCTGTCGCTCGGGATTTAATCGGTCCGTCTTGGCATACTCCGCTCTTCGAATATTTATTGCTGGGTGTGATGGTTGTTGATGTTGTTACTTAGACCAGATGAAAATCGCTATACATACACTTGTGATTGCTGTGAATGTGCCGTAGAAGTAAAGGGCGTCAGTCCAGTGAATTCTTGAAGAACCGAAGAAATAGAAGTTTAGTTTTCTATAAAGGTTCATCTAGTCACCTCTAAAGCCTTAACATCATCCAAATCCGTTAAATCCATACCAACATTACGGCGTATGAAATCTTCCAGTTCAATCGTTGAAACTTTCATTCGTCCAAGCTTTAAACCTTTTAAGTGACCACTTTTTATCAGTTTGTATACGAATGCTTTGTTGCACTTTAATAATTTCGCTATTTCTGCAACTTCTAGCAACTCAGGCATTTTTTACGCCCTCCTCATTAGATATTTAAAATTTTTCGAATATGTTTAATGTGTTCTTGCGCTTTTTGGCCATCTCTACGTCCGCGGATAATATCAGATAAATATGCTTCTGAAATCCCCACTAAATCAGCAAGCTCTTTCTGTTTCATGTTCCGTTTAAAAAGTTCACTTCTTACTTGCAGTCCTAAGTCTTCAGACATCGGTTAACCCCCTTCTCTTTAAATACTCATACCGTCATTGGCTCGGTATCACAGCGCATTGTAAAAAAATAAGCTAAATTATTTGCTAATTGTATTGACCCAAAATGACTTTAATGCTAATATCAAGTCATAGCTAAATAAGACTTTAAAAAGCCTTCAAACATTACATTTAAACCGTTCCCCAACGTAGAAATGTGTTTTAATAGGTCGTATTTTTTGTACTTATTTTTAGCTAACTAATCTGCTTATGAACATAGTATACTGACTTAAAAGTCATTAGTCAACATAAAATGACTAAAAAGTTAATATTGATTTTCATAGGCTCTCGAAAGGTTGATATTAGTGAGTTTGGTGAAAAAAATAAAAAGCCTATGTGAAGAGAAAAAAGTAACATTTGCCGAAGTAGAAAGAAGAATAGGTATTTCTAATGGGCAAATTAGGAGATGGGATAATGTTTCTCCGAAAACAGAAACATTAGAAAAAGTAGCTGATTACTTTGATGTAAGTACTGATTATTTATTAGGTCGAACTGATAGAAAGCGCTACTATGATTTAACAGATAAAGATGAACAAGATATACAAAAAGAACTCAAAAAAATAATTGATGGTGATGACGTAGACGGCGCATTTGCTGCCTTTGATGGGAGAATATTAGATGATTTGGACGATGAGGATAGAGAATTGCTAATAGCTTCCTGGGAAAATACATTGCGATTAACTAAACGAATGGCAAAACAGAAGTTTACACCTAAGAAATACAGAAAATAAAGTGCGGTGACATTTCAATGGATGTTAAAAAGATTGTAGAACAATTAATTAAAAAATTTGGTACGACGAATCCTTTTATGCTGGCTAATCTACTAGGAATAATGATTGTTTATGAACCATTAGGATCCACATACGGCTACTATAGTAAATCTCACCGTATTAAAGTTATCCATATCAACGAGTTTTTATCCTTTCAAAAACAGTATTTTACGTGCGCCCACGAACTTGGACATGCTATTTTACATACAGAAGAAAATACTGCATTTTTAAAAAAGAAAACTCTATTTTCTACAGATAAATTAGAAATAGAAGCTAATACATTTGCTGTCGAGTTATTAGTACCTGATGATTTATTTTTTACCAATGATTCATCTTTTACCATCTATGATGAAATTAAAGAAAAAGGAGTTCCAGAGGAACTCGTAAACCTAAAAAACATAGATGGTAAAAAAATTTAACCCGAAAAAGAACATATGTACCCATTAAAGGAGGTGTTGCTTATATTTGATTTTCGATGTGTCTCAAAAAATGAATAATTTTAAAGGAGTGAAGCTTTTTGAAAGGCGGAGTAAGAAAAAGAAGCGGTTCTTGGTACTACTACTTTGATTTAGGGAATGTTGACGGAAAACGCAAGAAAATTGAACGTTTAGCAGAAGGTGCTCAAACGAAGTCAGAAGCACAAACAGTACTGCGTAGAAAAATATTAGAATATGAAAATGTAGGTATGGTCTTTAAACCATCAGAAATAACCCTACACGATTATTTAAATTATTGGATGAAAGAATATGTAGAATTAAAATTGAAGCTAAATACGCAATATAATTACGAAACAACTATACGTTTGCATATAAATCCTGCGCTCGGAAAATATAAATTAAAATCACTAACCCCTGAAGTGTTGCAAATGTTTGTGAATGAAAAAGTTCGTGAAGGGTTTGCAAGACAAACTATAACAATTATGATGGGTATTTTAAACAAGGCTCTTAGACATGCAGTGTACCCTTATAAGTACATTAACGAGAATCCTATGCAATATGTCGAGTTGATGATGGATACACCTAGAAAGGCAACAAAAGAGGATTTAAAGATACAATCAAATGAAAATCTAAAAAAGTTAAATAAAAATATAAAAGAAGACAACGACTTTTATATTCCCTTCCACATAGGGCTTAATATTGGACTACGAGTTGGTGAGACATGTGGGCTTGAATGGTCGAAGATAGACTTTGAAGAAAAAACAATTGAAATCGATCAACAATTAATTGGAGAAAAACAAGATGATGGAACTACTAAGTGGGTTCCCTCAAGTTTAAAATCAAAAGCTGGTTATCGAACAATTGCAGTTGGAGATAGTTTATTGGATATATTAAAAAAGGAAAAGTTACGACAGAAACAAAATAAATTGAAATATGGCAAACATTATATTAAAAGTGATCGTGTATGTGTGAAAGAAAATGGACAACCTCTCACGCCATCCATAATCAAATATCACACACGCACAATATCACAAAAAATTAATATTAAATTTAATTATCATTCTTTACGCCATACTCTTGCAACCAAATTAATTGAAAATGGATTGCCAGTAAAAACTGTTCAAAAGATTTTGGGTCATAGTCGAGCTTCCATTACAGAAGATCGTTATGTTCACCTTACTGAAAAAATGCAACGAAACGCTGCAAATGTCATGGATATGTTCATGCAAGATTTATAACTTGCCACCTAACTTTAAAAGCGGTGGCAAGAGGGTGGATTTTCCACCTTATTTTATAATCATAAATACCAGAAACACCACTTAGAGTCTTGGTATCACTTATTTATTTGGCTCGTCCATTTTCAGAACTGCCATGAATGCTTCTTGAGGAACTTCTACAGAACCTACTTGTTTCATACGTTTTTTACCTTCTTTTTGTTTTTCAAGAAGTTTACGTTTACGCGAAATATCTCCACCGTAACATTTTGCTAATACGTTCTTACCGATCGATTTAATCGTCGAACGAGCGACAATTTTTTGACCGATCGCAGCTTGTACCGGTACTTCAAATTGTTGTCTTGGGATTAGCGCTTTTAGCTTCTCAACAATCACTTTCCCACGTTCGTAAGCAAAGTCTTTATGCACGATAAAGCTGAGGGCATCCACTTTCTCACTATTAAGTAGAATATCCATTTTCACTAGTTTCGACTCTTTGTATCCGATTAATTCATAATCAAAAGAGGCATATCCTTTTGTACTAGATTTTAATGCATCAAAGAAATCGTATACAATTTCCGATAATGGAATTTCATAAATAATATTCACACGAGCGGATGATAAATAATCCATCGTGATAAAGTTACCACGTTTACGCTGACAAAGCTCCATAACAGAACCAACATAGTCTTCAGGGACCATAATTGAAGCCTTTACATATGGTTCTTCAATTTTATCGACCTTTTGCACTTCTGGCATCATGGAAGGGTTATCGACTTTAATTGTTTCGCCACTTGTTAACTTTACATCGTAAATAACACTAGGTGCAGTCGTGATTAAATCGATTTTAAATTCACGTTCAATACGTTCTTGAATAATTTCCATATGAAGTAATCCTAAGAAACCACAACGGTACCCAAATCCTAGTGCTTGAGAAGTTTCCGGTTCAAACTCTAGAGCCGAGTCATTTAACTCTAATTTTTCAAGCGCATCTCGTAAATCCACATATTTAGAGTTATCGATTGGATACAAACCACAGAATACCATTGGATTCATTTTGCGATATCCCGGAAGTGCTTCTTGTGCTGGGTTCGATGCTAATGTAATCGTATCCCCTACACTCGAGTCTCCTACATGCTTCATTGATGCAGTTAAAAATCCAACATCCCCGACTGTTAGTTCTTCACGCATGGTTGCTTTCGGCGTGAATACACCAGTTTCTACAACTTCGAATTCTTTCCCAGAAGACATCATTTTAATCTTGTCTCCAGGTTTTACTGTACCTTCCATAATGCGAATATAAACAATTACTCCGCGGTAAGGATCAAATAAAGAGTCAAATATAAGCGCTTTTAGCGGCGCTGAAGGATCTCCAGTAGGTGCAGGAACTTTTGCTACAACTTGTTCTAATATTTCTTCTATACCAATTCCTGCTTTTGCTGAAGCGTGCACTGCTTCCGAAGCATCTAGTCCGATTACTTCTTCCACTTCTTTTTTCACTCGCTCTGGATCAGCAGCAGGTAAATCAATTTTATTGACAACTGGAAGTATTTCCAAGTCATTATCTAATGCTAAATATACGTTAGCTAGTGTTTGTGCTTCGATTCCTTGTGCAGCATCTACTACAAGTATTGCTCCCTCACAAGCGGCCAAACTTCTTGATACTTCATACGTAAAATCGACATGTCCAGGTGTATCGATTAAGTGGAAAATATATTCTTCTCCATCTTTTGCATTATATGTCAATTGAACAGCATTCAATTTTATCGTAATCCCGCGTTCACGCTCTAGATCCATCGAATCGAGTAATTGGCTTTGCATTTCTCTTGATGTCACTGTTTGTGTTTTTTCTAATATACGGTCAGCAAGCGTTGACTTCCCGTGGTCAATATGCGCGATAATGGAAAAGTTACGTATTTTTTTCTGTCGTTCTAATCTCTCTTCATGGTTCATACTTGTTCACTCCTAATTAAACTACTTGCATTATAACAGATAAAGAATTGTTTAAGAAATATTACTATTGCATCTGTATGTACATTTTCAATAATTTTATTGGTTAAAAGTTAAAATAAATTATTTTTTGCCAGATTTTAATCTTATCAAAAACCCGGACATAACACAATCTACTGTGAATGCTTTCCACACAAAAAGAGATCAAGCATTAATAATACGCTTCATCTCTTTCTTGTACTATAGAATATTAGGAATAACTGTTTCTTATCGTTATAATATCCAAATTATTATTTGCAAAAAAGACAGTATACTTAAGATGGTAACTGTTCATTTAACATATTAGACAATGCTTTTGCTAGGATTGCAATCGAACGATTAATTTCTTGTTCGGTATTATCAATGCCCCCGAGTTCCACATTGAGTAAATTTTTGGCAAGGTCCTGATTGTAAACACCGTCTACTCCTTTACCTTCTTTTAGTAATATTCCACGCGAAATCCCAGGTACTAATTTATTTAATTGGTTAGAGAGATTTTGTGCCATTTGCTCATTCCATCTAAAGTTAGGGTGCTCTCCTCCAATAACGAATATAAATCTAGCATAGCTTTCTTCGCCATTTTTAAGTGTCGTTACATTTGCTCGAGCGGAGTCTCTATGAATATCTAAAATGACATCATATTCATTTTGACCGATTGCTTGTTGTACTAATGGACGTATTGAATTGTAATCATCCATTTCTTTCTTATTGTAATTTTCTAAAAAAGTTGCTTCCAATTGATGAAATGCAAATTGGGCATTTATTTGGTCTTGAAATGTCGTAATATTACTTATCGGATGGTAAATAGCGATTTTTTCACCTTTGGCAGCAAGAATTGGTTGATACGCTTCTTGCGAATGAGTAAAGTAAACAAATGCTTTTTTCGGCTCCGTTACTACTTCTTGAACAACTGGATTTTTTTCTAATTGGGCCGCATACACTACCGGGATTTCCTCTGTTTTCTTTTCTTCCACTTGTTCAGGTTGGGTCGTAAAAAGAGGTGTTTGGACAGTAGCGATAATGATAGGTGCCAAAAATAAAAGGATTAAAATGCTTGTTAAATTCTTCAGGGATTTAGCCATATATTCCACTCTCCTCACACAATCGTATGTGGAAAAGTGGAATTTTAGAACGACATCATCTACTAGTAATCCATGTTTCTAAACCGTTAGAAAGTAAGTAAGCATAATGCTCCACCCATGCATCCGTTTCTTTTGGTGTTACAAATAAAGAAGGATTCTTACCAACAAAAACTTCTTCAAACAATTTTCTTTTTTCTTCTTTTGGCCACGTAACCCATTCGCCAAAAATCGGTTGTAATACTGTTTTATCAATAGTCGTTTGCTTATTAGAGACCATCGGAGTTACTGCTAATGCGGAAGAAGGGCGTCCTTTTTCTTCAATTTTCGAAGCGATGTAATGAATCACTTGCTCCATTGCATCCGCATATAAGACCGGTCCATCTACAACCATCGGTATTCCAATTGCTGTAACTGGTACCCCATAAGCTTCCTCTGAAATTTCTTTTCGTTGATTTCCAACGCCTGACCCAGGATGTATGCCTGTGTTAGTGAGTTGGATTGTTTTACAAAGCCTTTCGCTATTTCTTGCAGCAAGTGCATCTAGTACAATGATTAAATCTGGCTTAAATGCGTTACTGATTGCCTCTACGAAATCACTCGTTTCAAATCCCGTTTGTCCAGTTACACCCGGTGCGTACATAACGACCTTGACTTGTTCGGAGTAGGTTAAAGATGTATTTTGTAGAAACTCAATTGCTTTTGGACCAATAGCATCTGGTGTAATGGTTGCATTACCAAGTCCAATGATCAATATTTTGGAAGACTTGGTTAGTTGAATGTTTTCATGCATTTCTCTTAGTTTTTCAATGAATATTCGTTCTAAATGTTGAAAACTTTGTTCATCATTCGGGTTAACGGTTAGATCCGTTAATGTTATATACTTTCCTTTTTTCTTTCCTATTTCCTTTTCGCCATTTTCATCAATTTCAATGGATGTGACTAATACTGCTCCTTCACGGCTTTCATCGAATTTTACGCCTTCTGATTCTTCTAAAGCGTCCTTTTCTTTTTTGGTGCGATGTTTGACCATTTCATCCGATTCATCTATTAAATCTGTTCGTCCCCACATAGTTTTCACCTCAAAATTAGTTTGGTCGATGTGTCAAGTAAATATTCTTTGCATTTATATATTGCAATTTGTTTTTGCGTTTGTTAAAATAATGCTTGTTGTATTAGACAGTTTCAACAAAGAAATGTATCATCTCGAGACCATTTTAGGAGGTGAAAGGTATGCCAAATATTAAATCTGCAATCAAACGTGTTAAGAAAAACGCAACTTTGAACGCTCAAAACGCTACTGCTAAATCTGCAATGCGTACTGCTGTAAAAAAAGCGGACAATGCTGCACTTAACAATGACGAAAACGCAAAAGAACTTATTAAATCTGCAATCCAACAATTGGAGAAAGCAGCTTCTAAAGGTTTAATTCATAAAAACGCAGCTACTCGCAAGAAAGCTCAATTAATGAAAAAAGCGTAATTTAAATAAGACTGGCCGGTTTATCCGGTCAGTCTTTATTTATTTTCACAAGTATTAGTTTCATAAATTGCTATTTAATATTGTCAAAGTACGTTTGGTGCTTTTATATAAGTGCTTGCGGATTACCTTGAACGGAACAAGTTTTACATAATAACCGAACCTTCTTGATGGGCAAGGGATGCAAGATAGAAAGCAATAGAGTGACCGAAATTGCATCTACGGTCACTTCGCTGATACACTCCCCCAATAATGATTAAGTGATCATCTCGTCCAAAGCGAAACGAAAAGTACAAGTGAGAATTGACTAATCAACAGTCTTTAATTATTTCATTAAAAACAATTCTAATATACGACCCCGGTTAATATTTAATGTTTTTAACTGCAAATCTACTGTCGCTAAATCATTTAAAGTCTGCAATAGTTTTTGTTCGTTATACAATATCGGATTATCAAATAGCAATTTTACTCGGTAAGGATGTACTTTTAATATCCCTGCTATTTGTTGTGCATGATATCCTTTTTTCTTTAAATGACCTACTTGCACCATTAACCTCACTTGTGTTGCAATCAATGCATTCAACTTTAAGGGATCCTCTTTTTGCTTTATTAGATCATGGTAAATGGCGATTGCTTCACTTTTGTTGCCCGCAAGATAAGCATTTCCAAGTGTAAAAACATCTTGTTCTAATGTTCGAACGAGTAATTTTTTCACTGTTTCAGTATCTATTTCTTCCGTTTCTCCTACAAATGTCGCTATTTTAGCTAATTCTGTTTGTAAATGAACTAAATCGGTACCGCCATATTCGATGAAACGCTCAATTGTTTCTTCGGACATTGTTTTGCCGTGTGCTTTCAGTTCATGCAATACCCAACTTTTTAAATCATGTGCTTGTAAAGAAGTTGCTTCAATAATGTTAGCTGTTTGCTTCATCGCTTTCGTAATTTTTTTTCGCTCATCTAACTTTTCATAAGGAGCGATAAAAACGACAATTGCGGTTGGAGAAGGACTTTGAAGCCACTTTTCTAAACTAACTGTATCGTGTATCACTTTTTCTTTTCCTTTTTCCGTTGCTTTTAAAAAGAAAGCATTCTTGGCAATGACAAGCTTCTTATCCGAGAAAAAAGGAATTGTATCCGCTTCATACATTACTTCGTCTACACTTTTTTCTTCCATATCAAAGGTTATTATTTCTACTTCCCCTTGCTCATTTAATTGTCTCTTTAATCTTTTTAATGTCTCTTCTATAAAATACGCTTCTGTTCCGTATAATAAATACACATTCGACAAATCATTGTTTGCTATTTGCATCCACTTTTCTGAAATCATCTTAGATCTCCTTACTGCTATTGGTTTGCCTTTATTATAACTTAAAAATGGTGAATAATTTGTGACATTGTCGGAAGGTAAGGAGAAAAGAAACATTCCATGTAGATTTTTAATAGCCTATCCTATATAATTAGGTGGAAATAGGAGGGGTAGTAATGAATGAATTTGAACAAAATGTACAGTCGAAGCGTAACGACGCAATCGACTCAGGCGTAGGTTTTGTAGTCTCCTTTGGATTTTTTACCATTATGTTCGCTATTGCAGTAATTGTTGAGTTTGTTTCTCGATAATCACTAGAAAAGGATTTTGTCTATACTAGGCAAAATCTTTTTTTAGTTATTTAGGAGTTGTCACGAATATATCTCCTGTTTTCGTTATTTCCACTTCAATTGTGCCATCTCTGCCTGTTTGTAGAAAAGGTATTTGCAGCGCGTCTAAACGTTCTACCACATCAGGGTGCGGATGGCCAAATCTATTCCTAAACCCAGCAGTTATGATAGCCAAGTCCGGATTGGTTAAGGCTAAAAAAGATTGTTCACTAGAAGTTTTACTTCCATGGTGCCCTATTTTCAATAACGCAATATCTTTCAAAGTTCTTTTGTACCTACTTACTAATTCTAACTCTCCTTCTTTTTCTAAATCCCCCATAAATAATCCATGAAAATAATGATTTTGCATAGATAAGACAAGTGAATCATTATTCCCTTCATAAATAGAATCCATCGGATAGATATATTGAAACTGAAAATAACTTGAATCTATTTGCTCTCCCGCTCCTTTTTCAATCAAAGGAATTTGTTGTTCCCTTACTTCTTCCATCAAATCTTGCATGCCGTCTTTATGAGTAGATCCTGGTGTAATATGAATTTCACCTACGCGCATTTCCTGTAGAATCTCCTCTGCACCTTCCATATGATCTGCATCTGCATGGGTAATAACTAGAGTGTCTATTTTCGTTATTCCTTTTCCTTTTAAAAACGGTACAACAATTTGTCTTCCCACTTCATAAACTTCATTTCCCATTTTCCAAGCATCCTGTTCAAAACGTAATAACCCGCCTGTATCAATCATAATTACCTCTTTTCGATAAGGCATTTCAATCACGATGCAATCTCCTTGTCCAACATTTAAAAACGTTATTTTCGTCGATGAATCTAAATATGGTCTAACATGCATAGCACAAATTGGCAATAAAAGAAGGAAGACACTTAAAATCAGCCACTTCTGTCGTTCAAACGAGATAAAAAAGAATATAACCGTTATATAAGCAATAAAGACAAGCAATAAAGATGGTTGCATGGGATTCCACATTTGAAAAGGTAGTCCGCCTAAGTAAAGGATAAAGTCGCTCAATAAACTTCGTAGCGGTTCATATAATTGGAAAAGAATTTGACTAATCGTAGTAGAAAGAATGGTAAGTAATAAGAAAAAGAGGTTTATAGGTAAAATGATAAAAGAAAACAGCGGAACAAAAACTAAATTTGCAAGAAATGAGGAAATGGAAATTTCATAAAATTGATATAGAAGAATCGGATAAACAATTAATTGACACAACGCTGTAATAACAAAAGATTGCATCATATATGAAGAACTCTTTTTTAGTAATATAGACGAATAAATAAGCGAAAATGCGGCTAAATACGATAATTGAAAACCAATTTGAAAAAGAACCCATGGTGTCAGTAACACAAAACCAATTATACTTAAGGAAAATGCATCATCGATTACGAGTTTTTTTCGAAACAATAAACTTAGTAAGACCATCTCAGTTACGGAAACAGATCTCCATACAGATGGAGCTCCTCCAGCAATAAATGCATAAAGCGGAAGAGCAATTATTAAAACTAAATTTGCCGTTTCTCTTCGAATGCCGATTCGTATCATCGATTCATATACAAGCAATGCGAGTAAAGCTACATGAAGACCTGAAATTGCAAATAAATGCGTAATTCCTAGTGTTTGATAAGCATCTTGCATATCAGAAGGCATCTGCTCTCTACTGCCGATTAAAAGTGCTTCTGCTTCCGCTTGTAAAGACATTGGAAACGTAGTTTGTATATGCTGCTTCATCGAGAATCTCTTTTCTGCCATATACGTAATAAAATTCTTTTTTTGATGTGTGATTTGATATGTTTCCACTGCCATCTGGCCGACAGCTCCGTTACTTTTTATATAGGAATTCATGTCAAAAGCATAGGCATGAGAAACTGGCCGTTTCTCTACTTCTTTGGCATCTACACGAAATACCATACCTGCAACAGATGTTTGCGTAAGTATATATTTTTCATTATCGGTACGTATTTTAAGTTGCACATACCATTTTTCACCATCTTCTGAAATAGCAAAACCACGTATATATTGCCCATTTATCCGGTAAATATCGGTCCAAGTTATTTCCTTTACTTGAATTTCATTTGCTTGTATCGGCATAACTGTTTGCACATAGAAATAAGAAACAATACCAAAGATAATTGTTCCGACGATAAAAAGAAAATGCTTTTGCTTGTACATTAGCCAACAAAATAGGATGACAAATAACAGTAATAGTTTCACAGATTCAAAAGCACTAATCGTAGCAATAACAACAGAGAAAGCTATATAAATAAGATTTCCTTGGATGGTTATACGCCGAATAATTCTGCCACCTTCGTTTCATATGGCGCCAATTCTTCGATACTTGCTCCTTTCTCTCGTAACTTCGTTAACAATTCCATATAAAGTGCAACTTTTTCATCACTTAAAAAGTCGATTTTACGCTCGTCAAATGGGACTTGAATCACTTCTACGCCCGCTTGTTTTAGCAATTCAATTGCATACTCATTGTTTTTATAATCTTGTGCATAGTAAAGGCGAGCAATTCCTGCTTGAATAATCGATTTTGTGCATGGTAAACAAGGGAAATGAGTCACATATAAATCTGCTCCACTTACCGAAACACCATATTTTGCACATTGTAATAATGCATTCATTTCTGCGTGAATGGTACGCACGCAATGATTATCTACTACGTAACAGCCATGATCGATACAATGATCTCCACCTGAAATAGAGCCATTATAGCCCCCTGCCATAATTCGTCGATCTCGAACGATTGTTGCACCTACTGCTAACCTTGTACAAGTGCTTCTTAATGCAAGTAAATGGCTTTGTGCCATGAAAAATTGGTCCCATGTAATACGCTCCATATAACTACCTCCAAGTAATATAAACTTCTTCTAGTGTAGTAGTTTTTAGGTTGAACAGTCAATATTACTTCACAGTTATTAGTGGTTCTAATTTTTCAAATGTTTTCTGACCTATTCCTGTCACATTCATTAAATCTTGTTTTTCTTTAAAATTGCCGTTTCCTTCTCTATACGCAAGGATCGCTTCTGCTTTTGCCAGTCCGATTCCTGGTAATGTAGTGAGCATCGAGGCATCTGCTTTATTGATATTTACTAAATTGGCATTTTCGTCCTTCGCTGCTACAATTGTTTCTATTTCTTCCGTTTCCTCTCCTTCAAGGGGAATGTAAATAACCATTTCATCTACTACTCGTTGCGCATGGTTAATATCTTTACTATTGGCTGTAACTAAATAACCTCCAGCTTGTTCGATCGCATTTAATACACGATCGCCATCCTTTAGTTCATAAACTCCGGGACTCTTTACTGCGCCTTTGACTTCGATAAAAATAGCCATATCTTCAACATATTCAGTTAGTTCTTCTTGTTCTAGTAAGGGATTTTCAAAAGGGATAGGTTGTACAACATCAGCTGTGGGAGGTGCTGATTTGAATTGGGATTGTATAACAAAAAATAATATGATTGTGATTACTGTTGTTGGGAGCAACAGCTTTTTCTTGTATTTCTGAACTAATAAACGAAACAGAAATATCATCCTCTCGCAAAAAGAGGTAAATTATATGGAGTTATAAAAACTATACTAAATTTACCTCTCTTTGGAAAGAACTATTTTGTAGCATGTATAAAATACCGTTCGATTTCTTCTTCATCTTGTTCATCAAAAACAGTGGTAGAGACATAGATATTTGAAAATCCAACTTGTTTTAACAAATCCGTGAATGATTCTAATGGATATGTCCGTTGATAATGTGATTCTTCAAATCGTTCATAATAGCCCGATTCATCTTGAACAAAAAAGGTTATATCATGATAGATCGAATGTGCTTCTTCCCCTACTTCCGTATGCCATATATAAGCTACTTGCTCATCTTCATATGTAAACGGCCCATCTGGATATATAACATCCATTTTATAAAGGGAGTGAACATCGAAAAATAATTGACCATTCGGTGTTAATGACTCAAAAACTAGTTTCAATGTTTGTTTCACTTCTTCAAAGGTTTCCAAATAATTGATCGAATCAATTGCAATAACCGCTACATCTATCTCGTCTAAACCATCTAATTCAGACATCGATTGACATATGAAAGAAATATCCACACCTTGTTCTAAACTACGACTTTGCGCAATCGTTAACATCGATTCCGATAAATCTACACCGATTACATCATAGCCAGCTTTCGCAAATTGCACACTTAAGACACCCGTGCCACAACCTATATCGACTAAACGTTTTCCGCTAGATACGGGTGCAGATGCCTGCACCCATTTTGCATATTTATCATAGGCTATATCGGACATGAGTGAATCATAAATAAAGGCAAATCGGTCGTACATTGCCATTATGCATCTTGCCCTACTTCAATCATTGGTGCATCTCCCCAAAGACGTTCTAAGTTGTAGTAAGCACGTTCATCTTTATGGAATACATGTGCTACTACATCGCCCATATCTACTAGGATCCATCTTGCTTCATCGAATCCTTCTAGACGTTTCACATTGAAACCAGCGATTGTTGCTTGTTCCTCTAGTTCTTTTGCAATCGCTTGTACTTGACGGTCTGAGTTTGCATGACAGATTAAAAAGTAATCCGCAAGTAATGATACCCCTTGCATATTTAATACGACGATATCCTCTGCTCTTTTATCGTCTGCTGCTTTATAAGCTACTTCTACTAATGATTTTGTCGTTGTCATTCGTTCACTTTTCCTTTCTTTTGTATCAAATCATTGTAACAATGAAATGAATCCGGAAATACCGGTTGTTTTTTATCGATCAAAAAGGTCATACTATGCACCATACAGCTTACCATTGCATCTTCTAAATCTATTTCTGCTTTTTCCCTTAGAAGCTCCACTCCAGGGTAATTACGGCTAGGTTCGATCATATCGGAGATGTAAATAATTTTTTCTAATGGCGACATACCTGCTCGACCAGTTGTATGGTATTTAATCGCATTTAATATATCTTCATCATGTATTTGAAATTCATGTTCAGCTACATAACTTCCAACAGGTGCATGCCAAAGTTCATGGTGGTATTGTAAAAGATTAGGATCCATCTTTTCCGAAATGATTTTTTCTCTTAACCATTCCTTCTCTGCATATTTCACACTATCATGTAAAATACCGGCAAGCTCTGCTTTATCTATATCTTCTCCGTATTTTTTGGCAAGATGTACCGCTGTCATTGCTACACCTTTTGTGTGAATATAGCGTTTTTCCGGCATTCTATCCTTCATCTGCACTAATACATGTTCAAACTTCATACAATTTCTCCTTTTGGATGAAATCATTCACTCTATCTGGAATAAGAAACTTCGTTGTTACTCCATTCATCAAACGATTACGTAGAAGTGTGGAAGACAACTCAATTTGAGGGATCGCAATTGTACTAATAGAATATGCTGTATCCAAAGTAGTATTTGGTCTCGGAACCCCTACAAATTGTACTTTTTGAACGAGTTCATCAATGCGATGCCATTTGGGTAAATACTCCACTTGATCGCCACCGATAATGAAGTAAAAATCTGTATTTGGCTCTCGACTTTGTAACATTTCGATTGTGTCAAACGTATAAGAAGTACCACCACGTTCTAATTCAATCGTTTCTACTGCCATATTCGGAATTCCACGGATGGCAAGCTGTGTCATCTTTAATCGTTGCTCTGTCGTTACTTGCTCGTCCTTTTGTTTATGAGGAGGGGTTGCATTTGGCATGAAACGCACTTCATCTAGACGTAGTGCGTTCAATACTTCATTGGCAATGATCAAATGACCAATATGAGGTGGATTAAATGTACCACCTAAGATCCCTACTTTTTTCCTCATGCACGACGCTCTCTTGGAAGCTCGATTCGTTTATTATTTTTCGATGGTTTATATAATACAACTGTTAAACCGATCAGTTGAACAAGATCAGAGCGTGTTCCTTTTGCAAGTGCTTCTGCCACTTCATGCTTCTCGTCTTCACAGTTTTGTAAAATACTAATTTTGATCAATTCACGGACTTCTAATGCTTCGCCAATTTGTTTAATCATCGCATCGTTTACTCCACCTTTACCAACTTGAAAAATTGGTGATAAGTGATGCGCCTGACTACGTAAAAATCTTTTTTGTTTACCTGTTAACATAATTTCCTCCTAATTGCTCGGTTAAACGTTCCACCATTTGTTCCGTATTTGGTTTAACTCCATTCCAATACGTAAAGGCGATTGCCCCTTGGTGTACGAGCATTCCTAATCCATTTACTGTGCGGACATTGTATTTTTTCGCTTCCTCTAAAAAAGGGGTAACTAAAGGATTATATACAATATCCGCAACAATTGCATGTTCTTTTATTTGATGAAGCTGAATCGGTAGCGCAGCCGAGTTATTTTTCATCCCTTGTGGGGTTGTTTGGACAATGATATCAAATTGTCCTAGCGTACTTTGAGCCTCTTCTAATGTGATTGCTTGTCCTAGTTGTAATTCTTCTACTAGTCGCTCTGCATTGGCATATGTCCGATTTGCAATAGCAATTTGCGAAAAGCCTAATTGTTTAAATGCATGAGCAATACCTCTTGATGCACCACCAGCTCCTAATAGAAGAATACGATTTGTTTGACTAATCGCTCCAAGTGATTCAATAAATCCTAGACCATCTGTATTATATCCAACAAACCGACCGTCTTCTGTTTTTACAACTGTATTAACAGCACCGATTCCCTTTGCTGATTGGTCTACTTCATCTAAATAAGGAATAATCGCTTCTTTATAAGGTACGGTTACATTCCAACCACTACAACCTAATAATTTTAATGATTGTACGGCATCACAAAGCTTATCTTCTTCCACGTGAACAGGAATATAACTAGCATTTATATGTTGCTCTGCAAGCCATGTATCATGCATAACCGGAGAAAGCGAATGATTGATTGGATTTCCTATTACAGCAAACCATTTTTTCAACTCAAACAACCTCCTATATAAGCGATGGTCGAATAGATATTTCTACGCCTGCTGGTGCATGCGCAGCGACAACTACGCCACCTTGCTGTACAGTAATCCAGCCTAATCCTGAAAACACAATATCCGTTTTTCCATCTTTGATCTTAAATTCATGACGCACTAAAGGTGGTAATAATTCCGCAAACTGCTCCGATGGCGGCGCTAATAGTTTCCCTTTATGTTCTTTATATAAGTTGTCCGCATTTTCAAGCTTTGTTCGGTGAATCGGAATATCATTTGCGATATGACAAGTAAATGCCGAACGATCTCCTTTGATAAAATCGAAACGAGATAAGCCACCTAAAAATAAAGTTTGCTCGCTGTTCAATTGGAAAACTTTCGGCTTAATTTCTTTTTTCGGTGTGATAAATTTAAGCTCAGTTGGATCCAAATAATGCGCCATTTGATGATGATTAATAATACCAGGTGTATCATACAAAGCCTTTTCATCGTCCAATGGAATTTCAATCATATCCAGTGTCGTTCCAGGGAAATGAGATGTTGTGATAACCGCATCTTCTCCTGTCGCTTGTTTAATAATACGATTGATAAAAGTAGACTTTCCAACATTTGTACAGCCAACAACATATACATTTTCGCCTTTGCGATAATGCTCAATTGCTTCCATTGCTTCACTCATACCTGTTCCTTTATGGGCACTTACAAATAATACATCAATCGGAGATAAGCCTAATTTCTTCGCTTCTTGTTTCATCCAATTAATTACTTTGTTTTTCTTCACCGATTTTGGTAATAAGTCTGCTTTATTAGCAATTAATAAAATCGGATTATTGCCTACGAAACGATGCAATCCAGGAAGCCAGCTACCGTTAAAATCAAAAATATCGACTATCTTAACGATTAACCCTTTTTGTGTTCCTAAACCATTTAATATTCGTAAAAAATCATCATCTGTTAACGACACTGGTTGTAATTCATTATAATTTTTTAAACGGAAACAACGCTGACAAATGATAACTTCTTTTTCTAACGAAGATGCAGGGGCATACCCCGGCTCTCCTACTTTTTCTGTTTGAATAATAGTACCGCAACCGATACATTTTGGTGCTTCTGTCACACTTCTTCCTCCCATGTTACTTGACCTTTTTTATCAAGATAACTAAAAATTCTTCGTTCCACAATACGATTAAATTTCGTTACAAATCCATCTGAATTTGCAACGGGAATGACTAAAATCGTATGAAGTTTTTGGCGATTTCCACCGAACACATCTGTTAAAAGTTGGTCTCCGATGACAACCACTTCATCACGATCTACATTCATTTTCTTCACTGCTTGTTTGAAAGCTTTTCCTAACGGTTTTCGTGCATTTGATATGAAAGGAATATCAAGCGGATCTGCAAATGATTGAACACGCATCTCGTTGTTATTCGACACAATCGTCACTTGAATACCTGCTTCTTTCATGTTAGTAAACCACTCGATTAACTTTGGTGTTGCATTAGGACGATCCCACTCTACTAATGTATTGTCTAGATCTGTTATAACAGCTTTCACACCTTTTTCTTTTAAAAATTCAGGTGTAATATGAAAGATACTTCTAACAAATTCACTTGGTATAAAATATGAATACAAAAACAAACACTCCAATTCGGCGCTTTTTCTTTAACGATTATAGCATATTTGCCAGGCTCTCACCCATTCGTACAAACTTCCCAGGCTTTATAGTAGATGAAAACTCCATACTGCCTGCTTCAAATAGCAGGACAACGGTTGAACCAAATGAGAAATAACCCACTTCCTCGCCTTTTTTCCAAGCCGAAGAAGTATTCGTCAATTCAATCGAATTAACAAACATTGCCCCCACTTTAATATGACTACAGTGCTTATTGTTTGGCATACGTAGTTCTGTTAACAATCGATAATTACCACTAATGGTATCTTTCCCATATTGTAGTCCCCATTTGTTTACAGGATAAGACTTCTTTCCGAGCGTATATTGACGAATTACTTCCCCATCGATTGGTGCATGAATTCGATGATACTCAGCAGGGCTTAAATATAAAATGATATACGATCCATTTATAAATTGATTTGCAACCTTTTGGGAGCCAAGCAAATTTTCTAATGTATACGGTTTGCCTTTTACGAAAAAGATGCCATCTTTCGTAATAGATCCGAATGTTTCAACCGTTGCATCAACGGGACTAATGATACTACTTGTCCCCTCATCTATTGGTCGACTCTCCGTAGACACTTCACGAATGAAAAAATCATGTAGTGTAGAAAATTCATTGATAGGACGAGTGACATCTTGTAAAGTTATATTAAAATAGTTAATATAAGTTGGAATGATGGATTTACTTAACTTAGATCTTGCATATGATTGAATAATAGTAGAAGACCATTTTCCATTTGTTAATTCAATCATGGATTGGTATAATTTTTCTCTCATTTCTATCTCCCTCTGAACAATAGCTTACAATTTTTACTTATTCAAAGTATAATATACGAAATAGTTCGTTTGTAAAGGAGTGATTTACAATGTATTTACAAAGTATTATGTCCAATACCCGAAAAAAATTGAAATCACAAGCAGCAAATATGATCACGATAGGCAACCTTGCGTTCGGTGGTGCAGCTATAATGGCTACGATGAATGAATCACCTGCATATAGTGTACTGTTTATATTTATAGCAGGCTTATTAGACCGATTTGATGGAATGGTAGCAAGAAAGTTTCATCTTGAATCAGAACTTGGGAAACAACTCGACTCCATGAGTGATATTATCTCTTTCGGCGTTGCACCTGCCTTGTTATTATATTCTCTAGTTTTACAAGAGTTTAGTACAGCAGGAATGGCCATCACCATTATTTATATTGCATGTGGTGCATTTAGACTAGCTAGATTTAATATATCCGAATCGAATGGTTTTTTTACAGGCCTACCGATCACAGTTGCAGGAGTAATTTTAACACTATCCTATTTCGCAATAGATGTGATACCTGATGTTTCGTACATGTTTTTATTCATTATTCTTGCTTTTTTAATGATTAGCACTTTTACGTTAAAAAAAGTTTAATAAGTTTTCCATCATTTAGAGCGGTTGCTATGTGCAGCCGTTCTTTTTCATATTCCTGTGTTTTTCGACATATACTGAAAGTGTATAACTTGATGGAGGTGATTAGTATCTCTGGTCTTTTGACTGCATTTATAAGTGTTGTCTCCGATCTTCCTCTTGTTCTCGGGTACTTAAAAGGTCAGGCATTTCATCAACCATTTACACCAGAAGAAGAAAAAGTAATGATTGATCGTTTTTTGGAAGGTGACTTGTCCGCAAGAGATGAGCTCATCGAACGAAATATGCGGCTTGTTGCACATGTTGTCAAAAAGTTTCATCCAAAACACGAGCTATTAGACGATTATATCTCTATCGGTACGATTGGCTTGATGAAAGCAGTAAATAGCTATACACCTACTAAAAAAACAAAACTAGCAACTTACGCAGCAAGATGCATAGAAAATGAAATTCTTATGTATTTACGTTCCTTGAAAAAAGTACAAAAAGACGTTTCACTACATGAACCGATCGGAATGGATAAAGATGGCCATTCGTTAGAGATAACAGATTTACTTCAAAATATGGATAAAAGTACCGATGAGCAACTTGTCGATGAGGAAGATACAAACAGATTGTATACACACTTATCGCATTTGGAAAAACGAGAACTGGATATTGTGATTAGACGATATGGATTACTGGGGCATGAGCCAATGACCCAAAAAGAAATATCGAAGCAATTAAAAATATCTCGAAGTTACGTCTCACGAATCGAAAAACGCGCGCTCGTAAAACTCTACCAATCATATATTCATGAAAAAAACTCTTTTGATGTATCGAACACCAAAAGAGCTTAGTAGAACTTAATCTTCGCTTGTCTCTGCTATCATAATGAATGCTAAAACAGCTGTAATTAAAATAGACATACCCATCAAAAAGATCATTCTATTAACCCCCTCTAACATAATCAAGCACTGTTGCCTTTATCATAGCACACAATGGATAAATTATTAATATGAAAGTGATTATTCTAGTTTGTCAAATTCATGACAAATTATAGTCGCTCTACTACACGCAATACTATTTCCGTCGAATGTTTAGCAGCAACCGGTAAAAACTCATCGAAACTAATAGAAGATTCTTTTCCAGCAATATCAGATAGTGATCGGATGACAACGAATGGAACTTCAAACTGATGACAAACTTGCGCTACAGCTGCCGCTTCCATTTCACATGCTTTCATCTGTGGAAAATGCCCTCTGACTTCTTCTACTTTTTCAGGATTATGCATGAAAATATCTCCCGTTGCGATTAATCCAGTAGCAGCTTCATGTTCTCCTATTTCTTTTACCGCTTCTTCAGCAAGTTTCATTAAATGGGCATCAGATTTAAACGCTGCAGGAAGTTGTGGTACTTGTCCCATTTCATATCCAAAAGCAGTTACATCGACATCATGATGGCGAACTTCGTCTGAAATAACAATCGCTCCAACAGAAAGTGTTGGATCATATCCACCAGCTGAACCAGTATTAATCACATAGTCCGGTTTATATTCGCTCAATAAAATAGCTGTCGTCATGGCAGCATTTACTTTTCCTATTCCGCTTTTCAATAAAATTACTTCATGATTTTTGTATGTACCAATTGTAAATTCACTATTTGCAATTTCTTTTGTTTCCGGATTTTCTATTTTCTTACGCAATAATTCTACTTCTTGCTCCATTGCACCAATAACTGCAATTTTCATGTTAGTTTGCCCCTCTCTATCAATTACGCCTTGGCGTAATTGCGTCCAGATTTTGAATCGATACCTCTATTAATTCCTTTGAAAATCTGTGACATCCGCCGGAGGCTTTATCTTCGTTCAGCGGGCGTTGGAACACCCGCTGAACATTAAACAAAACTACATTCATCTCACTTACCTATAGAGGTGAGAATCTTTAGCTGAATGAAGATAAAGCACTTCTATTAAAATAAGTCAAAGACGCCCTTGAGTCAAGAGGCGTCTTCTAATGTTGTTAACTTTTCTCTTTTTGTCGGTTTCCAGCCTTGGCCATCTATCCATTCTAAAGAGATGCGGTAAATTTCTTTCCCATCTTTCGAAGTGACAGTCCCAATCGATTTTTGAGGGCTTCCACCGTTACCTAAAAACTTCACATACATATTCGATGGCTCTAAGCCAGCGGCATAAGCAAGTGCTTCTACTTTCTCTGCCCAGTCAACCGATGAACTGTCATAGCTAGAAACATGCTCACCAGTTTGTGTTGTGCCAATTGGTTCCCAGGAAGGGTCTACGGTTGCATTTACATCCTGTGAATTACTATTAGATTGTTGCTCAGTTGTTGTATTTTCACTAGTATTTTCAGATGTCTCAGTTGTTTTATCCTCTTCTGAGGTAGAATTACTTGGTTCGTTTTGTGTATTGGATTCGTTTGTAGAAGACTCTTCTTGTTGACCTTCATCCAGATCTACTTCTGCCGATTCATCTTCTGTTTCTAACGTATCTGATACCTCTTGTTCTACAGCTGCCTCTTCCGTATTATCGTCCGTTACGATATTTACAACGACCATAATGATTAAGAGTAGTACTATACCAATCAATATATTGAGTATTTTATTTTTTTTCTTTCTATTTTGTCGTATATTCATGCGTCTATTATTGTCTTGCATACTATTCCTCCTCCATAGATTAGAGAATACAATATAATAAGACGATTAGAAAGTATATTTAGTTTCATTTTCCTGAACAAATTCCTAAATGGCTTCAAATGTATCATTTTATTAGTAGTTTCCATAAAAGAAAACATGGGTAATATAGGGATACTGCTTCTTAAGGAAGCGTCCGCTGGTACTTTCGCTGCAGTACAGATGCATTCCGCCCGCGTTGTCTCAGCCGCTTCCCTCGCTTGCGCACAGTCCAGAGTCGTCACCTAACGCTATTCCTGCTAGAGTCGCCAATTGCTGAGAAAATCAACAGAAATTGCTTACTTTTTCTGTATCAATCCACTTCATATAAAACTTTATTCTTATTTTTCATTGAGTGTATCCAGTAAATGGCTTATGGCAACCAACTAGTCAGTGAAAGCAACTAAATCTACAGCGAAAGCAACTAAAATTAGCGCAAGAGCAACTAAATTGCATATGAAAGCAACTAATTCTTATAACAACAAGTTTACTTGGAGTGAGACATCGATGCCTGTAACTCATTTTGGGTAATGTTGCGCGAATGACCTATAATGTTGCGCATTTGAAATGGAATGTTGCGAGAATTCTATACAATGTTGCGAGTAATGACTAGAACGTTGTGCATTTATTAGTGGGCCATCTTCTCCAGATAGATAGCTAGAATATATTCGGCTTAGCGCCTTGGGTCGCAAAAGTTGAGACCTACACGCGTTGGCCCATGCTAGGTGCGGCAAGTTCGAAGACTAGCGGTCACTACCGCGAAGTTTCACTACATAATGATTTACACTATTTTTTACTAAGACTTAACTGTTTTCTAGTTTATTCATTTTCTCTAAAGCATTCAAAAAAGAGGCAAACATAATTGTTTACCTCTTCTTTGTTATGAAATCGATTTTATTTCTACGTCCATTTCTCCGCCTGGAGTTACGATTTTCACCTTTTCACCTATTGTTTTACCAAGTAAACCTTTTGCAATAGGTGAATCATTGGAAATAAGACCTTCTAGCGGATCAGCCTCTGCTGAACCTACAATTGTATATGTTTCTTCATCACCATCAGGAATTTCGATAAATGTTACCGTTTTCCCTAGTGATACAGTATCATTATTGCCTTCTTCTTCAATAATCACTGCATTTCGAATCATTGACTCAAGTGTAGAAATTCTTCCTTCTACAAATGCTTGGTCTTCTTTTGCAGAATCATACTCGGAATTCTCGGATAAGTCTCCGAAGCTTCTCGCAATTTTAATACGTTCTACGACTTCTTTACGTTTAACCGTTTTCAATAATTCTAATTCTTCTTCTAGCTTTTGTTTACCAGCAACGGTCATTGGATATTGTTTCTCTGTTGACACTTCCCATACACTCCTTTAAATACACACTTAAAACATTCTTCATGTACCATTCATATGCTGAATAATCGAATGATATGAATTTCATGAAATTATTGTCAATCACCAATCATCATATTATACAATAACGTCAGTTTCAAGAATTGTTTTTATTTTTGTAACCATTAAATCGATTGCCACTTCATTTTGTCCACCTTCGGGAATAATGACATCGGCATATTTTTTTGTTGGCTCTATAAATTGGTTATGCATAGGTCGAACGACTGTCAAGTATTGTTCCACGACTGATTCGACCGTACGACCTCTTTCATGAATATCCCTTAAAATTCGACGAATAATTCGTAAATCAGAATCTGTATCTACAAATAATTTTATGTTCATCAAATTACGAAGACGTTCATCTTCTAGCACTAGTATTCCTTCTAAAATGATCACGTCTTTTGGCTCTATCGTAATTGTTTCGTTCGAACGTGTATGCTGAGCATAATCATACACGGGTTTTTCGATTGCTTTATTATTCAATAGGTCATGAATATGCTCGATAAGTAAGTCATTATCAAAAGCAAGTGGATGATCGTAGTTTGTGTTTAAACGTTCTTCAAATTTTAAATGGCTTTGGTCTTTATAATAATAGTCTTGTTCGATTACTACGACAGAATGGTTTTTAAAAACATCACTTATCGCATTTGTTACACTCGTTTTCCCAGAACCGGAACCACCAGAGATTCCAATGATAAGAGGAGTTCTATTAGACATTATTTTAGCCCCTTTCTCATCATGTTATTTGGGTACAATTTAACCGGACATGTAAATTGTACTATTTCTAAAGGATGTCTTGCAGCATCCAATATTTTTCCTTTTGCATTCGTTATTTCACTAATTGTCATTCGAACATTTTCAATTTCTGGTCCGAAAAATTCTACTTCGTCACCTGGTTTAAAATAATTTCGCTGTTGAAGTGTCACTATTTGTGTATCCTCGTTATAATCTAACACGAGTCCGACAAAATCGTACCCTAGCTTTTTATCGTGTACACCGTACATTTGTTGTTCAAAACTTGGTTCGCCTTCGAAAAATGCCGTATCCGTTTCCCGGTTTGCACATTTTTCAAGCTCTGTAAGCCACGCTTGTTTCATCACAAAGTTTTCCGGATCTGCACAATATGCATCGATTACTTTTCGGTAGACACTAACTACTGTTGCGATGTAATGAATCGATTTCATACGTCCTTCTACTTTTAATGAATCAATACCCATTTCAATCATTCTTGGTATCGATTCCAGCAGTTTTAAATCTTTTGGACTCATCGCAAATGGAATATCTTTATCATCAAATAACGCTTGCTCTTCCCCATCGTTTTGCTCATATAAATCATAATCCCAACGACAAGATTGGCAACAACCGCCGCGGTTCGAATCACGGGCAGTCATATGATTAGAAAGTGTACATCTACCGCTGTATGCAATACACATCGCACCGTGCACAAATGTTTCGATTTCTATATCCACTTTTTCTTTCATCAACTGAATTTCATCACCAGTCGTTTCACGAGCGAGAACAACCCGATGCAGTCCTTCTTCCTTCCAATATTGAACGGCTTTCCAGTTGGATAATGATTGTTGTGTACTTAAGTGCAACTCCAGTTTAGGAGCAAAAGTACGACAAGTTTCAATAATTAGCGGATCTGCTACTATGATTCCGGTTACTCCGGCACCTTCAATCCCTTGTAGGTATTCTTCCAGTCCATCCATATTTTCATTATGTGCAAAAATATTGGTCGTTACATAAATTTTCGCCCCATACCGGTTCGCAAATTCGACACCTTCACGCATTTCCTCAATGGAGAAGTTACCTGCGTTTGATCGTAATCCGAATTCTTGTCCACCGATGAACACAGCGTCAGCCCCATAATGAACGGCAATCTTCAGTTTTTCTAAACTTCCTGCTGGCGCCAATAACTCAGGTTTTTTTGTAATTACGCGCTTACCATCTATCAATTCGCTTATTTTATCTAGTTTAGTGATTGTCACTTGTAACCTTCCTTTCTTAACTGTCCAGCTTCAGCGCCTTGCTCCTGCGCAAAGCTCGTCGCAGAAGAACGGTGCCCCTCGGGGTCAAATGTGAAAAAGCTGCTCCTGCGCAAGCTCGTCGCAAACAAAATCGCTTGTGGTGGCTGAGGAGCTGCCTCCTGGGCCCGCACGATGCGGGTCATGTCTGCTTTGCCACAGGATGTGGCGTACTTTGCAGACCTACCACATTCCCCATTTGCCTGTCAGAGGCCTGTACGAAGCAGGTCATACAGTCGTTGCGACACGATGTCGCGAATTTAGACTGTATTCCTTTAACATAGGCGCTTCAGCTTTTCTTAGTAAACTGTTTCTTTAAAGAAGAATCCAGTGTCTAATGGTCGGAGCGGAGGTTGTATTTCTTCTATTTTATTGAATAATTCTTTTTTTACCTTTTTGTAACTAGATGGAGAATCATAGTAAGCATCGATTGCTTGTCTGTAATAACTTGTTATAGTTGTGACATAGGTCGGATCTTGTAAAATCCCGTCTATTTTTAAACTATCTATTTCTGCATCCAACAATTCGTCCAACTCATCAATCATACACATATCATTTGGACTGAATATATGTGTGCCATTTTGATCTTCATAAATTGGGTACTTATTCCCTCGTTCTTTATCATGCAAAAACATGTTTTTGTTGTGGAAACGATTTTCAACTTCCATTGCTTTATCTTGGAATAAAAAATAGTTCCCAAGTAGAGAACGTTTTGATTGGAACATACAGGTCATGCCATGCACTTGCACTTCTATTTTTACATCCGCATTTTCTTTAATCTCCACTATTTCATCTAAACTTAGTTCTCGAGCTAAAACGGCACGATTTGACCCTCGTTTTCCCCAATAGTTAGCCGTAAAATAGTTTGTTGCTGTTTGTTCCGTATTCCAGTGTAATGGAATCGTAACATCTGCTTCCCGTCTAGCAATAATAACAGCGGGATCTCCGAATGTAATACCATCTACACCAATTTCTTGTAGTTTTTGCATATATGGAGCAAGCGCATCTACCTTGTCATTATGAAAAAGGCCGTTCATCGCCACATATAATTTCTTATTATGTTCTTTTGTTTGTTTTCTTGCAACTTTAATATCCTCAATTGTAAATTCTCCTGCTAAACGAAGACCGTAAAATTGCTCTCCAACTAAAAAAGCATCTGCTCCAGCGGTGATTAGTTCGGCTAAATGCTCTAAATTGGCAGGTGTAACTAATAGCTCTGTCTTGTTCATCTTATCACCTCTTAATACTTACTAACATGCCATCACCGACTGGTAGAAAGGCTGTGTCATAATCTGGATGATTCATCAGCCACTCCATAAATTGATGTTGGTTACGAACCATAGTTCTTTTTCGTCTTGGTACTTCACTCATCGGTAGTTCTGACAATCCATTTAACAATAAATTATCACAATAAATAACGCCCCCATCATTTAGAAATGGAGCGTATTTCTCAAAAAAGTTTCTATATTGTCCTTTTGCTGCATCGATAAAAATCGCATCAAATGTTTGATTGTCCAACTCTGCTTGTGAAATTTCTAAAGCATCCCCAACAATAACCTGTATACGATGTTGCAAGTTTCCTCGCTCTATATAATTTTTTGCAAGTTCCGCCTTTTGTTCATCTCGTTCTACCGTGACGACAGTAACTTCCGTTAGCTTTGTAGCCATACGCATAGATGAGTAACCGATTGCCGTCCCTAACTCTAAAATGGATGCAGGTTTTTGTAAAGAAAGAAGTTGAAGTAAGGACTCCATCCCTACTAACTGCATAATGGGCACATGGTTTTCTTTTGCATATTGCTCCATTTCCATAAAAATTGCGGAGCGAGGTTTTATAAAGTCTTTTAAAAATTCATCACTTACATTCATTCCTAGCGAGCCCCTTTTTTGTATGTAAAAAACATATCTTATAATAGCATAACAGGAGAAAGAATGCGACCTCATTCCTTCTCCTGCCATATATTATTTTAAAAATTCGTCTATCTTTTGAAGATGCTCTTCATAAGTTTTGGAAAAGTGATTTTGACCTTGTTTGTCAGCAAGGAAATAAAAATAATCAGTATCTGTTGGATTTAATACTGCTTCAATAGACGATATTCCTGCGTTAGCTATTGGACCAGGTGGTAAACCTAAATTCTGATATGTATTATATGGATTATCCACTTCCAAATCTTCAAATAGTACACGGTCTTTATGACTTCCTAAGGCGTATAAAACGGTAGGATCTGTTTGCAATGGCATATCAGTATCCAGTCGGTTATAAAATACACTCGCAATCGTTTCGCGATCAGTTTGTGCAGTCGCTTCTTCCTCGAGTAGTGATGCAAATGTCAATAACCAGTGAACTGTTTTTTCCTCTGTTTGCAAAAGGTCATAGTAGGCTGATACTGTTTTTTCCGTATTTGCAAGCATCGTGTCGGCTATTACTTCTAACGATGGATTTTCCTCGAAAAACGGGTAAGTTGCAGGATACAAATATCCCTCTAACGCATAACGTACATTTTCTGCTTTAATTTCTGCGGATAGCAGATTTGGATACTTAACCATCATTCGATCAACAAATTCGTCACTTGTTACGAGCGCAAAAAATTCATCGGCAGACTGACCTGTTTTCTTTTCGATTACTTGTCCAATTTGCTCCAAAGTTAGACCTTCAGGAATTGTCAACTTAAATAGCGGCTCTCTGTATACTTTACCAGTTTTTAAACTTTCGATAATTTCATCTAAAGTCATCGCTTTTGTTAAACTATACTGACCAGCTTGAAAATTAGATTCATTATTGAATTTGGCATAGTATTTAAATATTTTTGCGTTTTTAATAATCCCGTTTTTTTCTAATGTTGCGGAAATTGTATCCAATCCAGAACCAATTGGAATATCGACATTCACTTGCTCTTCTGAAGTTGGATCCATTGGTTCTAAAGCACTTTTCACATAGTTATAAGCAATAAAGCCGCCTATTCCGCCTACAATGAGGAGAAAAAGTACAATAGACAATACAATTCTTCTAACGAGTTTCACTTCTTTTTTCTTATTTTTCATCCGATCAAACATTATCTCTTTTTTTGATTCGTTTCCCACGGGTTCCCCCCCTTATTGCAATTCATTATACTAGATTATGACCAAAAAGAAAAAGGAGGAATGAGGAGAACCTCTTTCCTTCCTTTTTTCGAATGATTAATCTTCGTCTTCTTCATCTAAAAATGTATTTAACATTTCTTCGATCATATCCCATTCAGCATCCGATTCGATTGGAAGTAAGTCTCCATCTTCGCCTTCTTCGTTTGGCGTGAATGAAGATGCGTGAATTTCGATTGATTCGTCTTCATCTTCTTCCGCACCTACTGGATAATACAGTACATAGGATTTTCCAAACTCTTCTGATTCAAATGTAAATAATACGTTGCAAAGTTGCTCGTTACCATTCTCATCTACTACTGTAATATTTTCTTGACCATGGTCCATTGCAGTCACCTCATCTATTTTTTCTGTCTAGAAAGCCTTGTAATATCATTACGGCAGCCATCTTGTCAATTACCTGTTTCCGTTTTTTACGGCTAACATCTGCATCTATTAACATACGTTCTGCAGCCATTGTTGTCAATCTTTCATCCCACATTGTAACGGGAAAATTGTATTTATCGGTTAGTAGCTTCGCATAACGTTCGGATGCCTCTGCCCTAGGACCAATGGTGTTATTCATATTTTTGGGAAAACCAACAACGAATTCAGTTACTTCATGTTGCTTAACTAATTCATCGATACGTTCCAAACCAAAATTTAGTTCGTCTTCGTTAATTTTAATGGTTTCAATCCCTTGTGCCGTCCATCCCATTGCGTCACTTATCGCAACGCCAACTGTTCTGGAACCGACGTCTAAACCCATAATTCGCATGTTTAAGCCTCATTATTTCTTTTAATATAAAATTTCACCAATTCCTCTAAAATCTCGTCACGTTCAAGTTTTCGAATCATATTACGCGCATCTTGATGGCGAGGAATATAAGCTGGATCACCAGATAGTAGATAGCCTACAATTTGATTGATAGAATTATACCCTTTTTCTTCTAGTGCAGAGTGTACTTGTAGCATCACATGTTTGACTTCCTGTTCCATCGATTCTTCAGGAAAATTAAATTTCATCGTTTTATCAAATGAACTCATGATCAGCACCTCGCTTTCGATTTTAGTAGGCAACTTCACTTATCTGACTTTTAGTATAACCGAAATTGGAAATAGTATCAAATATACCAACATATCAAATCATCCCTGGCGTATTTGGCACATATTTTATCGAACTAGCTCGATAAAATATGTATTTTTAGCCGGAGATTACTACATTTAGCGAGGGCTTATGGCCCCTTGCTGAATACAGTTAGATTGTTTTCATATATTCGTAAACTGAAGATAGAGCGGACTCTAATTTGCTGCCATCTTTTGCACCAGCCATTGCGAAATCAGGGCGACCGCCACCTTTACCTCCACATTGTTCTGCTACTAGTTTGACGATATTGCCTGCATGATAGTTTCCACCAACTAAATCTTTTGTTACTCCTGCTGAAATCATGACTTTATCCCCATCAATTGCTCCAAGCACGATGACGGCTTTATCAAGTTTTTGCTTTAAATCATCCATCATTTGACGTAGCTGATTGTTATCTTTTGCATCTACTTTTACGGATAACACGGTAATATCGTTTATAATTTGAGCAGATGATAGAACAGATGAAGCTTGGCTATTTGCGATTTTTGCAGAAAGCGATTCATTTTCTTTTTGAGCATGTTTTAATTCTTGTAATGTTTGCGCTACTTTCGAAACAATATCTTTTGGCTGTGCTTTCAATAAGTTTGCTGCTTCAGCAAGTACATGTTCTTCCTCTTTAACAACTTCAAAAGCACCTTTACCTGTTACAGCTTCGATACGTCGAGTGCCTGCTCCAATTCCACTTTCTGATAGAATTTTAAAGAACCCGATTTCAGAAGTGTTGTGTACATGCACTCCTCCACATAGTTCAAGGGAGAATGAACCCATTTGAACAACACGAACGATATCGCCGTATTTCTCACCGAATAATGCCATCGCACCCATTTTCTTCGCTTCATCAATATTGTGGTATCCAGTAACTACCGGGATATTATCCCACACTTTTTCATTCACTATACGTTCAATTTTCTCTAACTCTTCTTTTGTAACTTGTCCAAAATGAGAAAAGTCAAAACGAAGTCGATCCGGTCCAACATAAGATCCCGCTTGATTTACATGTGTTCCTAAAACATCTTTTAGTGCTTGATGCAATAAATGGGTTGCAGAGTGATTTTTAATCGTATGTCCACGTAAAGATGAATCTACACTAGCAGTAACTGTTGCATCATTGATCATTTCTCCAGATTCAATTACTACAGTGTGTAAATTTTGTCCATTTGGTGCTTTTTGCACATCTTTGACAAATCCTCTAAAGGACTCATTTTCAATAATTCCATGATCGGCAATTTGACCTCCACTTTCCGCATAGAATGGAGTCTGGCTCAAAATGACTTTTACTTCATCACCTTCACTTGCTGATTTTACAAGTGCTTGTCCAAGAACAATTGACGTGATTTTCGTTGTAGTAGAGACTGTGTCATATCCAATGAATTCACTTTCATCATGGAGTTTACTAAATACTTCTGATTGTACTTGCATTGAATCGACATTTTGACGAGCAGCACGAGCACGAGAACGTTGTGCGTCCATTTCTGTTTTAAACCCTTCATGGTCTACCGTCATATTTGCTTCTTCCGCATATTCTTCCGTTAATTCAATCGGGAAGCCATATGTGTCATATAAAGTAAACGTAGTCGTTCCAGGGATGAATGATTCCCCTTTTGCACGTTGTTCTTCGATTACTTTTTCTAGAATCGCTAAACCATCATGCAGTGTTTCATGGAAACGTTCTTCTTCTGTCTTCATAACACGCATAATGAAATCTTGTTTCGCTGTAACTTCTGGATAGAAGTCTTGCATAATTTCTCCAACAACCGGAACAAGCTCATGTAGGAATGGTTTATCGATGCCAAGTTGTTTTGCAAAGCGTACCGCGCGTCGAAGCAATCTTCTAAGTACATATCCTCTTCCTTCATTTGATGGAAGTGCCCCATCTCCAATTGCGAAAGCAACTGTACGAACATGGTCTGCAATTACTTTAAAAGCAGTATCATCTTCTTCATTTTGGCGATATGTTTTTCCAGCAATACTTTCTGTCTGGCGAATAATTGGCATAAACAAATCCGTATCAAAGTTTGTAGGGACATCTTGTACAACACTTGCCATACGTTCCAGACCCATACCAGTATCAATATTTTGTTTCGGTAGTGGTGTGTATGTGTGATCTGGATTATGGTTGAATTCAGAAAATACTAAGTTCCAAATTTCTAAATAACGTTCATTTTCTCCACCTGGATATAATTCCGGATCATTTGCATCATTTCCGTAACTTTCCCCGCGGTCATAGAATATTTCGGAGTTCGGACCACTTGGACCTTCGCCAATATCCCAGAAGTTTCCTTCTAGACGAATAATTCTTTCTTCTGGAATACCAATTTCGTTTCTCCAAATATTATATGCTTCTTCATCTTCTGGATGAACCGTAATCGATAATTTTTCTGCATCAAAAGCAATCCATTTGTCATCTGTTAGGAATTCCCATGCCCATTCAATTGCTTCTCTTTTAAAGTATTCACCGATAGAGAAGTTTCCAAGCATTTCGAAGAATGTATGGTGTCTAGCCGTTTTCCCTACATTTTCAATATCATTTGTACGAATTGATTTTTGCGCATTCGTAATACGTGGATTTTCTGGCACGACACGTCCATCAAAATATTTTTTTAATGTTGCCACTCCACTATTGATCCAAAGTAAAGAAGGGTCATTGATTGGCACAAGTGGAGCAGATGGTTCTTGTGTATGTCCTTTTTCGATAAAGAAGTCTAAATACATTTGTCTAATTTGAGCGCCTGTTAATTGTTTCATCCTAATTCCTCCTTAATTTGTTGAAATAAAAAAAGCCCTCATCCCAAAAAGGGACGAAAGCTATTATTTCGCGGTACCACCCTAGTTACATATCAGCTACACCAATATGTCTCTTAAGAAGCCTTAACGCGGCAAACGGCAGGTTTTAACTGCACTCAGGAGTAGCTTTCCTACATGTTATGCACTGAGGATTCTTCCAGCCATGAAATCCCTCTCTTGTCAGGTAACAAAAGTACTTTCTCCGTCAACATTTTATGATATGCAATTGATTATAAAAAACAATCGCCTTAATGTCAATTGTCAGTCTCCATAAATTGATAAGGTGTAATTCCTTTCATACCAATTAATGGATCGATTAAATGATAATTATCTGCTGTTAAAAAAGTTGTTTCAACTAGGACTTCTGTAGGTTCATCGGAATCCACAACTTCCGATTCAACTGGTTGTTCTACTGGTTCTTCACTTCCAGTTAATCGATCTTTGAGTGTTGTGAGACGTTGAAGATCATCTGTCCGCTCCACGCCATACTTAAAAGTTTGCGGATCTCCGCATAATATGAGGAAGTTTTTAGCTCTCGTAATTCCTGTATACAATAAGTTTCGACGTAGCATTTTCATGTAGCTGCGCGTCACAGGCATAATAACCGTTTGGAATTCACTACCTTGTGATTTATGAACAGAACAGCAATAAGCTAATGTAATTTGGTTTAGATCATTTTTTTCATACGTAACTTCTGTACCATCAAATGACACAACGAGAATTTCTTTTTTATCGACGGTTTCAGCTGCTCTGAAAATGCTTATAACTTCTCCCATATCACCGTTAAACACATTGCTTTCCGGCTGGTTGACAAGTTGTAGCACTTTATCACCTATTCGGTAGATCGTTTCCCCAAAAACCATTTCTTTTCGTTTACCGTCTGGATTTGGATTGACCATTTCTTGCATCATTTTATTTAACGCATCGATTCCAGCGGGACCTCTATACATTGGCGCTAACACTTGTATATCACGGATAGAATGACCTTTGGATAAAGCACTTTTCAATACTTGTTCCACTACTTTTGGTATTTGTTCAGTGGTAGCTTTGATAAACGAACGGTCCCTCGTTTTATCTAATAAAGTTTGTGGAACCAATCCTTTTTTCATTTCATGGGCTAATTCAATGATAGAAGAACCTTCTGATTGGCGATAAATATCTTTTAGTTCGACTGTTGGAATCCGCTTAGATGCCAGCAAGTCTTTTAATACTTGCCCAGGTCCAACTGGAGGCAACTGATCTTGGTCCCCTACAAAAATAACTTGTGCATCTTTTGGAATAGCTTTTAACAATTGGTGCCCCAGCCATGTATCTAGCATGGAAGTTTCATCTATGATGATTAGTTTACCTTCAATTTCATTTCCTTCTGCATCGTCATCCTCTTGACCAGTAAATCCTAGCAGACGGTGTATCGTCATTGCAGGTAATTCAGTTGACTCACTTAGACGTTTTGCTGCCCTACCAGTTGGTGCAGCTAACACAATAGGAAATGGCTTTTTGTCTTTTGCCCATTCTTTTGGATCAAGCGAAAGCCCATGAAGTTCCCCATACAATTCAACGATTCCTCGGACAACCGTCGTTTTCCCAGTACCTGGTCCCCCCGTTAATAACGTCATACTAGCGTTTAATGCCGTTTCAATGGCTTTTACTTGGGTAGTTGCATATTGTACGCCTAATCGCTCTTCTATCGCGCCTAAATGTTTTTTCATCTCGGCCAGCGGAAATTTGTGATGTGTGTCATTTTCTCCGAGCAAAGTTTCAATTTTTGAAGCAATTCCAACTTCTGAATAATAAAGAGAAGGAATATAAAAACGATTCACCTCTCCAACAATTCTGCTTTCTTCCGCAAGTTCGATGCAGCATTTGGAAATCGATTCAAACGGAATTTCTTCCCTTTGAGCACTTTCTAGTAACTTTTTCACCGATTCCAGCAACTGCTCTGCATATAAAAAGACATGGCCTTCACTTAAAGAAGCAGTTTGCAATAAATGATAAATAGCCGCTTTAATACGATCCGGATGATTTCCTTTAATACCTAATTTATAGCCAAGTTCATCGGCACGGACAAATCCGACACCTTCTACTTCTTCGATTAAACGGTATGGATTTTTCGTTAAAACAGTAATCGTTTCTTCTCGGTATGCTTGATATACTTTCATCGCAATTTGAGGTCCAAAACCCCATTCATTGAGTTGGATCATTACTTTTTCTAAACCAAGATTTTGTTCTAAAACGGATCGTAACGTTTGTTTTTTCTCTTCGGCAAGGCGTGGAATCACATCTAATGCTTGTGGGTCGTCCAATATTTTATTGATTGCATTTGGACCAAGTTTTTTTACAATCGTTTCAGCTGTTTTGCGCCCAATTCCAGGAAACATATCACTCGATAAGTAATGGACAATTCCTTGCTCTGTCGCTGGTACTTCTTTTTGAAATGTTTCTACTTGGAACTGCACACCATATTTCGGATGGTTTTTAATAAATCCAGTAAATTTATATGCTTCTTCTAATACAAGTGAGGGGAAATAACCAGTGACGATTATTTCTTTTTCGGTGTATGTAGTATTCGTAGATTTTATTTTTAATTTGATGATGGAAAATAAGTTTTGGGGATTATGAAAAATAGAGACGATAGGACGACCCGATATAAACTGCTTTTCACTGTTCATTTCGTTTGTCATACTACCGCCTCCAAAAATTATCATAGATTAATTACGTAATGAAATCATGTCATACACATAACGTGCTTGATCATAAGTTGGTTGAATTGTAAATGCTTCTTTTAAATGATGTAAAGCGGCATCTGTATCTGTTGTTGAAACCGCATATAGTACACCTAAATTATAATGCGCATCTGCATTTTCTGCATCTAGTGCTAAAATTTCTTTCAACAAAGGTTCTGCTAGTTCAAACATTTCCATACTTGCTAGTGCAATGCTATAAGAAAGCGCGATTTGAATATCTCCGGGTGCTAGTTCATATGCGCGTTGTAAATATGGTAAGGAAAGCTTGGTATGTCCTTCTTTTTCAAAGCTTTTCCCAAGCATAAAATAGGCATCTGCCCCTTCAATTCCATTCGAAATAGCTTTTTCATAAAGTTTTGCAGCTTCCTCGAAACGCTCCGCATTATAGTATAAATTTGCTAGACTATAATAGGCAGTTGCCGCATGCTCATCTAGTGTAATTGCTTTTTGAAAAAAACGTTCCGCACGATCATTTTCATTCATGGAAGCTAGTAGATTTCCAAAGTTAATATAGCCGATTGCTTCATCTGGATTTTCTTCAATTGCCTTCGTAAATAATTCCACTGCTTTTTCATAATTTTCTTCTTGTATTGCTTGAATACCTAATTCATTGTAATTCATCTTAGAAACCTCCTGTTACCCGACGTAGTCCAATTTCAATCCGTCTTTAAACACTTCATCAATTGTTGCGCCACCTAGGCATTCATCACCTTGATAAAAAACAACGGCTTGTCCTGGTGTAATTGCTCGAACTGGTTGATCAAATGTTACCAGTACTTTGTCTTCCGGAAGAAGTTCTACATGAACGCCCACATCTTCTTGACGGTAACGGAATTTCGCTGTGCAATTAAATGAGGTTGGTTTATCTAATGTCGTTGTAAATGATAGATTCGTTGCTGTTAAACTTGTTGAAAATAGTGCATCATTATTAATATTTTGACCTACTAACAATACATTTCGCGCTAAATCTTTTCCAATGACAAACCATGGATCTCCAGAACCTCCGATGCCTAAACCATGACGTTGTCCTATCGTGTAGTACATCAGTCCGTCATGATGCCCCATTTGTTTGCCATCCATTGTTTCCATGACACCTTTTTGAGCTGGTAAATATTGTCCTAAAAATTCTTTGAAGTTTCTTTCTCCGATAAAACAGATACCAGTTGAATCTTTTTTTGTTGCTGTAGCTAAACCTTGCTCTAATGCAATTTCTCGAACTTTTTTCTTTTCCAAATGACCAATCGGGAACATAACTTTTTCTAATTGCTCTTGGTTTAATTGGTTCAAGAAGTAAGTTTGGTCTTTGTTATTATCTTTTCCACGTAGCATTCGGGTTTGTCCATCTTTTTCATCCACTTGTGCGTAATGCCCAGTCGCTAAATAGTCAGCTCCTAGTGCTAATGCATGCTCTAAAAATGCTTTGAATTTGATTTCTTTGTTGCACATAACGTCCGGATTAGGTGTTCTTCCAGCTTTGTACTCTTCTAAGAAATACGTAAATACTTTATCCCAATATTGTTTTTCGAAATTCACTGCGTAGTACGGAATTCCAATTTGATTGCACACTTTAATAACGTCTTCATAGTCATCAGTTGCGGTACAAACGCCAAATTCGTCTGTATCATCCCAGTTTTTCATGAAAATACCAATGACGTCATACCCTTGCTCTTTTAGTAGATATGCCGCAACGGATGAATCGACGCCACCGGACATTCCGATAACTACTCGTGTATCTTCTATTTTTTTCACTTTTATTCACTCATTTCAATTATCCTAGAATAATTTTACTTATTTTATTGGCAGCTTCTACTGCTTGCTGCTCTGTATTATTGATCCCAAAACTAAAACGGACAGAATTTCGAAGCTCCGGTGTATTTTCTCCATACATCGCAACCAATACATGAGAAGGATCAATGGAACCAGCCGTACACGCAGAACCACTAGAGGCATCGATTCCAGCTAAGTCTAATTGCACTAAAAACGTTTCTACATCCGTTTTTGGAATGCTAATGTTCAACACATGTGGTAACACATGATCGATTGAACCGTTTACTGTAAACTGAACGCCATTACTTTCTAATTGCTTTATGAAAGCTTGTTTCAAATGAATATACTCATTGGCACTTTCTTGTAAATTCGCTTGCTTTAGTTCGACTGCTTTTGCAAAAGCGACGACCGCTGGAATATTTTCTGTTCCTGCACGTCTTTTACGTTCCTGTTGCCCACCGTAAAACAAAGGTTTCAAGGCTATTCCTTTTCTCGCATATAAAAAGCCGATCCCTTTTGGTCCGTTAATCTTATGGCTGGACACACTTAGTAAATCTACATGTAGTGTTTGCACGTCTATTCCAATACTGCCATATGCTTGTACTGCATCTGTATGGAAATAAGCTGGATGATCTTTTAATAATTCGCCAATTGCTTGAATTGGTTGAATTGCACCAACTTCATTATTCGCATACATAACAGAAACTAAAATAGTATCGTCTCTAAGCGAATTTTTCAAGTCATTGATATCGATGATCCCATCTTTATTTACTGGCAAATATGTCACGTCAAACCCTTCACGTTCTAATTGCTCGCAAGCATGTAGCACCGCGTGATGTTCAATTTGCGTAGTAATAATATGTTTTCCTTCACTTTTTCGAGCATATGCAGCACCAAATAGAGCGTAGTTATCTGCTTCTGTTCCACCACTTGTTATTGTAATTTCTGTTTCATGAGCGCCGATACTTGACGCAAAAATGTTACGTGATTTGTCTAGTTTTTTTCTTGCATTTCTACCCGTCTGGTGAATGCTTGATGCATTACCAAATTCTTCGTTTATTTCGGTTGTAAATGTTTGTATCACTTGTTCTGCCATTGGTGTAGTAGCGGCATGATCTAAATATATTCTAGTCATTTAAAAGACTCCTTAAATATAAAACATATACCCAGTGTCGTCTGGATTATCTTCTGTATATTTTGCTAAATCTTCAATTGTCGTCGTATCTAGCACATTTTTTACTGCGTCTCGTATACGCATCCATAATTCACGTTGTGGCGGTTCTTCCTCTTCAATACCTTCTACTATTTGAATCGGTCCTTCCAAAACACGAATAACATCTCCTGCAGTGATTTCATTCGGTTTACTGGATAGCATATACCCGCCGTATGCTCCCCGAACACTTTTCACAAGTCCTGCATTTCGTAAAGGAGAAACGATTTGTTCTAAATACGCTTCGGATAAATTATGATCTGCTGCAATTGTTCGAAGGGCAATAGGCCCCTCTCCAAACTGCTTGCCTAAAGCGACCATTATTGTTAAACCATATCGTCCTTTTGTTGAAAATTTCAATATATTCCACCTCATTAAATAATCAATTTCTCCTCGGCGTAATTACGTCCAGAGGCTTTAACTTTATTCAGTCAGATTTGACCTAACTGAATTATATACATTTTTTTGTATTCATCTTGCTATTAATAGAAGTGGCATACTTCTACTGAAAAAAGTTAAAAAATACTTAAACAAGTATAGCATAACTAGGCGCTAGAACGAATTCAAAATGACTTTTGGGCAAAACTTCGGTATAATTAAAGAACAGACGTTTGAATAAGGAGAGATTGTTTTGAGCAACGAACCTTTAGCATATCGAATGAGACCTCAAACGATAGATGAAATTGCTGGTCAGCAACATGTTATTGGAAAAGATACAGCTTTATATAAAATGATTAAAAATGGGCATGTCCCTTCGATGCTTCTGTATGGAGATCCAGGTGTAGGAAAAACTTCCCTAGCATTTGCAATTGCCGGCACGACCAAGCTACCGTTTGTAGCACTTAATGCAACAAAAGCAGGGAAAAAAGATGTGGAGGACGTCGTAGCTGATGCACGCATTAGCGGAAAAATTATTTTATTTTTGGATGAGATCCATCGTTTCAATAAATTACAACAAGATACCTTACTTCCACATGTGGAAAATGGCTCTATTATCTTAATCGGTGCTACAACTGAAAACCCTTTTCACGATGTGAATCCAGCCATACGCTCACGTTGCGGAGAGATAAAACAGCTAAAACGACTCACAACCGAAGATGTGGACATGCTATTAGAAAGGGCCTTACTTGATAAAGAAAAAGGGCTAGGCAAGATGGCCATTGCCATTACAGACGAACAGCGAAAAAAAATCGCAGATGCCGCTAATGGGGATGCTCGTAAAGCATTAACCTTATTAGAATCGACTATTTTTGCGAGTTTTGAAGAAGACGGAGTAACAAAAGTAGAAGATGGTATACTGAACAGCTTAGTTGATCGTGTCGGTGTTTTTGGTGATAAAAAAGGTTCTCATTTTTATAATTTATTATCTGCTTTGCAAAAATCCGTTCGCGGAAGTGATACGGATGCGGCATTATACTATTTAGCCCATTTACTTGAAAACGGGGATTTAGTTGCCGTATCTAGACGGCTACTCGTTATGAGCTATGAAGATATCGGCTTAGCCAACCCTTCCGTCGGTCCTCAAGTTCTTGCAGCAATACAATCGGCCGAAAGACTAGGACTCCCGGAAGCTCGAATTCCTTTGGCGAATGCAGTTGTACTGATGTGTTTATCAGAGAAGTCTAACTCAGCTTATTCAGCTCTTGATGCTGCAATTGCGAGCATTCATGCAGGTAAAACGGGAGATATACCAAGCCATTTGAAAGATACACATTATGCAGGAGCAACGGAGCTTGGTCATGGTGGATATATTTATCCACATGACCATAAAATTGGTACGTTCGGAGGCTGGGTGAACCAAACCTATTTACCCGATAGTTTGGTCGGAACAAGATTTTATAAACCAATTGAAGCTGGAGAAGAAAAACGGTTAGCTGCAATTTATAAACGTTTGGAAACGTTCAAAAAAGAAAAATAATCCAAGTCGGACAAATGTCCTGCTTGGATTTTTTGTTGGCTATTGGGATAGAGCTACGAATGAAAGTTACTGCTGAGGCTTCCGCCAGTTAAGTGTTAAACAATTGGAATTTATTTTCGGATAACTATATAATTTTTGGATTATTACACGGCTCGTCGCTCATCCACAAAAGTGAAACGTCACTGTGCTGGGTAATTGGTGGGAACAGGCGCTTTTATTATTGAAAGCATCTAACATAAAATAGTTATTACATCTAACCAAATTTCCCAGAACAAAAACGCCTATCTCTACCTCTATATGACAAATTGAAATGATAAATATTAATGATACGTTGCACATAATAGGGAAACCGCGTCTTAGTGCGCTGACTAGTGACCACCTTGATTTTCGCTGCAGTCGTACGCTTTCTTACCGGGTAAGCGATGAGCCTTCACCGCCGCTTTAGCGGGCGTTGTGAAGACTCATTTTGCTCACGTAGAACAAAGGCTAAGTACGCCACATCGTGTGGCAACGCCTTTGAAACCAACATCGTGTTGGCCTCGACAGCAGTCGACGCCAGCAGCGAAAACCAATGGAAAGTTCTAACTAATTGTAACGAAATTCTTACAATAAATGGTGTTCCGCGACAATACACACCACGAAAGCTACAAAGCCCCCGCCGAACGCGACAACGACTATCTAGCAAATACTTGTTGCCGCGCCCACGGAAAGCGTCCACCCTGTAGCGGAAATCCCAGCGGACACTTTATTCAACTCTCTACGACACACTTTCACTATACTACGTTCGTTTGAAAAAGTGACACAATTTTCTTATGTTACACGTAAAAAGCTATCCACATTTCAAAACTTTTATAGTTTCCTCACTAGCGTTGCATAAAATTATTTTCCTACTGTCAAGAGAATAATTATATAAAACAAAACCATATATGAAATTTATTTCTTTAATCTTCTGATGAGATTGATAAAGACTTAGATGTTTGGAATGATATTTTTTTAGATACCGTAGATTTACACGGACATTTTCCAAAGTATAATTTTTATGGTCCTGTACTATTTAAAATTAAAATTGAGATAATTCTTCAACCAAATTTACCGGACATATATATTACGAAAGATAATCCTATTAGATGGCAGTTAGGGATTCCTTTGCACGAAAACTATTTTAAAAACATAGAAGAACTTAAAGCTAATTATAAGTTAGGCTCCTATAAAGAAATGTTTACATTAAAAAATACGTTATCACCAGTATATTTTAGTAATTACTTAGAAGAAGTCATTTTAGACAATCCTAAAGTAGATCTCACCTATGGTGATAAAAAAAGGATTATGCTTTTGCATGAAGCCGATAAAATCATCAAGAATAGTCGAAATGAAAGTTCTTATGATTACAGCCAAGTTAAATTCTGTGTTCTAGAAAATTATGTTAGTTGTTATTGTACCCACAATTATATAAATAGCACTAAAACTGAGGATCTTGAACGTTACTTCCTATATAATGGTGACCTAGTTGCTCAAAAATAGGCATACATAAATTCATTCATGATAAGCACATACCAGTGAAAATATAGCCAATAACTGTTTAAAAAATAGAAATGCTGAAAACTATATTACTTTCAGCATTTCTCTTTAAATTCAAGACTAATGCAATTACTGGTTCATCTAACTTTTCATGTAAAATCTTTTACATTATCATCTTTATAATCTTCTAATATTTTAAATTGAACTTTTTCATCTTCTAACCAACAAATAAACCACTCTTCTTTTCGTGACCTATCTGACCATTTTTCCATATAGCATTCCCATATAATATCCAAATTAAAAACAGCTAAATATTCCTCTATGGCATCCTTTTTAAATAATAAGTTGCTTTCAAACCCATAATATTTTGAATCAAATGCAATTATATTTCCTTCTCGATCCTTCCAAACACCTTCAGATGACTGAATTAATTCAAAGTAATTAACAATTTTTTGATTTGGCAATAAATAAGTATAGGTTGCTCTTTCCAAACTATAAATATCAGTATTACTTTCCCAAAAATATTCCCAAATTGCATCCTCACATTCAACCTTATAAGTACTCTCATTATAAAAGTTATTATTAAAAGCAGGGTGCCAAAAATGTTCTAACGCATAAATACCTGATGAATGTGGCCATGAAACCCCTAAATTACCTTTATCCTCCATTCTAGAAGCGATATATTCATCCTTATCATTTTTGGATAATAAAATTGCTTTTGTTTTAATACAAAATTCATCTTTATCCTCAAATTTCTCACCTCTATTTTGCTGTATTAGCAGCTGAGATAAAGAAATATATTTGATTCCATCAAAATCAACAAAAATAAAACTTTTCAGTTTATTGAATTCCTCTTTTGACTGAGCCCATTCCTTACTTGGCTTATAAGGTAATAAATTCGGGATTAAATTGGTATTTTTTTCTTTAGGTGGCGGCATTATTAAAGTTGGATCATATTTCCTTATAAATGAATCCCAAATCCCTGTATAATCTTTATATATTTTTCGCGTCCCCAAATAATGCTCCTCTTCTTTCAACACTTTAATTTCTGTCTCTTCAGGGAAATATATATCATCATTTTCCTGAGGACTAATACGTGGTCGAGAAGCTGCTAGCCTTCTTTGTGATTCATTTTCTCTATACTGTATGTACTCTGTTGTATATAATCTTTTTTCTTCATAAATTGGATGGTTATCAGACAATCTAGCCAACATCTCATAAAGCGCTAACCATTGGTATTTTTTTCCAATACGCTCTACCTTATTCTCATGTCTATCGTAATTTCGTAAATTCCTATCATAATAGCCATGTTTCTTTTCATCATAACCATATTCTAATATTCTCATAATAGCTATGTTACTTAAATCTTGGTCATTAAATTGATTTCTCCAATCTCTTAATGCACTACCAAACGTATATCTTCCAAAGTCTCCATATCCACCTATACCTCGACCATATTCAGTTGTCATGGAATTAACAATGTAATCAAAACCCGTATACTGAAGATTCATTTCTTGTTTAATCTCATTACTTTTTTGATCAATATCTTGAATAGTATATGAATTTATAAACCACTTGCTTGTATAGGGCGGATTAACTCTAAAATAATCTTCACTATTAACAATTCCTTTGTCTATAAAAAATAATATAATACCCCTTGCATAATCTCTGACAAGTATATTTGGGTATACTTCATCTTTAGTAAAAATATTATTATATATAATGTCTACTATTTCTTTAACTTCAGAAACAGTCTCCAATCTAACAACTGCTCCATAAATACTTGCTAACAATCTTTCTAAAATATACGAATCATTTATATTAATAAATTTTGTTAAATTTTCTACAATAATTTTAGGGCTTTTTAAATATATTCTTGTTAAAGCATTAGTAGAAATATCTCTTAAAGATTTATTAGTAGTTGTAAATAGCCAAATTAGAGTGTAAGAAAGTAATAAAAAATTCTCATATTTGAAATGTTGGTAGCTTATAGATTCTTTTAAGACATGTTCTATTAGTTTTTTAGGGACTTCCAAATTATTATTTATAACTATTGTCCAACTATATTCACGACTAGACATAGACATATCAAATAATAGTTCATTTAGGAATAGGATATTAATAGGTGAATCTTTGACTATAGATTGCTTAATAAGTCTTTCATACGTTAGTGATCTTAACCCTATATCATCTTGAGATAAGCAAACCTTAATCCATCTTATAGTGTTATCCTCGATGAATTGGACATTTCTCCACGAAATGCCTCTAATAAAAGATTCAGCTAATCCTATACTAATCTTACTGTCCTCTAAAACATCTAATAATTCCAATCTTAATTTCTCTGCAAATAAAATGGTTAAACTTTCGTTTATACCAGTATAAAAATAATCATCAGAAATCACTAAATCCTTTACTACCTCGGGACTTTCTTTATATAGTTCAACTATGTTCAATGAAATATAGATATCTGAAAATCGCTCATATGTAAAATAAATTAATCCTTTTCCTTGATATCCTTTATTGACAGTTAATAAGCTTTCTTCTTCCAATCCCATTAAAATTTCTCTATAACCTGAGGTATACCTACTGGAAATTTCATTTAAAATTTGATAAAATTCTTCATCTGCAATATATTGTGTTTTATTTTCAAGAAATTTCTTAGACAAAGCCCTCAAAATCTTGTCTACTAAATTTATAGAACTAGGAAATGGGAACCTTGGATCTATTGATAATCTTTCATTAACCTTACTTACATATTTTTCTAATACATCTACAATACTCCAGCTTTTATAACCTTCATACTTTTCTTCAAAAGTTTCACAATAAATTTGTAAAAACAAAGGATTATAACATTCACTTTCCATAGAAGGGAAAACTAAAGGATTTATTTTATAAAAATTAAAAAAAGGCTCTAATTGCTCTAAAGTTAAATCTTCAAACCCTTTAAGTTCTAACTTATGTAAAGGAAAATCTAAATCTATATTTTCCGGTAAAACACTCCTCAAAAAGTTGCTTCTAACAGACAATGCAACAGAAATCCACTCAAATTCTTTTAAATAATTTAAAAAATCTAAGAGATAATTTCTCCAGAAAAACTTACCTTCTCCTTCATTCATTGCATCGATAACTATTAACATCTTTTTATTTTTATGTTTTGCTCTATTATTCATTTCTCTAAAAAAATAATCTTTAGATCCTTTATAATCTATCAAATCTAACATTTGATTAATTGGATGCTCTCTAGTATTAAAATGTTGGCCAAGATACAATAATACAGAGTGTCCGTTTGCCATTAACTCTTTCGAATTATCAGCCAATAAATGAGACTTTCCTATCCCCCCATCCCCGTAAAATAAAAGATAAGGCTCTTCTATTAAATCAAGATTAAATAAAGTTACTTTTTCATGGATATCTCTTATAACGGTATGAATCCTATTAATTTCCCTTAAAATAATTGACTCAATTTCATCAAATTCTTCTTCGTACATTTTATATCTCAATTTATCCAGTCCTGTACTGAACTTATCTATTTCACTTAAAAATCTATCTTTATTTTCTTTACTATAAAATTCTATAGAATGATAATTCCATGCATTTAAGTTGCTTAAAAAATCCGTTATAAAGTTCTTTTTAATTTGTGAATCAGACAAATGTAAAGTAAATTTTATTTCAAGCTCTCTAACATTTGTTTTCAAATTTTCGAAACTATTTCCGAATTCTTTACTTACTAAATCATTCGCAATAAGGGAGTTGAAGATTTTGTTATATTTTGTTGTCACATTAGCTTCAGCGTTATATCTTTTACCTAAATCAGATATATTTCTATTTAGTAACTTATTTAAATATTCGTCATCGTATTTCTTAATAAGTGATATTTGTTCTAATTCGTAGAAATTTTTTTCTAAATACCGCTTTAAATCTTCATTACCCTCAACAATACTGCTTTGAATGTTAGCAATAATCTGCATTTCGTTAGTTTTAAACTTTGAATCTCGAATGATTTCCAAGTACTTCAAAAGGTCCGCAAAATACGCATTTACTGCGGAATCATTTGACAATTCATTTAACTTTGCATTCCTTCTAAAATCATTTATTGATTGAATTGCTAGCGACGATAAATACTCTATAAAATCGGACTTAGATTGACTCTTATGTTTTGCACCAAAAACATACTCAAAAATTAAATATGCATTCTCTCTTTCGTTTAAAAATTTTTGGAATGTATTTGTGTCAACAGAAGAGCCTTCATACTTTATTTGAAAATCACTTATTTTTTTTAGCTTACTCTTCAAAAAGATTCTTTTTATAAAAGGTTCTGTTACCATCTCAGCTATTTTTCCAATTATAGGTTTCAGTGCGAATGTAATAATTTCCAATTAACTCACCTCAATCCATTATATATTATAATTATACTTAACAATTGAGTTAAATTAAATGTATAGATTAAATATCTAAACTTTAAATTGGATAAAATCCTTACAATGTTGTTAATTAGGCTTTTAATAATTAAATCCAATTCAAAACAGTAATACATAAGTGCATCGTTTCAATAAATTACAGTAGGATACACTACTTCCCCATGTGGAAAATGGCTCGATCATCTTAATAGGCACTACAACAGAAAACCCTTTTCACGATGTGAATCCAGCCATACGATCACGTTGCGGAGAAATAAAACAGTTAAAAAGACTTACAACCGAAGATGTAGACATACTTATAGAAAGAGCCTTGTTAGATAAAGAAAAAGGGCTGGGGAAAATGGCCATTGCCATTACAGACGAACAACGAAAAAAAATTGCCGATGCCGCAAATGGGGATGCCAGAAAAGCGCTAACCTTATTAGAATCGACTATTTTCGCAAGCTTTGAAGAAGACAACGTAACAGAAGTAGAAGATGGTATATTGAACAGCTTAGTTGACAGAGTCGGGGTTTTCGGTGATAAAAAAGGATCGCATTTTTATAATTTATTGTCTGCATTGCAAAAATCTGTTCGAGGGAGTGACACGGATGCGGCACTATATTATTTAGCCCATTTGCTTGAGAATGGAGATCTAGTTGCTGTTTCAAGACGATTGCTCGTTATGAGCTATGAAGATATTGGACTTGCCAATCCTTCCGTAGGTCCGCAAGTTCTTGCCGCAATACAGTCAGCTGAAAGACTTGAGCTACCGGAAGCACGGATACCACTGGCCAATGCAGTGGTACTAATGTGTTTATCGGAGAAATCTAATCCCGCTTATTCCGCACTCGACGCTGCAATATCGAGCATTCATGCAGGTAAAACGGGAGATATACCAAGCCATTTGAAAGATACCCATTACGCAGGAGCAGCGGAACTTGGTCACGGTGGATGTATTTATCCTCACGACCACAAAATTGGTACGTTCGGAGGCTCGGTCAACCAAACATATTTACCTAATAATTTGTTCGGAACAAGGTTTTATGAGCCAATTGAAGCTGGAGAAGAAAAACGATTAGCCGCTATTTATAAACGTTTAGAAACATTTACAAAAGAAAAATAATCCAAGTGGGATGAATGTCCTGTTTGGATTTTTCCTTCTATTTTAAGATAGAGCTTCGTACGAGAGTTACTACGGAGGTTTCCACCGGTTGAATGCTTAGCCATTTTCGACGCTCCAATTCATTAGAACTTCTATCTAATCTAGTGTCTGCACATATCAGAAATTAAATTGATCCAATAAACTACTTACTATTAAATAAAATCTAATTAGAAAATGCGTCCTCCAAATAATGAACACGTTTACTGGAATAAAATCCATTTCTTTCAACCTCTTATTGTACTAAATCTGCTTATTCCTCAATATCTCACTCCAAGTAAACTTGCTATTTTAAGAAATTAGTTGCTTTCATGAGTAATTTAGTTGCTCTCGCGCTAATTTGATTGCTTTCAGAATAGAAATAGTTGCTTTCAAAGACCGATTGGTTGCCCTTACCCATTCTTTGGAATTTAATATCGAATAGCTACATAATTTCGGGATTTAGCGCTTTTATTCTTGAATTTATTTTCCATTAAAAAGGAAAATTTAATCAAGCTAATATTCCCATAAAAAAACTCCGTACGAGAAATTTCTCATGCGGAGCTCTTTATTACACACCCATTTTGCGGCGTGTATTACTTACTTTCTTCGTCATTTGACTTTTTGCCTTTTGGTTAGCAGCTGGTCCATTTGCTTGCGCTTTGCCACCACTTGCTTGGTTTTTCTTTTCTTCCAACTTTTGTTTCACTGCTTCTTGTAATGTCATTTTCTTTTTAGGTGCTTCTTGATTGGTCGATTCTGTCATTTTCCATCCCTCGCATTCCTGATTGCTTTATTTTTAGTATAAGCGATAAGGAAAAAACTGCAACTAATTACTTCACTCGATTGATCGGAATTTCTTTAGTAATATCATTGATTACCCAACTAGCACAAATCAGCCCTACTGAAGATGGAACAAATGCATTAGAAGATGGCGGCATTTTTGCTTTACGAATGGCGGCATCTGGTTTCCCAACGGTTTCTACTACATCCTCGCGCACGACTATTGGGCTTTCATCCGAAAAGACAACTGGAATCCCTTTTGTTATACGATCTTCTTTACGTAATTTATTGCGAATAACTCGCGCAATTGGATCTGTATGCGTTTTCGAAATGTCAGCAATTTGAAAACGAGTAGGATCGGTTTTATTTGCCGCTCCCATACTTGAAATAATTTTAATGCCACGTTTTAAACATTCTTTCATCAAATGAACTTTATAAATAATTGTATCTGACGCATCAATTACATAATCTATATTCATAGCAAAAAACTGCTCATACGTTTCTTCTGTATAAAACATATGCATATCGATTACTTCACAGTCTGGATTAATATCAGCAATTCGCTCTTTCATCACTTCTGATTTCGAACGACCGATTGTTGACATGTATGCTACTAATTGGCGATTAATATTCGTAATATCCACATTGTCCTTGTCCACTAAAATAATTCGACCGACTCCACTTCTTGCACATGCTTCTGCTGCAAAAGATCCAACCCCACCAACACCTAAAATAGCGACTGTCGTATTTCTGATTAAATCTACGCCTTCTTTTCCTACTGATAATTCATTTCTAGAAAATTGATGTAACATATAAACACTCCATCTGTATCAAATTGGTTAGAATCAATTACGCCTCGGCGTATCTCAAAATTTGTGACATCCTCCGAAAGACTTAACTTGACTCAACATAGTTTTTTTTGCAACGAGCTTGCGCAGCAGTAGTTATTGTGTGCTGAGTCAAGTTAAACCCAACAAAAACCCTCCAGCAAATAATTGCTAGAGGGACATTAGTAATCTAGGACGAATCCCAATCGTGCCGACAATATAAAGCGTATCGTTTTGAACCCGCACTCAGCAGGTGGGTGTCCTCTTTATTACTTTTGGCGTCCCTTAGAAAGGGCGTGTCATTCATAATAAAAGTTAGACTCCCGACGATAAAAATTGTTCGGTCAAAACTGATTGCATGTTGCGAACACATCAGGATTCGTATTACTTGTATAATAGCATACGATTTACGAAAGTTCAATCATTTTATCATGATATTAACTAACTATTCTGAATGTTCGAGTTTGTGACTTTTTACTTATTTCGACAAGAAATTATTGAGGATTAGCTAATTTTAATCTTAACTCTTCCAGTTGTGCTTGTGCTACTGGGCTTGGTGCTTGCGTCAACAAATCACTAGCACTTGCCGTTTTCGGGAAAGCAATTGTATCACGTAAGTTTGTGCTACCTGAAAGGAGCATCACAATACGGTCTAAACCAAATGCCACTCCACCATGAGGAGGTGTGCCATATTCAAAAGCTTCCATTAAGAAGCCGAATTGCTCTTTTGCTTCCTCTTCAGCAAATCCAAGTACTTGGAACATTTTTTCTTGAACATCTCTCGAATAAATACGTAAAGATCCGCCTCCAAGCTCATAACCATTTAATACTAAGTCATATGCTTGTGCACGCACTTTGCTTGGATCTGTATCCATTAATGGAAGATCTTCATCAAATGGTCGTGTAAACGGATGATGCGCTGCATAGTAACGTCCTTCTTTTTCATCGTATTCAAATAGTGGCCAGTTCACAACCCATAAAAATTCGAAGCTATTTTCATCGATTAATCCTAAATCTTTTCCTAGCTTTAAACGAAGAGCTCCTAATGCATCTGCCACAACTGATTTTTTATCTGCTACAAATAACAATAAATCTCCTGCAGAAGCTTCTAATGTTTGGATTAAGCTCGCTTGTGCTTCCCCTTCGAAAAACTTAGCAATCGGTCCTTTTAATCCTTCTTCGTCCACTTTCAACCAAGCAAGACCTTTCGCGCCGTACACAGCAGCAAATTCGCCTAATGCATCAATATCTTTTCGTGAATAATTAGCTGCTGCTCCTTTAACATTAATCGCTTTTACTTGACCGCCTGTTTCAACTGCAGAAGCGAATACTTTAAATGCGCTATCTTTTACAGCTTCAGATAAATCTACTAACTCTAGACCAAATCGTACATCTGGTTTATCGGAGCCATAACGAGCCATTGCTTCATCATAATCCATACGTGCAAAAGGAATAGTTACGTCAATACCTTTTACTTCTTTCATGACTTTTTTCATCATACGCTCATTCATCTCTAAAATTTCATCCATCGATAAGAAACTCATTTCCATATCGATTTGTGTAAATTCAGGTTGACGGTCTGCACGTAAATCTTCATCACGGAAGCATCTTGCAATTTGATAATAACGTTCAAATCCACCTACCATTAACAATTGTTTGAACAATTGTGGAGATTGCGGTAACGCATAAAACTCGCCATTATGCACACGACTTGGAACTAAATAGTCACGCGCTCCTTCTGGTGTCGATTTTGTCAAAATAGGTGTTTCCACTTCTAAAAATCCTTCATCATCTAAGAAACGTCTCACCGTTTTTGTAATATCTGAACGCATTTTAAATGTGTCATACATAGCCGGTCTTCTTAAATCTAAATAACGATATTTTAAACGTACGTCTTCCCCAGCATCTGTATTATTTTCGATAGCAAATGGTGGAGTTTTTGCTTCGTTGATAATGTTAATTTCTTTTGCATGCACTTCAATTGCACCGGAAGGAATATTTGCATTCACTTGGTTTTCTGCACGAGCAATAACTGTCCCATTCACTTGAATAATATATTCATTACGAAGTTTCTCTGCAACTTGGATTGCTGTTTCCGAAATTTCTGGATTAAAGACAACTTGCACAAGTCCCGAACGATCGCGCACATCTACAAATATTAATCCTCCTAAGTCTCTTCGTTTTTGTACCCATCCGATTAACTGGACGGACTCACCAATATGTTGTTCATTTAACTGTCCGCTTGTATGTGTTCTGTTCATTATTCTTTTGCCTCCACTTGTGTTGTTATAGCTTCTTTTACTTGCTCAATTAATGTGTCAAATGGGATTAGCTGCTGTTCTCCTGTTGCTAAATCTTTTAACATTGCACTTTGTTTCTCCAGTTCATCGTCCCCGATAACAAGTACTAATTTTGCTTTTAAACGGTCTGCCGATTTCATTTGTGTTTTTATTTTTCGGTCTAGGTAGTCCATCTCTGCTGTAATGCTGTTTTGACGTAATTCATATGTAAGCTCAACTGCTTTTTTCTTTGCTGCTTCTCCCATACCAATTACATATACATCTAGTGAAGAAAGTTCTGCCCATTGATTTTTCTCTGCTTCTACTGCAAGTAATAATCTTTCAATACTCATGGCAAATCCAATACCAGGTGATGCAGGACCACCAAGCTCTTCTACTAGTCCATTATATCTTCCACCACCTGCAAGCGTTGTAATAGCGCCAAAACCTTCCGCAGCACTCATAATTTCAAATGCAGTGTGATTATAATAATCAAGTCCACGAACTAAGTTAGGATCTACTTCGAAAGGAATATTTAATAGCGTTAAATATTCTTTTACTTTTTCAAAATACGCAGCTGATTCTTCATTTAAATAATCGGTTAAAGAAGGAGCAGTTGCCATTAATGGATTATTTCGATCTACTTTACAATCTAAAATACGAAGGGGATTTTTTTGCAATCTGTTTTGACAATCAGAACAAAACTCTGCAATATGCGGTTCAAAGTGATTTACTAACGCTTCTTTATGCGCCACGCGACTTTCTGTATCTCCTAGCGAATTAATAACGAGCTTCAGTTTTTTCAAGCCAGCTTTTTGATACACAGACATTGCAAGTGAAATTACTTCTGCATCTATTGCTGGATCGCTACTTCCAATCGCTTCAATTCCGAATTGGACAAACTGACGATATCGTCCAGCTTGTTGGCGTTCGTAACGGAACATTGGCCCCATATAATACAATTTCACTGGTTGGTCTGGATATCCAAACATTTTATGTTCTACAAATGCACGCACAGCAGATGCAGTACCTTCTGGACGAAGCGTAAGTGAACGATCCCCGCGGTCTTGAAACGTATACATTTCTTTTTGCACAATATCAGTTGTATCTCCCACACTTCTCGTAAATAGCTCCGTGTGCTCGAAAATCGGTGTTCTAATTTCTTTATATTGATACATCCGACATGTGTCTCTTATGAGCTCTTCTACTACTTGCCACTTCCCTGTTTCTGAGGGTAAAATATCTTGCGTTCCTCTTGGTACTTTAATATCCATGGCTGTTGCCTCCTTCTTTTGTTTATCAATTACGTCTTGGGGTAATTGCGTCCAGATCTATTTTTATTCAAAGGCTGTTAGGACACCCTTTGAACAAAAATAAAAAAAGCTCTCATCCCTTGCATATAGCAAGGGACGAGAGCTTATATAAGCTTCCGCGGTTCCACCCTAGTTGGTCAAAAAACTGACCCTCTCGACTCTGGATAACGGCCAGCTCCGTTTTTGCCTACTAAAGAAAATCCCTTTCGACAAAAATCCTCTCGAATGTTGTTCACTGAGTTCGTCTGTAGGAAAGATTTCAGCCACGTCTTTCCTTCTCTTGTCATCCGTTTCAAACAGTTACTTTTTCGGTCATCGGTTTGTTTTAGTTTGTAATTATACTTTATCTTAATGACGTAATGGAAATAAGTCAACCCTTTTGAATAAAAGGTAGAAATTTTATATCAGAAAATTTACAATGGTAATAGGAGTGATTCAATGACAAATAATATAATGCAAAAAACAATGATCTTTTTCCTTGCTGTCATTCTACTTATTCCTACGTTTCCAGTAGATGCACAGGAAAATGAAGTAACCGTAAATGTTGCATCGTTGAAGGTTCGATCAGGCCCGGGACTTACATACGATACAATTGGCGTTGTCTCGCGTAATGACAAGCTAGTTGTAGTCGACAAAGAAAATGATTGGCTCCAGATTAAATTTGGATCCACAACTGGTTGGGTTGCCAGTTGGTATACGTCAAATGAAGCAGTCGAAATGACAAATAAACAAGTCGTTTCAAAAGCAAATCGATTAAATGTTCGAACAGAACCATCTACCTCCTCTGCTGTTATCGGGCAGCTGAACGAAGGAGATCAAACACCTGCCTACAAATCAGAAGGGGAATGGATTGAAATTGATTTTCAAGGTAGAAAAGGATGGGTAAACGCGGCATATATTACTATTGCTGAACAATCTGAAAACGAAGTGACAAACACTGAAAATCCTATTCCAGAGAAGTTATTTGTTGTATCTGTCGATATTTTGAATGTTCGTGCAAAGGCGGATTTATCCTCCAAACAAATTGGACAAGTAACAAAAGGAACACAATTTGAAGTACTTGATACCAATCATAATTGGGTAAAAGTTCAATTGGATAACGGAAAAACAGGATGGTTATACAGCTTTTATGGAACTTTTTCAAATGAATCGCAATCAACTACAACTTCCGAATCAACTAATACGATTACCATTTTATACAATGGAACTAATTTACGCTCAGATAGCACAACGAATAGTGCTGTTGTAAAGCGAGCAGATGCAGGCGATACCTTTGAAGTATCTGACAAAGTGAACGACTGGTATAAGATCGTTTTAGAAGACAAATCTATAGCATATGTTGCAAGCTGGGTAGTTTCAGCATCCAATACTATTGTACCTACAGAATACCCAATTGAGGGAACAAAGCAATCTAGAAAAAAAGGAACCTTGAAAGGCTTATCTATCGTCATTGACGCTGGTCATGGTGGAAATGATCGAGGCACTACAGGAGCCCTTGGCACAGATGAGAAAGATATTACACTGTTAACTGCAGAGTTACTTTCTTCTAAACTTCAAGCGGCTGGTGCAAATGTTATTATGACGAGACAATCAGATGTATACGTCGATCTGCGTAAACGCGTGTCCATTGGTCATCAAGCTGCTGCTGATGCATTTATCAGTCTCCATTACGATGCGGTGGATAATAGTACGGTTCGTGGATATACAACGTATTACATGCATAGTTATCAAAAGAAATTAGCGGAGTATGTACATGCAGGACTTGGTAATATGATTTCACTAAGAGATCGTGGTACTCAGCCAGGCAATTATTTAGTTCTACGAGAAAATAGACAAAATGCTATTTTAATAGAGTTAGGATATTTGAGTAATCCTACAGAAGAACGGAATGTTACAACTAGACAGTTTAGAGAACAAGCTACACATGGTATTTATAATGGAATTATTAATTATTTTGATAATCAATTAAAATAAAAAAGTGAAAGTGACATTTAAGGTCAAAACCTGATCCTCTCGTTTGCGGAGGGCTTCGGAGAGACTAGTCACCATATCATTATCGATTGATTTGTGAGAGAAGCTGCTCGTGACTAAAGTCACGAGCAGCTTCTATTTTCAATAAACTTATGGTGATTATCTGTCCTTTCCCCTCCTTCAACTAGGAGAATAAGGTTAAGACCTTTTTGAATAATTAGTGAAAAGATATTTTCCTACTCATAATGAAAGTCCCCGAAGATGCAATTTCGGTCACTCTATCACTTTCAATCATGCGTTCCTTGCTTATTTTCGCAAAGATAATACCCTCAATATGGTGATGCTATATAGGACAGGGACACGTCCTACCCAATCAAAAGATTGAAATAATATAGAGAAGTACTCAACAGCCAAAATTGTATCTTTGGCTGCTTTTTTATGAATAAGAAGGTTAAGCAATTCTCTCATTAGCATAAAGCTTTAGCATTTTGTATATTAATGTTTTAGGAGTACACAGAAAAAAGATTACCGAAAAAATACGATGAAGGCGCTAGCAGAGCTAGCACCTTCATCGTTTTAGAAACCTCGGTAATATTTTTACTAAAAATTCAAGTCCAAACTACCCCAAAAACCTGCTTAAACAATTGCATAGATAGATTCATTTCAATTAAGCTTCTAACATAATCGTCACAGGGCCATCGTTTGTGAATGTCACATCCATCATAGCTCCAAAAACGCCCGTTTCTACGGTAAAGCCTTTATCACAAAGCTTCTCATTAAATAACTCCCATAACGGTTTCGCTATTTCTGGGCGTGCCGCTTCGATAAAACTCGGTCTTCTACCTTTTCGCGTATCGGCATATAATGTAAACTGAGAAACGGAAAGAATGGAACCCTCTACTTCTTCAATAGAATGATTCATCTTTCCTTCCTCGTCTTCAAATAACCGCAAACCCGCAATTTTATCTGTTAAATAATTTATTTCTTTCTCACTATCTGTTGTTGTAATGCCAACTAACAATACATATCCATGATTAATTTTTCCAGTTACTTGTCCATCTACCGTGACACTGGCATCTCGACAACGTTGAAGTAACACTTTCATAATACGGTAACTCCTTTAGTTAATAATCCTTTGAACGGAATAGACATCTGGCAGCTGTTTAATCCGGTCCGCTACTTTGTATAAATGAGAAATATTAGAAATTAAAATCGTCAAATGAATATTGGCAATGTCATTTTCCGATTTGCCGGTTACAGCTGATACTGCTGCAATATTTGTTTTTGATTCATTGACAACTTGTAATACTTCATTTAATAATCCAGGGCGGTCAAATGCTGAAACTTCAATATCCACTTGGTATTCTTTTTTCATCGGTAAGTCTGATTGTTCCCACTCGACTTCAATAATTCTAGCGTGTGCATCATCGTTTTGTACGTTCGGACAATCTGCACGGTGAACGGACACACCTCTACCTTTTGTGATAAACCCTACAATTTCATCACCTGGCACCGGACTGCAACAACGAGATAGACGAATTAGTAAATTCTCAATACCCTTTACAATAACGCCAGACTCTGTAGTCTTTTTAATCGCAGGTGCTTTCATTTCCGTAGTAATTTTTTCGAGTGCCTCTTCTTGGTCACGAATTTTGCGCATTTTTTCAGCTAAACGATTCACTACTTGTTGTGCAGTTATACCATTAAAACCAACTGCTGCGTATAAATCTTCTTCCCCTGCAAATGCATATTTTTCACAAACACGCTTAATATTTTCAGCAGTTAATACTTCTTTTAGCTCGAATTCTTGTGCTTTTATTTCTTTTTCTACTTGTTCCTTCCCTTTCAAAATATTTTCATCTCGCAGTTGTTTTTTAAAGAACTGTTTGATTTTATTTTTAGCTTGGGAGGATTGTGCAATTTTCAACCAGTCTTTACTAGGGCCAAATGATTGCTTTGAAGTTAGTACTTCGATAATATCGCCTGTTTTTAATTTCGTATCAAGTGGAACCATTTTTCCATTAACCTTCGTACCGATTGTTTTATTGCCAACTTCGGAATGCACTCGATAAGCAAAGTCGATTGGTACGGAGCCAGCTGGAAGCTCGACAACATCCCCTTTTGGTGTAAAAACATAGACCATATCAGAAAATAGATCGAATTTTAAAGACTCCATAAATTCTTCTGCATTGGATGATTCTTGTTGGAATTCGAGAATTTCCCTAAACCATGTCAATTTAGAATCAATCGTTTGTTTCGCCTCTACTTTTCGCCCCTCTTTATATGCCCAGTGCGCAGCAACCCCGTATTCCGCAATATTATGCATCTCTTCCGTCCGAATTTGCACTTCTAGTGGATCTCCGTTTGGACCAATTACGGTAGTATGAAGGGATTGATACAAATTTTGTTTTGGCATGGCAATATAATCTTTAAATCTTCCAGGCATTGGTTTCCATAATGTATGGATAACACCTAACACCGCATAACAGTCTTTAATGCTTTTCACAATAATTCGCATTGCCAGTAAATCATAGATTTCGTTAAATTGTTTGTTTTGGACAACCATTTTACGATAAATACTATAAATATGTTTCGGGCGACCTGATACGTCTGCGACTACTTCCATCTCATCTAGCTGCTTGCGAATGTCATTCATCACATCTTTTAAGTAGGATTCACGCTCCGTACGCTTTTTTTTCATAAAGTTAACAATACGATAATATTGTTGTGGATTTAAGTAGCGTAAGGCTGTATCTTCTAATTCCCACTTCACTGCAGAGATTCCTAGTCGATGCGCAAGCGGTGCGAAAATTTCTAAAGTTTCATTGGAAATACGACGTTGTTTCGCTTCTGGTAAATGTTTTAACGTACGCATATTATGTAAACGATCCGCAAGCTTTATAAGGATAATCCGAATATCTTGTGCCATTGCGATAAACATTTTACGATGATTTTCCGCTTGTTGTTCTTCTTTGGACATATATTTAATCTTACCAAGTTTTGTAACGCCATCTACTAAAAGCGCCACTTCTTCATTGAACTCTCGCACAATATCTTCTCGTGTATATTCGGTATCTTCTACGACATCATGTAGAAAACCAGCTGCAACGGTTTCTGGATCCATCTGAAGATCAGCTAAGATTCCAGCTACTTGGATTGGATGTAAAATATACGGTTCACCAGAATTTCGAAACTGTTCTCGATGTGCATGTTCTGCAAGTACATATGCTTTTTTCACAAAATTCACATGTTCTTCGTTCATATAAGTGGAAATTGTATCGAAAACATCTTCTGCTGTCTTCACTTGATCTTTTGCCATGCTGTGCTCACCTGATTTCGTTTATATTTATCAAGGGATTGTGGACCCCTACTGAATTGTATGTATCCTTTGCATTCTTCTCCCTATTAATATAAGCGGGAGACTTCCGCTGAATGAAGTTAAAATTGTATATAGATTATATTCTATAAAAAAAAAGAGGGACTTGTAAAGTCCGCCCTTATTTAGTACTGCATTAATGTGCAAATATCGTAATCTTTTAGCTTCTTACGCCCTTCTAAATATGTAAGCTCGATTAAGAATGCACAACCAACTACGACTCCGCCTAATTCTTCTACTAATCGAATTGTTGCATCAATCGTACCACCAGTTGCAAGTAAATCGTCGACAATCAGTACGCGTTGTCCAGGTTTTACAGCATCTTTATGCATAGTCAGAATATCTTTGCCATATTCTAATCCATATTCTGCACGAATTACTTCGCGTGGAAGCTTTCCTTCTTTACGGACTGGAGCAAAGCCTATTCCAAGTGAATAAGCAACAGGACATCCAATGATGAATCCACGCGCTTCCGGTCCAACGATAATATCAACATTCACCTTTTTTGCATATTCTACAATCTGGTCCGTTGCATACTTGTATGCTTCTCCGTTATCCATAATTGTCGTAATATCCTTAAAACTAATACCTGGTTTTGGCCAATCCTCAACCGTTGTTACATATTGCTTTAAATCCATTTTTGCTCCTCCTCAGGAACGGTTTGCCCTGCTCTTCGCTCTTCAAACCATTGTTTCAGTTCAATGTATGGCGCATATAATAGCTTCTGTTCAAGCTCAATTTCATTTGCACGCTGTTGATACGTTGGTGCTTCCGATAAATCTTGTTTAGCAGGATTATCATTCAAAACCAACGACCCACCCTCTATTCTAACAAAATTAAGCTCAAAAAACACCTTTGACATAAAATTAATTGTTTTTTGACTCCAACCTGTATGCTTAGATAATTCATTTATATGCTGTTTTAACGCAAATGTCTTGCGCTTTGCTAAAAAAGAGAAGTACCACTTAAATTGATCACGAGTCGGTAAACCTTCAAAATACGTAGACTCATCTGCATAGAAATGTGCATAGATCCGTTGCCACTGTTGGAATTCTAGCAGTTGAGTGAGTTCTTTTTCAGCAGATGGTAAATCTAAAATAGTCACAAAATCTGCATGTACTTGCTGCTCTATCAATTCGGCGACTTGCCAAATATCTTTTGGAATGACTGATCTATAGTGTGCTATTGTTTGTTCGTGAAACGCTACAAAAACAGTTTGATCAAGAGGAATAGTCGGTAACCAGCGATTCACTTGACGAATTCCACGGATATCAAAAAGCTGCCATTGATTAGTTTTGGCATCTTGAATCATTAGCTGTGGCTTTTTTCGTCCATTCCATTCATTAATTTGTAAATCACCAATAAACGAAAGTTTGGTAGCTGGCGCAATTTCGTCTGCTAGTTCTCCTTTGCCAAATCCAATTGCATCTAATAGCGCAACTCCTTGCTTTAACTCCATTTTCACATGATTTTGCGCAGATCCAATTTTTCGTACAGATGACACTTCTACATTTTCTATACAATAGACCGGTTTGGCAAAATCCATTCCAAATGGAGCAAGCTTTTGAAGCGATTCAATCGATTCCGTTGAAATTTCATCCATTTCAAGTGGCACATCTATTGAAATGATTGGGATTAATTGCTCTTCTGTTAATACTATTTTAGCCTGTTCGTTTAATCGATTTCGGAATGCTTCTACATGTTCCAAAGGTAAAGTCATACCAGCTGCCATTGGATGTCCACCAAAATGCGGTACGATGTCGCTGTTTTTTGCAATCTCTTTATACATATGGAATCCTTCAATACTACGAGCAGAACCTTTAGCTATTTGCTTTTCTTCGTCAAAGCCAAGAACAATTGCAGGTCGATAATATTTTTCCACTAATTTAGAAGCTACAATTCCTAATACACCTGGATTCCAATCTTTTTTCCCAACTACAATCACACTAGGTCCTTCTAGGACATTTGCTTCCTCAATCATGTTCACTGCTTCATCCGTAATTTCTTTAACAATTGCTTGCCGTTCTTTATTTTTATCATTCAGCATATTGGCAATGGCTAATGCATAGTTCGGCTCTTCTGTTAAAAATAATTCGACCCCTGGTGCCGCCTCACCCAGTCTACCTACTGCATTGATACGTGGACCAAACATAAATCCAACTGTCTCTTCATTGATCGTGGATATTTCTACACCACTTACATTAGCAAGCGCCTCTATGGCTATAGAATCGGTTCGTTGCATTTGTTTTATTCCTTGTTGCACAAAATAACGGTTTTCTCCAGTCAATGAAACCAAATCCGCAATTGTTCCGATTGCTACTAAATAATAAAATTCTTTCGGTATTTCACCGATTAACGCATGTGCCACTTTAAAAGCAACGCCAACCCCTGCTAAATGAGCAAATGGGTACGTTGTGTCCTGTAACCCAGGGTGAATAATAATATCTGCAGGTGGCAATGTTTCCCCTGGTTCATGGTGATCCGTTACAATTACATCCATTCCTAATTCTTTTGCAAATTGAATGGCTGCATGCCCAGAAATCCCATTATCAACCGTGATAATTAATGAGACCCCTTCATCAAAGGCTTCTTGAAATAATCGTTCACTAGGACCATAGCCGTCAATAAATCGATTAGGTATTTTAAAAAGAGCATCTGCCCCCATTGACTCTAATATTTTCATCATAATCGTTGTACTTGTGATGCCATCCGCATCATAGTCACCATATACCATTATGCGTTCTCCTGCAGCTATCGCTTGGTGAATTCGAGCCACTAAAGCATCCATTCCATTCAATAAAAATGGATTATGAATTTGTTCTTCTGAAATATGTAAAAATTGCTTAGCATCTTCCACACTTTCAAAACCTCTGGATACTAACACTTTTGCACAGACACTTGGTATGGCAAGTGCTGTTTCTAGATCATGTACAAGCTGTTCATCCGGTCTTGAAATAAGCCATTTTTTTTGAGATTGAATCATTCTTTCACTTCCTTATGTATTATTAAACGCGTTAGAAAACCTTTTGACATAAGCCAAAAGGTTTTCTACTTAATTTGTCGTATTTTCTTCTTTTATTTCCGTTACTTTTGGTAGTTGCTCTTGATGAACAATAATTTCATTTTGTAAAGCGTTTATAGATGCCTCTTTCTTCTCTAGCTCTTTTTCAAGATGTTTCACTTTTCTTGATAGAACAAAAGAACGATAGATTGCAACGGTACCACTTAATAATGCACCCAATAATGCAGAACCAAGAATCACTAAAATAAGTGGCCATTCGGCTGTACCAAACACATAATTTACTGGGACAGAGTCAACGTTGTAAACCGCAAATAAAGCAATGATAACTGCAAATAATAATCCAAATAATAATGACCATTGAAATTTCATCTTGGCACCCCGTTTATTTTTTATCTTATCATAAAAAAAGAGAACAGAATATATACTCTGTTCCCTTTTATTCAAAACTTAAACTACAGGCTCATCAGAACCCCATTTTTTCTCTTCTTTCTTCACATCAAGTCCGCCTGTTTTACGTAACTCTTTCACTTTCAAATCGTACCACAACTGTGCTCCGATAAAAATAGAAGAATACGTACCTGCGATTAACCCTATTAATAAAGCAATCGAGAAGTTTTGAATTCCACTTGCTCCAAATAATAGAAGTGCCACAACTACTAAAATAACAGTTAACACTGTATTTACAGAACGTCCAAGCGTTTGGCGTAATGATTTGTTTACGATTGTAGCAAGTTCTTCTTCGTTAGTAATCTTTTTGCTACGGTGTAAATTTTCTCGAATACGGTCAAACGTTACAATCGTATCATTAATCGAATACCCAACAATTGTCAGTACAGCAGCTATAAATGTAATATCTACCTCTAAGCGTAGAATACTGAATATCGAAACCATTAAAAATGCATCATGCAGTAGCGAAACGATGGAAGCAAGCCCCATTCTCCACTCAAAACGGAATGCAACATAAATGACAATACCTAATGCCGCAAACAGTAGTGCTTTTACCGCATTTTTGGCAAGTTCTCGTCCGACCGTTGGAGATACACTGCTTACAGTTGGATCAATACCAAATTCATCGGTCATTGTCGTTTTTAATGTTTTAACTTCTTCTTGGGTAAAATCCTCTTTGTAATTTACAACAGCAATTTCATTATTTTCTCCAGAAAGTACAATATCATCGGAAGATAAACCAATATTATCTAGTTTTTCCGAAACAATTTCTTTTGTTAATGGCTCAGTAGACTGAATATCTACGCGAGTACCACTGGAGAAATCAATTCCAAGATTTAACTGGAATACACTTAAGATGATAATCCCAGAAATCGTTAAAGTGATTGAAGCAATATAGAAAATTTTACGACTGTGAACAAAATCAAAACGGTCAAATTTCGTCGTTAAGTCCAGTGTATCCACTTCTTCTTCTGGTGCGTGCATGCGTTTCTTCGGAATACCAAACCAACCTGGTTTATTATCAAAATAACCACTGTGTACGAGCAACCCTAATAATATACGTGACGCCCAAACCGCTGTAATGAAAATAACTAATATACTTATGATTAACAGCGTTGCAAATCCTTTAACAGAACTTGTACCAAAATAGAACAATACAGCTGCTGCTAAAAGAGTCGTAATATTAGCATCAAAGATCGCTGAGAAAGATTCTTTTGCTCCTGCGTCGAACGCCTTTTTAACAGACTTACCAACTCGTAATTCTTCCCTAACTCGTTCATAGGTCAAAATATTGGCATCTACGGCCATCCCTACACCGAGTACAATGGCTGCAATACCCGGAAGCGTTAATACACCATTAATCCAATCAAAAATGACTAAAATTAAGAAAATATAAACGACCAAAGATATAACTGCTACTACACCTGGTAAACGGTAATAGAAAATCATAAAAATGAAAATAGCGGCAATCCCGATAATACTAGCAAGAATTGTACTATTTAATGCTTCTTCACCAAACTGGGCACCAACAGATGTAGAATAAATTTCCGTCAACTTAACCGGTAATGCACCTGCATTTAATATACCCGCTAAATGTTTTGTTTCATCTACTGTAAAAGCACCTGAAATTTCTACGCTATCCGAACTAATACGTTGAGAAACTCTAGGATTCGATGTGAATTTAGGATCTGGCTTCATCACTTCAGCAGCGTATGAATCGACACCTTCTTCAAAATCCATCCAAATAACTAATACATTATCTGGTGCTGGTTTAGCAGCAATTTCAGAAGTTACTTCTGCAAATTTATTGGCATCTTTAAGCTCCAATGTAACAATAGGCTGTCCTTGCTGATTAAAGGCAGCTTTAGCTCCACCTTGTTTTAAATCCGTCCCATCTAACATTACATTGTCTTCAGAATCACGGAATGTTAAATTTGCCTCTGTAGAAAGCATTTCCCGCGCGGAGTTTTGGTCTTCCACTCCTGCAAGTTGGACACGTATACGCTTGCCGCTTTCAATTTGAATACTAGGTTCACTTACCCCTAATACGTCAATACGATTTGAAAGTGCTGCTGCCGTATCAGCAACTACCTCATCTGTAATTACTTGTCCTTCTTTTAATTCTTCTACTTGGTAAAGTACCTCAAAACCACCTTGCAAGTCTAAACCAAGTTTAATATTATTTAGTACACCGCTAACTGTAGGGCTGATTGTCCCTGCAAAAATAACGATAAGCAATAAAAACGCAACTATGCGCCCTCTAGTTTTCATATGTATGTATCCTCCTCAAAAAACCGCAACATGTTTATTATGAAACACGATGCGCTCGCTGTCAAATAACGGTTAACTTATGCATCTACATTTTTTGGATTTAATAATAGTTGCAGTTCTTCTTGATTAATCTCTGAAAACCAGTTAGCCGTCTTAAATTGATCAATCTGTTCATAGGTCATATATTCTGCTGGTGAAATAGAAAGTACATCATTGACTATCTGATATAAAGGCAAAGTGGCAATGTCTTTTTTACGCCATTTTTTGGACACACAATATTTCCATATATCCTTTTCTGTCACTGTCGCGTACTGGTATACTTCAAATTCACTTTTCTTACTTTCTAAAGCCGGTAGTACGTGCGTAAATATTTCTTCGTAAGTTTTTTCCAAAATACCGCACCTCTTTTCACGAATAATGTACTAACTAGTAAGCATATTGTTATTGTAAACGATGTTCCTGTATTTGAGAAGGAAGTGTTTATTTGTCGACATTTTTAAAAGGTTCTCTTGTATTAATGCTTTCCATTTTTTTATCTAAGTTTCTAGGTTTTGTTTATCGAATGCAGTTTGTCCGGTTAACGGGCGAAGAAGTTGTAGGTATATACTCAACCGCCTATCCAGCTTTTATCTTTTTCTTATCCATTATACAACTTGGGATCCCAGTTGCCATTGCTAAAATAGTTGCCGAGCTGCGGACAAGAAATGCGATTTCACAGTATTTCTCCGTGATGCGAACTTCCGTTATTTTAACAGTTGCTTCAACACTAATATTCACACCATTATTTTTATTTGTCACGCCAATGATTTCTGGTAACTTATTGAAAAACGATGCAATTACCATGACTTTGTATGTCTCTATTGCAATCGTGCCATTAGCAGCGGCAAGCGGTATTATTAAAGGCTTTTTCCAAGGAATTGCTAGATTAGAAGAAACTGCAGTGGCACAATTGTTAGAACAAATTTTACGCATATTGCTCATCACTTTTGCATTACCGTTCTTACTGAATTCGGCTTCCCCTCAAGAAGCCGCAGCATATGCAATGGGGATGACCCTACTTGCCGAGGCTGCATCGTTACTTTATTTAAAATGGAAATATGATAAATGGAAAACAAAGCAAAAGTATGCAAAAGCAACAAGTTCTTATCCTTTGTCACCGTTACTCGCGATTGCCTTACCATCATCTGGTTCAAGATTATTTGGATCTTTCACATGGTTCTTAGAGCCAATCGTTTTTATCAAAGCACTTGCTGTTACAGGAATGACCAGCATAGCAGCTACTACATTATACGGGGTCATCTCTGGGGTATTAATACCATTAGTATTATTTCCGTCGTTTATCCCTTATGCCCTTTCGATTGTGCTCATTCCTGCGGTAAGCGATGCATTTGCAAGGAGGGACCTCTCCCTTTTAAAAGAAAGAATTCATTTATCGTTAAAGTTTTCTACCTTAACTGGTTGCTACGCGGCCACTTTATTTTATTTGCATGGTGGCGATTTAGTTTCTGCCCTTTTCCATGTAGAAAATTCCACTATTTACATGAAAATATTATCACCTGTTTTTTTCTTTTATTATATTCAAAGTCCGTTATTTTCCATTTTACAAGCACTGGACAATTCAAAAGCCGCTTTTTTAAATTCTTTATATGGCGGCATTGGGAAACTATTGTTATTATTTTTTCTTGCCTCCCAAGTTTCTATTCAAGAAAAGGGAGCTGTTGTTGCGATTGGTTTTGGAGTATTGATCACGTCATTTTTACATATCGCTTCGTTAAAAGAAAAAAAAGAAGCACAAATCGGTTTCTCGTTTTTTGTTCTACCATACGCTGTTTTCTTAATCACTATTATTGCAAGACCGCTTCTGATTGCTATAGGCGATCAATCTTTAATCGTCGATTGTTTGTATACATTAGCCTTTTTGACGATCGGCTTAGTGTTAACTAGACAAATAAAGCGAAAAGAAATAGCTGTGATACTTAAAATTGTTCGGACAACTAAAAAGAAGTTTTAATCTGTATATAAAGTGCATCTTCCTCATAGCTACAATAGAATATTTTTTCTACATTCATAATCGATTGCTTTTCTAGTTCTTCCCGTAACCATTTTTCACTTTTTCCGATTCGTTCCAGATGTTCTTGTTGAATATCTCCATCGATAATGAGTGGAAATACGTATTGTTCTTCTTCTTTTTTAAATACCGACAAGTTTCCTGAAGGCTCCAAAAATGCATAGGAAACAGACCGGATAGAACCAATTTGCTGTTCTCGTAATTGTTGCAGTAAATCATCTAAGTTATATCGCTGTTTTCGCATTTCTTTTTCATTAATAATTCCTTCTTTCATAATGATAGAAGGTTCACCTTCCATGGCATCTCGAAACTTTTTACTTTTCAATGAAAAATAAGAAACACCTATTTGGATAATCAATAACATAACCATTGGCACTAACGCATGAATAAAATTACTATGTGGGTCGTCTAAAGCAAAGGCAGCGACCTCTGCTATCAGTAAAAAAACGACTAAATCAAAAATACTTAACTCTCCGACCTCTCGTTTTCCCATTATGCGTAAAATACCTAATATAACCCAATATAGTATAATCGTACGAAGCATTATAATGAGTATATCTTGCATATGATCACCTCATCCTTACTGTGCCCAGAAAAAAAGAACTTACTCGTTTGATTTGAGTAAGTTCTTTCACTTTTTCTTACGACTCCGAAACAACTCGTCCAACTGCAACGCGCTCGAATTGTAAACGAGTGCCATCCGCAACTACTACGAAAATTGTTTGATCATCCACTGCATCTATCTTTCCGTGTAAACCACCAACTGTAATGATTTGATCTCCACGTTTTAGATTATTTTGCATTGAAGCTGTATTTTTTTGACGTTTTTGCGCTGGCCGAATGATGAAAAACCACATCACTGCAAACATCGCAACTATCGGTAATAAGCCTACCAAATCCATATATTATTCCCCTCCTTTTTATCCCGCTTTAACGGGCAGTAAGACTCCCACTTCAAGATTTAAATAAAGCGAAAAGATAAGTGGGAGATCAACTGCCCGTAAAAGCCCGTTGAAATGTATCGCAGACTAAGTACGCAACATCGTGTTGCAACGTCTGCGTGACCTACATCGTGTAGGCCTCAACTAACAATCAGTGGGGATGAAGAAAACCCCCACTAATTGAAGTTTCACTTTATCTCTTTATAGTATACAAGAATCAGAAGTTTTTTGCATTTGGTTTGTTATACCCATATTCTTCAAAAAACTCTTCTTTAAAATCTAATAAGCGATCTTCTCGAATTGCTTGACGAACATTTTCCATCAACTTCATTAAGAAATGAAGATTATGATACGATGCCAAGCGAAGTCCAAATGTTTCATCCGCTTTAAACAGATGGCGAATATACGCTCTAGAATAGTTTTTACATGTGTAGCAATCACATTTTTCATCAATCGGTCCAAAGTCACGCGCAAATGCTGCTCCTTTAATAACTAAACGACCTTTCGATGTCATAAATGTTCCATTGCGGGCTATTCGTGTCGGTAACACACAATCAAACATGTCCACACCGCGAATAGAGCCATCGATTAACGAATCCGGAGACCCAACTCCCATTAAGTAACGTGGCTTATTATCCGGCATTAGAGGCGTCGTAAAATCAAGTACACGATTCATCACGTCTTTTGGTTCACCAACCGATAGACCTCCAATTGCATAACCAGGAAAATCCATAGAAATTAAGTCTTTTGCAGATTGGCGACGTAATTCCTCATATTCCCCACCTTGGATGATTCCGAAAAGGCCTTGTTCATCTGTTTTACTATGTGCTGTTAAACAACGCTCTGCCCAGCGAGACGTACGTTCGACAGATGCCTTCATATATTCAAAGCTAGCAGGATACGGAGGACATTCATCAAAAGCCATCATAATGTCAGAACCTAATGCATTTTGAATTTCCATAGATTTTTCAGGGCTTAAAAATAATTTATCCCCATTTAAATGATTACGGAAATGAACGCCTTCTTCTTCAATTCTACGCATATCACTTAAACTAAATACTTGGAAACCACCAGAATCCGTTAAAATAGCACGATCCCAGTTCATAAATTTATGCAATCCGCCTGCTTCACGAATAATTTCGTGACCAGGACGAAGCCATAAATGGTACGTATTACTTAAAATAATGCCCGCTTTCATATCTTTTATTTCTTCTGGTGCCATCGTTTTTACAGTAGCTTGTGTTCCAACGGGCATGAAAGTTGGTGTCTCAAATGAGCCATGCGGTGTATGCACGATACCAAGTCGGGCACCTGTTTGTTTATCTTTTTTGATTAATTCGTACGTAATTGCTGCCATTTAAAAATTCCTTCCTTTTATAAACATTGCATCTCCAAAACTAAAAAATCGGTAGCGCAAATCGATAGCTTCTTTATATGCAGACAAGATGAAGTCTCTTGAAGTAAGTGCGCTCACAAGCATCACGAGCGTTGACTTCGGCAAGTGGAAATTCGTGATCATTCCGTCAATACATTTAAATTCATAGCCTGGGTAAATGAATATAGAAGTCCATCCGCTATCTTCTTGTAATTGTCCATTGAATTTAGAGGCAACTGATTCCAGCGTTCTTGTCGAAGTAGTACCAACCGCAACTATTTTTCCTCCTGCACTTCTCACTTCATTTATCGTATTTGCTGTTTCTTTAGATAGACGATAAAACTCCGAATGCATTTCATGATCATCGATAGAATCTACGCTAACCGGTCGAAATGTTCCTAGTCCTACATGAAGTGTCACAAACGCTATTTTAACACCTTTTGCTCGAATGTCATCTAATAATTTTTCTGTAAAGTGTAATCCCGCAGTCGGTGCCGCCGCAGAACCCTGTTCTTTCGCATAAACTGTTTGATAACGATCTTTGTTTTCCAGTTTTTCATGAATATACGGTGGTAAAGGCATCTCTCCAAGTTGGTCTAACACTTCAAAAAACATACCGTCATATTCAAAGCGGAATATACGCCCGCCATGCTCTTTAATGTCGGTACAAACAGCGCGTAGTAGCCCATCACCGAATGTAATCGTCGTTCCTACTTTGACACGCTTTGCTGGTTTTACTAGTGTCTCCCACTGATCCCCTTCCATTTGTGTCAATAATAGCACTTCTACATTTGCACCTGTCTCTTCCTTCACTCCCATTAAACGAGCAGGCATTACTTTCGTGTCGTTTAAAACTAGGCAATCTCCTGCCTTTAATTCATCCAAAATGGCGGAGAATTGAGTGTGTGTAAACTTCTGATTTGGATAATCAGCTATTAAAAGTTTGCTACTTGTCCGATCCAGTAATGGTGTTTGTGCAATTAGTTCTTCTGGTAATTCAAAATCAAAATCTTCTACTCTCATCTGGCGTACATCCTTTATTAGTCGTTTCTTTCTATCGGTAACGGCATTCCCAAATGCTCGTATGCGAGTGGCGTTACTATTCTTCCCCTTGGGGAACGTTGTATAAACCCAATTTGCAATAAATACGGCTCATACACATCTTCTATTGTCGTCGATTCTTCTCCAATACTTGCAGCAATCGTATCCAGCCCAACAGGGCCACCTCTGAACCTTTCAATCATGGCCATTAATAACTTATGGTCAATATGATCCAACCCTCTTGGATCCACTTGAAGTAGCTCTAGCGCTTCCCTTGCTAAATTTAATGATATATGACCATTTCCACGGACTTGTGCATAATCACGCACACGTTTTAATAAGCGGTTTGCAATACGAGGAGTTCCTCTCGAACGTCTTGCTATTTCACCAGCAGATTCAAAGTCAATCGAAGCATTAAATAATTCAGCACTCCGCTCCACAATCGAAGTAAGCGCCTCTTCCTCATAATAATCTAACCTTAGCAATACACCGAAGCGATCTCTGAGTGGAGCAGATAATGCGCCAGCACGTGTTGTTGCACCGATTAGCGTAAATGGTGGTAAATCTAATCGAACGCTCCTTGCTGCTGGTCCTTTACCTACTACAATATCTAAACAAAAATCTTCCATTGCAGGGTATAATACTTCTTCAATAGAACGGTTCAAACGATGTATTTCATCGATAAATAATACATCACCCGGTTCGAGCGAACTAACGATAGCCGCTAAATCGCCGGGTCGTTCAATAGCCGGTCCACTGGTCATACGGATTTGAACATCCATTTCATTGGCAATCACGGAAGCAAGTGTCGTTTTACCGAGTCCCGGAGGTCCGTACAAAAGACAATGATCCAAACTTTCGCTTCTCATTTTCGCCGCTTCAATGAAAATTTCTAAGTTATGTTTTATCTTATCTTGTCCAATATATTGTTTTAATAATTGAGGACGAAGTGATTGTTCATATGGTTCATCATAATTAGAAATCTCGCTTGAAATCACACGTTCCGTCATGTAAAGTACCTCCTATCCTTCTTAATCCAAATTCATCGCCTTACCTCTACAGACAAAGGCGCTGACGCTTTTTGTTATTTCCCGGAAAATAATAATTGCAATGCTTTTTTCATAAACTCATCCGTAGTTTGGAGTCCTTTATCGTCTTTTAACTTTGGACGAACTTTAGATAGTTCACGTTCAGAATATCCTAGTGCCGTAAGCGCCAACATTGCTTCTTCCAATTCATGATCGCTACTACTATCCATAAATAATGTAGGTTCATCATCTATAAATTCGATTTGTTCCAAATCCATGAGATCATGTAATTTTCCTTTTAAGTCTAATATCATTTGACGAGCTGTCTTTTTCCCCACTCCCGGAAATTTAACTAAAAACGTTTCATCTTCACGTTCAATTGCTTGGATAACATGAGTCGGTTCACCGCTTGCAAGTATCGCAAGTGCCCCTTTAGGTCCAATTCCAGATACAAGGATGAGTTTTCGGAACAACTCTCGTTGGGCTAAAGTCGAAAAACCCATTAACTGTTGTACATCCTCTCGAACATGCAAATGCGTATAAACTTGTATTATCTCCTCACTTTTTCTAAATGCAAAAGGATTTGGTGTTAACAGCTGATATCCAATTCCCGTTACTTCTAACACGACATACTCAGGCGTCACGCGTGTAACCTGTCCTTTTATGTAATCATACATACCTTAAATCCCTCACAATCAATACATCCATTATATCATAACAAACAAAGAAGGCCGCTCCATAACTTGAGCGACCAACTCTATATCAAATTCGCCTTGGGGCATTTGCTTCCGCTTCACTTTGTTCAGCTACGCAGGAAAAATATTGCTCCTGCGCAAGCTCGACGCAGAAAACAGGAGACCTAAAATTTATCGTACTTGCTCGATAAATTTCTCTAAGAATCTGTGGCATCCGCCGGAAGCTTTAACGTTTTTCCGCAAGATTTTAGCCTTGCGGAAAAATGTCAGTACTATTTTAACTTACTTAAATTATAGCATAAATTAGGCCATTCCGTTAACGCTTTGTTCGTATATGGAACTAATTGATCGATAAACTTTTGTTTTCTTTCTGCCGGCAATGCAAATGCATATAGCCACTCTCTATACAATTCGTTCGGATACATCATCGCTTCTTTATGGTCACGAACGATTTTCTCCAGCATTGGAAATTCACTCATCAAAAAATGAATATCATAATCTATTTCGGATAGGACACGATGCATCCATAAAATACTTTCCATCTCTTTTGGGCCAATTACAGCAAGATCAAAATCGATTATTTTATAAGCCGAACCATCCGATAGAAAATTATGATGCACTACATCCCCGTGCAATAATGTCCGATCACGCATATCAAATGGTTTCATATCTTTTAGTGCCATATCGCCATACATTAATAACATATTCGTGTTGTTTACCCCTATAAACGATTCTACAAAAAAAGAAATCTCTTTCATCTTTACTAAACGATTTTGCCACTTAGTAATTAAATTAAATGCATAAAGAACTTTGCTATCTTCCCATGCAATTATTTCGTTCGTTTTATGCAACCGAGTAAGTAAGGAATAGACCGCCCTCCGATCTTCCTCATTGCTGTAATTTACTGTATGTGTCCCTGTAAACCATGGTTGAATAATGAAATCTAGTTGAGGGGATTCCATTACCGGTAAAACAAATGAATCTTCCATATATTGTAGCTTGTCATGAATAAAACGAATTTTTTCCGCCTGCTGTTCCGAAGGATATTTCTTAACAGAGAATACCCCGTTTTCATTTTTCCATTTCCATACGTTTTTTTTAATTTGTTTAATAGAGTAACTCACTTTTAAAAGTGGTGGTGGTGATGATATGGTGGGCATGGATATACCGGTACGTAACAAATCTGTACGCATGGACAACCACCATAATGTGCTTGCATTTGTGGGTGCATACCTGGATGCATTTGCGGGTACATACATGGGTACATATAGGAAAAATCCTGTTCCGGCGGGCATGGATACATTTCTTCGAATGCAGGAGACGGCTCTTGCGCTACTGGTTGTTGTTGAACTGGTGGTGGTGGTGCTGGCGCCGCTGGCGGTGCTGGTGCTGGTCTTTCACGCTCAGTAAAATTTGCTTGAATATGGATAGATGTTGACTCTACTAGTCTCCAACCTTGTGGAGATGGTGTCATGTCTAAATCTGGAACTGGCATCATGTGATATGGTAAAGAATATGATGGAATTGGTTGCGGTTTAACCGGTGGCGGTGCTATTGGAACTGGTTGAACAGGTTGAGCTTTTGGTGGCATATGTTGTTGTGCTTTTGGTGGAACTTGCTGCTGCGCTTTCGGTGGCACATGTTGTTGTGCTTTTGGCGGTACATGTTGCTGCGCTTTTGGTGGTACAGGATGCGGCTTCATTTCCTCCTTTTTCACCATTTCTTTTTTTACTGGGCGATTCTCGCTATATGGATGATTGATGGATTCCATTTTCTTTGTATCTGGAATAAAAATCTTCATACCCGGAACAATATATTCTGGATTTGCGAGATGTGCATTTAATTTTTTTAGTTCTTCAAAAGAAACACCATAGCTTCTTGAAATTTTCCAAAGCGTGTCACCTTTTTCGACAATATGAATTTGCACAGTCTTCCTCCTTCCCTTCTCCTTAAACTATGTGCAACTACCTAAATTGGACACAGATTTTTTAGAAAAGCACTTCCCTTCATGATAAACTTATGAATAGAAGCTAGGTCGTTATGCAAGTTGGGAGGAGTTATTATTGAAAAAATTAAAAGGTGCAGAACGAAGAGACTGGATACATTCTTATTTAGTAGAGCAGGACCAACCAGTTACCGGTTCAGATCTTGCTAAGCTAGCGAATGTCAGCCGCCAAGTAATTGTAAATGATATTACTTTGTTAAAAGCTACTAATATACCCATTGTTTCAACAAGCCAAGGATATATGCTAATGCCAAACAAAGAAGCAGGTACATATGTACAAAAAAAAGTTGCGTGCAATCACCAATCAAAAGATTCAGAAGATGAGCTACAAACACTCGTAGATGCCGGCGTAACGGTCGAAAACGTAACAGTAGAACATCCGGTATACGGAGAAATTACCTCTTCTATTATGGTAGCCAACCGTCATGATGTCGAAATGTTCTTAAATAAAGTAAGAGAAACAGAAGCTTCTTTCTTATTGGAGCTTACCTCAGGTATTCATCTACACCTACTTTCTGCTCCGTCAGAGGAAATATTAAATCGCGGGATAGAGGCACTAAGAAAAAAAGGATACTTAATAGAAGAATAACAAAAAACGCTAAGTAGAAAACAATTCGTTTTCTACTTAGCGTTTTATTGATCGGTTATTTATCTGCTGATTCTTTCGTTTCGTATGTATAATAAGATCCAAGTGATTTCACTTCACATCCCAAAGCTGCAAGCTCTTCCATCGCTCCTCGCATCATTGGAACTCGATCATCCTCTAATATATCTATGATAAAAAAGTATTGCCCTAGCCCGGTTTTTAAAGGTCTCGATTCAATTTTACTTAAATTGAGCTTTCTCCATGCAAATACAGAAAGCACTTGGTGCAAGGCCCCGGATCGATCGTCTTTTGGCAATGTAAGCATAATTGTCGTCTTTTCTTGACTTGTATGTCCAGCTTGCTGAATGGTCTTATTGTTTTTAGAGAGCACTAAAAATCTTGTATGATTAAAATGAAAATCATGAATATTATGCTCTACAATTTTCAATCCATATTCAACAGCAGCAGATGTATTACCGATCGCCGCAATACAAGCTTGTTCATTTTCTGAAACGTACTTTGCAGCCGAAGCAGTAGAAGTCGATTGTTCGAGTGGAACTTTTCCAAAACGATAATATAAATACTTATGGCATTGCGCTAAAGCATGTGGATGAGAATAAATGGTCGATATTTTCTCCCATTTTTCCGCGTTAGCTGGATGTACCATTAAATGCTGTTCAATAGGTACTAGAATGCTCGCAATTACTTGCACATCTACTTCATGAAATAAATAATCAATCGTCAAAGAAACCGTGCCTTCTAACGTGTTTTCTATTGGTACAACAGCAATATCCATTTTACCACTTGCAACTGCTTCGATGCATTCGGGTATTGTTCGTATCGGAATTAGCTGGTCATCTTGAAACAAAACCTTTGATGCTAAATGGGTAAAAGAAGCTTCCGGTCCAAGAAAAGCTACTTGTTGAGTTGCCATTCGTTATCCTCCTCACTTATCCAGCTACACCGCTTTGCCTGTCGGGGGTCAAATATCCTTTTCCCAGTTAAGTCAAGAAGCAACTTCTTTGGGGAAAGGACATTTACCTGTCGAAGGCCTGCAAGATGCAGGTCATGCTGCGCTGCGACACTATGTCGGTATTCCTTCATAATGTACTTACGCTTTACTTACAAAGCGCCAGAACTGATTACTTCTGCAGATTCTACAAAGTCTAGTCGCTTCATTTCATTTAAAAAATCATCTAACTCTCTTGTCATTGCGGTGACATCTAACGATAATGTCACACTTGCTCGACCTTGAATCGGGATTGTTTGATGAATCGTTAGTATATTGATGGATGAACCCGCTACAAGTTGCAATAATCTTGCTAAGGTTCCCTCTCTGTCCTCTAACTGTAAAAATACCGTTAAGATTCTTTCTTGAACGATCGAATGGAACGGAAAAACCGCATCACGATATTTGTAAAAAGCACTTCGAGATAAATCTACTTCTTTTACTGCATCCCATATCGAAGATACTTTCCCAGATTGGAGAAGATGCTTGGCTCCCAAAGTTTTTTGCATTGCTTCGGTTAGAACATCCTCTCGTACTAAATAAAAGCGCTGGCCAGTTACGTCTTTCATGCGGTTCCCCTTCTTTCCTACTCGATAAATTCAAATTCAAATTGTAATAATCGTACCGTATCTCCATCTTTTGCACCGCGCTCGCGAAGTGCATCATCGATACCCATTCCTCGAAGTTGTCTTGCAAATCGGCGGATAGAATCTTCACGACTGAAATCAGTCATTTTAAATAATCGTTCTACTGATCCACCAGATAATACAAATGCCCCATCATCATCTCTAGAAATTTCGAAATCCTCTTTTTTCGTTTCATGCTTGTACATAACAGATGTTTCCGATTCTTCCTCCGTTAAGTGTTCTAACGGGAATTCTGGAGCCACTTCTAATAAGTCTGCAACAGCAAACAATAGTTCTTGCAATCCTTGGCGAGAAATTGCTGAAATTGGGAACACTTTCATTTCAGGTCCCACTTTTTCTTTAAATGCCTTTAAATTCTCTTCAGAATCAGGCATGTCCATTTTATTTGCAACGATTATTTGAGGTCTTTCCGTAAGGCGTAGATTATACTGTTTTAACTCTTCATTAATCGTTAAATAATCTTCGTATGGATCTCGACCTTCCATTCCTGACATATCGATTACATGTACGATTACACGTGTACGCTCAATATGACGAAGGAATTGGTGACCTAACCCTACCCCTTCAGATGCTCCTTCGATTAGTCCTGGTAAATCAGCCATAGCAAAGCTACGATGATCTTCTGTTTCGACCATTCCTAAATTCGGTACGATTGTTGTAAAATGATATGCAGCGATTTTCGGTTTTGCTGCGGAAACAACGGATAATAAAGTTGATTTCCCAACACTTGGGAAACCTACTAACCCAACATCTGCTAATACTTTAAGTTCCAATATAACATTTAACTCGAATCCTGGCTCCCCTTTTTCCGAAAGCTCCGGTGCTGGATTTGCTGGTGTTGCAAAACGGGAATTTCCACGTCCTCCGCGTCCACCTCTTGCAATAATTGCTTTTTGACCATGCTCTACTAAATCCGCAATGACATCTCCAGTTTCTTCATTCGTTACGACAGTACCTGGAGGAACTTTTACGAATAAATCATCCGCATTGGCACCATGCATATTTTTGCTCATACCATGTTCTCCACGAGTTGCTTTGAAATTACGTTTATAGCGGAAATCCATTAATGTACGTAATCCTTCATCTACGACAAATACTACATCTCCGCCATTTCCACCGTCCCCACCAGCTGGACCGCCCATAGGAACATACTTTTCACGACGGAATCCTACCATTCCATCTCCGCCGTCTCCACCTTTTACATAAATCTTCACGTGATCTACAAACATTTATTTCACTCCAATCTTTCAAATGCAATTAGCTTAACTTTAAGTTCGTTTTCTGTATTTACCTGCTCCTCTATATGAAAAAGATCTGTAAGTGATCCTTCCTTATACGAATGGAAAGACCAATTTCCTTGAACTTCTAATTGGATTTCTAATTGTTCATCCGTACTAATATGAACTTTAAATAATTGCTCTTGATATCCTCTAAGATTCGGGTAAATGGATTGAAGAAAACATTCTAAGTATTCCCGAAGCACAGCATCATATTTGTCTAATCCGCTACTTAAAAGAGATGTTTGAACAACTAAAGTCATTTTATTATATCTCATACTAAAGGTTTGTAACCATTCGTTTGTTTTGGATAGACCAACATTATTCATATCAAAAAACTGATTACATTTGGATGAATAATTACTTATTAATTTTTTTGCTTCTTCAATCCTGCCCATATCTAAATTCATTTGGATTAAATGTAAACTATTCAAGAAATCATGCATAGAATGGCGCAGTACATTGTTAATCGTTATCTCTTTATCATCCATTTTAGATACCACGCTCCTATTATGCTTTTGTACTTATAAGTATAACAGGAATAACTCGTTATTGCTCTAACCTAAAAAAAAGGACTGCATAAATGCAGTCCTTTTCTTATCATCAAGCTTCTTGAGCTACAGGATATACACTTACTTTTTTCTTGTCGCGGCCGAAACGCTCAAAGCGCACTACACCGTCAACTTTCGCAAAAAGTGTGTCATCTCCACCACGTCCAACGTTTTCACCAGGGTGAATTTTAGTACCGCGTTGACGGTATAAAATTGATCCGCCTGATACGAATTGTCCGTCAGCACGTTTAGCGCCTAGACGTTTCGATTGAGAGTCACGACCGTTACGAGTCGAACCTACTCCCTTTTTGGATGCGAAAAACTGAAGATCTAATCTTAACATATGTTCCACCTCCTACTTTTTGAAGGTTATTTTTATATACTTACTATAATCTTGCTCAATCGTTTGTAAAGAAACAATCATCGATTCCAAAATCAACTGTATGTTGGCAGCTTTTTCAGGATTTGATATGCCCGGTACTTCGACGTATAAATAGCCTCCGTCACCTTTTTGCTTAATAACAGGTGTAATTTCTGTAAGTGCAATAATTGCATTCACTGCACCAAATGATACAGCAGAGGCACCTGCACAAACTAAATCTTTGCCATGTTCTGCAAAATCAGCATGTCCTTTCATTTCGAATGAATGAATCAGACCTGATTGATCTCTCGTTATTGTCACTTTAATCATCTTATAAACTAATAGATTCTACTACTAATTTAGTGTATGGTTGACGGTGACCTTGTTTTTTACGGTAATTCTTTTTCGCTTTGTATTTGAAAACGATGATTTTTTTAGCTTTGCCGTTTTTCACAACTTTCGCTGTAACTTTAGCACCTTCCACGAATGGAGCACCAACTTTAACATCATCTCCACCTACGAATAAAACTTTGTCGAAAGTTACCACTTCATCAGCATTTGCATCTAATTTTTCAATGTAGATTTCTTGCCCTTGTTCAACTTTGATTTGTTTACCACCAGTTTCAATAATTGCGTACATACTTGCACCTCCTCTTAGACTAAGACTCGCCTTCTACAAAGGTGATTCAGTTTACCTGAATGCTTGAACCTTTTCAGAGCGGTTGTAGCAACGGGTGCTGCTACAAACAATAACATTTGAATATTATCACATATAAAATCTCACGTCAAGCGATTTTCGTTATTTGATCAAATGCTAGCTTGTACTTTCGAAATCTCCAATAAGCATAATTTTGCAAAACGATAAACAAAAAAATGAGCGAAACTGATATTGCCTGGGGAAAATAGGCTAAACTAAGCAAAAAAATAAGGCTACTACTCCAAATAGAAAAGCCAATCAACATCTCATATTTAGCTGGAAATAGCGCATCCAATGCCCGTCCGCCATCTAAAGGATAAATAGGAAGAAGATTCAAACATAAAATAATTAATTGGGTCAAAAATATAAAATGATCTTGCGGAAAGTCGATGAAATAACTAAAAATCATAAGCAAAAATGTAAAAAATGGTCCTCCGAATATGACAAATAGCTGGCCACTTTTTGACACTTTCGAAAACTGCTCCATCTTAATCTCTCCGCCGTACGGTAAAATGGTGCAAGATCGCACTTTTATCCCTACTAATTTTGCCGCGATTAAATGACCAACTTCATGAATAAGCAAGGAGCCAAATACAATCGAATAGATTGCGATTTCCCCAGACAAATAAAAAAAAAGAAAAAACGGGATCATAATAGGATGTACTTTAAATACCCGCTTATTCATAAGTTGCTGCTAGCCAATCAACAAGTTCGCTCATTTCTAAGTTTTTCCCGTCTTTTTCTACTTGAATATATAATAATTCGTTTTCCACCGTTGCGAAAATATCTCCTGGACTCACTGAAGTATAGGGTAGTTGATGAAACTCTGCTACAAATCCAAATGTGGCTGTTTCTCCGGTATCATATAAAATAGACATCGTTTTACTTGTGTTTTTCTTATAACCCGTAAAAATAATCAATCCATTTTCAGATGCATATAAATCCTGTGATTCTTCTACAGCTAAGATGGCCCCATCACCTAAAGGTTGAATCGATTTATATTCGATTAGAGGAGGGTCCGCCACAGGTGCACTTACTTTAATTTTTTTGTCCGACTGCTCTACCCATGCCTTCACTTTTTTATAAACTTCAGCTGGCTTTTGAGGTTCTAATAACACATTTGTATAGTTAGTTGATAATGTATTATTTTTCTCAAGGTTGGCCACTATGAAAAAAACTAACACAAATAGTAATGACAGCACCCATTTTCGTTTTGAAAGCATAACCATTCCCCCTAGTAGGAATGTATGATGGCAAGTACAAATAAATGAACAAAAAAGAAGCGAATGGGAAATTAAATAAACCTTCGTTTTCACTTATATGCTTCAGACTATATATTTGCTACAACATTCCGCTTGAGTAAAGAATGCGAGCATTCAAGTGCCTTATCCGAGCATATAGCTTCACCATACGAGCGTTCACTGAGCTTATACGCACATTGATTAACCATACGAGCATTCAAGTACCTTATCCGAGCATATAACTTCATCATACGAGCGTTTACTGAGCTTATACGCACATTGATTAGCCATGCGAGCATGCACTACCTTACAACATCAGCAAAAAATACCAGGGTATTAACTAGCACAGCTAGCGATACCCTGGTATTTTAACAAATCGGATTTCTTTCTATATAAAATAGTTAACACTTAAAATTTTATTTAGCAAAAATAGATTTTAATTTAGAGATTACACCTTTTTTAGGCGTGTCCATAGACATTAACGGCACAGACTCTCCTAAAATACGACGTGCAATATTGCGGTAGCCAAGTGCTGCACGATTAGATGGGTCCATTACTACAGGCTCTCCCTTATTTGAAGAAGTGATAACACTTTCATCATCTGCAACAATTCCTAATAAATCAATAGATAAATGCGTCGTAATCTCATTAATATCGAGTGCTTCGCCTTTTGTCATTAAATGCTGACGAATACGATTGATGATTAACTTCGGAGGGTCAATAGATTCTTCTTGTTCTAATAATCCAATAATTCGATCTGCATCACGAACAGCAGAAATTTCTGGTGTCGTTACTACAATCGCTTTATCAGCACCAGCGATTGCATTTTTATACCCTTGCTCGATGCCTGCTGGACAATCGATTAATACGTAATCGTAATCACGTTTCAACTCATTTACAAGTTCTTTCATCTGCTCAGGATTTACCGCGTTTTTATCCGTTGTTTGAGCAGCTGGTAATAAGTATAATTTATCTTCAAAACGTTTATCTTTCACAAGTGCTTGATGGATTTTACAGCGCCCTTCCACAACATCTACTAAATCATAAATAATTCTATTTTCAAGCCCAAGTACAACATCTAAATTTCTTAAACCGATGTCTGTATCCATTAAACACACTTTTTTGCCTTGTAGAGCCAATGCAGTTCCAAGATTTGCAGTTGTCGTCGTTTTACCGACTCCACCTTTCCCAGAAGTTATTACAATTGCTTCACCCACATTAGCTTCCTCCTTTAAATGTTGATAGATTTGGTCTTAATAAGCGTAGTTCTTGCAGGCGATCAATGGCGATCGCACCATTTGTATGTAAATAGGCACATTCCATTTCCGGTTGTTCAGAAAGAACAGCTAACTCATCAGTCATCGTTTCAATGACATTATCAATAATCAGATGTGTCGCTTCTAACCACGACGCGGCAATAACTGCATCTCGATTTCCGTTTGCACCCGCATGCGCAATTCCTTTTAATCTACCTAACACAAATACATTACCTCCGGCGATCACACGACCATTTGGATTTACATCACCAATGACGACCAAATCCCCAACTGCTGTTATGATTTGGCCAGAACGTACGATTCCCACGTATGTCTCGGATTGGTTTTCTATCAATCTTCTATTACATTCTTCGACGGTCATCACATCGCTTTGAATTTTGGTTACTCGAAGATGCTCCGTCTGTTGTACACAATTAATAATTTCTTTGGCCTGCTCATCATTGCAATATCGATATCCTAGTTGTAACAGCACTTTCGCTTGACCTTCAAATCCTTCATCGGATACCTTCTTCGCCAACTCTTCTAAAAGCTCTGTATATGAACACTGATCGTCTAGACGTAATACAAGCCCTTCTTTTGTTCCTTTAATCGATATTAACTGCTTTTTCGTCAATCAAGTCACCTCAGATCTACTGTCTAGCCAAAAACGATTATTTTTGAAGAAGTAATAATTTTTGGTTAAACCGATTTAGAAGAATATATTTAAACAACCATCCAAACATTAAGATAAATACGCCATTTGCAATCATTGTTGGGATGAGATTAAATTGATAAAAATCCGTAAATGTCATCGATTTAATACCAATGAATGTATAGAATAAAAACAAAATAATTTCCACTGCAGCTACTAATACAAGCGTCAAAATAGTAGCTACAAGTAAATGATGATGTATAAACTTTACAATGAAACTAGCTACTAGACACATTAACGGAAAAATAAAAGAATATAATCCAATAATATCAATGAAAAAGACATCATACAAGAGTCCAAAAATCAACCCATAAAGCATGGCTCTTTTTCGATCATAATAAATAGCGATAAATATTAAATACATAATTAAAAAACGAGGAACTAAAACATAAAAGTCTCCATTCAATTCGATAGGCGAAAAAAGTCCAAAAATCGGTTCCATATAAAACAAAAGAACCGAAATAATGATTATTACATAACGAATCATGATTCTTCCCCTGCACCTTCTGTTAAATCAGCTTCTGTATTTCCACCATCTGTCCCATCTACAGGATTAATAGTACGTTTCGAAATAATGACATGATCTAAAATAGAAAAGCTCGCTGCAGGTTTCACATACGCCAGTTGAGTCAAACCATAATCATCCGTCGTCACTTCGGTAACTTCTCCGATTAAAATACCTTTCGGGAAAATTCCACCTAAACCAGATGTAGTTACTTTTTGGCCTTTTTTCACTTCGAATTCGGAATCGATTCTCTTTAATACTAATTCTTTACGTTCTATGTCATATCCTTCTATTAAACCAAAAACTTCTTGCTCATCCGCCGCAATAACTGCCGAAACCCGGTAATTCGGATTTTGAGTAGATAAAAGTTCCACTGTCGACGTATATGGAGTCGTTAATATGACTTTACCGATTAACCCTTGGGAAGTCATCACAGCCATATTGACATCTACACCATGTATTTCCCCTTTATCAATAATAATCTTTTCTTCCCATTGATCTGGATTACGTGCGATGACAGTAGATTGGATAGGATTGAATGCACGAAGATTTTCTTCTTTATCGATAATTTTTCGTATTTCATCATTTTCTATTTTTAAATCATTTACACTAGCTTGTAAGGTGGCATAATCTTCTAATCTTGCTTTCAACCGTTTATTTTCATCATATGTATTAAGTAAAGATTCGACATTATTAAAAATCCCCACAACATACTGGGTCGGCTTGGAAAACATAGTTTGTCCAAAACCGACCACATCTTTAATTAATTGCTCTGGTAACGATGCATGATTTCGATCTCGCAAAGAAAAGCTGATGAGTGCCACAAGAAATATCATCCCTACAAGCAGCAAAACTAATCGCTTATTTGAAAAAAATTGTGGCATAACTCACTTCTCCTTAACTTCTAGTTTGTTGACGCTTTAATAAGCCCATATGATCAAGTGCTTTACCTGTACCAATCGCAACACAATCTAAAGGATCTTCTGCGATAAATACTGGCATATTAGTTTGATCACTAATTACTTTGTCCAAGTTTTTCAGTAATGCTCCACCACCAGTAAGCATAATTCCACGTTCCATTACATCTGCAGATAATTCTGGGGGTGTTTGCTCTAACGTTTTCTTTACTCCATCAATAATAGATGCAATAGACTCACGAAGGGCACTTGCAATTTCTGTAGATGTTATATCAATCGTTTTCGGTAATCCAGTTACTAGGTCGCGTCCACGGATGTCCATTTTTTCTTCCGAACCAGTTACTCTTGCAGAACCAATTTCCATTTTAATGGCTTCTGCTGTACGTTCCCCGATTGTTAAGTTATACGTTTTACGAACATAACTAGTAATGGCTTGATCCATCGCGTCTCCACCTACACGAACAGATTCGCTCGTCACGATACCACCAAGTGAAATAACGGCCACTTCAGTAGTTCCTCCACCTATATCAACGACCATACTTCCCGTAGGTTCCCAAACAGGTAAATTCGCACCGATTGCAGCAGCAAATGGTTCTTCAATTGTTACCGCATCACGTGCTCCTGCTTGTTTTGCTGCATCGATGACCGCACGTTGTTCTACTGAAGTAATACCAAATGGTACACAAATCATTACATTTGGTTTGCTCCATGACATTCCAGATGCTTTGATCGCATTTTTTAAATAGTATTCAATCATTGCAGATGTCGTATCAAAATCCGCAATAACCCCGTCTTTCATCGGGCGAATCGCCACGATAGAACCTGGTGTACGACCAATCATATTTCTTGCGTCATTTCCGACTGCAACAATGGAACCGTTTTGTACATTTTTCGCTACAACTGAAGGTTCTCTTAATACAATTCCTTTTCCTTTAATGAAAACAAGCGTATTCGCTGTTCCTAAGTCAATTCCTAAATCTCTTGATCCAAATCCAAACACAATTTTTACTCCCTTTCTATCTCAAGCAAGTTTCACTTAGCTGTCTTAAAGTCATAACTATCATTATAACGGATAGAAAGAAAAATGCACAGTGTCACATGTACCCCTTTTCTTTAAGACTGATAAATTGATGGTCTCCAATGATCAAATGATCGATAATTTCGATGCCCATTATAAGTCCTGCTTCTATTAATCTTTTTGTTACATCGATATCTTCAGGAGAAGGAGAAGCGTTTCCACTAGGGTGGTTATGCGCGCAAATAATTGAGGCGGCAGAGCGTTTGACGGCTTCGCGGAATACTTCTCTTGGATGTACTATGGAAGCGTTAAGGGAACCGATAAAGATTGTTTGTTTATGAAGGATTTGGTTTTTGACATTAAGGAAAAGAGCAACAAAATGTTCTTGTTTAAGTGAAGACATTTCTGGCATTAAATAAGTAGCGGCATCTTTCGGAGAACGTATCGTAAATTTTTCATCCGTTTGTTGTTGAGAAAGTCTTCTTCCTAGCTCAACAGCTGCGAGAAGCTGGACTGCTTTTGCTTCTCCAATCCCTTTGACGGACATTATTTCTTCTAGCGTAGTGTTTTTTAATTCTTGAATTTGTTCGATAAAGTTAAGCACTCTATTGGCTAGGATGAGAACAGACTCTTGCTTCGTACCTGTACGAAGCAAGATTGCAATTAATTCTTGATTGGATAAACTCTGTGCACCTTGCCGAATGAGCCTTTCTCTTGGGCGGTCGGCTAGATGAACATCGCGAATCATTAAAGAAGCTGGAACGTTGACGGTCATTTGCTCCACTCCTTCTCAAACTTGATCACTTCAAGTGTCAATAACGTTTGAAACAAACGACTGATTGGTAATCCTACTACATTATTGTAATCACCTTCTATTTTTTTTACGAATAGTCCTCCCATCGTTTGTATGCCATAAGCACCTGCTTTATCCAAAGAATCTCCCGTTGCTACATAAGCATCTATTTGCTCATCCGTTAGTTCATAAAAGGTTACTTGCGTAGACTCAGCAAAGCTAATACTTGTCCCGCTGCCTTGGATAGAGACACCTGTCACCACAGTATGAGTGCGACCAGAAAGTTTTTTTAAATATGCTTTTGCCTGATCTTGACTTGTCGGTTTGCCTAATGATTCCTGCTCTAAATGAACAATTGTATCTGCTCCAATTACAATTGCATTTGGATTTTTTTCAACAATCGGTACCGTTTTCTTATAAGCAATTGAAATTGCCATATCTTCTGGAGTGAGCTTTCCTTCTACCACTTCTTCAATATTTGCTGGTTGTACTTCGAATGGGATAGCTAATTTACCAAACAGCTCTTTTCTCCTTGGCGACTCACTCGCTAGTATAAATGAATAATTAGTTGTTAATTTCAATGTAAATTCCTCCTTTTCAATAGCATACAAAAAAATTGAAAAAAGGAAAATTATCTAAAAAACAAAACTATTTCATTTTACCCTCATTTTTAACTCAAAAATTTAATTTTACACAATTATTCTTTTCTACATAATGAGAAAATACATGCAATCTCATAACAGAAGAAACGTCCGAAAACGCTGATACCGCTTGTACAATAGTCATTAGATCATCTGGATAATCTTCTTTTTTAGCAATCGACTCAAAAAAACTTTTAGATATATTATCTTCTTGCAAAATATTAACCAACTTCTTCACTTTTGGATCTTCACACCCACTAGTAGAAACAAACACATTTTTCGTAAAACTAGGAAGTGCTTCCGTTTGTGTAGTCGGTACATCATTTAAAAATAAATCACTCCATACGAAAAACTGATTCTCTACTTGTACGATAGCTGCTTTTTCTAAAGTAGGCTGCGTTGCCATAAAAGAGATGGCACTTTCTTTTGAAGAAAACATACCATACTGTTTTACATGGAAAGACAATGCCCCATCTGCAGCAACTTCTATTTTCCCATCCGTGGATTGTTCTGCAGTTGGCGTCGTATCTTCTTCCTTTACAACTTCTACTTTTTTATCATTTGCTAAATTAAGAATAAAACCAAATAGTAATACCCCCACCACCCCAATAATAAGTCCTTGAACGCCCGCTAATATTATCTTCTTTCTTGGATTTCGCCTTCTAATCGGCATAACATCACCTCTTTTTTCACAACCTTATCACGAAAGACATAAAAAAAGACGAGACCTATGTCGGCTCGTCCTAAAAACTTATCGAGTTAAAAAAACAAATTCACATACCAATCGACAAGCGAATTTCCATAGAAATAAGCTAGTATCGCCGCAATAGCTATCGATGGACCGAACGGAATGGGTGTTTTCCTGCCCTTTTTCGCTTTTCGCAATACGATGATACCAATAACCGTTCCAATAACCGAAGCTAAAAACAATGTCAATAAAGTATTACTCATCCCTAAAACAATACCAATTACAAAAAATAACTTAATATCGCCACCGCCCATACCACCTTTCGACAGAAGCGCGATTAAAAATAACACACCGAACCCAATAACCGCTCCTAGAATACTATCCCACCATGGCGAGTGCGGAGAAAATACCCGGGCAAGAGCTAAAGGAATTAAAAAGAACAGTAAAATTTTATCTGGTATTAACATATACGCCAAATCAGAAACAGTAATAATAACTAGCATGGAAATAAATAAAATAGCAACAATCAACTCAACCGAAAAACCAAGTTGAACATAAGCAAATGCAAATAATAATCCCGTCACAAGCTCCATCACTGGATAAATCCAGCTTATTTTCGTCCCACATCCCCTACATTTTCCTTTCAAAAAAAGATAGGAAAACACAGGAACTAAATCTACTATAGTCAAATTGCGATCGCAAACTGTACAATGCGAAGGAGGTTTTACGATTGACTCGCCTTTTGGCACACGAAGACCAACTACATTGAAGAAGGAACCGAATATGATTCCGTATATGAAAAACAATAAAATGTACACACTAATCATTTCCATTCTCCATTAATCCTGTTCGTCATGATAAAACGTAGTCAGTTGTATTGTAGCTGCTATATCGTCATCTTGATCTTTATCCAAAAGTTGCTCCTCGCCGGGTGCTGACAAAATAACCTGATCAACACGATAGATACGTTTTAAATTCTCTACTTCTTCTACAAATAATACTAGCTGATCATAGTTTTTTGCCAAAATAGAAATATTGAAGGTGATTAATTTTAATTTTTCAGGAAGAACGACTTCAGAGACTGGAGAAACTGGCGGTCCATCAGATGTTTCGCCTGCTGTTTCATCTATAGTTGATAGTTCTTCTGTTGATACATCTTCGCTTTCTGATTCAATCTCCTCGTTTACCTCAGAAGTTTCTAGTATCAACTGAGACTCCTCAAGGGTTTCATCATAATTATTAAACTCCACCGAAAGAATTTTCGAATCGCTGAGCAATTCAACCTCTTCTATAGAGCGAACAATTTCATTTAATTCACGGGTCAAGGGAACCTGCGTTTTTAGGAAAAATGTATTCTCTGAAGAACCCCCCTCCAATTGAGCAGAAGAATATTCCTCCTTCAAAGCAGCTACCTCTCCTTGTAAAACTTGGACAGTTCTCTCCTTCGATACCCTTTCATCTTTTAGCGGTTGCAGGACAAAATAGTAAACTGCCCCTAACAAAACAACCACAAGGGCAGCGATTAATAGAAATGCCGTTCGTTTATTGCTAACTAATTCGTTCATGGAGTGACACCTCCATTTTTCAAGTAAGATTGATCAATATCTAAAGTTAAAACTGCAGCGTAGCGTGGAATAATCTCATATTTTTTTTCTACGTTTTCCTCCGAATTAGAAAGCTCAAAGTTGGTGACACTCTCAACCTTTACATCCGAAAAATAATTACTAATTAGTAATTTATCAACGAATAAAGACAAGCTCTTCAACGTTTCTACATCTACTGAGATTTGAATACTTCGTTCTACGAATTCATATTGTCGAAAATATGTATGTGGCTCCAATAATGCATTTACTTCTATAAGTAAAGGACTCACAGGATATGAAACACGCTCAGCAAAAGTCACTGAGGTTTGAAGATCCCCTTGTCCAGACATCCTTAAATCATCTACTACCTGCGTTAAATCTTCCTTTTCTGCCATTGAATAAGTTTCTTCAGCAACGAGGGTTTCAATATCTCTCTTAACAGTCAAATACTGAATAAAAAACAATAAAAGAATGGTTAAAAGTAAAATCAAACTAATAACAAGCAATAAAATTGAATTGGACTTTTGCCGCTCCGTTTTAGGCAATAAATTTATCTCTGGAACCATCACCATGCCTCCCTATATATAAGTCCAATAAGTGGAATATGCTTAGACTTTAAATTAGGATGATATTTTTGTACTTGAGAATCTTCGATATATGTAACGGGAGTGACAAAATTCGCCTTCATCTCAGAAGCAATATAATCCATTTCCGGCGAATCCCCCAATGTAATTATTTCATCCACCGCTTTTTCTCCCTTATACAAAGAAAAGCGATAAAAGTTTAAAATTCTTTCGATTTCAGCAATTTGATCGATCAATTGTGCTCGATATTCTTCCGGTTCTCCGTCGTAAACAAAATTGATTTCATGCTGGTTCCCTTTACTTTGCCACTTTTCCTTAAATGTATCAATAGATTGATAGCGAAGAAACTCAACATTTCCTCCCGTATAAATGCTGATCGAAACGCCTGATATAGACCATTCAGTTATTAAATAGCTCTTATTTTCTTCCAAACCAACTGTCTTCTCTAAAAAGCGTATAGTAGCTAATGCTCTTACATCTGCAGTAACTGGATCTAGATGTAAATCGTCTAATAATCCAGCGATTTTATTTATCTCTTCAGAAGGTGCCGCAAACAAAACAGCCTCTCCATCATTGGGTTTAAAATCATACACATCGATAAGCGGTTGTGAGAAAGGCAAGTGAATCGTTTGTCCCAGTTCCATCTCAACATATCCTTTTAACTTAGCAGAGGTTACATCTGCAGGATGCTCAAACGATTTCATCATCACAGTACTATCCGGCACAAAAAAGCGTACATCAAAACGCTTAATACTCCAATCATGTATAAGTGTCTTTAACGTTTCATACAAAGCCATCTCATCTTCTAAAATATCCCCATCATAAATCCCTTTATCTAAAGGATACTCATAAATAGCTGATTGCGAAATATCATTACCAGCCATCACTATAGCTCTTAATATATATTCGTTTATATCTAAAGCAACATAGCGCTTCGCTTTCTTTTTAAACATATTCTTCTCCCCCATATTTAGCTGTAATTAGTTTTATGGTTCAGAAAATGAAGTATTCATTTGCTCAATGATAAAACTAAGGGACTACAGCAGCGTGGAGCTGCTGTAAGTCTATTTATTCTCCTGTTGATGTTGTGCCTTCTGAAGCAACAACCTTACCAGTATTATCTCTATTACTATTTTTATGATCACTAATTTCAGCATTAGTTGCATCATTAAATTTAACAGTCATTCCACCAGCACTACCCGTACCATTGATAGTATTTCCACCACCGCTAGTAACTTTTGTAATCGTAGTAGTTGTCTTAGCAGCTTCTAATGAGGCTGCATCCTCTAAAAACCCATCAGTCACCAATTTTTCTACTGTTACTGTATTTTGATCTTCATTTTCAGTGAAATAAAGCTGCGCACCGGCCATTGCGTTTTGTGCATCTGCTTTAATTGCTCCTACTCTACTATTCTCAATAATATTCCCAATAGCTGGTACAGCAATAGCAGCAACGATTGCTAGAATTACGATTACCGCTAGTAACTCGATTAGTGTTAAACCTTTTTCATTTTTTAATAACTTTCTCATTTTTTTCATATGATTAGCTCCTTTATTTGTTATTTCACTTGGCTCTTTTATTTCATTTATCATATAATTTCACCTCCTTCAAATGGAAAAAATTAAATTTGTTCGTACATACTAAACATAGGTATCATAATGGCCATCACAATTGTTCCTACAATGGCGGCCAAGAAGACTATCATTAAAGGTTCAATTAACGATTTTAACGTATCTACAGTACGGTCGACATCATCCTCGTAAAAGTCTGCTATTTTTTCAAGCATATAGTCAAGGGAGCCTGTAGATTCCCCTATGGAAGTCATTTGTGTAACTAATGGAGGAAAAATCCAGCTTTTCGCAAGGGGAGCTGATAAGGTACTACCTTGTTCCAGGCTTGTCCTTGACTCTCTTACAACTTTAGCTACAACTGGATTCCCAATGACTTTTTCAACGATTGTCAATGCTTGTAATATAGGCACTGAGCTACTAAAAAGCGAAGAGAGTGTTCGTGTCATACGAGCAATAGCTGACTTTTGAAGCAGTTTTCCAAACACAGGTATTTTTAAAAGGATTAAATGAATCGAATAGTTAAATTGCTCATTTTTCTTATATAGATAGTTAAAAATAATAATTACAATCAAGAAAAGTATTGCGTATATATACCAAGAGGACTGAAGTGATTCACTTAGTCCCATTACTAACCTAGTAATCATCGGTAATTCTGCCCCCATATCTTCAAACATAGAAACAAATTGAGGAACAATTGTTAGCATTAAAAATACCGAAACGACTATAGTTAAAAATAGTAAAACTACAGGGTAAGCCAGAGTAGATTGAACTTTTTTCTTCAAGTTAAACTGTTTTTCGTAAGAGAATGCTAGTCTTTCCAAAGATTCATCCAAATTACCAGTGGCTTCTCCAGCTCGGATCATATTGACAAACAAAGCTGGAAAGACTTTTGGGTTTTTAGCTGCTGCGTCTGAAAAAGATAATCCTGACCGAACATCTTCTTCCACTTCCTGCAGTCCTTTTTTTAATGGTTTACTGGAAGTTTGCTCTGCTAAGATTTTTGTAGATTCTAATATAGAAACCCCGGCTCTTATAAGAGTAGCGAACTGTCGACTATAAATAACAAAGTCCTGATTGCGTACTTTACCACCTAAAGATAACTCTTTATGAAGAATGCTTTTAGACTCTTCTATTTCACGTGGATTGATGCCTTGAGTACGTAGCCTAGTAATTGCCATCTGTTTATTGGCTGCGTCTACAATCCCTTTTTTTATAGTTCCTCTAGAGGTTCTACCCGTATATTTATAGACCACCATTAGTAGTCACCAACATTCATATATGGTCTTGCAGATTCTAGGGAAATTTTGCTTGTTGAGACTAATTGCTGAATAGATGATTCTAGTGTATGCATCCCAAGCGCTCGGCTCGTTTGCATAACATTTTGTATTTGATATACTTTTTCATTTCGAATAAGATTGGCAACAGATGGCGTTTGCATAAGAATTTCTGTAGCTGCAACACGACCTTTTTCATCTTTTCGAATAAACAATCGTTGTGACACAATCCCTTGTAGAACATTAGCTAACTGTATTCTTATTTGCCCCTGTTGATAAGGCGGGAACACATCTATTATTCGATCAATTGTAGTAGGCGCACTGCTTGTATGGAGTGTCGCCATTACTAAATGTCCAGTCTCGGCGGCTGTTATTGCAGTAGATATGGTTTCCAAATCTCGCATTTCTCCTACAAGAATAACGTCTGGATCTTGCCGTAAAGCAGCTCTTAATCCATTAGAAAAACTTTGCGTATCTGTTCCTACTTCCCTCTGATTGATAATAGACTTTTTATGTGTATGCACATATTCAATCGGATCTTCTAAGGTAATAATATGCTTAGATGTAGTAGAGTTAATATAATCTATCATCGAAGCTAGTGTCGTAGATTTACCAGACCCGGTAGGACCTGTCACTAGAATAAGTCCTTGAGGTTTATCAGCAAGTGTATAAAGTATATTGGGCATCCCTAAATCTTCAATAGAAGGAATTTTAGATTCAATCATTCTGATAGCAATAGCTATATTGTTTTGTTGATGATAAGCATTGATCCGAAAACGACATAGTCCCGGTAGGGCATAGCTAAAATCGATTTCTCCTTTTAATTCAAACTCTTCCATTTTGGCAGGAGATAATAATTCCTCTAACATCCTTTTCGTATCTATTTCTGTCAATAGATACTCACCATAGGAATTAAGCTTTCCATTTACACGAAAAACTGGCGTTACCCCTACTGTTAAATGAAGATCTGAAGCCTTATCATAAAAAGTTTTTTCTAGTAATTGAATAATACCGAATTCCATATAAGTCACCTCAATTAACTATGGCTACACGTAGCACTTCTTCTGTTGTCGTAAGCCCGTCTTTTACTTTCAATAGTCCATCCTCTAGTAAACTTAAATATCCTATTTCTTTCATATAATCTCTAAGATGAGCTGGGCTTTTTCCAGTTAAAATTGTATTTTTAACGAAATCATCTACCATTAATACTTCATGAATAGCGATCCTTCCACGATATCCAGTCTGATTACAAACAGGACAACCTTTTCCTCGTCGAACATTTTCCACCATCATCCCATGTTCAGAGAAGATTTCTTTTTCACGTTCATTCGGTTTGCTATATTCTCCACAATCTCTGCAAACTTTTCTTACTAAACGTTGTGCAACTATCCCTATCAATGAAGATGATAGTAAGAATGGTTCTATGCCCATATCTCTTAATCTTGATACAGATTCTACAGCACTATTGGTATGTAGAGTGCTTAACACTAAATGTCCTGTTAATGAAGCTCTTACTGCAATTTGTGCAGTTTCTAAATCTCGTATCTCACCAACCATTACTATATCTGGATCTTGACGCAGAATAGAACGAAGACCAGCTGCAAAAGTTAAATCTACTTCTTCTCGCACTTGAATTTGATTAATACCTGCCAATTGATACTCCACCGGGTCCTCTACTGTGATGATATTAACTCTTTCATTATTCAGTTTGTTTAAAGCAGCATATAAAGTTGATGATTTCCCTGAACCTGTTGGTCCAGTAAGTAAAACAATTCCATTTGGATGTTCAATCATTTTATTAAAAGCTAGTAAGTTTTTCTCATTAAAACCTAATTTATTTAAATCATTTAATGCATTGCCCATGTCTAGAATACGCATTACTACTTTTTCACCATAAATAGTAGGAAGTGTCGAAAGTCGGATATCTATCGCTCTCATATTTACTGTTATTTTAATACGACCATCTTGAGGTACCCTATTTTCCGTAATATTGAGATTACCCATAATTTTGATACGTGCTAAGATTACATTTTGCATGTATTTTGGTAATGCACGTTCTGTTTTTAACATACCATCTATACGATACCTAACTTTTAGTTCCGTTTCTTGTGGGTCAAAATGAATATCACTTGAACGTTGTGCCACAGCATTTGCAATAATCTGATTCACTAATCGAACGATAGGAGAATCTTCATCTGTAATTTGGTTTTCATTTTCTATTTCTGTCGGTGTCATATCTATCAATGCTTGATCCATTGATTCTTGTAAATCATAGTACTTTGTTATCGTGCGATATAAATCATCTTTGGCTGCAATACTTGTCTCAATCTGACATCCTGTTGCCATACGCACTTCTTCGATAGCAAAATAATCCATTGGATCAGCCATTGCTATCAAAAGTCTATTTTTGTTTTTCTTAAGTGGCATTACATTTGCACGTTTGGCCAATTCTTTCGGCACTAATTGTACAAGCTCCGGTTCAATAGAGTATTGATTGAGATTGACATGGGGTATGCCTAGCTGAAACTCCAACACTTCTATAAGCTGTTGTTCGGTGATTAGGTTTTCACTGATTAAATAATCTCCTAATTTTTCATCTTTATTTTTATGGGACAATGCAAATTGCAGCTGTGTATTGTCTATTATTCCTGATTCAACTAGTAAATCCCCTAGCAGTTTACGACTATTAGTTTTCACGAGACGTCACCCTAACCATTTAATTCTTTTATTCTGGTGTAATGATATTTCCTGCCTTATCATAATAGCTACCCTCTGGTAACGAATCTAAATCATCTTCTGAATCTGTTTTACTTGATTCTTCATCTTTATCAGTGTTTTTATCCGTATTATTACCGGAATTACCGTTTTCCATATCTGGCAAACCATCCGCGTTCAAATCAATCTCCAAATCAGGGTCGACTACAGGAGTTGTTTCAGATGATAATGAAGATTTCTTTACTATTCGATGAGTCGGCGAATAATAATCTTGGCTGATAATTTCTTCTTTTTCAAAAGGACCTTTTTTATCAGAAATTTTTCGATAAACGGTTACTTTTAACCCCGGGGTTCCTTCTTGAATAAGCTCTTCCTCTCCAGCTTTTAAGTCGGAGGAATAACGATAAATTGTTCGCGGTTTAACAACTTGACTATCTCGCACTTCATACTCACCTAACGTTTCAACGGGAAGAGAGTATAACTCAACTAGTAAGCTTGAATCTTTCAAACTCACCTTTAATACTGCCGGGTTGCTCTTATTTATAAACTTAAGATCCTTATTTGCATTTGAATCAATGTCTGCCTCTATTCCAGGCTCTAAATATGTAGGCATAATTCCTTGGGAATATCGCTCTACAATTTCAAAATCCGTTTTTAATATTAGGCTGTATAACAATGAAGCGACAAAATCTGCGGTTCCGTCATTATATACACCATTTATTTCGAACGTTTTCTCTAAAAAAGAAAAGACATCGCCTGTAGATATAACCTGTTCATTCAATGCTGCAATAATTTCTGACAAACCAATCGCATTTACAGATACCTGTTCGAGTGAAAAGGCAATACGCTCTGATTCTAATACTGTTAAGTCCTCTAAAACTGCTTCAATGGGTCCTTTTGTTAATATACCAACTTGGTCTTTAATGTTTTCGATAGTCTCTTCTTTATTCAATAGTGAATTTTCTTCAATTAATGCTAATAACTCTGGTCCCATTGTAACTTGAAGAGGAATATGTACAATTGAATCTGATTTCCAAAATGCATACCAAGGCTTTTGTGAAGTATTTAAGTATTGATTAACAGAAGCTTCTATATCAAAAGAGAAATAGTTAGTATCTAGTGCTAAATTTATTCCTTCTCCTTCTAGTTCTAACTTGGTGTCCCTCTTCCAATCTTCAATCGCTAGTTCTAAACGACTAGTTATTTCTTTTTTATCTAAATCTTCTATTTCTATACCACCGATTGTAGAACCTTCTGATTTAGCATCTACTTTTAAAAATGCGATATTACTTTCTGGCAATAATAAATAGATAAAGAGCGTAACTAAACAGATAAGAGTAATAATTTTTGTAAGTATTTTCATCATCATTCCTCCGATCAATAACCTTTTCTTTTTAAGTTTAATAAACGCTGTAATTATAATACAATATAGCGACATTCATTGTATATGACCTTTTTCATATATTAACATAAAATTAGAAAATAAATAAATTTTAATTAGAACTTTGGAATCAATCAAATAATAAAAATCAGTCCATACCTCCTAATTACAATGGATAACAATCCCAATTTAGTTTATTTACGTTTAATAAAATAAACTCTACGGGATGATATAATCAAATTTCAACCAAAGGCTCCCTTTTTGTTAAATCCGGATTAGGAGCTTGGGATGGCGGAGTTCCAGGAATACTTGGAGTGCTAGGTGTCCCGGGAATCCATGTATTATATTGCGGTTCCCCAAATTTCACTAAACCTTCCCCTTCCATACTAATTGAATTACCAATAATTGTGCCGGTGACTTTTCCACTATTTCTAACTTCAAAATGTGCATTTGGAGCAAAATATAAAGAAGGACCTACTTTCCCCTCCCCGCGCACTATAAATGAACCGCCACCCGAAAGAATATTTCCATGTACCTTTGTACTAGAAGAGATATCTACATTTGCTGTTTTGGCATATATAGAAGCATATATTTCAGCCCCGCCCCCAAAGTTTTTCCCTAACACCTCATTTCCTGAGTAAAAAATTTCTGTATTTTTATTAGATGATAAAACATTAAATTTACCGCTTCCTGTAACGTAAAAGTTGTTTTTTACATGTAAAGTGAACTTCCCAGTACCTTTAATAACGATCTGTGCAGCACCACTAATTTCCAAATTATTTAAAACAAGTTCCTTATCCGTATCCCCAATATCTAAAGTTAATACATGACTACCTGATACTTTTATATTTCCTATTGAGCTATTATTTTGCAATTTCAAGGAGGTAGCCCCATCTCCAGGTGAAATAATGTCACTTAAGGACTTATAAGTTGGTGGAGTTGGAAAGGAAGGTAGTGTTGGCATGCTTCCCATCTTTGCCCCATTTACTTTAGGGGAAAATCCCATATAGGCTGGTTGTGTTAAAGCAGTCGTTTCTGAACCGCTGGGTACATAAAAGGAGCCATTAATAGTTGGGACACCCCAGTCTATCGTTATGCTTTTAGCACCTGGTTTCAATGTTGCAATGTTCCCAGTAACAGTTGAACTTTTGATTTTCACTTCATTTCTCACCATTATAGCTGTATCTAGAGGTAATCCTTCAATTAGCCCTCCCCCTTGTCCAGGAGTTCCCGGTGTTCCAGGTATTCCCGGTGTTCCAAGTTCACCTAGGTTCCCAACATCAAGTTTGACTATCAGTTTTTGAGAAACGGTTCGTTCCTTGTTGCCTATTTTACCAATTGACTCCATCATATAATCAAGTCCTTCTCTGGTGACATACACCGCTACAACGGGTATAATCCCAACATTATCCTCACTATAATTAGTTTCAAAATCAAATTTAAAGCTATCTCCTTCACTGTTGGATTTTACTGTCCACGTTTTAGGTAAATTTGTTACTTGAGTTAAGTAGTTTTTTTCTAATTCAGCTACAAAATTAAATTCTATTTTCTTTTCGTTAGTCAGACTATCATAGTATCTTTTCGTATCTCTGTATGCGTCTTCATATGCTTGTTGCAATTTATCCTCGATATCTTTCCTGGTCACAACAATACCTGCTTCAGCAATATAAAAAGTGGATTGATCAATTCGTTCATTTTCAGACAATTTTAAACTATTACTAGTAACCAATAGTATGCTTCCTCCTAAAACACAGATTAGAACTAATACCATCAATACACCTAAAAGTGTAAAACCATTTGCATTTAAATGGTGGACTTTTCTCAAAGTGTTTAACTTCAAACTTAATCATCCCCTTTCCTTAGATAGATTTCGGTTTTTTCAGATATTTCTTTTCCTGCCTGATTTAAGCTTCTAATTTCTATAATCCACTTTTTATCGCTTTCCCCTACATCAATTTCTTTCACATCAAATTCTTGAATAAAATGAGCAATAACAACACCATTTCTAGTAATCGTATTACCATCTTTTAAATAGTTGACATCGTTTAGCCTTATTTGACTACCATTAATTATTTGAGGGTTTTCTGTTTTTCTTATATCTTTTGTAATCATTTTTAAAGCATAAGAGATTTCTGTTAATTGATTGTTTTTTTCAAGTTGGTATTTGTATTGTTTGCTACCCGCCATCAAAACATTATAAACTAGTACCATCACTATACTTGCAAGCACAATAGCTGCAAGAAGTTCAACGAGTGTGATACCTTTTTCAGTATTCCAAAGTTTTCGCAAAATTTATGACCCCCATTCCAAAATCGTTTCCATCTTAGCCCTAGGACGTGTTCCATTCTCTTGTTCAAAAACTTCTATTACTAGATAAGACATTCCGGGGTAAAAATGTTTTTTCAATTTTAAATGAACGAATAATCCATTTGCCTCTTTTGTAAAGAAATATTCATTTGAATTAGGTTGTGAATAATTTAAAGTAATTAATTTTTCATTAACAGAGTTTAAATCTCCGTTTTTACTAATTTCATATAATTTTTCCATCTCTGCTTGTGCTATATATGTAGCGTCCACTACTTCCTCTGAAGTTTTTCCAGTTCTAGCAGATTGTATAAATAATGAAAAAAAAGCAGTTAATATTATAGTAATCAATGTGATAGATACTAGAATTTCAATAAGAGTTAATCCCTTTGTATTCAAACAAGTATGTACTTTATTTCTCATCATTATCATTCCCTTTTCCAGCAATTTACGCATTCAATTATAAAAAAAACCAATTAGCATAATCTAATTGGCTCTAATTCACTATAACATTTATCTTACATACTCCGCAACGCGATTCCTACCAGCCTGCTTGGCCCCAGTATATAGAGCTCTATCCGCATTACGAAGTAGCGACATTCCTTCATCGCCATCATCGGGTGCAGTAGAAACGCCAATACTTGCTGTGATGAAAATGATTTTCTCACTGGCAGCTTGGTCTAAATCTGCTTGGACGATAAACGGGGTTTGTTCTATTTTTTGACGAAGCTGTTCTGCTATATGAAGCGCTTCCGTTTTCGTATAGTTCGGTAGTAAGATGACAAATTCTTCTCCGCCATATCTTGCAACGGTACCGCTACTTCCAATTTCCCTTTTAATGATTTGGGCAAATTCTTGTAAAATAAGATTTCCACTGTGATGCCCAAACGTATCATTGACTGCCTTGAACTTATCAATATCCATCATGATTAATGACAAGGAATTATATTGTCCGAGCGACAATTTTTCCATATCAGATTCAAGCTGCCTATCTAAGTAACGGTAATTATGCAATTTCGTTAATTCACATCGCTCACTTTTAGCGACCGCAGCTCTCACATATTTGGCTTTTTCCACCGACACCGCGAAATAGGAGCAAAGTAAATGGACGATCTTAAGTTGATAGGCCTCGAAAGAATATTTATTGCGAGATGCTAATACTAAGACACCTTCTATTTTTTGGTTACGATAGATGGGAACAGCCATGACACTTTGCATTTCCAATTTTAAAAATGGAGGCTTAATATGAATCCATTCGCTTTGCTTGTTGTATAAAGTTGGAACTCCTTTTTCGTAAACGATTCCTGCTAGGCTATTGGCCAGCTCTTCATGTGCAAAGTGTAGGTCTCTGTTTTCTCCATCTTCAATAGCACGCAATATTTCGAAACTTCCATATAAATCATCAACAATATAAGCAGCATCCATCGGAAACATGTTAGCAATTCTATCTATGAACATATCGATAATCTCTTTACTCGTCATCCGCTCTGCCAATTCATGACCGAATTCACTAGCTTTGTTCAAATCGCTATTCACTTTTTCCGAATCACTATACAATCTTATTAATAGAGTAATCAATATAAATGGCACTCCAAGTAGCCAAAAAGCACTTGTGCCAACATAACTTTGAAGAAAATATAAACTTAATCCAAATGGTAAAGTCATAAGTAATCCAATTGCATCCCAGCCAAAATCTCTCGTGAAAAAGTTAGGTTTGAGCCCTACAAGCACGTCTCTAACATATAAAAATAAATGATTAAGTATAATATATAAGATTGCATAAATAGAACCGAATATTAATACTTCTTTCACGACTAACGAACCAAGTTGAAACCCAAGTAAATGAACAATCGCACCGCATATGACTGATACTAAAAAAAACATAAAAGAGCTATATACAATTCGGTAAGCGTTTTCTCGATTCGTTTTCATGTGATAAGCGATGGGTATTAAGCATAATTGCATGACTAACAATTCTGCGAAGATACCATAATTCAAATAGATGGCTATTGAAACCCATTGAACTAGAATCATCGTTGTCCCAGATATAAAGAACGGAAAAATAGTCGTCAGTAGTGCCAATACTACGAGAAATATCATTATTTCCCAATCTATTTCTCGGATGGGAGCGTATTGATAAGCTAGATAAGTACCAAGAGGTACTACTAATAGCCATAATATATAAATATTCTTTTTTGCTTTGGTCGAAATATCCATAGAACTATTTTCCACCTCTTTAGTATTTTCTGACTAAGACAATTAGCATGCTCTTACCTATTTATAATTGTACACGAATTTATTAGAATCTTTAAATTACTAATTAACCATTTTCTCTCTTATTTCTGTAATAAAATATAATGAACCCGTGATAATAGTCACATCTTGATTTTGGTTGTTTTTAATATGAATCTTATCTACATCTTTAGTAATACGTTTTTCATTGTGCAAACAGTGTTTATATAAAACGGAAGCTGGAAGTGCTCTTTCATGATGAAAATTTACAAATTCAAAAGAGCTTGCGACATCCTCTAATTTTCTTAGCATATATATATAATCCTTATCTTTTAAAATACCAACGATAAAATGGATTTGATTGTTCGGAAATGTTTCTTTTATCGTTTCTACTAGAGCATTAATACTAGCTTCGTTATGCGCACCATCAAAATAAACATTTTCTTCTACTCTTTCCATTCTACCGAGTAAACTTGCTTTTTTTACAGCCGTTTGAACTTTTTTTTCATCTAATGGCACGCCACTTTCTATTAGCGCGGTAATTGCTAGAGCCATATTAGATAGTTGGTGTCTTCCTAACATTTGGGGGTGCAGGTCTTCGAATATATTTTTTCCGTAAGTATACGTGTTATCTTGTATAGCAAAGCTTTTCTCAAATTCTATAATTTGTACATTTTTTTCATTTGCTTCTTTATTTACTTGAACTTTTGCCTCTTCTGTTAGTGCCCCTAATATTAGTTTGCCATTCTCTTTCATGATTCCTGCTTTATGCCAACTTATTTTTTCGACAGTATCTCCTAAAAAATTTGTATGGTCAATCGAGATACTTGGAATTACCGCGATAGATTTTTCCATCACATTTGTACTATCCAATCTTCCCCCCATACCCGCCTCGATAAAAACAACATCCAGTGGTAATTCTTCCATTACAAGAAACGCAACTACTGTTAATAGTTCAAAATCAGTGAGCATGCCACTGAGCCCTGCTCCTTGCATTTTTTCGAAAGCTTTATCCATTTGCTCTTCTGTTACGTTTTGACCGTTTATTTGGATTTGATCATGGACATCCACTATGCTTGGTGAGGTAAACGAACCATAGATAAGACCATGCTCTTTTGCTAGTGCACTTAAAAATGCAATGGTCGATCCTTTTCCATTAGTGCCTGCCACATGAATAACTTGGTGCTTATTTTGGGGATTCCCTAATTTATTTAAAGCTATTAGTATAGACTCAAGTCCAGGTTTTATCACCGTTTCACTATCTATATTCCACTTTTTTTTGTACTTATTAAAATTTGTTATTTCCACGTACTTCTGCCTACTTTCGTCTTTGTTCTTTTCGTGCTAAACTTCTTATGAACACTATTATAACACGCAATCGAAGGGGTCTTTCATTATGCAAACATGTTGGATTGTATACAACGGTAGTCTTACTCACGATAAATTTATCGACCAGGCGCTCCTCCTTCAAGAAGCAGCTGAAAAACAAGGAATCCAAGCGACATTAGTGAAAAACTATGAGTTGCTTATGAATGTCCAGCAATCCTTACCAACAAGACCCGATTTTGTCGTCTTTCTTGATAAAGATATATTGCTAGCAAAATATTTAAAAAATCTAGGAATCCCTGTTTTTAATGATCCAAATGTCATTGAAATTTGTGACAATAAAGCACAGCAATATATCGCTTTAGCACAAGCACAAGTACCAATGCCTATCACAATCATTGCACCTAAAGTGTATACTGGCTTTTCCATAGAGCATACAGGTTATTACGAACAAGTTCTAGCAACTATACAGCTTCCGATGATTATCAAAGAAGCACACGGATCGTTTGGCATGCGTGTATATTTAATCGAAACAAGAAAACAGTTCTTCGAAAAAGTAGCAGAGCTTAGTGGAGTCGAATACGTTTTTCAACAATTTATCGAGACTAGTCGAGGGCGAGATATTCGCGTAAATGTGGTTGGCGGACAAGTAGTCGCTTGCATGCATCGCCATTCCGAAACAGATTTCCGCGCCAATATTACAAATGGCGGAACTGCTTCCCCTATTATTTTGACGGAAAGACAAAAAGAAGTAGCGATTCAAGCTGCCGCTGCACTTGGCGCCGAATTTGCAGGTGTCGATTTATTATTCGGAGAACAGGAAGAACCATTAGTATGTGAAGTAAATGGGGTTGCCCATATCCGTAATATATACAATGTAACTGGTATCAATGTTGGAGACTATATGATTAGTTATATTCTTTCCAAAGTTGGAGCGGTTACCATATGAACGGCCTATTAATATATGAATCAAAAGAAATCGAACGCAATCGAAATTTTATAGATCGGCTAATAAATGCTGGCGAAAGTCATGGACTCACTCTTACAGTTATAGATGATGAAAATACTACTATACCAGAAGCGGATTTCATCTTTTTCAGGGCAAGAAATCCTAAACTTGCTAAGCAATTAGAAAAGCGGAATGTCTCAATGTTTAATCGGGCAGAAGTGAATGTCATTGCGAATGATAAATTAAAAGCGATTCAGCTCGTTCAGCTTCTTGGAATAGCAGCTGTTCCAACTAAGAAAATACAAAACATAAATGATTTCACAAAATATCCATCCGTGTTGAAAACAGTGGATGGCTACGGTGGAACGCAAGTAGAGCTTGTTCAAACAAAAGAAGAGGCTACTATTTTCCTAGAAAAGCACGAATCTCAAACAATCATCGCACAAACATATATCGAAACAAAGGCAACAGATGTGCGGGTATTTATGTTAGGCGAAGAAGTAATAGGTGCAGTGAAACGGATTGGTGCAGAAAATAGTTTCAAATCTAATTTCACTCTTGGTGGTAAGGTAGAAAAATATAGTTTAACTAACCAACAAGTTACGGATGTGCAAAAAATCGCTAAAGCATTAAAAAGTGATTACATCGGGATAGATTTTCTACTGCTTCCCGACGGAAATTGGCTATTCAATGAAATAGAAGATCCAGTTGGAGCAAGATCCTATTTTGCAACAACTGGAGAAGATATTGCTATACCGATTATGAATTATATAAATAAGAAACTAACAGAAACAGAGTGCGCCGATTGATAATCGGCTGCACTCTTTTTTAAGGGGTCTAAAACATCTCCTAAAATATAGATTTTACAACTAAAAAGAGCAAGCGGACATATTTTCACGTCCACTTGCTCTTTTTCCCTTACAGATTATTCAATTCTTCCAAACGTTTTAACACGGTTGCATGTTTTTCTAAATAATCTTGTTCTTTTGCACGTTCTTCTGCAACGACTGCTTCTGGAGCTTTGGATACGAAGCGTTCATTCGATAATTTTCCTTGAACGAGCTTCACTTCTTTTGCCCACTTTTCTAATTCTTTTTCTAAACGGGCTTTTTCTGCATCAATATCGATCAACCCTTGTAATGGAAGATAAAATACCGCTCCAGTTACAACTGCTGACATTGATTGACCAGGTGCTTCTAAATCTTGCCCTATTACTAGTGGTTCCGGATTACAGAAACGCTCTAAATATTTGGCATTGGCATCTAGCACAGCTAAAGTATCAGTATCTTTCGCGGAAATGTATAATGGCACTTTCTTGCTCATTGGCGTTTGTACTTCCGAGCGGATATTACGTACAGAACGAATGATTTCTGCAAGCAATTTCATGCTAGCTGCTTCTTCTTTATTGGAAAGAGCTTCATTTACAGTTGGCCAAGCGGCTAATGTAATAGACTCTCCTTCGTGCGGTAGGTTTTGCCAAATTTCTTCTGTAATGAACGGCATAAACGGATGTAATAGTCTCATTGTATTATCTAAAACATATGCTAGTACAGAGCGAGTCATTTTCTTCGCTTCTTCGTCGTCTCCGTTTAGCGGTAGCTTCGACATTTCAATATACCAGTCACAGAAATCATCCCAAATAAAGTTATATAGTGCACGCCCTACTTCGCCGAACTCATATCTCTCTGACAGTCTTGTTACTTGCTCAATCGTTTCGTTTAGGCGAGTTAAAATCCATGCATCTGCAACTGATTTTTTGCCATCTAGATTGATTTCTTCAAATTTCAAGCCGTCCATATTCATCAATGCAAAACGAGATGCATTCCAAATTTTATTGGCAAAGTTCCAAACCGCTTCTACTTTTTCTGTAGAATAACGTAAATCTTGCCCTGGTGATGAACCAGTACTTAAGAAATAACGTAGAGAATCGGCACCGTATTGGTCGATCACGTCCATTGGGTCTATCCCATTTCCAAGCGACTTAGACATTTTACGACCATCTTCTGCGCGAACAAGTCCATGGATTAATACATCTTCAAAAGGACGAGTTCCTGTAAATTCAACACCTTGGAAAATCATACGGGAAACCCAGAAGAATATAATATCATAACCAGTTACAAGCGCATTCGTTGGATAATATTTTTTGAACTCTTCATTTTCAGCGTTTGGCCAGCCTAGTGTAGAGAATGGCCATAGTGCAGAGGAGAACCAAGTATCTAGCACGTCTTCATCTTGATTCCAGTTTTCCGCATCTGCCGGAGCTTCGTGTCCAACATATACTTCGCCTGTTTCTTTATGGTACCAAGCTGGAATTCGATGACCCCACCATAATTGGCGAGAGATACACCAATCATGGATGTTTTCCATCCAATTTAAATATGTTTTTTCAAAGCGGTCAGGTACAAAGTTTACCTTTTCTTCCGCTTGTTGAAGCTTCACTGCTTCTTCTGCTAGTGGTTGCATTTTAACGAACCATTGTAAAGAAAGATATGGCTCTACAACTGCTCCACTACGCTCTGAATGTCCAACAGAGTGAAGATGTTCTTCAATTTTGAATAAAACACCTGCATCTTGTAAATCTTTGACGATTTGTTTACGGCAATCAAAACGATCCATTCCGTCATAAGATGCTGCGTTTTTATTCATCGTACCATCTTCATTCATAACTAAAATTCGTTCTAAATTATGGCGGTTTCCAATTTCAAAGTCATTCGGATCATGTGCAGGTGTAATTTTCACTGCTCCACTACCAAATTCCATATCTACGTAGTCGTCTCCAACGATTGGAATTTCACGACCTACGATTGGTAGCTTCACTGTTTTCCCGATTAAATGTTTATAACGCTCATCTTCTGGATGTACCGCAACTGCAGTATCCCCAAGCATCGTTTCTGGTCTAGTTGTGGCAATATCAATAGAACCAGTACCATCTGTTAGGGGGTAGTGCATATGATAAAATGCACCCTGTACATCTTTGTGAATTACTTCAATATCGGATAGGGCCGTTTTTGTTGCAGGATCCCAGTTAATAATGTACTCACCGCGGTAAATAAGTCCTTTATTATATAGCTTAACGAAAACTTCTTTTACGGCATTTGATAAACCTTCATCTAATGTGAAACGCTCACGTGAGTAATCTAGACCAAGTCCTAGTTTTGCCCATTGTGCACGGATATGACCAGCGTATTCTTCTTTCCATTTCCATGTTTCTTCGACAAATTTTTCGCGACCTAGATCGTAACGAGAAATATTTTCTGAACGTAGCTTTTCTTCTACTTTTGCTTGTGTCGCAATACCTGCATGGTCCATACCTGGTAACCAAAGTGCATCGTACCCTTGCATACGTTTCATACGTATTAGAATATCTTGTAGAGTAGTATCCCAAGCATGACCTAAATGCAATTTTCCAGTTACGTTTGGTGGTGGTATTACAATTGTATACGGTTTTTTATCACTTTCTGGGTGAGCTTCGAAGAATTTCCCTTCTAGCCACCACTCATATCGACCTTTTTCAATCGACTGAGGATCGTACTTCGTAGGCATCGTTGTTTCGTTTGTCATATTTTTTCCTCCTCAAAAAGAATATCAATTACGCCTCGGCGTAATTGCGTCCAGATTTTGAATCGAGCAAGCTCGATTAACTCCTTACAAAATCTGTGACATCCGCCGGAGGCTTTATATTCGTTCACACTTGAACAAATATAAAAAAACTCCTGTCGTCATTAAAGGACGAAGGAGTTTGTTCGCGGTACCACCTTTATTCGCAGATGCCAAAATGCACATCACGCTCTCAATTCGATAACGGCTTCAAACCGGCATTTGCTACTCTTAGTTCACAAATGCTGCTCATGGGCTACCTTCAAACGGTGATTAACAGAAACATTTCAGCAAGTTGTTTCCTTTCTTTTGATAACCAGGTCATTTTACTCTTCCCATTCATTGCATCATTATTTAGATGTCCATATTGTACCTAATCTTATCATATGTCGTCAAGTCAAGTCTCGTGAAAGGAGAAAATTATGAAAAGAAAAGGCTATAATCCTTATTTACTACCTGATTGGCTACGGAAAACACGGTTTTATTGTAAAGGTGTTATTATTCCTATTTGTGGTTTTCAAGTAATACGTGTTTTAATTGTCCCAACCACATGGGACATCTTAATACTTGTTTTGTTACTCTTCCTCTGTTTTTGTTTTTACAGAGACATAATTTGATGGAAACGAAAGCTTTGAGTAGCCATCATCCAAATCCAAAATGAATTGAAGTTCTGACTCTTCTCTTTTTGCCTGTTCGTTTTCAGGTGTTTCTTTTGTTTCCTTTGTTTCCTTTGTTTCTTTTTCTTCCGATATCGGTTCCAATTCTATTTTTTTCTCGATCTCAATTTCGAGTTCGATTTCTTCTTGGTTAGGACCTTCAAATTCGCAATGAACAGACCATGCAATTTCAATCGCTGCATGCTCTGTTTTTCTCGTCTTCACATGTTGAACGTTCAAAGTAGGTGAACTGCCTGACCGTATTTTATCCTTAGCAATTTCTATACTCATTGGTACAGCATATTCAAAATAACCTACTTCACCTTGCACATCTAAATCCTCAATTTGAGTCACTTCACTCGTAGCATGATGTGCATGTTCACCTTCTTCAAACTCAACATGACAGGTAATATGGTAAATCCCTATAATTTGGATAGCTTCTTCTGTTTCTTTTTGTTCAAATTGCGGCGTAACTGCCACTGTTCTTACTTCTTTTGGCACACCAAAGCTTGCAGGAAAAAGAAACTGCTCTTTTACATCCCAATTTTTTACTTCCATTTGTCATCCTCCTTCATATAGGACAACTTATGAAAAATTAGGAAGGAATAGAACTCACTTTTACTAGCGGTTCCGTTCCTCTACGAGCTGCTTCCATTCAGACCAATCAGAAAATCTCGGAATAGTTAAATGCTTATTATAAGATTGTGTTTTCACATATACTTTCGTTTGACAATCAGCGAGTGTGTTTAATACGTCCGGTTTATCATCGAAGTAATAATCCAACCTTAACTCTTGAATGATCGCTACTTTTTCTTGATCTTTCATCCCACAGTGAAAATTTTCATCTTTAACTGGAAAGCCTTGTTCTCTTAACCATGTTTTTGTCCGTTCACCATGCTCGGCCGGTCTTGCTGTTATATAAAAAACTTCATGTCCATCATCAGTTAATTGCTGTAACATTTCTACAGCATCCGGATAAGGTGGACAATTCGTATAATATATTTCTTCTAAAGAGTTGTTCCACATTTGAGACCCTTCTTCTGCAGTCATTCCAAAAGGCTCGTGGATTTCTACTTTGTTCAACGAATGAAAAATATCTAGTGCAATATTTTGATTTAATTTTTTATTATACAGTTGAAAAGCATGCTCACGAAGATTGATTAATGTATCATCAATATCGAACCCAAATCTCATTCTATTATCCCTCTTTTGTAAACTGGATATCCGACAAACTTAAAATCTTTCCCGATTTTTACAATTTCCGTATCCATTAATTCTACTGCTTCATCCATATTTTCAATTCCAGTACCACCAAGAAATGAAGGTGCATTTTTTCCACCGATTAATTTCGGAGCGATATAAATAACTGCTTTATCGATTAAATTGTTTTCTAGAAATGCGGAGTTAACCGTACCTCCTCCTTCTATAAGCAGTGAAGAAATTGATTTTTCTCCAAGAATAGTTACGACTTCCAATGGATTTACATGGCTCGGATCAGACGTATGGAAAATAGTAATACCTAATGTTTCTAAAGCAACTTTCTTCTCTTCATCATAGTTTGCACTTGTAAAGATCCATGTATCAGCAAGCTTATCCGTCACCAATTTCGATTCTAGGGGGATTCTTAAAGAAGAATCTAGCACAACTCGAAGTGGATTTCTACCGTTTGGGATTCGTGTAGTTAACTCTGGATTGTCTGCAATGACCGTGTTAATCCCTACTAATATCGCCATATGTTCATTGCGTAAATGATGAACGTCAAGTCTTGCATCTTCTGAAGTAATCCATTTACTATGACCTGTATGTGAAGCGATTTTTCCATCAAGCGTAATGCCTGATTTCAATGTAACGAACGGTTTGTTTTCAACGATGAATTTGTTAAATACTTCATTCATTTTACGAGAAGCATCTTCTTCTACACCTACAATTACTTCGATACCTGCATCTTCTAAAATTTTGACTCCTCGTCCAGATACGATGGGATTAGGGTCTAATGTTGCAATGACAACCGTTTTTATTCCTGCTTTTACGATTGCCTCTGCACATGGACCAGTTCTCCCGTGATGGGAACAAGGCTCAAGTGTTACATAAATCGTTGCGCCTACTGTTTTATCTCCTGCCATTCTTATCGCGTGAATTTCTGCATGGGGCTCACCAGCTTTCATATGAGCTCCTACACCAACGATTCGATTTTCGTTGACAATCACTGCTCCAACGAGTGGGTTAGGATCTGTTTGTCCTTTCATGGCTTGCGCATTTTGCAGCGCAAGATTCATATAAAAAGCATGATTAGTCATGTAGGAATGTACCTTCTTCCTCCAAATGTCCTGAACGTTTGATTTTCGTTTGTAGGTAGCGCTCATTATATTCCGACACATCGCCCCATAAAGGTGTACGCCCAGAAACGGAAAGTCCTGCGTCTTGCAATGCTTTAAGTTTTTTCGGATTGTTCGTGATTAACGTCACCGGTTTTGCACGCAATGCTTTTAACACTTCAATCGCATCACTATAATTTCTTGAATCATCTACAAATCCTAGTTTTTCATTTGCTTCTACTGTATCTGAACCATTTTCTTGAAGGATATATGCCATTGCTTTACTAAATAAACCAATTCCTCTACCTTCATGGTTTGCTAAATAAAATAGTGCACCTGAACCATTGTCCACAATCATTTGCATGGATTGTTTTAATTGGAAGCCACAGTCACAACGTTTGCTTCCGAAAATATCGCCCGTATGGCAAATAGAATGCATACGAATTAACGCTTCTGCATCATTGTGGAAATCACCATATACGAGTACACTCGATTGCTGATACTCCGCCAAATTAGCAGAAGATAAATTATCAATGATTTGACCGATGTCTTCTGTTTCTTCTTTGCTATTTAACCAGCAGTACCACTGGAAGTTAACTGTTTCTCCGTGTAAATTAACAGGAAGTCGGATAGGTCCAACTAAATAGATAGAACCTTCTTCTGCTTTAAGTACTTGAATTTTATCTTTTAAAACATTAATAGCGTCATTTGTAACAGTTTGCATATTGACCATGCTATATTCCTCTTTTCTTGTAACTAAATTACGTTTTCATCTATATTATTCTATATAGATTACTTTTCGTAAGCAATTATATTTTAGTAATTGAATAATGTCAAATATGTTGGTCTAAAAGATGAATGGCGAAACGAGACTAGATAACCTTGTTGCGCATTATGGGGACAATGCGTCTTATATTGCTCTATTAGAATCCACTGTGATTTTCGCTGCAGGACGGATGCTTTCCGTGGGGTGAGTGATGAGCCTTCACCGCCGCGCCTACGCGCGTACGTTGTGAAGTCTCATCTTACTCACTTAATCCCTTCGGAGTCGCCGCCCTGCAGCGAAAATCAATGGAAATCACTAACTTATCAGTGTCTGGAATTAACAATAAATGGTTGAGTGAGACAATATAGACTGGGAACTCGACAAAATAGTCGAGCAAATGCCGGCTAGGCAAGTTCTATGGGCTTTTAGACATATTCTTATTATAATCCGCTTAAATCATGATCGTCTCAATCCAAGTAAAGAGCTATTGTATTGAATTAGTTGCTCTCATCGGCAATTTAGTTGCTTCCATGCTGAGTTTAGTTGCTTTCGTACTGAAATTAGTTGCTTTCAATACCTTTTTGATTGCCCTTAGCCATTTTTTGGAATTATGTATACCACTGTGAGACCTGCAAGAACGTTAGCGACGTAGTGGCTTATCACTCGACCGGCGAAAATATAGCGGTCTCCTTATTAAGCTTGCTACCGTGCAGTATCCCTATACAATAACATATCCTCTACTTCCTAAATTCCTATAAGATAATACAAAGGGCCTTGCGTTTACAAGGCCCTTTGTATTATCTTGCTAGTTTTTCAAATACAGTGTGGAATGCTTGTACCGTTTTTTCAATATGTGCTTCGGTATGTGCACTTGATAAGAACAAGCCTTCAAATTGAGATGGTGGTAGATAAATGCCTTCTTCTGCCATTAGACGGAAATATTTAGCGAATAGCTCCAAATCAGATGTTTTCGCTGTATCAAAATTAATTACGTCTTCATTGGTAAAGAAGAACCCGATCATCGAACCTGCTCGATTGACTGTATGTGGAATATTATAATTGGTTGCCGCTTCACGGAAACCTTTTTCTAATTGATCACCTAGTTTGATGAAATATTTATAGGTATCTTCATTTAAACGAGAAAGTGTTTCATAGCCAGCTGTCATCGCAAGCGGATTTCCGGAAAGTGTTCCGGCTTGATATACAGGACCACTTGGAGCGATCATTTCCATTATTTCACGTTTTCCACCGAAAGCACCAACAGGTAGACCGCCGCCGATTACTTTTCCAAGACAAGTTAAATCTGGTGTAATGCCAAAATAACCTTGTGCACAATTGTAACCAACTCGGAATCCAGTCATTACTTCGTCAAAGATTAACAAAGTTCCATTTTGCTCTGTTAACTGGCGAAGCTCTTCTAAAAAGCCTTCAACTGGTGGTACGACGCCCATATTTCCTGCTACAGGCTCCAAAATAACTGCTGCTAAATCATCACCAAAGTTCTCGAATACGTGACGCACGCTCTCTAAGTCATTATAAGGTACTGCAATCGTGTTTTTTGCAATCGACTCAGGAACACCAGGACTATCTGGTAAACCAAGCGTAGCGACTCCAGAACCTGCTTTAATAAGGAGGCTATCTCCATGACCGTGATAACTACCCTCAAATTTCAATATTTTATTTCTTCCTGTGTACCCACGTGCTAAGCGAAGTGCACTCATTGTCGCTTCTGTACCAGAAGAAACCATTCGCACCATTTCGATAGACGGAACGCGTTCCATTACGAGTTTAGCCAATTTGTTTTCGATTAAAGTCGAAGCTCCAAAACTAGTACCAGTTTCCGCAACAGTTTGAATCGCTTTTACTACATTCGGTTCTGTATGTCCTAAAATAAGTGGACCCCAAGATAATACATAATCGATATATTCGTTTCCGTCGATGTCTGTTAAAATGGCGCCTTTCCCACTTTCCATGAAAATTGGTTCCATATCAACGGATTTAAATGCGCGAACAGGGCTATTCACCCCACCTGGCATTAATGTTAGCGCTTCTGTAAACGCTTGTTTAGATAAGTCATATGATTTTGTCATTATTTCTCCTCCAACCAACGTGCAACATCTTTTGCATGATATGTTAAAATAATGTCTGCTCCGGCACGTTTCATTCCTGTTAACGTTTCTAGTACTGTTTCTTTTTCATTAATCCAACCATTGATCGCAGCTGCCTTTACCATGGCATATTCGCCACTCACATTATAAGCAACGATTGGTGCATCGAAGTTATTTTTCACATCGCGAATAATATCTAAGTAAGCAAGTGCCGGCTTCACGATTAGCATATCCGCACCTTCTTCGATATCAGAAGTTGCCTCGCGAAGTGCTTCTGAACGATTCGAGTAATCCATTTGATATGTTTTACGGTCGCCGAATTTTGGTGCTCCATCTGCCGCTTCACGGAATGGACCATAATACGCGGAAGCATATTTTACCGCATAAGACATAATCGGCACATCTTCAAATCCTGCTGCGTCTAAACCATGACGAATAGCAGTTACAAACCCGTCCATCATGTTTGATGGTGCAATGATATCTGCACCTGCCTCAGCTTGGCTTATTGCCGTTTTAGCTAATAAATCAAGGGAAGGATCATTTAAAATTCGCTCATTAGCATCGACTACACCGCAATGCCCATGATCCGTGAATTCGCACAGGCAAGTGTCTGCAATGACTACTAAGTGAGGATGACGTTCTTTTATAAAACGCGTTGCTTTTTGCACAATACCATGATCATGGTACGCTTGGGAACCAACCGCATCTTTCTCTGCAGGAAGTCCAAATAAAATAACAGAAGGAATTCCTAATGATGCTACTTCATCAATTTCTTCTCCTAAACGGTCTAAAGAAAATTGAAACACACCAGGCATAGAAGCTACTGGATTTTTAATATTTTCCCCATCTATTACAAATATCGGGTAGATTAAATCTTCTTTATGTAAATATGTTTCTTTTACCATTGCTCTAATACCAGCTGTTTTTCTTAATCGACGATGACGTTGAAATACTAACTCTGTCATTGCACTCTTCCTTTCCACTCTGCTAATTTATTTACTACATCTAACAATGTATACGTTTCTGGCATCACTTGAACAGTCGCACCTAATGATTCTAAATAGTTTTTCGTAATATGACCGATTGTACATATTGTAAATCGATCATAGCCTGTATGAACCCCTATACTTCGTTGGAACACATTCGCAGTAGATGGACTTGTGAAAATAACCGAACAGCTTTCACCACTCTCTAGAAGTGCTCGAACTTGTTCCGAATTCTCATCTACTTCCACTGTTTCATAGATAGTCCACGTATCAATTATATTAGGTAAACCGTCGACAATCGTGTTTTTCGCAAGATTCCCCTTTAAAAACAGACAGCTTTCATGTGCAGCTGAAACCGCTGGAAACTCTTTGACAAAAACATCTGCACTAAAAATTGTAGGCGTAAAATTGACGTGTAAACCTAAACTTTCTATTGCACACGCTGTTTTTGATCCAACTACTGCAATTTTAGCTTTTAATGAAGAAACATCTATTTCATACTGCTTTATTTTGGAGTAAAATGCATGAACGCTACTTTGACTTGTGAAAATGAGCCAATCATATTCGTAACAAGCGAATAATTTTTGCTTATCATCTAGAGTAACGATCTCTTGTGTCGTTATTAAAGGAGCAATTACTGGATTTCCTCCTAATCGTAACGTTAAATCCACTGCGTCAGATGATCGTAGTATGCCGGTAAATATGACATGCTCGTCTTGTAAAGGCTGCTGCTTAGACATTTAAATCTGCCTTTACTTGTTGGATTAAGTCATATGCTCCTTGCTCTGTAACTAGGCGTGCTACTTCTTTTCCTACTGTTTCTGCATCAGTGCCTGTTACTACTTCTTTATATACAACAGATGCATCCGGAGCCGCTACTAATCCGGTCATCGTAATTTCATCCCCGTGAATAACCGCATGCCCAGCTATTGGTACTTGGCAACCACCATCCATTGCTGCTAAAAACGCACGCTCTGCGTGAACAGCATCCCAAGTTTCTTTATCAGAAAGCTTTGCAAGCTCTGCCAGTAATTCAGCATCATCTTCACGACATTCAATTGCTAAAGATCCTTGTCCTACTGCAGGAATACATTCTTCATGTGACAAATACTCCGTCACTACCTCATCACTCCAGCCAAGGCGTTTAAGTCCTGCTGCTGCTAAAATAATCGCATCGTATTCGCCATCTTGAAGTTTTTGAAGTCTTGTATCTACATTTCCCCGAATCCATTTAATCTCAATATCTGGACGCATTAATAACAATTGAGCACTTCTTCGTAAACTACTCGTTCCAACGATTGCTCCTTTTGGGAGATCCGCAAACTTTACATGGTTTGTAGAGATAAATGCATCTCGCTCATCCACTCGTTTAGGCGTACACCCCATCACTAAACCTGGTGGTAATACAGAGGGCATGTCTTTCATACTATGTACTGCAAAATCGATTTCTTTGTCGTATAATGCTTGTTCAATTTCTTTTACAAAAAGGCCTTTTCCGCCAACTTTAGACAATGTCACATCTAAAATTTGGTCTCCTTTTGTCACAATCTCTTTTACTTCAAACTCAAAAGGAGACCCCATATCTTTCATTTGTTGTATAAACCAATTCGTTTGTGTTAAAGCTAACTTACTTCTTCTAGAACCAACAATAATTTTACGCATAACTTCGCTACCTCTCTTTTCTTTAATACCATAAATGGAATTGTGAGAATTGACTTCCCAATAAAAAATTGATTAAAACAAATAAAAATGCATATATATGAACCCATGCATAGTTTGTCCCTGAAAATCTAGCTCGCTTTTTAATCACTAAAACAAAAATATATATTACCAATAGAATAAAAGAACTGACAATTTTAAAATCAACAATCGAAAATACTTCCAACGATACATATGCCCATTCTAACCCAAGAACTAAACTTACAAACAACAGGGGAACTCCTACTATAATAGATAATGACATCCCTGATTCTGCTTGTTGTAAAGATGGTAATCTAGAAAATTGTTTCGTCCATTTTTTCTTTTTTAGTACACGATATAAGATTAAGTATAATGTCGAAAAAACAAAGGATAAAGAAAAAGCTACATATGCTAATAGCGCAAATGTAATATGAATAAATAATAACTCAGATCGCAGTGTATCACCAACAGCAGACTGTTCAATTTGATTTGGTGCAAAGGTATGAATTGTCATAAAGATAAATCCGATTACATTCAAAAAGAATGCAGGTAAATCTAAGCGGAATATAATTTGCAAAACTAGGGATAATATGATGATTAACCATGCATAAAAATAGATTCCTTCAAACAAGGATAATATCGGAAAACGCTTTGTTTCCACTATATACAAAACTAAAAACACCGTTTGCAATATCCAAACAATGGAAAGTAGTCGCACCGCGATTCGGTGTGCATGACGATCTTTATTCAAATAATCGATAAAATAAAAAACAAGACTAACGGACTGGAGGACGACCATTATCTCGTGAAGCCTTGTCATCGTCAAATCAGCCATATCTAATCTCCCTTAACATAATAAAAAGGTGCTTTATATATCTATTAGTTTCCATACAGATATAAAAAACACCTCCCTTTTTTCTTTGTTAGAAGGATAAATTTCCTTCTAATTTTTGAGACTCCATTAAAGCATTTTTTAAACTGATTTTTGCTTTTTGAGCTTGCTCGATTACTTCTTTTTGGACATCTTCTTCAATCCCAAAAATTTGTTGGAATAATTGAAGCTGATCAACCGAATCTTTTGCAGTGGATAATTCTTTCACTTGCAAAATTGGCTCTTTTATAAGCTGATTAATAATGGATTTCGTATGCTTGTTTAAAATTTTCCGCTCGCGTTCTGTTAAACCTGGCATTTTATTTTCAATAGAAACCATTGTTTCGGCTTGTATTTTATTCGCTTTTTGACGAAGTGCTGAAATAATTGGAACAACTCCAAGTGTTGCGATCCAATCATTAAATTGTTCAATTTCTGTTCCGATCATTTGATTAATTTGATTGGCAGCTCGTTCACGCTCCGCCAAATTCGCTTCGACAATTCCTTGTAAATCATCGATATCATACAAAAAGACATTTGGTAAATCACCAATTCTCGGGTCTAAATCGCGCGGCACTGCAATATCCACCATAAAAAGTGGTTTACCTTTGCGTAATCGCTCTACAAACTGCATTAATTCGAAATCAATGACGAATTCTGTAGCACCTGTTGAACTGATTAAAATATCTGCTTCTAGTAAAGCGCATTGCAACTCGTCCATTGGTTTTGCATTTCCATCAAATTTCTCTGCAAGCTCTTGAGCTTTTTCAAAAGTACGATTAATCACCGTTACTTTTTCTGCACCACTACCGTGCAAATTTTGAATAGCAAGCTCGCCCATTTTTCCGGCCCCTAAAATAACTACGTGTTTAGATTTTAGCGTGCCGAAAATTTTCTTTCCAAGCTCTACCGCTGCATAAGAAACAGAGACAGCATTTTCACCAATAGCCGTTTCAGAATGTGCCCGTTTTGCGAATGTCACCGCTTGTTTGAACAGTTGGTTAAAAACAGTTCCAGTTGTTCCATTTTCTTGCCCATTAAGAAAACTTTTTCTCACTTGGCCTAGTATTTGTGTTTCGCCAAGTACCATGGAATCGACCCCTGCTGTAACACGGAACAGATGGTTGTTCGCTTCGTTATCTTCATGGATAAACAAATAGCTAGATAAATCTTCTAATGGTATATCAAACCAGTTCGCCAAAAATTGCTTAACATAGTATTTACCAGTGTGTAATTGATCTACTGTCGCATATATTTCTGTACGATTACAAGTAGATACAATGACATTTTCAAGTATGCTTTTTTGTCCTTGTAGTGCCCGCATTGCATTCGGCAGCTCTGTTTCGACAAATGATAACTTTTCTCGAATTTCAACTGGAGCAGTACGGTAATTGACACCTACCACGATAGTATGCATGGAATCATGTCTCCCTTTCACGTTCATTTCATTAGCCCTATTATAGCATAGCTTTTCCGCATGTTTTAAACCATTTGTGAACAAGCTATGAATTGTTAATTAGAATGATTATAAAATAATTTTAACAAACAACCCTGCCTATTACAAGGCAATAGCTCGTATGCGGAATTTGCAGAAAATTAGCAATAAAAAAGATCATGTAGAGATATATTACCCTACATAATCTTTTTTAATCACCTAAGTAATCAGGCAGCCACAAATGAATTACATTCTACTTTCAATCTCTGCCCAAGCAGTGTCGAAGCCTAGACCTGTTTCCGAAGAGAATACGACAAGCGGGTCGCCTTTTTCCATTTGCAGTTCATCTTTGACAATCTTTTTATGCTTATCCCATTTACCTTTAGGAATTTTATCGGCTTTTGTCGCAACGACGATACAAGGGATATTATAATGCTTTAAAAAGTCATACATCATGCAATCATCTGCCGTCGGGGGATGACGTAAATCTACAAGAAGCACAACTGCTTTTAATACATTACGGGAGGTGAAATACGTTTCAATCATTTTACCCCACGCAGCACGTTCTGATTTAGATACTTTCGCATAACCATAACCAGGTACATCCACAAACAGTAAATCTTCCTCTAATTTATAAAAATTTAATGTTTGTGTTTTCCCTGGCTTGGATGAAATACGCGCCATGCTTTTTCGACCAATCATTTTATTGATAAAAGATGATTTCCCCACATTCGAACGTCCTGCTAACGCGAATTCTGGCAGATCCCCTTCTGGATATTGCGCTGGTCTTACAGCACTTATAAGTAGCTCTACATTATTAATTTTCATTTTGTTGTCTCCTCCAATGCTAATTGAAGCACCTCTTGCGCATCGGAAACAAAATGAAATGTTAATACTTCACGAACACTTTCTGGAATATCTTCAATATCACGTTCATTATCTTTTGGGCAAATAATCGTTGTTAATCCCGCGCGATGTGCGCTTAATGTTTTTTCTTTTAATCCACCGATTGGTAGTACTCTTCCTCTTAATGTTACTTCCCCAGTCATTCCAATTTCTCGTTTGATCGGACGTTTCGACAAAGCCGACACCAGAGCCGTAACAATTGTAATTCCGGCAGACGGTCCATCTTTTGGAACTGCGCCTTCTGGTACATGAATATGAATATCTTTGTTTTCATGGAATGACGGATCAATACCAAATTCCTCTGCTTTAGAGCGAACATACGATAAGGCCGTTTGAGCAGACTCTTTCATGACATCCCCTAGCTTCCCAGTTAGTTGAAGTTTTCCAGTTCCTGCAGACAAAGACACTTCAATTTGCAATGTATCACCACCAACAGTTGTATAGGCTAGCCCTGTTGCAACACCTATCTGATTTTCAGTCTCCGCTAAACCGAATCTGAATTTTCGTTTACCAATCATATCTTCTAAATTTTTCGTTGAAACAATAATACGTTTTTTATCACCAGAAACGATTTGGAGTGCTGCTTTTCGGCAAACATTTGCTAGTACACGATTTAACCCACGTACCCCTGCTTCTTGTGTAAAATGGCGAATAAGATCAATAATCGCATCGTCTTTCAATTGAAGCTGAGATTTAGTTAAGCCATGCTCTTTTATTTGCTTTGGTAATAAATGATTTTTGGCTATAGAAACTTTTTCCATTTCTGTATATCCAGCAAGAGAAATTATTTCCATACGATCTCGTAATGGACCAGGAATAGTACTTAAATCATTGGCCGTAGCAATAAATAATACGTTCGATAAATCGTAGGTTTCTTCAATATAATGGTCACTAAACGTATTATTTTGTTCCGGATCTAACACTTCTAGCATCGCTGCAGAAGGGTCTCCTCTGAAGTCATTTGACATTTTATCGATCTCATCTAACAAAAATAGCGGGTTAATGGTCCCAGCTTTTTTCATCCCTTGAATAATGCGTCCCGGCATTGCACCGACATACGTTCTGCGATGCCCGCGAATTTCAGATTCATCTCGAACCCCACCCAATGAAATACGAACAAAATTACGACCTAATGACTCCGCAATAGACTTCGCAAGGGAAGTTTTACCGACACCAGGTGGCCCTGCTAAACAAAGAATAGGTCCACGTAAAGATTTTGTTAACTGGCGAACGGCTAAATATTCTAAAATTCTTTCCTTTACAGACTCCAAACCTTCATGGTCTCGATTTAAAATTTGCTCCGAACGTTTAATATCCAATTGATCTTCTGTTGATTTTGACCAAGGAATGGAAACAATCCAATCGATATAATTTCGGATAACGCCACTTTCTGGCGCCTGTGACGGAAGTTTTTCATAGCGATTTAATTCTTTTAATACATTCTTTTTAGTAGCTTCGGGTAGGCCAGCTTCTTCAATTCGCTTTTTTAACTCTGCAACTTCTCCAGTTTTACCTTCTTTTTCTCCAAGCTCAGTTTGAATCGCTTTCATCTGCTCACGAAGATAAAACTCTTTTTGTGTCCGTTCCATCGCATGTTTGACACGCGTATGAATCTTCTGTTCTAAATTTAGTATTTCTTGTTCGTTATATAGACGTCCGATCAATACTTCTAAACGCTCTTTTACATCCATTATTTCTAGAATTTCTTGTTTGCCTGCCACTTTTAGAGGTAAATGAGATGCAATCATATCTGCCAACCGGCCAGGTTCCTCAATATCAACTACGGCATTATATGTTTCTTCTGAGACGCTTTTGGATACCTTTGAATACTTTTCAAAATTATGTAGTAACGTACGCATAAGCGCTTCTTCTTCCTGATCTGCTTTTTCCGGTTCAATATAGGCAGACACAGTAACTTCATCAAACGTATCTGTTTTTTTATAATCATCCCAAATCGCGCGTTGCACGCCTTCTACTAAAACACGCATTGTTCCATTTGGGAGCTTCACCATTTGTTTTACAGTTGCAATTACACCTACATCATATAAATCTTCCATAATTGGTTGCTCTAATGTCATATCTCTTTGTGCTGATAAAAACAATTTTTCTTCACGTAACATTGCTTCGTTTAAAGCTGCAATCGAACGTTCACGCCCAATATCAATATGAAGAATCATTGTAGGAAATACTAATAAGCCTCTAAGAGGTAATACTGGATAATAGGTCATATTTTTGTTTGTCATTTCGGGAAGTCACCTCCAACTTATTCTGTCCGAATCGTATCATAAAATACGGTTCAACCTCTCTATACTGCTCTCCCCTATTTTCTCCAAAAGGAAACATAAGAAGAAAAAGCTGACATCCTTGCTTGCGCTAAGCACGCGCAGATTGGAAGCCAGCTTATATTAACACTACGTTATGCAGATGTTTTTTCGTTATCTTTTCCTACTTCAGTGCCGTCTTCTAACAATAGTCTTGGACGCGCTTTTTCTGTAATAGCTTCTTTCGTGATGACACACTCTACAATATCTTCACGTGATGGTAACTCATACATCACATCTAACATAATATTTTCGATGATAGAACGAAGACCACGTGCACCAGTCTTACGCTCAATTGCTTCTTTGGCAATTTCGATTAATGCTTCATCTTCAAATGTCAACTTCACATTATCCAATTCAATCATTTTTTGATATTGCTTCACAAGAGCGTTTTTAGGTTCCGTTAAAATTTGTACAAGCGCTTCATTGTCTAGCTGTTCTAAGCTTGCAAGCACTGGTAAACGACCGATAAACTCTGGAATTAGTCCAAATTTCAGTAAATCTTCAGGAATTAACTGACTAAGTACCGAACCTGCTTCTATTTCCACTTTATTCGGATCCGCACCAAAACCAATTACTTTTTCACCTAGACGGCGTTTAATGATTTGCTCGATTCCGTCAAATGCACCGCCAACGATAAATAAAATATTCGTTGTATCAATTTGAATGAACTCTTGATGTGGATGCTTACGACCACCTTGTGGAGGAACACTTGCTACAGTACCTTCTAAGATTTTTAGAAGTGCCTGTTGAACACCTTCACCTGAAACGTCTCTAGTAATAGAAGGATTTTCAGATTTACGTGCTACTTTATCTATTTCATCGATATAAATAATCCCTTTTTCTGCTTTTTCAATATCATAATCCGCAGACTGGATAAGTTTTAACAGGATGTTTTCGACATCTTCCCCAACATAGCCCGCTTCCGTTAAGGAAGTCGCATCTGCAATAGCAAATGGTACGTTCAAAATACGTGCTAATGTTTGAGCTAATAATGTTTTACCACTACCAGTAGGTCCAATCAGAACGATATTCGATTTAGATAACTCTACCTCATCGATGACACTATTTGAATTGATGCGTTTGTAATGGTTGTACACCGCAACGGCCAGTGATTTTTTTGCTCTTTCCTGCCCGATTACATACTCATCTAAAATAGATAAAATTTCTTTTGGTTTTGGAACTTCTTTAAATTCTACTTCTTCTTCAATACCAAGCTCTTCTTCTACAATTTCAGAACATAAGTCGATACATTCATCACAAATATATACACCTGGTCCTGCTACGAGCTTGCGAACTTGTTCTTGTGGTTTTCCACAAAAAGAACATTTTAAGTTCCCTTTTTCATCATTGAATTTGAACAAAATATTCACCCCTATTCAAGCAATTATCTTACAAGATTCTTATTGAGTAATCAAATAATACGTTTATGTTTTATATCCGTGTAACCTATGTATGGTATAAAACAAGGCACAGACAATATTGCTGTACCTTGTTTTATATTATAACGCTTTCTTCCCTTATTATGAAATTTTAGCGTTTTCTACTAAGAATTCAACTGTTTTTTGGAAACGAATGTCGTTTTCAAGTACCGCTGTACCACCAAGTGCTTTTTTGATATCTTCAGCAGCCATGTTGAATTGTGCAGCCATTTTTTCAAGCTCTGCATTTACATCTTCTTCTGTAGATTCTAAACCTTCTTTTTCAGCAATCGCTTCAAGCGTTAAAGAAACTTTTACGCGGCTGTTTGCATCTTCTGCCATTTGAGCACGTAAAGCTGCTTCATCTTGACCTGAGAATTGATAATAAAGATCTAAGTTCATCCCTTGTTGCTCTAAACGTTGACCAAATTCTTGAAGCATACGATCAGTTTCTGTCGTAATCATTGCTTCTGGAATATCAATTGTTGCATTAGCTGCTGCAGCTTCAACTAAGTTGTCGCGAAGTGTTTGAGCTGCTAATTGTTTTTTCTCTTCAGCAGTAACTTCTTTTAGCTTCGCACGTAAAGCATCGATACCTTCTACTTCTGCATCGATTTCTTTCGCAAGTTCATCGTTTAGTTCAGGAAGTTCTTTTCCTTTAACTTCTTTCACAGTCACTTTGAAAATTGCTTGTTTACCTGCTAGTTCAGCAGCATGGTATTCTTCTGGGAAAGTTACTTCAACGTCTTTTGACTCTCCAGTTTTTACACCTACTAATTGTTCTTCGAAACCTGGAATGAATGAGTTAGAACCGATTTCTAGTGGGTAGTCTGTTCCTGCTCCACCTTCAAATGCAACCTCATCAACGAAACCTTCAAAGTCGATTACAGCAGTATCGCCTTCTACGATTGCATCTTCTTTTACAACTAACTCAGCTAAACGAGTTTGTTGGTTTTTTAGTTGCTCTTCGATTTCTTCGTCTGTTACAGCTTCGTCTAATTTAGTTACTTCTAAACCTTTATAGTCGCCTAAAGTTACTTCTGGTTTTACAACAACTTTTGCAGTGAATACTAAAGGTTGTCCTTTTTCCATTGTTACGATATCGATTTCCGGTTGATCTACTGGATCAATTCCAGCGTCTTCAACAGCGTGCCCATAAGCATGTGGAAGAATAATATCTAATGCATCTTGGAATAAAGATTCCACACCATACATTTTTTCGAACATTGGACGTGGCATTTTCCCTTTACGGAAACCAGGTACATTAATTTGTTTTACTACTTTTTTAAACGCTTGGTCTAAACCTTTTGATACTTCTGCTGCAGCAACTTCTACAGTTAATAATCCATTATTGCCTTCTTGTTTTTCCCATTTTACAGTCTGATCCATTGACATATATTCTACCTCCAAAAAATAATTTACAATAATTTAGCAGCCTGCATAATTAAATACAGGGCGATTATACACTAATTATATTGACAACTTGTATATTATAGCATAGATGAATAGACTTTCAACACTATTAATACTCAGGTCCCTTCAGTTGAAGCTTCCAATAATTTGATCAACTCGTACAATTTATCCGGTCGTACACTTTCATTTCCAAATAACGTATCCACAAAATTTACGTACGCTTCTGCTACCGCTTCATCGCTATATCCTGCCCAATCAAATGGAAATAATGCATATGCATGGCTATGTATTAATCCTACCGTCAATTGCAACTTGGAAGGGTCTTTTTCTAATATGTTATGGATATATTTCTTGATTGGCTCTATTCTTTCCATTCCATTTGGGCTTGGAGGTGAAATTGGGTTCACCTTTTCTTTAAAACCAAACTTTTCAACCAGTATCTCGGTTGTCTCCCCATTAGAGCCTAGAAGTAATAGTGCGAGCGTTTGAATAGCAGGGGGTACTTTTTGGCTTTTGGCAATTTCAATAATGTTAGGTATTACTTCTGTTATATCTCTATGAAAAGCTTCTTGTAACAAAGCTTCTTTTTCTATAAAGCTTAGTTTTAAGTACTCTTCCAATGCAAATTTTTGTTTGTCCGCAATAGGATTAATATAATCTTCAGTGGTGAGATAATTATCCTGTTCTTTTGCAAGTCGTCCACTTAATTCTTTTAGTTGCAAGAAATTTTTCTTTCTTTCATTCGTAAACCTATTATCAACTAGTAATTTATTTAATACGCGATCAACTTCATGATAAGCTCTAAGGTCGAGTAAGATAGTTAAGTATAGTTCCACGATTTGTTCAAACAAAGGTGATTTTTTTTTCAATAAATTCTCGCATATAAGTTTTGCTTCCTGTTGACGATTAGTTTCTAACAAAGAAAGTATGTATACACTTAGGATCGTATCGTCTAGCTCAATATGTTCACTTGCTTGATCAAAACATTTAGCTGCCTCTATATGATTATTAACTTCTGCAAAGGCTAACCCATCTGCAACTAACTTTTCGACCATCCCTGGAAAAAAGATTATATTTTCTTTTGTTTTTGGAATATGTTGCCTTTTTTTCATTTTACTCGCCTGCCTTTCTTTTCAATATATACCTATATACTATATCATGTTCTATTATTTTTCTATATCCTGTTAACTTTTATCTGAAAATTTCCACACTAAGTCTTTCGCAGTTATTTCTGTCAAAGAAGTCAATATAGTCGAAAGCTTTCCTGTAAAATGGATTTATCGTATTTTCATTTACAATTATATGAAACATAAATTCAATTACCTCATCTATCGTATTAGCCTTATATCCATATAAATCTTTATTTAAATCCAAATAAGAGCCTCTCATCTTTATAAACTCCTCTTGGTCAAATGTAAAAAAGACAATTGGTTTATTCATATATAGAAAATCCCATGAAATACTAGAATAATCTGTAAGTAACATATCCGCTTCTATAATCTCATCACCAATCGATATTTCATCAAAGCTATAAAACTCAATTTTCCCTCCTCTAATGTCAACCTTTTTAAAATAATGTTCAAATTTCTTCATAAATGGATGCAACATTACTTTTACATGAAGATTATAAGTAGAAATCAGTTCCTCCATTCGTTGATCTTGAAAAATATCCAATGTAGATCGGAAATAATCACTCTCTAAAAATTCCTCCTCTGACAAATCGAATAGCCATTCTCTCCAGGTGAACATAAGGAGAATATGCTTTACTGTTTTCGCAGGTCTATTGGGACCAAACCGGTCAAAACGGGCCATCCCTGTTACTATTAGCTTCTCTTCTGGTATCCCCCACTGATGAAGCTTGATGTTTTTTTCATATTGAGATGCACAGTTAAAATAATTACAACGATCAAGTAGTGGTATGTCTTCTTTTTGAATAAGAATCTTTTTAAAGCATTCAATTCCATGACTAATATGAATCATAATAGTTTTTTTATTTAAGAATATGTACTTATCGATAGAAGGAGCAATGTCATAAATAATTGAATGACCGTGGAAGGAGAAATCAGCCTTAAAAAACAGCAAATAGTTTTGAAAGCTTCCCAAAGCTACCCCACCTGGTATACCTTGCTCTCTTACATAAGTTGTTTTAGGATCATACATCCAGTAAATGTCCATCTCATTACTATAATGTTCTACTAAATGTCGGTGAAACACAGACGCGTTATCTTCGTATTTCTCCCCTAAATTTCCTCCTACTAACACAATACTTTTTTTATGCTTCTTGGAAGGCAATTTAGATAGAAGAAATGCTGCTATTACTTTTATAAATACTATTAACGGATCAAGCGTTTTCTTAGTCTTTAACTCCATTATGTATAACTCCTTTCTTTATTATTCTATCTCCCTATTTATACAAAATAAAACAAATTATGTTTAACTTTGCTGAAATAAGGAATAGTAATTTAATAGCCTAATTTAATAGTTTCTAAACATATGAAAGGGGAAGCAGTACATGAATAAGAATGTATTATTTATATCAGATCATGGAGATCCATTGGCGCCATTAGGTAGCGAACAAGCTGGAGGGCAAAATAACTATGTAAAACAACTAGCCTTAGCACTTGAAAATGAAGGTAATACTGTGGATGTTGTGACACATTGGAGTAATCCACTAGATCCACCGATAGAAAATTTCGGGCATTCTTGTCGAGTTATCCGTATAGGAGCGGGTAATAGAAGTTTCGTTCCGAAAAGTGAATTATATAATTTACTACCAGCTTTTTACGAAGAGATGACAACAATCCTACCTCTTCCAACATATGATCTAATTCATACACACTACTGGTTATCAGGATTGTTAGGCTCTTTTGTAAAAGCGGATTATAAAATACCTTGGATTCATACAAATCATTCATTAGGAATAGCAAAAGAATCAGCAACTGGAATTACGGAACCTTTAAGACTCAATACAGAAAAAATGATATTAAGTTCTGCTGATTATATTGTTGCTACAACTAAAAACGAAAAGAATTTAATCCATAAATTTGTGGTAAATCCTTCTCCGATAAAAGTTATTCCTATCGGGGTGGATCGTGCTTTTCGTCCATTCCATTGTAAAAAAGAGAAAGCCTTACCTCCTTATCTTGCGTTTGCAGGAAGATTGCAAGCTACAAAAGGAATTTACACATTAGTAGATGCTTTCCGTTTGGTGGTGGAAAAATATGATATTCCAATTACAACAAAACTTGTTATTGCGGGCGGTGATCCAACTTCTGTTGATTTATCCAACAAATTACCTAAGGATAAAAAACTAAAAGCGGCAATTCGCGGACTTGAAAATAGAATTGACTTCCTGGGGGCGAAATCTCAAAAACAACTTGCAACCATATTTAATCATGCTACCGCTGTAATAGTACCTTCTTTTTATGAATCTTTTGGTATGGTTGCTGCGGAAGCACAAGCCTGTGGTTGCCCAGTCATTGCTTCAAAAGTAGGAGGCTTAACAGACGTAGTGAAAAACCGAATAACAGGACTGCATACTGAAAAAGAAAATGAAAATAATTTAGCGCAAGCTATGAAAACATTAATATCCAATAGAAATTATTCAAAAAAACTCGGAAAAAGTGCAGCAGTTTTTGCAAATCAAGAATTCAATTGGTCTATTCTAGCCAAAAGGATGGATATTTTGTATGAGGTGGTAATAGATGAGAAAAAAATCTTTCGTGTTAGCAACTGATTTAGATGGTACACTAGTTGGGGATAGCGGCGCACTTCAAAAATTACAATTCTACTATAAGCAATTAGCGCTTGATGTAGGAGTTATATATATTACTGGTAGACATTTAGCCTCTGCTTCTACCTTAATGGCAGAGGAAAATTTACCACCACCAGATATTCTTATTACAGATGTCGGGACTGCCATTTATACATCACACAATTTAATAGAAGATCAGGTGTGGACCAATAAAGTCCAAAAGAGTTGGTATCCCCAAAAAATTAATCAGATCGCCCATAAATTCCCGCCTCTTAAGAGACAGGTTCTTCCAAATGATAAGCGTATTTCGTTTACAGTCTATGAGAATGTGGAAGTAGTAAATGAGTTTAAAAAAACATTATATGAGGAGAATATTCCTCATAAATTCATCTTTAGTTCTAATCGTGATGTGGATATACTTCCTCCCAATAGCGGTAAAGGTGAAGCATTAGTATATGCTCTTCACAATTATTTTGATAAGGATGTTCAAGTTCTCGTTGCAGGAGATTCTGGAAATGATTTAGACATGCTCTCCCGTGGCTACCCTTCTGTCATAGTTGGAAATGCACAGAGTGAACTAATCGATATGAATGACCATCCACTTCTTTATCGAGCGTCCCAGCATTTCGCAGGAGGTATTCATGAAGCTTGGTTACATTTCTTCAAATAACAAAAACCAACCGGAGCAGAAATATCCGGTTGGCAATTAAAATAAATTCTTTTCTGATGTTTCAAATGATAGCCTTTAAGCGATTTGTGCATTTTGTAAAGCAACAAGCTCCTCGTATAAATGCAAATCTTCTTCATATAAACTCTTATATGTTGAAAGACTATGTGCTCTTACAGCTTCAAACATATCCTCATCCACAATGTTAAATTGTACATTAAGTTGCTTGGCATTTTCCCAAGCAGTTTCCTCAAAAACAATATTCATCTCATGCTCCTCAATAAGCATCGCAAGCAAATCGATATTATTATAAAGCTCATATAAAGAATGACTATTTTTTTTATCAAAAATCTCGAGTGTCCGCGATAATGTATTTAATAATGCATCGCGGTCAATCGCATGACCTAATTCATGCATTGTAATTATTTTAATATATAATTCAAGAGAAATCGGTAATTGCATTTCTTTACTTGCTTCTACCAAACGGTTCACGTCAAATCCAACATAATGACCAATAAAATTATAACTCATATTTATGCCAGAGTTATCTTGTTTCAATTCAACTTCCATTCCGACAGCTTGCATAGTGGATTTGATCAACTGCTGAATATATGTCTCATTGCATTTATTTTTCATTTATTTATCTGTTTCTCCTCACATCTAATATAAAAACACTTTTAATAGTATATGATAAACTTCATGATTTTTTTCAACAAAAATAAATATATAATAATATTATTATTAATTCAACAAAGAAGAACTGAACTTTATATATACTAACTAAAACGAGGTTACTCAAAGTAAGAGGAAACAGAAAAGAACACGCTTCAATCGATTTTTGATTAAAGCGTGTCCTTTATAAAACTTATTAAATTACATTATATATTAATCTATTATTTAATCATTATCTTTTTTGTTATTACGTTGTCTACTCCGTGCTTCTCCGCCTTTACGTCCTGCTTCTTCTCTACTCATTTTACCATCGTCATTATTATTGTCGTTGTTGTCGCGTTGATTGCTCCGCGCTTCTCCGCCTTTTGATCCAATTTCTTCATAAAAATCTCGGTCATGGTTTGCTGAAGTTGCCTCTCCACCCTTACGACCGATTTCCTCATAAAAGTCTCGGTCATGATTTTCCGAGGTAGCCTCTCCGCCCTTCCGACCAATTTCTTCGTAAAAGTCTCGGTCGTGATTTTCGGAGGTAGCTTCTCCGCCTTTTCTTCCAATTTCTTCGTAAAATTCACGATCATGATTTTTAGAGGTAGCTTCTCCGCCTTTACGTCCCGCTTCTTCGACAGTCATGTTTTCATCATTGTTTCTGTTGCGATTGTTCTGCTTGTTAGCCATTAATAAATTCCTCCTCTAGATTTTTATCAAGCTTGAAATCAAGCTTACTCTTTATATTCCACCTTTATATATAACTAAACATACTATTTTATTTTTTACTTTATTGTTTAGTTAAAATTCATTTTGTAAGACTTCACAGGCGTCAACTTTAGCGAGTAAACCGAATTGCTCATTGTTCTCTATTAAAGTAATAAAGTTGAAAAAAAGACAATCAACCGATTACAAATATCTTTTAATTACTGGTGGAAGTCTATTATTGTAGATTCTCCCTACTTTTACACACAAAAAGACAGTCTTTAGTCGATATCCCTGACTAAAGACTGTCTTTTATCGTTTTTAAATTAAGTAGAAATTTTATCTTTTTACTAATTAATTCTTGTCTTTTTGATTATCACGCTGTTTACTACGAGCCTCTCCACCTTTACGGCCGATTTCCTCATAAAATTCGCGACCATGAGTCTTAGAGGTAGCTTCTCCGCCTTTGCGTCCCGCTTCTTCTACAGTCATATTTTGGTTGCTGTTTTTGTTGCGATTGTTTTGCTTATTAGCCATTATTAAATTCCTCCTCTAAATTTTCTCTAGCTTGTAATCAAGCTTATTCTTTATATTCCCAACAATAACGGAAATAAACATATGAATTACATAGATTCCTATTAATCTTTATTGGCATACATAATTTCTGTACTTCGATTATAAAGTTCAATTATATTTCCAAATGGATCTTCACAGTAAACCAAGTAATAAGGCTTACCTTCCCAAACATTCCATATATCGCTACGTCTTTTCCCACCGGAGCTTTCTATTTTTTCAGCTAGCTGTTCTATATCATCTGCTATTAAACAAATATGAAAGTAGCCTCCCAAATCATTCATCTTTCTTTTTGTTATTCGGGGTTCTTGAAATTCAAATAGTTCTATTCCAACTTGATTACCCGATATCATATGAGCATTTCGCATTTTGATAATGTTATCTCCGAGCAAATCGTTTGTCATATTATGCTTACTTTCATCTTTTGAATAAAAGGAGTAAGGACCTGCTATCAACTTAAAATCTAATATTTCTTCATACCATTTAATAGCCCCTTCAATATCGGGCACAGATAAACCTATATGTGTAATTGCTATCATTTGTATCCCTCCTACAAATCGTTCCCCTTCTTAACAGAAAGATAAACAATCACATCGGTAAATACTTAAACTACCTACAATATAATAAGTACCTACCACAGACAATTTTCCAATAAGAAAAACGCATCAAATTCCTGATAAATAAGGATTTGATGCGTTCTATTGTTGGCTTTTATAAAACCTAGAGACGTCCCAGGAGAGATTCGAACTCCCGACCGACGCCTTAGAAGGGCGTTGCTCTATCCAGCTGAGCTACTGAGACATATGTATTGAAGAAATATTTAGTATGAAAACCAAAATTACCTTCTTTTTTATTATAAAGGAAATTAATTAAAATTCAACCTTTTCAAGAAATTTTTTAAAGCTTTTTTTATTTCTGTCACGGAGAACCAATATAACTATTTCATTTAAAAATCCCTTCTAACCTAACAATTAGAAGGGATTTTTCATAACGTCCCAGGAGAGATTCGAACTCCCGACCGACGCCTTAGAAGGGCGTTGCTCTATCCAGCTGAGCTACTGAGACAAGTACTCCCCCACCACACA
>NZ_JBIWFB010000002.1:0-206039 GCF_044762855.1 Psychrobacillus sp. NPDC096389 | reverse complement strand
AGACGTCCCAGGAGAGATTCGAACTCCCGACCGACGCCTTAGAAGGGCGTTGCTCTATCCAGCTGAGCTACTGAGACAAGTACTCCCCCACCACACAGATAGGAAAGACAAGATTTAGTATATAACTTTATTTAAGTTAAGTCAATACAATTCATTAAATTTTTATATTAATTTTTTCTATTATTTCATGCTCAGAAGAAAAATATAAAATATCCCAAGCATGCTCCACTTTTTCGATAATAGCATAGCTTTTATCTTTACGTCCACGTGGCTTATGTAAACTACCCGGATTAATATACAAAATGTCATTCTGTAATTCCGCACCGAGTAAATGCGAATGACCAAAACAAACGACGGAAGCCTGCACTTCATCTGCACGATATTTGAGTGGCATAAGCGTTGTTTTCACTTGGTGCCTATGCCCATGTACGATTAATATCGTTTCATTTTCTATTTGTAAAATTACTTCCTCTGGAAAAGCTCCATCCATATCACAATTTCCTTGCACAATATGAACTGATTTATGTTCGAAATACGAAGTAGGTAATTCGCTATCTCCACAATGAATTACTGCATCCACATCCGTCCAATGATCAATCACACGTTCCATTGTCTCCGTATCTCGATGCGTATCACTCATCACCAATATCTTCATCGATATCTCTACGCTTTCCCAACTAAATCATCTAAATTTACAGCAAGTAATTGGAGTGCATTGCCGCGATGGGAAATCGCTCCTTTTTCTTCTGCTGTTAGTTCAGCCATCATTTTATTTTCTGCTGGGACAAAGAAGATTGGATCATATCCAAATCCATTTGTGCCTTTTCTTTCTTTCGCTATTGTACCTTCACAAGTGCCTCTCACTGTAAATGGTTCGCTATTTGGAGAAGCTACAGCAATCGCACAAACAAATCTTGCTGTTCTTTCTGATTCTTTGATGTCTTTAAGCTCTTCTAGCACTTTATCGATGTTTGCCTCGTCACTCTTCTCTTCCCCTGCATATCTCGCAGAATAAATGCCTGGGCGACCGTCTAGTGCATCAATCTCAAGACCACTGTCATCTGCAATGACCATTGTTTGCAAATGGTTAGCGAGTGCGGTTGCTTTTAACAATGCGTTTTCCTCAAATGTTGTTCCTGTTTCTTCTACATCCATATCCTCCGCTACATCATGGAGTGTTAGTACTTCGTATCCAAGTGGGCCAAATAGTGCTTCAAAATCTTTTGCTTTACCTTTATTTTTCGTTGCAATAATTATTTTTTTCATACCGTTTCAGAACCTCCCTCACCAATTTTAGTTGCTAATTCACCTAGAGCCGCATGTTGGATGTCCATTAATTGTTTAATACCGATTTCTCCTAAATCCAACATCTCCATTAATTGTTTCCGAGAAAATGTTGCTTCTTCTCCAGTACCTTGCAGTTCCACATATTCACCACTGCCCGTTTGGACGATATTCATATCAACGGAAGCAGCAGAGTCTTCTTCATAATTTAAATCTAGTACGCCACCAACGTTTTCAAGTACTCCAACACTTGTTGCGGCTAAAAATTCACGTACCGGAAAATAAGCCAACTGTTTTTGTTCGTATAATTTTCCTAGCGCAATTGTTAGTGCCACAAATGCACCTGTAATACTTGCAGTTCGTGTACCACCATCCGCTTGAATAACATCACAATCTATCCAAATCGTTTTTTCTCCTATTACTTCTAAATCGACTACCGAACGAAGCGCTCGTCCAATTAACCGTTGGATTTCCATCGTACGACCGGTCACTTTTCCTTTAGATGATTCTCTCTGATTACGTGATTCAGTTGCGCGTGGCAGCATAGAATACTCAGCAGTAATCCAACCTTTCCCTTGTCCTCTTAAAAAGGGCGGCACGCGGTCTTCAATTGTCGCATTACAAATGACTTTTGTTTGTCCAACCGTTATTAACACAGACCCTTCTGGGTGAATTAAATAATCTGTTTCTATTTGTATATTTCTTAGTTCATTTACTTTTCTTCCGTCAGTTCTAATCATATATTTCTCCTTTAGTCTATTCACGCAAAAGAAGACCCCGTTATTGAAGGCGCTTCAAGCTAACAGGGTCATTTGAATGAAATTGTTCTTACATCCGCATTCGGTAACTCTAACCACTTTTCCACAATTGTTTTAAAAATCGGCACTGATCCAGTCGTATAAAAAACAGGTGTTTTTTTCTCTTGTATCGGGTGATGCATATGATGATAATTTAAATATTCCATTACATCTTGAGCCGTCTCTTCGGCAGAGGAAAGTACTTTTACATTGTGTCCAACTGCTTCTTCAATATGCTTTTGTAATAATGGATAATGTGTGCACCCGAGAATTACTGTATCAAATTGTTCGTTTTTTAAAGGTAATAAAGTTTCCATTACCATATTCCTTGCAAACTCGCCTTCATACTCATTACTTTCAACAAGTGGAACGAACGTCGGGCAAGCAAGGGGAATCACTTTACTGGATGTATTTAAGGCTGCAATCGCCTTTTCATACGCTCCACTTTTTATCGTACCGCTTGTACCTAGCACTACGATTTCATTTTTCTTTGTTGCTTTAATCGCAGCCCTTGCTCCTGGAAATATAACACCAATTACAGGGAAAGGCATTTTTTTACTTAATGAGTTCAACGCTACTGCCGTCGCTGTATTACAAGCGATGACAAGCATTTTTATGTTCATTTTAGCAAGTGTTGTAGCGAGTTGCCATGTAAATTTTCGTACTTCTTCACTTGATCTTGGTCCATACGGACATCTTGCTGTATCTCCTATATAAATTATTTCTTCATTAGGTAAATGTCGCATTATTTCTTTTGCGACTGTCAATCCACCTACTCCGGAGTCTATAACACCAATTGGGGCTTTCACGTTAATTCCTCAGTTCTTTTTCATCTCTTGATGTAATTTTTCTAATAAAATCGATAAATTTGCTACTTCATTTTCGTCAAATTGTCCGAGGATTTCCTTTAAATATTGCTGTCTCTTATCAATAACCTCTTCAATAATACGTTCGCCTTCTGCTAGTAAATGTATACGCACAACACGACGGTCTTGTTCATCTCTAACCCGTTGAACTAGTTCACTTCTTTCCATACGATCGATTAAATCAGTCGTTGTACTAAAAGCTAAATACATTTTATTGGAAAGATCACCGATTGTCATATCTCCAAGTTCTAAAAGCCACTGTAGAGCCACAAACTGCGGTGGTGTTATTGTATAGGCATTTAATATTTGACGGCCTCTTTGTTTAATAATACCTGATATATGTCGAAGCTCTTTTTCTAAAAAAGCAACATCTTCATGATTATGTTCCATATTTGTTATTTCATCTGCCATATGAACCTTCACTCCTCAAAACAATTCTTCTTATTTATTATTGTGACGTGTTCTGAGGAAAATGGCAAGGATTCATGTTAGTTCAACGATAGTTCACCTAGTCTTAATAGTTCCACAATTGCTTGTGATCGGCCGGATACTCCTAATTTTTGTATCGTATTAGAAATGTGATTTCTTACCGTTTTTTCACTTATTGATAACTGAATTGAAATTTCTTTTGTAGAATTATCTTCTACTAGTAACTGAAAAATTTGACGTTCTCTGTTCGTCAATATTGATCGATGCTGATTGTTATCGTACAATGCCTTAGCCCCCTATCCACTCTCCTACTAACGTATGTAGCATCGGGATAGTAGGTGACGGCTAGTTAGCACTGTTTTTAAAAACTTCTCGTTCTTTTTCGTTCCATTTTGAAGCTTTCCCCGTTTTTTTGTCGATTTGCACGACGGTACCCCTGCCAGTAAAGAGAATTTCGCCTTTTTCATTTTTTGCCATGTAATGTATATCAACGGACGAAGAACCAATTGTTGCAGCTTTTACATAAACCCTAAGCTTTTCGTCAAAAAATACTTGTTTGACATAATCACATTGTAAATCCGCAACAACTGGAATTTTTTCACCTTTAGGATTTAACCATTCGTTCATAAAGCTTATATGTTTAAAGTACTCGATACGTGCATATTCAAAATAAGCAAACGTTACTGTGTTATTCAGATGTCCATACATATCTGTCTCTGAAAAACGCACACTTACTTCTGTAAAAAAAGAAAATTCTTGTTCCCAACTCGCAATATCTTCTATGTAACTAGCTCGCATCCAAATCATCCCCCAGTAAATGAATATTTATTCATTTATTGTAACAGAGAAACAAAAAGTCTGCATAGAACATTATATTCTACGCAGACTTTTCACAATATATTAGTCAACCATATGGTCGCTTCCGAAGAAGTTTTTGAACATTTGAACTGTTGTATCACGGTTCAACGCAGCAATAGAAGTTGTTAAAGGAATACCTTTTGGACATGCAACAACACAGTTTTGAGCGTTACCACAGTTCGCAAGGCCTCCGTCTCCCATAATTGCGTTTAAACGTTCATCTTTGTTCATCGAACCAGTTGGATGAGCATTAAATAAACGTACTTGTGAAAGTGGAGCCGGTCCCATGAAAGAAGCACCGCTATTAACGTTTGGACATGCTTCCAAACAAACACCACAAGTCATACATTTAGATAATTCATAAGCCCATTGACGTTTACGTTCTGGCATACGTGGTCCTTCTCCAAGATCGTATGATCCATCGATTGGAACCCATGCTTTTACTTTTTTCAAAGAGTCAAACATACGCGTTCTGTCTACTTGAAGGTCACGAACAACAGGGAATGTTTTCATTGGCGCTAATTGAATCGGTTGTGTTAATTGATCGATTAATGCAGAACAAGATTGACGTGGTTTACCATTGATAACCATCGAACAAGCTCCACATACTTCCTCTAAACAGCTCATATCCCATGCTACTGGCGTAGTTGCTTTCCCATCAGCATTAACAGGATTACTACGAATTTCCATTAGCGCAGAAATAACGTTCATATTAGGACGATAATTCACTTCGAATTTTTCCCAATATGGAGTAGATTCTGGGGTATCTTGACGAAAAATTTCTATTTGAACTTTTTTTGTTTCAGTTGCTGTTACCATGATTAATTTTCTCCTTTCGTAGAATAATCACGTTTACGAGGTGTAATAAGCGAAACATCGATTTCTTCGTAATGAAGAACTGGAGCTCCAGTTGCTGGATCAAATTTTGCCATTGTTGTTTTCATGAACTCTTCATCATTACGCTCTGGGAATTCCGGTTTGTAATGCGCTCCACGGCTTTCGTTACGTTGAAGTGCTCCTAGCGTGATAACTCGAGCTAACAGAAGCATATTTTTCAATTGGCGAGTAAATGATGCACCTTGGTTAGACCATTGTTGAGTATCATCCATGTTGATATTTTCATATCGTTCTAATAGCTCTTGGATTTTTTTGTCTGTTGCTTCTAGTTTATCATTATAACGAACAACTGTAACGTTGTCAGTCATCCACTCACCTAATTCTTTATGAATTAAATAAGCATTTTCCGTGCCTTTCATCGCGAGCGTCTTGTCCCATTTCTCTTGCTCAAGTTTTACTTCAGCATCGAAAATAGCATCGTCCATATCGATTGCATGTGTTTTAAGCTTACTCATATAATTCACTGCATTTGGTCCGGCAACACTTCCGCCGAATACAGCAGAAAGTAATGAGTTTGCTCCTAAACGGTTCGCTCCATGTTGAGAGTAATCACATTCTCCTGCAGCAAATAATCCAGGAATATTCGTCATTTGATCTTCATCGACCCAAAGTCCACCCATTGAGTAATGTACTGCTGGGAAGATTTTCATAGGTACTTTACGAGGATCATCACCAGTGAATTTCTCATAAATTTCAATGATACCACCAAGTTTTACATCTAGTTCATGTGCATCTTTATGAGAAAGGTCTAGATACACCATGTTTTCGCCATTAATACCAAGTTTTTGGTTAACACATACATCGAAAATTTCACGCGTTGCAATGTCACGTGGAACTAGGTTACCGTATGCAGGATATTTTTCTTCTAGGAAGTACCAAGGTTTTCCGTCTTTATATGTCCAAATACGTCCACCTTCACCACGTGCAGACTCTGACATTAAGCGTAGTTTATCGTCACCAGGGATTGCAGTTGGGTGAATTTGGATAAATTCTCCGTTTGCATAGTATGCACCTTGTTGATAAACGATTGAAGCTGCAGAACCAGTATTTATAATAGAGTTAGTAGTTTTTCCAAAAATTATTCCAGGACCACCAGTTGCCATAATTACAGCATCACCGCGGAACGCTCGAATTTCCATAGTTTGAAGGTTTTGTGCTTTAATACCACGACAAACTCCTTCACTATCTTTTATGATTCCAAGGAATTCCCATCCTTCGAATTTTGTCACAAGTCCATCTACTTCAAAACGACGTACTTGCTCGTCCAAAGCATATAGAAGTTGTTGACCAGTCGTAGCACCAGCAAAAGCTGTGCGGTGCATTAATGTACCACCAAAACGGCGGAAATCTAATAATCCTTCTGGTGTACGGTTGAACATAACACCCATACGGTCAAATAAGCTAATAATTCCAGGCGCAGCATCAGTCATCGCTTTTACTGGTCCTTGGTTTGCTAAGAAGTCTCCACCATAAACAGTATCATCTAAGTGCACTGCCGGTGAGTCGCCTTCCCCTTTTGTATTTACAGCCCCGTTAATACCGCCTTGAGCACAAACAGAGTGTGAGCGTTTTACAGGGACTAATGAAAATAGATCTACGTGCGTGCCATCTTCGGCTGCTTTCATTGTTGCCATCAATCCAGCTAATCCACCGCCGACAACAATAAGTTTACTTTTTGCCATGCTATTCTCACTCCTCGATTTTATGGTAGTTGAATGTGTAGGAAGTTCTTATACGAATGCTAATAGAGCTTGTACACCAACTACAGATAACGCTAAGAAGATTACTAATGTTACATATGTAGCAACTCGTTGTGATTGTGGAGATTGTGTAATTCCCCAGCTAACTAAGAATGACCAAATACCATTAGCTAAGTGGAATGTTGCTGAAATAACTCCAACGATGTAAAAACCTAACATCCAAGGATTTGATAAAATCTCCGCCATCATGTTAAAATTAACTTCTTTCGCACCGATTGCAGCTTGAAATCTTGTCTCAAATACATGCCATGCGATGAAAACAACAAGGAAAATCCCAGTAAATCTTTGTAAAATAAATAGATAGTTACGTAGCGTACCAAAGTTTTTCGGATTATTCTTTGCGGTAAATGCAATATAGATTCCGTAAAAAGCATGGAACATTAAAGGTAAATAAATGATGAAAATCTCCAATAAAACAACAAATGGAAGACTTCCCATAAAACCAGATGCTTTATTAAAAGCTTCTTCCCCTCTAGTAGCAAAATGATTTACTACTAAATGCTGCGCCACAAATAATCCAACTGGAATTATTCCTAACAAAGAATGTAAGCGGCGCCAATAAAATTCTCGATCTTTCGACAAAACAGTTACCCCCCTCAAATTTACATTTGTTAGGTATAAAAATTATTTTAAAAGAATAGTTTTCATACCTTGTTCACATCATCATGTTACGAATTTATGACATATCCATTGTACTCTCATCATTTTAGAGCGTCAAGGCATCTTTAGACTTTTCAATAATCATATAGATGCATATTTAAATAATGATTCGATTATTTTTTCACAAACTATTCCATTACCAACAAGAAATTATTTATGATAAAATAGACAAAGACAAATGATATTTACTTTTTGAAAGAAGGGTTGCTACTTGAATGATAAGGAACATTCACATGTAACTTCCTTTGGATATGAATTACTAAGAGACCACGTGCTTGCTTCTATTCTCGGAAAACATGAAAAAGATATTTTATATTGGGCTGGAAAAGACCTCGCTCGCAAGTTTCCACTTTATTCAATGGATGAAGCCATTACTTTCTTCCAAGAAGCGGGTTGGGGAACACTTGAATTAAATAAAACAACGAAAGATTCGGCGTTTTACACTTTACATACGCACAATTTACCGAAAAGCGGAAAATTGAGAAGCCACCGATTAGAAGCAGGCTTTTTAGCGGAGCAACAACAGAAAATCGGCGGTTATTTAACAGAATGTTATGATGAAGAGCCAGATAAAAATGGATTTGTTTCACTACAGGTAAAATGGGATGTAAGAATTACCAACTAAGCATTGACTGGCTATTATAGCCAGTCAATGCTTTTTCTTATTTTTTATCATGTAGAAAAGGAGCCACTCCATCGCTGACGCTCCTGCAGAGAGTCTCGTGCCATTGTATAAAATTCCAATGAATGGCTAAGAGCAATCAAACAACTATTGAAAGCAACTAATTCTAGTCTGAAAGCAATCAACTAAGCGCGAGAGCAACTAAATTGACGAGGAAAGCAACCAAATTTTATAACAGCAAGTTTACTTGGAGTGAGACAGACGATACTATGACCCTTTTTTGTAAAGGTTGCGCGTTTGAAGTGGAATGTTGCGCATATGCACTTCATTGTTGCGAGTAACGACTGGAACGTTGCGCATTTATAATTCGTCAGCATTGTTCAGCCGTTATTTTGCCGGGCAACGCAAACAAGGGACGTAGTTGTGTCACGTCCCTTCTATATAGTTAGCTCTTCATTATTGCTTGATAGCCAAGTCAAACTCATCGTGCAGTGCATTGGCAGCTGGAATCATATCCGCTTGCGGGATAACAACCGAAACTTTTATTTCAGATGTACTTACCATTTTTACCGGAATATTCTCTTGGCGTAGACGATCGAACATTTGCGCTGCAACTCCTGGATTGGAAACCATACCAGAACCAACGATAGAAACTTTCGCTAAGCCTACCTCAAAGTCTGCAAATGTAAAACCGAGTACTTTTTTATGGGTCTCTAATACCGTAATAGCTTCTGCTAACGATTCTTTTTTAATAGAGAACGACACGGCAGGTCTTACGCCATCTACAATCGATTGTACAATAATATCAACATTAATATGATTTTCTGCTAAAGTCGTAAAAATAGACGCTAATGATCCATTAAACGGCACATCATACTCAATCGTTAGACGCACAATATCTGATTCAAACGCTACCCCACGCACTACTAAATTATTTTCCACATCTACTTCCTCCTTTAAAATAGTTCCCTCTTCTTCTCCATAGCTTGATCTAACTCTAAGTGGGATTCGATAATTCTTGGCAAATTCTACCGCTCTCGGGTGAAGAACTCCAGCACCTAGATTGGCGAGCTCAAGCATTTCGTCATATTCCAGTTGCTCTAGTTTTCGGGCATTCTTAATATATCTTGGATCAGATGTAAATACTCCCTCGACATCCGTATAAATATCACAAATTTCTGCTTCAATTGCTACTGCAATTGCGACTGCGGTGGTATCTGATCCACCTCTTCCGAGGGTTGTAATTTCATTGTCCTCTGAAACTCCTTGAAAGCCTGCAACAATAACAATTTTATTTTCATTTAATAAATTATTTATTTTAGAACCATCCATTTTCTCTACTCTTGCGTTTTTATGTACATTATTCGTCACTAAACCTGCTTGCCAACCGGTAAGAGAAACGGCTTCTAATCCTAATACATTAAGCTGAATCGCAAGTAATGACATAGTCACTTGTTCTCCAGTAGATAACAGCATGTCCATTTCTCGTTTGGAGGGAATGTCTGTTATTTCATTTGCTAAATTGACTAACTCATCTGTGGACTTACCCATTGCTGACACAACAACAACGATATCATGTCCTTTTTCTCTCTCTCTCCTAATTCTGTTTGCTACATTAGCAATTTTTTCTGTAGTCGCTACAGAAGTACCACCGAACTTCATCACAATTTTACTCATGCATATTCTCTCCCTTATTTATCTGTCAGGATAAAAAAATGCTTTTCACATATTGTGAAAAGCATTGTCTCATACACGGTCAAATAATGTCCATGTGAGATAGCCCTCCAGAATACTGAATTCTGACAATTCTACATTTATTCAATGCAGAACCAACCTAGAATAGGAAAAGCTATTCTACGTTTCGGCAAATGACCCTTTCGTTTAGCGATCAACAGATCCTTTCATCTTCCCGCTAAGTACTCTTGTCAGTTTGCACCTCTATCTTCACTTAATTATAGTGAATATTAAATTGTATCAACCATACCACAAGAATATTCAGAAGACAATCACTTTTTCTGAAAATGTTCTACCATCATGTCGGCTAGTTTACTAGAAAGCCCAGCTTCCATAAATTCTTCCTTAGTCGAGGTTTGCATTTTCTTAATCGATCCAAAATGTTTTAATAATAACTTTTTCCGTTTTGGACCAATTCCTTCAATTCCATCTAAAGAAGAAGCAATCGTATGTTTCCCTCTTTGTTGTCGATGGAATGTAATGGCAAATCGGTGCACTTCATCTTGAATACGTTGCAATAAGTAAAACGCTTCACTCGTCCGCTTCATTGGGATAATTTCGATTGGATTACCATATAAAAGTTGAGAAGTTTGATGCTTCCCATCTTTTGCAAGACCAGCAATCGGTATTTCCAATCCTAATTCATCTTCCAAAATTTCACGAGCCGCTTCTATTTGACCTTTTCCTCCATCAATAATGATTAAATCGGGTAAAGGTAAATTTTCTTTTAATACACGTGTGTATCTTCTGCGAATTACTTCTCGCATTGCTCCATAATCATCATGTTTTGCAGCGGTTTTTGTTTTATATTTTCGGTAATCCTTTTTATATGCTTTTCCATCCACAAATACCACCATTGCTGATACAGCATCGGTACCATGTATATGAGAATTGTCAAAAGCCTCCATTCGATTAGGCGTTGCAATCCCCATTAAATTACCTAGTTCCTCTACTGCACCTATCGTCCGCTCTTCTTGTCGTTCGATCAAATGAAACTTCTCACTTAAAGCAAGTACAGCATTTTTCTCTGCAAGCTTTACTAAGTTTTTTTTCAATCCTTTTTGCGGAATGATTACTTTCATATCTAATAATTTCGAAGCTAAATGTACGTCAGTATTATTAGGGACATATACCTCTTTAGGTTTAATATGTTCTGGTTTAGCGTAAAACTGACCTAAAAATGTTAAAAACTCTTCTTCTGGGTCACGATATAAAGGAAAAAGGGAAACATCTCTTTCAATCAGCTTTCCTTGCCGGATAAAAAATACTTGGACACACATCCAGCCTTTATCAACGGAATAACCAAATATATCCCGACTCGTAAAATCGTTTATCGTAATCTTTTGTTTTTCCATGACCATCTCAATATTGGAAATTTGGTCTCTATATTCTTTTGCACGTTCAAATTCTAAGTTTTCTGCAGCATCATTCATCTTTTCAGTTAATTCTTTTTTTACATGCGTATAGCCACCATTTAAAAAGCTTGTAATTTCATCCGTCATCTTTTTATAAGTGGAATCCTCTATTTCCTTTACACATGGAGCTAGACATTGCCCTAAATGATAGTATAAACAGACGCGGTCGGGTAATTTCGCACACTTTCTCAATGGGTATATTCGATCTAATAGTTTTTTGGTTTCATTCGCTGCATGTGCATTTGGATAAGGACCAAAATATTTTCCTTTGTCTTTTTTCACTTGTCTTGTAATAATTAACTTCGGATTCTTTTCCGCTGTAATTTTAATGTATGGGTACGTTTTATCGTCCTTAAGCATAATATTGTACTTGGGATCATGCTTTTTAATGAGATGGAGCTCAAGAATAAGCGCTTCTAACTCAGACGATGTGACGATATATTCAAAATCAACTATTTCTTGTACTAATCTTTGTGTTTTTCCATCATGTGATCCGGTAAAATAGGAACGCACACGATTTTTTAATATTTTCGCTTTGCCGACATAAATGATGGTCCCTTGGCGATCTTTCATCAAATAACATCCAGGATCATCTGGTAATATGGCACATTTTTGTTGTATTAAATCGTTCATTTTATCACCCGTTTAAAAAAACCGGGCACCTTATCGGACCCGGCTTTAGATTATGCGTTTTTTTCTACAAATTGAACTAGCGCTTCTTTTGGTTGGAAACCAACAGCTTTGTCTACTGGTTGACCATCCTTGAACAATACTAGTGTTGGAATTGACATAATACCAAATTGACTAGCAGTTGCTTGGTTTTCATCTACATCTACTTTAACTATTTTTACTTTATCGCTCATTTCAGCGTCCATTTCTTCAAGTACAGGAGCAATCATTTTACAAGGTCCACACCATGTTGCCCAAAAATCTACTAATACTAAACCTTTCTCAATCTCTTGTGAGAAAGTCTGATCTGTTCCATGAACTATTGCCATTAAAAATTCCTCCTTTAATTACATATAACTAGATTATAGCAGACTCATATTGCTACATCTACATATTAGCTTACACGAAAAGCGCAAGCGCCTATTTAAGATGAATACAGTCTAAGTTCGCGACATCGTGTCGCAACAACTGTATGACCCGCATCGTGCGGGCCTCCGACAGGCAAATGGGGAAAAGCGAGGAGGCAGCTCCTCAGCCACCACAAACGCCTTTGTTTGCGACGAGCTTGCGCAGGAGCAGCTTTTTCACATTTGACCCCGAGGGGCAAGGCGCTGGAGCTAGATCTATACAAGTAAAAACTCGGCTCCAAAAAAGAGCCGAGTCACCTTTTAAGCATTTACTTTCAATTGTTTGAATTCTTCCGTAAGTAACGGGATTACTTCGAATAAATCGCCAACAATACCGTAGTCAGCCACTTTGAAAATGTTTGCTTCTGGATCTTTGTTGATCGCTACAATAATTTTCGAGTTTGACATACCAGCTAAATGTTGAATCGCTCCGGAAATTCCTGCTGCGATATAAAGGTCTGGTGTTACCACCTTACCAGTTTGTCCGATTTGTAGAGAGTAATCACAGTAGTCGGCGTCACATGCTCCGCGGGAAGCTCCAACCGCTCCGCCTAGTACGTCCGCAAGCTCTTTCAATGGCGCAAAACCTTCTTCACTCTTCACTCCACGTCCACCAGCGATAACTACTTTTGCTTCGGATAAGTCTACACCTTCGGAAGATTTACGAACGACTTCTTTAATGATTGTACGAAGGTTTGTAATATCAACTGATAACGAAGATACATCTGCTGATTTGCTGTCATCTTTTGCAAGTGGTGCAATGTTGTTTGGACGAATTGTAATGAATTCGATACCATCTTTTACTTTCACTTTTTCAAATGCTTTACCAGAGTAAATTGGACGGATATAAACTGCAGCATCGCCTTCTCCTTCAATTGTAGTTACATCGGATACTAGCCCGACTTGTAATTTGCTTGCGATTTTTGGAGAGATATCTTTCCCTAAAGCAGTATGTCCGAATACGATTGCTTCCGGATCCTCTTGGTCGATTACAGCAAGCAATGCTTGTCCATAGCCATCTGATGTATATTGTTTTAAATGTGGATGTTCTACCGTAATAACACGATCCGCACCATATTTTCCAAGTTCAACTGCTAGGTCTTTCACTGAATCTCCTAATAGAACGCTAACCACTTCTCCACCATTGGAAATTTGTTTTCCTGCAGCGATTGCTTCATAAGAAACATTACGTAGAGCACCTTCACGCGCCTCCGCAAGTACTAATACTTTTTTAGACATATTCTTTTCCCCCTAGTTTAAGTTAATATTCGATTAAACGACTTTTGCTTCCGAATGAAGTAATTGAACTAACTCTTTTACTTGGTCAGCTAGCTCGCCTTCTAATACTTTTCCAGCTTCCTTTTTAGGAGGTAAATAAATTTCTAATGTTTCTGTTTTCGCTTCTACATCATCTTCATCTATATCTAAATCATCTAGTTCTACTTCATCTAGTGGTTTTTTCTTTGCTTTCATAATTCCTGGTAATGATGGGTAACGAGGTTCGTTAAGTCCTTGTTGTGCTGTAACTAAAAGAGGTAAAGATGTCTCTAGGATTTCTGTATCTCCTTCTACGTCACGCTTGATCGTTACGGTTGTTCCATCAATCTCCAGATTTGTAATAGTTGTAACATAATTAATACCTAAAGCTTCCGCAACACGTGGTCCAACTTGTCCAGATCCACCATCAATTGCCACGTTACCAGCTAATATTAAATCAGCGTTTTTATCTTTTAAGTATTCCGAGATAATATGAGCAGCTGTGAACTGATCCAGCTCTTCTAGATCATCTTCTATATTAATAAGAACCGCTTTATCAGCGCCCATAGCAAGTGCTGTTCGCAGTTGTTTTTCCGCATCTTCCCCGCCCATCGTAAGGACCGTTACTTCTCCGCCATGTGCGTCGCGAACTTGAATTGCTTCTTCAATCGCATATTCATCATAAGGATTGATGATGAATTCTGCTCCATCTTCTTGGATTTTACCGCCACTTACTACGATTTTTTCTTCTGTATCGAATGTGCGTTTCACTAAAACATAAATGTTCATTTAGAAATCCTCCCCTAGCATAATTATTATTTACCTTTAAATACAGGTTCTCTTTTTTCTAAAAATGCAGAAATACCTTCTTTTGCATCGTCTGAGACAAAAACGCTTCCAAAAACATTTGCTTCTGCTCGAACGCCCTCATAGTAAGAGGCTGGTTTAATATATTGGAGCATCTCTAACGCTGCTTTTACAGCGATGGGACTTTTCTTTGCAATTTTAGCTGCAAGTTCTTGTGCACGACTAAATAGCTCTTCTTCTGGATATGCATGATTGGCTAAACCAATTTTTGCTGCTTCTGTCCCACTGATCGGTTCACTTGTTAACAGCAATTCTGCTGCTTTTGCAAATCCTACATAGCGCGGAAGTCGTTGTGTTCCAGCAAATCCAGGTATTAACCCTAATTGTAACTCCGGAAGTCCAAGTTTAGCATTTTCCGATACAAGTCGGATATGACAACTCATCGCTAACTCTAGCCCCCCGCCTAGTGCAGCTCCATGAATTGCTGCGATAACAGGCTTCGAAAATCTTTCCAATCTCTCGAAAATCACCTGTCCGCTTTCTGCTAATTCAGAAAATTCTTCACCTGAAGAAACGGAAGTAAATTCTTTAATGTCTGCACCAGCAGAAAAGAATCTACCTTCTCCTTTAAGTAACAGAACACGAACTGCGTCATCATTTTCAACTGCATCTAGAAGATCATTAACTTCTAAAATTACCCCTCTTGCAAGTGCATTTGCTGGCGGCCGATTTAGTGTAACAGTAGCTACACCATCTTCAACTTCCCATGACAAGAATCCCATTTACGCAACTCTCCCCTTTGTTATTCTTTTATAGCATTTAGTAACAGACGATGTACTTTTGGGGTCAAATCTATCAAATTATATTTGTATTCATTCATAACCCAAGTTGTTGTCGTCTCATCTATTGTACCAAAAATCATTTGTCTTGCTAAGCGAATATCTATATTTTGTTCAAATTCCCCATTCTTAATTCCTTCGTTTAATATAGAATCTAGTAAAACTAAATAATTTTTTAAAACGGCATTAATACGTAAACGTAGGGCCAAATTCGATTGTCTCAACTCTAACTGGGTAACAGTTGCTAAATGATAATCACTTGCAAGTACACTAAAATGATTTTCTATCATCTTGTATAGTTTCTCCGAAGCGCTCGTATCAATTTCTATTATTTGTTTTAAATTTTCTGCGAACACTTCCATTTTTTCTTCAAATACCGAGATTAATATGTCTTCTTTATTTTTAAAATATAAATAGATTGTCCCATCTGCAACACCAGCTTGTTTTGCAATTTTAGAAACTTGTGATTGATGGTATCCATTTTCTGCAATAACTATAATGGCAGCATCTATAATTTGCTTATATTTCGGTTTTTCCTTTTTCAATGAATTCACCACCAAATGATCAATTACCAGCTTAACAAAGTAAAAAAATATGAATGATTACTCATTCATATTTTTATATTATATTTAATTTTCAGTACTGTCAATATACAATTCAATTATACTATAGTAAAGCAGTGAACTTACCCTTCTACTACTTGTTTTAGCTTTTCTTTTTCTTCTTCAATCAAAGTTCTTCTTAAAATCTTACCGACTGCTGTTTTTGGCAACTCTTTTCTAAATTCATAAATTCTTGGCACTTTAAAAGCAGCTAAATTTTCACGGCAAAATTTATTCAGCTCTTCTTCAGTCACTTCTACTCCCTCTTTTACTACAATATAGGCCTTTACCGTCTCTCCGCGATATGCATCAGGAACCCCTGCTACAACACATTCTTGAATTGCCGGATGTTCATACAACACTTCTTCCACATCTCGTGGATAAATATTATAACCGCCTGCGATAATCATATCTTTTTTCCGGTCCACCACATAAAAGTAACCGCTTTCATCCATATATCCTAAATCCCCTGTAAGTAGCCATCCGTCGCGCATTGTCATTTCCGTTTCTTCTGGGCGATTCCAATAGCCTTTCATGACTTGAGGACCTTTCACTACTATTTCTCCAATTTCTCCCGGAGGAAGTGGTGTTGTTGATTCCAAACTAAAAATAGCTGCATCTGTGTCTGGCCAAGGAATCCCAACAGTTCCCTTTACTCGGTCGTCACTGTAGATTAAATTTGCAAGTGCTACAGGAGAAGTTTCCGTTAATCCATAACCTTCTACTAATCTACCACCTGTAACTTGCTCAAACTTTTCTTGAACTTCTACTGGCAGTGCAGCAGATCCACTTAAACAAGCAACAATAGAAGATAAATCATATTTTTGTACATCTGGATGATTTAATATGCCAATGTAAATTGTTGGTGCACCAGGAAATAATGTTGGCTTTTGCTTATCAATCGTTTTAAGGGCTGTCTCCACATCAAACTTTGGTAATAATATCATTCTATTTCCTAACATTACAGCTAGTATCAGGACAGTCGTCATTCCGTACACATGGAAAAATGGCAAGATACCAAGTATGCTTTCTTCACCTTTTTTACATTTATACAACCATGCATCACACATCGATGCATTTGATATCAAGTTTTTATGCGTGAGCATAACTCCTTTTGGAAATCCTGTAGTTCCGCCTGTATATTGTAAAAGTGCAATATCTTCTTCAAAGCTAAAAGGCATTTCTATTGGATTTGCTTTGGCTACTTTCATTATTTCAGGGAACAAGTGATTGATTCCTCGATGTTCTACCTTGACACTGAATCCATATTGTTTCTTTTGAATGAAAGGATACACTACATTTTTTGGAAAAGGTAAATAGTCTTTAATACCTGTAAGAATAATATTTTCAAGCTCTGTTTCTTTTATTACTTTTGAAATACGTGGGTATAAGATATCTAATGCTAAAATTACTTTTGCGCCTGAATCTTTCATTTGATAGGAGATTTCACGTTCTGTATATAAGGGATTTGTTTGGACTACTATTGCCCCTGCATATAATGCACCATAATATCCAATAACCCCTTGAGGACAGTTTGGTAGCATAATAGCCACTCTGTCTCCTTTTTGAATGCCAATCATTTGGAGATAGTTTGCAAACTTTAAAGAAGATTCATAGAGTTCTTTGTACGTGATGTCTTTGCCCATGAAATGTATGGCAATTTTTTCTGGATATTTGTTATACGATCTTGTTAGATATTCTTGTACTGGAATAGATTCATAGGTAAGTGTATGTGGAATTTCAGGTGGATATTGGGAAAGCCAAATTTTCTCTGTCATTATTGTACCCCCTTCTTTCATAATAATTTGAACATTCACATTTCCATTATAAAGAAAAATGAATGACAATTCAATTTATAAAATTAAATATTAAAAAAGAGACTGTTGTGAATTGTTTTTTCTCAACAGTCTCTAAAATGAGCTGTTCACTCATTCTATTAATTCATTACTACATATATTATTCCGACAAGGACAAAAAGTATGCCTACAGCAACTAAAACTTTCGACAATTTTTCCATTACAATCGCTCCTATGAAATACTAGCACCTATAACAAATGATAAGCCCACTGAAATAATTAGGGAAATAAATCCTACAGAGCGATTATCTTTTTCTATTTCTTTATCGACATTAAAACTCGGCGTTAAAAATTCAAATAGCCAATACGCAATGATCAGAAGGCTAAAGCCGAATAATCCCCAACCAACCATTTGGAATAACGAATTATGCTGTTCTATAGAATATTTAAAAATATTACATACCCCAAAAATCTTTCCACCTGTGGCCATCGCAACAGCGACATTTCCTCTTTTAATTTCTTCCCAGTTTTTATACTTTGTAACAATTTCAAATATAACCATGGAAACAACTAAACATAAAATAACTACGCTAAAATAACCAGCTGACTCCACAAGTGGGTTTGACCAAAAACCAGAAAGCAACATGCTAAAAACCCCTTTAAATTTTTCTTACTATACGTGTGACTAGATAAAAAGTTTCAAATTCTTTTTACCTATTTTAATTCGACTACCGTAACTCCGTGACCGCCTTCCCCGGCTTCACCAAAACGGTAGCTTTTCACACGCGAATGGTTTTTCAAATATTGCTGAATGGCTTGTCTTAATACACCCGTGCCTTTTCCATGAATAATCGAAACACGTGGATAATTTGCTAAAATGGCATCATCTAAATATTTTTCAGTACGAATAAGCGCGTCTTCGTATCGTTCTCCGCGAAGATCAAGCTCTAATTTCACATGGGAATCTCTGCCACGAACCGCATTGACAGAAACCGTTTGTTTTTGTTTTTCCGGTTTAATATATTCTAAATCAGATTCATCCAATTTCATTTTAAGCATACCAATTTGAACCGACCATTCTGATTTCGAAAGTTTGTCTAATAAGGTCCCTTTTTGACCGAAACTTAGTACTTTCACTTCATCCCCAACTTTTAATTCTTTGGCACGTTCGTTTAATTTCTTTTGTTTTTTTAATACTGGATTTGTTGGAAGTGCAGCGTCTAAACGTTTTTTAGCATCTATCAGTTCGTGATCTTTCACAAGTTTATGTGTATTTGCTTGCATTTTGCGAAGGTCACTAATGATTTCGTCTGCTTCCCGTCTAGCGTCTTCAATAATTTTTTTTGCTTTATCTTTTGCTTTTTGTTCTAATTGCTCTTTCTTTTGTTCCAGTTCTGCTAGTCTTTGCTCTAAATCTTCTTTTACTTGTTTCACTTCTACTAGTTGTTCTTCTGTTTCTTCCGCATCTTTTTCAGCTTGTCTTCTACTAGCTTCTAAAGAAGCTATCATCGAATTGACTTCCCCTCGATCGGCTCCCGTGTAAGTCTGGGCTTGGGAAATAATATATCCCGGCAGTCCAAGACGTTCGGAAATTTCAAAAGCATTACTACGCCCAGGAACCCCAATAAGTAATTTATAGGTCGGACTTAGAGTTTCAATATCGAACTCGACACTTGCATTGGCAACACCAGGTCGATTATAGCCGTACGCTTTTAGCTCAGGATAATGCGTAGTAGCCATCACGCGTGCTCCTGTGCCATGCACTGCATCCAAAATTGAAATAGCAAGTGCCGCTCCTTCTTGTGGATCAGTTCCAGCACCAAGCTCATCAAAAATGATTAATGATTTTTCATCATACTTTTTCAAAATGTCTACAATATTAACCATATGAGATGAAAATGTACTCAAGCTTTGCTCAATGGACTGCTCATCCCCAATATCTGCGAATACCGATTCAAATAATGCTACTTCCGAACCGTCTAATGCAGGAATCGGGATACCGCTTTGTGCCATCAATGTACAAAGTCCAACCGTTTTTAATGTCACTGTTTTACCACCTGTATTTGGTCCAGTAATAACGATAGCCGTAATATCTTTCCCAAATTCAATCGTATTGGTAACTGCCGTGTCTATCGGGATCAGTGGGTGCCTTGCTTTTACTAAGCGAATATAGCCATCATTATTAATAATTGGCATCGTACATTTCTCTGCTTGTCCATATTTAGCTTTTGCTAAAACAACGTCGATTTCCCCTAAAATATTTACTAATAAGAAGATGTCATGTCCGACTAATTCTACTTCTGCTGTCAATTTGATCAGTATGCGTTCAATCTCTTCTTGTTCTTTTACTTTTAAACTACGGATTTCATTATTAATTTGAACGACTGCTGATGGTTCGATAAATAAAGTTTGACCGGAAGACGATTGATCGTGAATAATTCCACCATAATGACTGCGGTATTCGGACTTCACCGGGATTACATATCGATCATTTCGAATCGTAATAATAGAATCCGAAAGCATTTTAGATGCATTTGCACCTCTTGTATAGCTTTCCAATTTTTCTCGTACGCGGCTCACTTGAATACGTAATTGCTGGCGAATCGTACGTAGTGCACTACTTGCGCTATCCAGTACGGCTCCATTTTCGTCAATACAATCATTTATTTCATGTTCAAGCGCCGTAAGTATAGGCATTGCTTCTTTTTTCTCTAAAAAATGTGGGATTGCTACATCTTCTGATTCTGCAACATTTTCTAAAAACTGACGCAAAATTTTACTAGCACGGATGGTACTTGCCGTTTCCATTAACTCGATCGGGCTTAACATACCACCTATTTGTGCTCGTTTTGCATGGGGGCGGATATCTGTAATGCCTCCCATTGGTACATTGCCTCTTAAACGAAGAATAGACAATCCTTCATCCATTTCTTCTAACAGCTTGGTGACTTCTGCAAAATCAACAGAAGGTACTAATTTATCTATATGGTTTTTTCCAACAGAAGAAGTACAATATTTTGCCACTTCTTCTCGTATTTTATAATATTCTAACGTTTTCAGTGCTCTTTCAGCTATCACTGTGGCACCTCCTCATTATTTCTTAACAAACTCTTTAAACTGTTCTAACGTCCACGTGTTGACGACTGTCTCTTTGTGCAGCCATGCTTTTTGAGCATAACGTACACCGATATCCATATATTTAAGTTGATCGATATGGTGGGCATCTGTGTTGATCGCAAGAGGTACGCCTTTTTCTTGTGCTAGTTTTAAATATTCTGTTTGCAAGTCCAGTCGATATGGATTGGCATTTAATTCAAGTATTTTACCGTTTTCTTTTGCCCATTCGATCAATGTCGGAACATCTGGATTATATCCATCCCGTTGTTCAATGATTCGTCCTGTAGGATGCGCAATCATATGGACATATGGATTTTTAATCGCATTATACAATCGCTCCATAATTTTTTCTTGAGGTTGAGTAAAACTTGAATGGATGGAAGCAATAACAAAATCTAATTGCTTTAATAAGTCATCATCAAAATCGAGCGACCCATCCGGTAAAATATCCATTTCGGTACCTGCAAAAATTTCGATATCTGTGTATTTGTTATTTAATTCGTGAATTGTCGCTATTTGCTTCAACAAACGCTCTTTTGACAGACCATTCGCTACTTTTAAATAATCGGAGTGATCCGTAATAACGATATGTGAATATCCTTTGGCACGACTAGCTTCGACCATTTCTTCGATAGAATGTGCACCATCCGACCAAGTAGAGTGCATATGGAAATCGCCTCTTATATCATTAAGCGTTACAAGTGATGACAACTGATCCAATTTGGAAAACTCTGAGCCATCCTCTCGAACCGATGGTGGGATAAAAGGTAAGTCGAAATAAGCATAAAATTCTGCTTCGGAGTCAAAATGCTGCATAGACCCATCTGCTAGTTCCACACCATACTCACTTATTTTCTTACCTTGTTCTTTTGCAATTTGTCTCATTTTAATATTATGGTCTTTAGAACCTGTAAAATGATTTAAGGCAGATGCGTATTGATGTAACTCCACTAAACGGAAATCGACGTCAATCTCATGTTCACTATTAAGTGTAACAGAAACTTTTGTATCTCCCGCCGCAATTACTTTTAACACCGGTAATTCTTTTAAAAGCACTTCTCGAACTTCTTGAGGTTTTGTTGTAGCGATGATAAAGTCAATATCTTTACTGGCTTCTTTGACTCTTCTGTAAGAACCAGCAACCGAATATTTTTCTATCGCCTGTATATTAGCAAGCTTACTTTCAATCATTTCAACAATCGGTTCCAGCTGCCAAACCGCAGTACGGTCTGGTTTAGATTGCAAGTTTTCAATTTCCTCGAGAATTTTTTGTTCCGTTTTCGCCGCAAATCCAGCCAAAGTTTGCACTTTTCTTGCTTCACAAGCTAATTTTAAGGCATCTATGGAGTCGATTTGTAATTCTTTATATAATTTCGCAATTTTTTTGCCGCCAAGCCCTGGTATTTTTAGCATCGGAAGCAAGCCACTAGGCACTGTTTGTTGAAGCTCTACTAGTAAAGAGGAAGCTCCAGTATTTAGTAAATCTTCAATAACCGCACCAGTAGCGGCCCCTATACCTTTTAGAGACAGTATATTATCCATCTCCGCTAAACTACGTGGATCTAGTTCTAACACTTGTGCAGCTTTTCGGAAAGCGGATACTTTGAATGGATTTTCTCCTTGTAATTCCATATATAAAGCAATTTTTTCTAATGTATTGATGATTGTTTTTTTATCCATGAGAACTACTCCCTTCATTGAAAAAACTTCCCTCTAGTGAGAGAAGTCACTTTTCTATATAGATATACCACCAATTCTTCACTAGTTCCGATAAAATCGGTGTATGTTCCAACATCCATCCGGTTAAAATGGAATTCGATATTAAATTTTGAACAAAATCGATTGGTAATAAAGCAAATACATATAGTAATACAAATAAAATAAAGTAAAACTCAATAAAACCTAAAACAGCTCCAACAAGATTACTTACAAAGCCAAGTATAGGCAAATACTTTAAGAAATCAAACATAGATGCGATCAATTGCAAAGCAAATTTCACCGCTATAAAAATAAGTACGAATGCAATCACTCGATAAAAGGTTTGGTCCAACTCCAAATTTTCTACTGCAATAGTTAACTTAGAACCAGCAGTTACGGCCGGAAATGGAATCCATAGAACAAATTTATCCGCAAGTGGTTTATAATAGGTGTACGCCACAATAAGTGAAATGATAAAACCAGTCATATGAATAAGTTGGACAATTAGCCCACGTTTTGCACCGGTAATCAAACCGGCAACTAATAAGATTAATAAAAGAATATCTAACATTTTTTCAGTCCTTTAACTTTTTCAATTCTGCTTCTAGTAATTCTAGTTGCTCTTTAACTTTTATGTAATCGTTTACGGCATTCACGGCAGTAAGCACCGCAAGCTTTGGAATATCTAGCTGACTATTATGTGCGTGTATTTCTCTCATTTTATCATCTACCATAGAGGCTACAAGTCGCATATGACCAGTAGTTTCGGAGCCTACCATATTATAGGTTTGCCCATATATATCAACAGAAATTCTCGTTTTTTGCTGTTCTGACAAAGCCATACCCTCCTTGCAAAAATCCTAATTACAATAATAACACGAAATAGATTACGATGTGAAGAAAGGAACAAACGAATGTCAAACGAAGTATTATTGATGAAACCCGATGAGATCGAAAAAGTAAAAGCGCATTATACCAAATATAAAGTAGAAAGATCTGCTCCTGGAGTTGTTTTCGCTGCAAAGTTAGCAGATACCGCAGTGACCATCTATAAATCTGGCAAGGTCATGTTTCAAGGAAATGGAGCAGCTAGAGAAGCTTCACTCTGGAGTGGAAATCCGAATAAACAAGTAGAAAAAGTAGCTAGTAGCAATACAAAAGGAGATAAATTAACAGAGAACTTTGCTTCTCTTTCAGTTATTGGTTCTGATGAAACTGGTACTGGCGACTATTTCGGTCCAATTACAGTCGCAGCTTGCTTTGTTCGTGAAGACCAAATCGAGCTTGTGAGAGAACTTGGTGTAAAAGATTCAAAAATGCTGACGGATGATATTATGCGTAAGATGGCTCCTGATTTAATGGCTACATTAACACATAAAGTGCTCGTGTTAAAAAATGAAAAGTATAATAACATACAAAGTCGGGGATGGTCCCAAGGGAAAATAAAAGCGCTTATGCATAACCAGGCACTTAAACATGTGCTTAAAAAAATGGCACCAGAAAAACCAGCCTTTATATTGATTGACCAATTCGCAGAACGGGGCATTTACTATAATCATATTAAAACGGAAAAAGAAATTATTCGTGAAAATGTATTATTTTCTACAAAAGCTGAGCAACTTCATGTTTCTGTTGCTGCCGCATCCATTATTGCAAGATATGCCTTTTTAAAAGAAATGGACCGGCTTACTGAAATAGCAGGTACGACAATTCCTAAAGGAGCAAGTAGCAAAGTCGATGAAATTGCTGCAAGAATTTATTTAAAACACGGGGAAGAGTTCTTAAAGTCAATCACAAAATGGCATTTTGCCAATACTGGAAAAGCGATGAAGCTTGCGAATAAGAGGAGATTTTAGCTAGATTAGGGAGATTTCTATGAGCCAAATAAAAAAACTGTTTTCCATTACTTTAAGAGGATTCCTATCTTTCGTTGTTTTTTTACTTATTTTTTTAATTTGGTCTTTTCTTACTAATGGAGACAATAGTATATTATTTAAAATATTTGTAGCATTATTTGTAGCTGGAATTTACGCTTTCGTTCGATGGGCATTATATTAAAGGAAAAAACGCCAGAAGAAAATGACCATTTTACTTCAGGCGTTTTAATTTTTATTTACTTGTTCCTTATTACTCTGTCAAGCCCGTTCTTAGTTTGTTTACACCGAATTCCAAATATCCTTTTAAACAAGTTAACATAAAAACCCAACCTTCTTTATTGCCAATTAGCTGGCTGATAAAGTCTGGATCTTCTTTATTGAATCCTTCTTCGCTAACTTCAACTACTGTACTTTTATCACTTTGGGCTATAAACGTTATTGTGACAATATGTCCATCTTCTTTTGGATCCCATTGATATACAATTTTTTGATTGTCGATGATTTCTAATACAGCTATCGTACCAATTGCATTATATTCTTTGTATTCCAATGTAATTGTTTTGCCTTGTTCCCATCTTTCTGAGCTCGATGAAAACCAAAAGCTCCCGATTTTTGTTGGATCTACGATTGCTTCAAACACTTCACTAGTTTGTTTTTCTATGCGCATTTTGGTAAGGTTATGCATCGTTCAATTACCTCTCTTTTAATAGCGTTTTGTATATCATACACGTTTAACAATTTTCTATTCCTAAAGCATTTTGCAACTGTTATCAATTTGCTTTAGATAGATTCTAAATTTAGTCATTCGTTGTTTTAATCATTTGCTATTAGGTTAGGTTCTACCGCTTTTTAATGTCGTTTTACGTTATTCTAAAATTTTCTTAATAATTTATATTTGCTTCTACTATAACCCGATTTATAAGCTCTTCTACCGTTTCATTTCTCGCTAGAGTAGGGCTTTGGCCTGACCAAAGCGACATATATTCTTTATTATTCTGAGCGGCAGAAGCCTTTCGAATCGATTGCGTTAGCGTATTTTGAACCGGAAAGTTAGGAATATCAGAATTATACTTTTGCATTTCAATTGTAAATTTGTTTGAAATGCCTCTTGCCCACTTACCAGAAAAAGCATTTGTTAACATTGTATCTTCGTCTTTTGCATTTAAAATTGCTTCTTTATGTACAGCATGAGCACCACTTTCTACACATGTTAAAAAAGCAGTTCCCATTTGTACAGCTTTCGCCCCTAATTTCAGAGACGCGCTTAGCCCTCTACCATCCATGATTCCACCTGCTGCTATAACCGAAATGGATACATGATCTGAAACTTGTGGAATCAATGACATTAAACCAATTAAGCTATCCTCGTGGAGACTAATAAAATTTCCCCTATGCCCCCCTGCTTCACTTCCTTGCACCACTACAGCATCCATTCCTAAATTTTCAACAGCCTGTGCCTCTACAACTGTTGTAGCAGTGCCTATCAATATAATTCCACGTTCCTTCAACTGTGAAATTATTTCAATAGAAGGAACCCCAAACGTGAAGGAACAAATTGGTACTTTTTCTTCTAAAATAACTTGGATTTGCTCCTCATACGCTTGAAATGTCTTTTCCGCACTAGGTAATATACTAGGCTCCTTATCTATTTGTAATTGGGAACGAAATGTATTTAATATGTTATTTGCTTTTTCTATTTCTTCATCAACCATTTTAAATTCGCTTGGCACAAATAAATTAACCCCGAAAGCATTTGATGTGAGTTCTTTTACTTCTCTAATTTGTTCACGTAATTGAGCAGGACTTAAATAGCCTGCTCCAATCATTCCAAGAGCTCCATTATTCGAAACAGCAGCAACTAATTTAGCTGTCGTAATTCCTCCTGCCATTGGAGCTTGGATAATTGGGTAATCTATTTTTAATCGTTTTGTTATTTCATTTGTAAACATTTGTGCACCCCTTTGCTAGTGAATATTTCTAATAATTCCTAATCAAGTTCCTTCTAAAACGCACACTTTATCTCAGTTGATGAACTATCTTTCCTTATATACTTTTTTGTACCATCTCAAAGCATCACGTTCAATCTCAGATGCTAGTTGTTCTTTTCCGTTAATATACGATTCAATATCGTAAGGAAACTGTTTTGCTAATTCTTCTTTTAAATCCCCATAATCCTTTTTAGCATTTGCATGCGTGCTTAAGTAATCTCGAAAAGCAAGATGTCGTTCAATGCCGGGATTGCCAACTTCGTATATATGTACATGATGCGTTCGATTATTCCCTCCCTTTTGAAAATACCTACGACCCGGAAGACCGTTTTCTCCTTTTGGTTCATAGCCAATTGCTGCCATTTGGTCGTTATATTCATCCATTATTGTAATATCTCGAACCACCGGCATTATATCGATAATTGGTTTTGCACTCAAACCATTTACAGAGGTGCTTCCAATATGATATATCATTTGAATTTCTGAACCAAAACTCTTTTGAAGCAGTATTGCTTCATCCTCAAACTTTTTCTTCCAATCCGCTGAATACGCTTCTACTATTACTTTACGCATATTTATTTTCTCCCTCTTGCAAATGTCTTTCTAGCATTTCTTTATGGGACTTTGAAAAATCGAGCAATTTAAATTGCCTTTCTTTTAAATCCTTAGTAATTCTAGTTGCTTTTTCTCGTGCTAAATCATACATTTCCTGAGTGATACTTCCACTTTCGAATGCTTCTTCCAATTCTTCTTCGTCCAACTGAATAATTTCTCCCGTCGGTAAGACTACAATATCTAATATTAAACCATCCATCCATGGAATATTATTTTCCATCCCAATTTCATAGCAAATATCAATATACCACTGCACGATTTCTCCATTTGCATCAAACATTGTAGTGACAGAATAGTTTTTCCCTACCGGAAAATGTTGGAGCCACATATAATTATTATCTACAATACAAATTCTCTTCTTTCCGTATTGTACTAGAAGCGGCTCTGTAACTTTAATCAAGATTAAAAGTGTAACATATCCTGTAAAATCCTTTGTCTCGATGTACTGCTGCGTATACTCTCTTTGAATAATGCGTTTCCAATTGGAACGATTCCCATATTTTCTTAACATACTGATTTCACCCCCTCTATTTTCTTCGCTCATTTCCACGTTTAAAGTTCCCCGTGATTTTCGCTAATATTAATTGTTCTTCTTTTTCGTCCTCTGCATCTTCTATTCTTTCTAATAATTTTTCTGCCTCCTTTCCTTTTAAAATCTTCACTCGTTTTCCATGATATTCGATGAAAACTGTATCATCTTTCGTAATTTGATAACTAAAAGGATTTTCATCCAAACGATTTCTTTTGTCTATATTACTCATCGTGTGACCCCCATATTTTTCTTATTATTCATTTTCTCTATAAGGAAGGATTTTTCCTCTTTACGATTCTATAAGTTAGTTAAATATGCTATGATATCCCTTCTGAATATTTTATTCACTTCCATAGTTAGATACAATTAAAGGAGTCATTTCCGTTCTACGTAAGGAGAATTAATTTGAAAGTACATGTTTTATTAAAAGGATATAACTTTTTATTTTTTGGTTTGCTTGCACTCTTTATTCCTTTTTTACCAGTATATTTAGGAGAACAAGGTTTATCCGCAAGTGAGATAGGTTTAATCATTGGAACTGGAGGTTTTGTGACACTCATTGCACAGCCTCTATGGGGGCTTATAAGCGACAAGACTAAAACCATTCGTAAAGTCATGTTATTTCTCGTTTGTTTTACTGCAATTTCGGGATACTTTTTATTTAACGTAAATAGCTATGTATTACTTGTTGTTTTTGCATTGCTCGTTTATTTTTTCCTCATGCCACTTGATCCACTGACAGAGAGTTTAAATTTTACGGTTTCTGAAATGGCGCGCATTAGCTATGGTTCCATTCGCACATACGGAGCACTCGGTTATGCTGTGTTGTCGTTAATTGCAGGTTTTGCCATGGATTATTTCGGTATGAGGAGCATTTCGATACTATTTGTTGTATTGGGGCTTATATCATTCGGCATTGTTTGGTTGATGCCAAATGTACAAGCTTCCTCGAAACCGATTACTATGGCTGGACTAAAACAAGTATTAAAAAATAAAGAGATGCTTTTATTTTTGGTATTGATATTTATCAGTTCAGTACCAGCACGTATGAACGATACATTTTTGGGTATCCATATGCTAGCCCTCGGAGGAGACACTTCTTTAGTAGGAATCACTTTTTTCATCTCTGCTACTAGTGAAATTGTTATTTTCGCTTTAAGTTTTTGGTGGCTTCGGAAAGGCAAGGAGCTTGAGATGATTACGATCGCGACGTTTTTCTATTTTGTCCGATTCCTAGCATCTGCATTTGTCACAAGTCCAATGCTACTAACGGCAGTTCAACTATTGCAAATGGTTACTTTCCCTATTTTTTATACGGCTGCAATCCAATATTTATACCAAATAATGCCGAAAGAATGGAGAGCAACAGGACAAACCGTACTTGCACTTTTATTTTTTGGATTGTCAGGTATTATCGCATCGTATGCCGGTGGTTATATATACCATGAACTAGGCGGCCATTCGTTTTATTTCATTATTTCGATTATGTCCTTTATCGGTGTTTTGTTTGGTATTTTTTTAATGGTTCGTAAAAGAAATAAATGAATGTGAATATAAAGGAGCTTAGCAAACAAAAATTGCTTGGCTCCTTTTTCTATTCCACTATTCAAACAAACATCATTATATTATACTATTGAAAATATTCTTATTTTTCATCGTAAAATAAATTATTACATAGTATAATAGAATACAGGGAAAGAAAACGCTTTCAAATACTTAAGATTTTATGAGGGGGATAACTATGGAACTCGTTCTCAATCAAAGACAAGAACAAAGTTTAACAATGACTTTTCAATTAAGGCAAGCCATTGAATTATTACAATACTCCACTTATGATCTTTACCAATATATAAAAGAAAAAGAATTAGAAAACCCATTGATAGAACTAGAAGAACATACAAAGGATTTTTCATCTGAAGAAAGATTCACTAGCAAGGTAGCATCCTCTAGTTCCTCTCAACAACTAATTGACTTTATTAAAAACAACGACATCTGCATGAGGGAAAAAATATTCAAAGAAGCAAAATTACTATTTAAAAACAAAGAAGAGCTGCAACTACTCCACTATATCATTTATAATTTAGATGATAGTGGCTATTTTCTTATAAAAGAATATGAACCTTTTAACGAAACCACTATCGAACAAGGTATTCATCTTCTCCAACAAATTGGCCCAGTTGGAATTGGTGCTAGAAGCTTGCAGGAATGCTTGCTATTACAAGTCACATATGAATTTCCAGAAGAAAAATTAGCCAAAACCTTAATCGAAAATCACTTAGATTTATTAGCAAATAGAAAATGGAACGAGATTGCACGTTACATGAAGATTCCCTTGGCAACTGTAAAGGAATTGTATGACTTTATTCAAACTCTAAACCCAAAGCCATTTTTCGGTATTTCTAATGAGTCAGTGGAGTATTTAAATCCAGATATCATTGTGGAGTATAAAGAAGGAAATCTCACGTATTATTTAAATGACGGCTATTTACCTGAAATTCATTTCAATAATGATTATGCAGGATTACTGCAAGAAAAGGATGAAACTTCCAAATACATAAACAACCAGTATACGCAATATAAATGGTTGTTAAGTAGTATTGAGCAACGGCGTTCTACAATATTGAAAATAGTAAAAGTGCTGCTCGAAAAACAAAAAGAGTTTTTTGCAGAAGGATTTAGTGCATTAAAGCCACTCACGTTAAAAGATATAGCTTCTGAAATAGATATGCATGAGTCTACTGTAAGTCGGGCAACGATGCATAAAGTTATTCAAACACCACGAGGCTCCTTTGACCTTAGATTACTATTTACATCAAAACTGGAAACGGCAGACGGAAGTTCTATTTCTCAAACAGAAGTAAAAGAACTTTTAGCCAGTTTTATCAAAAACGAAAACAAAACGAAACCTTTCTCCGACCAAAAGATAGCCGATTATTTAAATTCCGAAAAAGGGATTAACATATCAAGGCGGACAATTAGTAAATACAGAGAGGAACTAAATATCCCAGCTTCTAGCTTGCGCAAGGAAATAAGTGGTTAGGTTTCATAAAGAAAGGACAACGGATTTTACTTCGTTGTCCTTTCTTTTGCCAATGCTTTTAGAATACCGATTATTTCAAATCATCTGCCCGTAAAATATATTGTGCTAGTTCTTCCATTTGGTCCGAAATTGCACGGTCACTTTCTAAAGGAGGACATATTTCCCTTACTTTTTCTAGATAATCTCTAGTTGCAGGGGCTAATTGATTTTCAGCTTTTTCTAAGTAGATTGCTTGAGAAGCACAAATTAACTCAATCGCTATTACTCGCGCACTGTTATGGATTATTTCACGGGCTTGACGAGATCCGATTGTTCCCATACTTACATGGTCTTCTTGGTTTGCAGATGTCGGAATAGAATCTACACTCGCTGGATGCGCAAGCACTTTATTCTCCGAAACGAGTGCTGCTGCAGCATATTGTGCCACCATCAAACCACATTCTAAACCTGGATCTACAGCTAAGAAAGGAGACAATCCACTTAATTGTGGATTAACAAGTCTTTCCGTTCTTCGTTCCGAAATATTTGCCCATTCTGCCGCTCCTACTTTCAAGAAATCCATTGCCAGGGCAATCGGTTGACCATGAAAATGTCCACCTGAAATGATTTCGCCACTTTCTAAAATAATGGGATTGTCTGTCGCTGAGTTAATTTCAATTTTCAGTCTATCCTCAACATAATTAAGCGCTTGCCAAGAAGCACCGTGTACTTGCGGTATACAACGAATAGAATAGGCATCTTGCATTCGGATTTCTCCTTGGTGGGTAATCCGTTTACTTCCCTCCAACCAGTTTCTCATTCTAGAAGCAACCAATTCCAATTCAGGATGCGGACGCACAGCCAATAGTTCACTATCGAATGCAGAAATGATTCCTTGTAAGGCTTCCATCGTTAAACACGCAGCCATATCCGCAGCTAACCCAACACGCTCTGCTTCATTTAGAGCAACTACCCCAACTGCGGACATTGCCTGCGTTCCGTTAATCAAGGCAAGACCCTCTTTTGCTTCCAATGAAACGGGAGTTAAGCCAGCGCTTTTAAGTGCTTCTCCACCAGAAAGTATCTCTCCCTCATACTCCGCTTTACCTTCACCTATTAGTACGATGGCAATATGAGATAAAGGAGCTAAGTCACCACTTGCACCGACAGACCCTTTACATGGAACAACAGGATGAACACCTTTATTAATCATCTCTACTAATAATTGTAGTGTATCTTCTTTAATACCAGAGAATCCTTTTGCCAGTGCATTGGCACGAAGCACCATCATCGCCCTTACAACTGCTTTTGGTAATGGTTCACCAACCCCTACAGCGTCAGCTCGAAGTAAGTTTAATTGCAACTTGGCAATGTCCTCTTTTTCGATCTCAATATCACTTAACTTACCGAACCCCGTATTCACTCCATATATGACCTTGCCGTCGCTCAGTTGCTTTTCAATTCGTTCTCGACTTGCACGTACACGTATTAAGTCCGCTTCTGGTACTACAACTTTTGCTTCTCCATATACAACACTCTCTATTTTATGTCTATCTAACGTAAGCCCATCTAATTCTACTGTTTTGTTTACTTGCGGTCTTTCTAGCTCAATTGTTTTTTCACTTTTCATCCATGTCCACTCCTTCTATTCTTAAGCTTGTTTATGAGTTTCATACCATTGTTCAATTAGCGCTACAGTAAGTCTTCCGGTGTTTAGTAAGTTTTCTATACTAATACATTCTCTATATGAATGGATATTTTGGAATCCATTTCCTAATGTTAAACATGTCAAACCGTTTTCGTTTAGCACATTTGTATCTGCTCCACCAAGTGTTTTTGTAAGATACGGTTTTACGTTTATGTTTAAAGAAGCTGATTCAACGGTTTTTGTTAGTACATGATCTTTCGGAATATCAAATCCACTATATTTCTTTTCAATTCTAATATGGACGTTCCCGCCGTTTTTCTTTGCGGCTTTTTGCATTACTTCTTCCATATGTTTTAACTGTAGTTCCAATTTTTCTTTTGAAAAACTTCGAACTTCACCTGCTACTGTCACTGAACCAGGTATAATCGATGTTAACTCGCCACCTTCCAAAATCCCTATATTTGCGAGCGTCTCTTCATCAATAGTGCCGAGTTTCATGTTCAACAATCCTTCTGCTGCAATAAGAAATGCACTATTCCCTTCTTCTGCATTCAACGCAATATGCGCTGCTTTTCCTTGAACTTCCATCCAAATTCGACTACTATACGGTCCTTTTAAAATAATTTGTCCGACGTCTCCGCTACTATCAAAAATGTATCCAACTTTACTTTTTGCCTTACTATAATCCATGTGGGTTGCTCCAACTAGACCCGGTTGTTCATTGACCGTTAATATAAGCTCAATGGGACCATGCGGAACACCGCTTCCAATAATTGCCCGAACACCTTCTAAATAGGCTGCTAATGCTGCACGGTCATCTGCTCCCAATATCGTCGTGCCGTCGGAATAAATAACACCATCTTTAATAACCGGCTTTAAGTTTTCAGTAGGTAATACTGTGTCCATATGTGTGGAGAAAAATAATGGTGGAATTGATGAATCAGTTCCTTCTTTCCAAGCAATCAAATTACCAACTTCACCATTAAATTTTTTATGTGCGTTATCAAACTCAAGTGTAAATCCAAGTTCAGTTAAAGCCTTTACTACATAATCAGCTACAGATTGTTCCTTCATACTCGGACCATTTATTTTCGCAAGTTCCAGAAATAGATTTAGTAAACGTTCCTCATTTACTTGTTCTACAGCAGTAGAAGTGGATAATTGATTTTTCGTCATTGGAATTCCTCCTAATTTTGAGTTTGCCTTCTAACTACAACTTTTCCATCTTTAATAACTGTTTCTACTATATTTGTTCCTAGTTCATATGCAACATGCTTATACGTTGGAATATCCCAAATCTGCAAATCTGCTAATTTATCTACTTGAATCACTCCACGATCTTTCAAATCAAGAGCACATGCTCCACCGTATGTTGCCGCTTTAATAGCTTCTTCCACTGTGAATTTATACAATCTGCACGCAAGATTAATAACAAACTGCATAGATTCTGTGTAGCATGCCGGACAAAGATCTGTAGCAAGTGCTATATTCATACCTAAATCGAGCATTTTCCTCGCTTCAAAAGGTTTCTTATGTCCAACCGCAAAATCCAGTGCTGGCATTAATACACCAGTTACTTCCGATTTCGCGAGCCTTTCCAATACGTCATCAGGTGTAAAATTTAGATGATCAACCGATACCATATTCATCTCCACTGCTAAATCAGAGCCACCAATATATGAATACGCATCTGCATGTAATTTCGGTTTCATCCCATATTGTAATCCTGCTTGTAAGATTTGCTTGGATTCTTCCGCTGTAAAGTACCCTTCATCGCACCAGGCATCACAAAATTCAGCAAGTTTTAATTCACCAATTTGAGGAATCATTTCATTAATAATAATTTCAAGATATTCATTTTTTGACATTCCTTCTGGGATACCGTGTGCCCCCAAAAATGTATTAAGGACATCCACTGGTGTTTCTTTTCCTAGTCTTCTTCCAACTTCAAGGATTTTCATTTCACTTTCCGTCGTCAACCCATATCCACTTTTACTTTCTATTGTCGTAATTCCGTAATTCAACATCGATAACATTCTTTTTTTAGCTTGCTGAAACAATTCTTCTTCAGATGCATGACGAGTGAGTTCGATTGTTCTGTTCGGTCCTGTAGTTATACCAAGCTCTTTCAATTTTTTTTCCGTATTGCCCGCTAGTTTAGCAGCATATTCTTCGACCCTTGATCCATTAAAAACGAGATGGGTATGACAATCGACAAATCCAGGTGCCACAACTTTACCTGTCGCATTAATCTTAGCTGAATTATCTAAATCAAATTGGTTGTTTATCTCTTCTTCCGAACCAACTCCAACAATTTTGTTGTCTTTTATGGCAATCCATGCATTTTGAATTACTCCAATTTCTTGCATGCCGTTGCCTATACATGTAATCGCTTCAGCAGCATTACAGATTGCTAAATCTATCTTTATCTTTACTTTAGATTCTATTTTCACGGCTAAATACCTCCTGTAATAATTTGAAGCTAATATATAATTATCTAACTTGTTTTCAAGATTAAATTACAAGACCTTACTTAAAAAAGATTTAGTTCTATCTTGTTGTGGGCTTTCAAATAATTCTGTTGGTATATTTTCTTCAATAATATAACCGCCATCCATAAACAAAACTCGATCACCAACTTCTTTTGCAAATCCCATCTCATGAGTTACAACAACCATCGTCATTCCTTCTAGAGCTAGCTGTTTCATAACTTCTAGGACTTCCCCCACCATTTCTGGATCAAGTGCAGAGGTTGGCTCATCAAATAGCATAATTTTCGGTTCCATTGCAAGTGCTCTGGCTATTGCAACTCGCTGTTTTTGTCCCCCTGATAAGGAATCGGGATAAGCATCTGCTTTTTCTTTCAATCCTACTTTTCTAAGAAGCTCTAAACCTCGTTCTCTCGCCTTTTCTGTCGAAAGTTTTCTTACTCGCATTGGAGCAAGCATAATATTTTCTATCACCGTTTTATGGGGAAATAAATTAAACTGTTGAAAAACCATCCCTACTTCCGTTCTTACTTTATTAATATCTGTTTTTTTATCTGTAATATCAACGCCCTCAATTAAAACATGTCCTGCTGTAATGGATTCAAGTAAATTAAGACATCTTAGGAAAGTGGATTTTCCTGATCCAGATGGTCCAATTACTACAACAACTTCTTTTGGATTAATAAATGCATTAATATCTTTTAACACTTCGTTACTACCAAATGTTTTTTTTAGATTTTTTACTTCAATCATTCTGTAGCTAACCTTCTTTCCAAACGATTTAATAGGAAGCTTAAAGTTGTAGTTAACACTAGATATATAAGTGCTGCTGTCAGGTATGGTTCCCAAACCCTGTAATATTGACTTGCAAGAGCCCGCCCATAATACATCAACTCAGGAGTTGCTACAATTGCTGCAAGTGAAGATTCTTTAATAAGTACAATAAATTCATTCCCTAGTGGCGGGATCATTCTTTTAAATGCTTGAGGTAAAATAACATCTTTCATCGATTGAATGTGATTCATACCAAGTGAACGTGCAGCCTCCATTTGTCCTCGATCTATAGACTGTATACCGGCTCTAAAAATTTCTGCTATATATGCACCTGCAATCAATGAGAGGGCTATAATGCTAGCTACTATTCCATTTGTGTGACCAATAAGCATTGGTACTACACCAAAGTGTATTAATAAAATTTGCACAAATAACGGTGTGCCCCGGAAAAATACAATATAACAATTACATATAAACGAGATTAATTTGTTGCGAGTCATTTTCCCGAGACCGATGATTAGGCCGAGTACTGTACCGATTATTATCCCTACAAGAGACAAACCGATCGTCAGTAATGTCCCTTTTATAAAGAAAGGAATATATTCTACTAATATGTCTAGTCTAAAGTCCATTGATTTCCCCCCTTTTATCAAATCCGCCTTGGCGTATTTGGCCCAGATTTTTATCGAGCTCACTCGATAAATTCCTCTAAAAAATCTGTGGCATCCGCCGGAGGCTTTAACTTTATTCATCAGAGGTTTTTGGACCTCTGATGAATGAAGTTAAATCAAAATTGCGTAACTGCACATTGGGAGTTACGCAATTTGATTTATTCACTTACTTTTGTTCCGCTAGTATTGTTTCTACATCAGGTTCTGCACCAAACCACTCTTCGTAAATTTTTGCATATGTTCCGTTTTCAAGTACTTCTGTTACAGCTACATCAAAATCTGCTTTCAGATCACTCCCTTTAGGGAACATAAGACCATAAAATTCTTTCTCAAATCCTTCTTCGTCCTTAATCACGATTAGGTTTTTGTCTGGATTGTTTTTTGCATATTCTTGTACTACGGCATTGTCAGCTACAACTGCATCTGCCCCACCATTTAACATTTCCAAAATAGCTAAATTATTATTATCGAATTTCTTAATATCTTTATGATTTTTGCCTAGAATTCCTTCAACTGCTTCCTGGCCAGTAGTTCCTCCAAGAACTGCTACTACCTTCCCTTTTAAATCAGCTGCGCTTTTAATATCGCTGCTTTTTGGTACTAAAATTTCATTAGTAGATAAATAGTATGGTACTGAAAAATCATATGTTTGTTCACGCTCATCATTTATTGTAATAGCGCATATTCCTAAATCAGAAAGTTTGTCTTTGACTTCTACAAATAATGGGTCCCATCCAACATTTACTAATTCAATTTCATAATTTGCTTCGGATGCAACCGCATTCATAAAGTCCACATCAAACCCTGTCATCTTGCCTTGATCTAAGAAAACAAACGGTGCATAGTTTGCTTCTGTTGCTATTTTAAGTTTTTTCTTTTCGTTACTTGCTCCATCGGCTTCTGCGCTAGTCCCATTTGAACCACAGGCTGCCAGAATTAGAGAGAAAATCATCACAATGATTAGAAGAGAAAACTTTTTCATTCAATGGTCCCCTTAAAGTTTATAGTTTTGACTTACGCATTGACTTCTTTCTTTAAGTCTTTTGGTCCGAATGTTGCTTCTGGTTTCCACCATAATGGAATTTTTATACTGTCATTCGTTAGTTTCCCTTTTCCGTTTGCAACATCTTGTGCAACTTCATACCCTGCTTGTGCGTGGCGTACTACACCAATTCCTGAGTCTACTGTCATTGCTACTTCAAGCCTCATATCCGATTCTGCTGTTCCATCCGCTACCATCGTTACACCTGTATGGACAGCTTCCCCCATTGAATAGTTTGCTTGGATTGCGATTAGATCACACATACCAACAGCGTTAAGTAGCCCGTTTAACATCGGCCAGTCAGAGATTAAGTCACTGCCATCTTTCATATTTTCAGATTCAAATGTAGGGTTTACGATTGATCCAGAGTCCAAATTGTCACGAGAGAATGCAACTGGCCCAGAAAGTTCACCTCGACGAACCATGTCATTCACTTCAAGTGCAAATGCTTTACGTTGACCAAATCCCATATAACAAATACGTGCAGGTAAAGCTTCAATTGGAATATGCTTTTTCGCTAGTTTTATCCAGCGTGTAACGAGTTTATCATCGCTAAATTTCTCTAAAATCATATCGTCAATTTTGCGTAAGTCTTCTGCATCTCCGGATAAACAAACCCAACGGAACGGTCCACGACCTTCACAGAAAAGCGGTCGGATATATTCTGCTACGAAACCAGGAAGACGCTTTGCTTCTTTTTCATCCATACCTGCATCGATACATTCTTTTCGGTGACTTGTGCCGTATTCGAATGAATGAACACCTAAATCCATAAATTTAATAAGTGCTTTCAATTCACGAACCATTGTTTCTCGGGCTTTCGCCAAATACAATTCACGGTTCGTATCACGCAGCTCTTCTGCTTCTTGCACTGTGTATCCTGCTGGTAAATAGGAAATTGGATCATGTCCTGGAGTCATGGATGTTGAAATGTCTGGAAGCCATCCTTTTTCAAGCACTTCTTCGTAAATATCTGCAGCGTTACCTACAACAGCAATACCTAATGGTTTTCCAGCTGCCGCATATTCTTTTGCTTTTACGATTGCTTCATCTAGTGAATTAGCTAATTCATCAATGAATCCTTTTTCAATACGACGCTGAATGATTTCGACATTTGAGTCACAAAGAATTGCAACACCCCCATGCATCGTCATTGCACGTGTTTGATTTCCACCCATTCCCCCTGCTCCTGCTGTTAAAAGGATTTTCCCAACTAGTGAATCGTTATAATGCAAGCGTGCGATGGCAGAGAGTGTTTCGAAAGTACCCTGAATAACACCTTGCGTGCCGATGTATTCCCATGGTGCCGCTGTATAGTTTGCATAAATTGTCAAATTTTTATCTTGCAAATCATAGAACGTAGGCCAGTCAGCTTTCATAATATTCGTTGTCGCCATTACAACAGTTGGCGCGTATTTATGAGTTTTAAAAATTGCAACAGGCATTCCAGACTGCACTACAAGTGTTTCATCATCTTCTAATTCTTTTAAAGATTTAACAATTGCATGGTAAGATTCCCAGTTACGTGCAGCTTTTCCGATACCGCCGTAAATTACAAGCTCTTCCGGTTTCTCGGCATTTTCCATATTGTTCTCTAACATGCGTAAAATCGATTCTTGTCTCCAACCTTTACAGCGTAACTCCGGACCTCTTTGTGCTTTTACGGAATATAAAATTTCTGGTGTTGTCATTAATAATTCCCCCTAATCGAATGTAATTGGTTTCACACTTATATAATGCAAGTGTCGTGCCAACTTTAAAAAGGAGTGCGTAATATTAATTTAAATTCGGGGGCGAGTACAGTCTACTAACAGTAACTTTTGTGATATTAATATTTTTAAAACAATCATTTCAACTTTCACTATCATGATAAAAAATGAATTGGATAGCAGATATTTTTTTAATCAGTACACTACTTTGCAAATAAATAGAGGACAATCCCTTAATTTTATGGGTTGTCCTCTATGCAGATACTTTTTGCATGCAGACTCTTCTAAACTATCAGAATTATGATACAATAGTCTTAATTTGATTTACTGAAAGGGGTAAGATTAATTTGTCTGTTTCTTCAATAGGTTTGTTCATAAGAAATTTTGTAGATGGAATTATCATATTAGATGAACAACGCAAAATCCTTTGGCATGATATTAAAGAGGAATTTCTTATTGAAGTCTCGGTAGGTGCTTCCATTTCAAATTATATTAATACTGAAAATATAAATTTTAATGATAAAGAGACGTTCCCTCTTGAGCTTAAAGGTAGGCAGTTTTCCGTCGAAGTAAAACTATTTTCCTCGGACAGTAGTTATATTTTTTTATGTTTCAAAGAATGTAAAGCAAGTTTAGTAGAATTAGAAGAACGATTATTTTGTTTAGAGAAAATTATCGAAACACTTGATGAAGGCGTGATGATGAGCAATTCTGAAGGTAAGATTATTCTATATAATGAAGCACAGGAAAAAATGGAAGGATTAAATAGCCAGGACATTATTGGAAAACATTTATGGTCTGTTTACAATTACAATCCACAGTATTCTGAGCATAGACATACATTTAATACAGGTAAACCAATATATTCTAGATATCGTGCACACTCTACGGTAAATGGTATTCCGAAGTACGTAAACTATAGTACATTTCCCATTCAGAAAGATGGGAAAACCATTTCTGTTTTTTCCTTAAGTACAAATGAGTCAAAACTTAAAGATCGGTTGCATCAAGCAATTGAGTTAAAAAGAAAAACAAATGTTACTTCTGAAGAGAAAGCTTATTCAAAGAATGGCACAATCTATACTTTTAAAGATATTAAAGGAGAAAGTCAGGCATTATTAGGCCTTATTAAGGAAGCCCAAAACATCGCCATTCATAATGCCGATACTTTAATCGTTGGCGAGACAGGTACGGGTAAAGAGCTTTTCTCACAAAGTATGCATAACCATAGTAAACGTGCGGATAAACCATTCGTTGCTATAAATTGCGCTGCAATACCAGAAAACTTATTGGAAAGTACCTTATTTGGTACTGTAAAAGGTGCATATACCGGTGCAACAGACCAGATTGGGCTATTCGAATATGCACAAGACGGTACTCTGTTCTTAGATGAAATTAACTCAATGCCTATGACATTACAGTCTAAGTTAATGCGAGTTTTACAAGAACGTTTTGTACGAAGAGTAGGTTCTAATGATATGGCTCCCGTAAAGTGCACAATTATTAGTGCATGTAATGAAGATCCTGAGCTGCTAATTGCTGAAAATAAAATGCGCCTTGACTTATTTTATCGAATAGCCCATACGAGCATCTACATCCCACCTCTCAGGGAACGTACAGAAGATGTCCATTTTTTTATTAATTACTTTCTCACTAATTATCAAACAAAGTTATCAAAAAAGGTTCCAGAGTTATCAGATACTCTACAGAAAAGTTTGCTTAAGTATCCTTGGCCTGGCAATATTCGCGAACTAGAACATTTAATAGAAAACCTAATAATTCGTGTACCTGAACATGCTGAGGAAATTGATGTAGATCATCTACCTTCCTATATGCGTACAAAATTAATTCCAATATATACAACTGACACATTTCACCAACCTGATTTAATTCAAAGACCTCTAAAGAAAATTTTCAATAATACGGAAAAGCAATTAATCGAAACGACTTTGAAACTAGTAAACTGGAATGTTTCTCAAGCTGCTAAAAAATTGGGTATCACTAGACAAAGTTTACAATATCATATTAAAAAGCATGGGCTTGAAAAACCTATCTTCTAAGAAAAGTCATTTTGCCTAAAGAAAGGACAACGGATTTTAGTCCGTTGTCCTTTACTTTTTAAAACTTCCTTACAACTGCTCAACATGGATACAGTTCAAACATACTTAACTTTTATTGTGCTCTAGAAAGCTCTCTTGACCATTTGCTGATTTAGCAGAATAATTATATCCTATTGCTATTAAGCCAATAACCGAACAGGCTCCAAACATCATTGGATAGGAACCGAACTGTATAATAATCCCCATTAGCACTCCTCCAAGCGAAAAGCCAAAGTCATATGAAGCTAAAAATAATCCTAATAGTACATGCTTATGCGACTCCGGAATTGCGAAGGAGATATACGTTGTTAATGTAGGATATAACATGGCTGTTGCAATTCCATTGAATAGCGCACTAATATAAACAAATGAACCGATAATTGGCAGTAATGCTAGCATTGTTGTTCCAATAATTGAACTAGCTAATACAAGAGAGATAAAACCCGCATGCCATTCTCCATCCGAAGGAATATATTTTCTAAAAATAAATCGACTCCCTACCACAACTAAGGCTTGTAAAAATAAATAAAGACCAACATTTCCGGTATTAGTCGTTATCAAATAGAGTGGTAAAAATGTTGTGATTGCTCCAAATATGCTTGCACCAATGATCATCACAACCGAAGAAACTATTAATCCTTTATGTATAAATGCTATTTTCAATCCTTCTCCCATTTCTTTCATTGTAAACGATGCATTTGCCTTTTTCGTTTTTGGTAAAGGGGATTTGATAAAAAATAAAAGTGGAGCAAAAGCTAAGATTGTAATGAAAATAAGCAACAATGATAGATCTCCTTGAACCCATAAAATCATTGCTAGTGCCGGGCCATATAACCCTGGCATCACACTCGATAATGAGTATATCGCCATTCCTTGTCCTCGATCTTCGTCTCGTAAAGTCTGCGTAATACCAATCTGCATGGCCATAGAAAAAAAGGCTGTCACGATACCTTGCAAAATACGCACAACATAAAGACTATTAACACCTAGCCATACATATAAAAGCAATGCCACTACATGTCCTATTAATAAATATTTCATTACTGTGAGCACACTGTATTTCGAAACTATTTGACCAGCCCAAGGACGTAACAACATACAAACAAACATATAAATTCCCATCATCAAGCCAATTTCGGCTTCTGGCATACCTTGGTCAGCTGCCTGTAATGGAAATATAACAGTTAATACCGAATTAGCTGTAAAATAAAATATTGCCAAGCCGTAAATTTGTAACATGCTAAACGATAACGGGCTTTTTTTCATGTTTTGACTCCTCATATAGCTCCAAATGGTCATGAATACAATCAATTCTAAGTTGTGAATCTAATAATGCTTTCGTTGCCTCATGCTTTCCATGTTCTAATTCATGGACAAGTAATTGCTCCACAATTCTTCCCTTATGCAAAATCGCGATTTCATCCGAAAAGAGTCGTGCCACATGCAGATCATGGGTGATAAAAAAGTAAGTAAGCATTAGCTCCTGCTGTAATCGCTTTAAAAGCTTTAAAATACTTATTTGCACCAAAACATCCAGACTATTTACGGATTCATCTAACACAATCAAACGAGGCCTTGTTGAAATCGCACGCGCAATGGCAATTCGCTGTAACTGCCCCCCACTAAATTGATGAGGATATTTCATCATATCTTCCTCTGACAGCCCTACCATTTTTAAGAGTTCTCCTACGCGTATCTCTATTTGACGAGCATCTAATTTTTCATTTACTAGTATTGGTTCTGCAACAATATCTCTGATTTTAAGCTTAGGGTTTACTGAACTATGGCAATCTTGAAATACCACTTGTAATGATTGTTGAAGTTTTTTTCGTTCAGTTATAGTGGTCTTATGTACATTTATTCCATTAAACAGAATTTCGCCCGTATCTGGCTTTTCAATTCCCAGAAGCATTTTACCAAGTGTACTTTTACCAGATCCGCTTTTACCTAACAACGTAAAGCAACTACCTTCTTTTATGCTGAGCGATACATCCTCTACCGCTCTTATCATCGAATTACCCTTATTAAAAAATCGTGATTCCCTATAGCTTTTCGATACATGATTCATTAGTAACATTTACTTCTATACCTCCATCCTAACCCAATGGTTCTCGTCATATAATACGAGCTCTCCTGATACTGTGTTCTCATAGTTATCAGCAAGCTCTTCTAACGTACTATGTTCATCACGCGCTGCTACAAGTGTTTGAGTGTAAGGGTGAATAGGGTGCAATAGGATATGAGAGGTGGGACCATGCTCCACTATAATCCCCCTACGCATGACAACTATTTCTTCCGCTAAATTTGCAATAACACCCAAATCATGTGAGACGATCAACATCGACATAGCTGTTTTTTCCTGTAACCTTTTTAATTCTTTAAGTATCTCAAGTTGTGTCAGCGTATCTAGTGCTGTCGTTGGCTCGTCGGCAAGCAATAACTTTGGCTCCAGGCTTGCGGAGATGGCAATCATAATCCGTTGAAGCATACCTCCACTTAGTTCATGTGGATATTTGTTTAATATATCGACATCACCAAGCTGGAACTGGGCAAGCTGCTCCTTTGCTTTTCTAATTGCTTCCTTTCTTGTCATAGTTGTATGTGCTTGAAGCGTTTCGATAAAATGCCCACCTATTGATACAATTGGATTAAACATCGACATCGGATTTTGCATAATGAGTGCAATTTCTTTTCCACGTATCTCACGCATTTTTTTCTCCTTTAGTGAAAGCAAGGGCTGTCCGTCAAATTCAATACTACCTGTCGTAAGCCGCTCCTTATGGTATAGATTTATAATCGTAGAACATAATACCGATTTCCCGCTACCGCTCTCGCCAATAATGCCAATAACCTTGCCTTTAGAAACAGAAAGGTTCACTTGATGTAGCACCTGTTTATTATGAATGAACACATTTAAATCACGAATCTTTAACACATCTGTTCTCCTCTATTCACACTGATTTTGAATCCAGCATATCTCGTAATGAATCCCCGAATGTATTAAAAATTAATACAGTTAATGAAAGCATTACACCTGGAATAATCATTAACTCCGGTTTTATCATTAAGTACGTTTTACTCTCACTAATCATCATTCCCCATTCAGCTGTTGGAGGAGTTATCCCAAGACCTAAAAAAGACAGCTCTGAAATCATTAATATTGTAGTACCTAAACCAATTAGCTTTAATAGAAACATTTGTGGAAATACAAATGGTATGATGTGACGTAACATTAATTTCCACGTTGGAACACCGCATATTTTCGCATAAATTACATAATTCGTTTCTTTTAAACTCATAACCATATTTCGAATAACACGCGCAAAACCGACCCAAATAACAACTACAATGGCAATAACTAAATTTTTCATCCCTGCACCTAGTGCACCAGCAATCACTAGCGCAAAGATAAAGTTCGGAATTGCGAGCAATATGTCACAGATGCGCATTAATACTAGATCAATCCAACCTCCGATATAACCTGCTGTTAACCCTACTAGCATACTAATAGAAAGCGTTGCTACTAGTACAATACATGCAACAAATATGGACACCCTCGTTCCCTCGATTAATCTCGATAAAATGCAGCGGCCTAAATGATCCGTACCAAGAGGATATTGCGATGAAAAACCTTGTAGTTTCATAACCATATTCGGTGCATGCGGATCATTCGGCATGAGCCAAGGACCAAATATTGCAACAAAAAATAAAATGAAAACAAGAAATGTACTAAAATAAAATACCCATTTTCTTCTCATGCCACCTCCTCCTTCAATCGAATTCTCGGATCAATTAGCGCACATATTATATCTGCGAAAAAGTTCACAACTATATAGAAAAAACCAATCATCATGATGAAACCTTGCATCACATGATAATCTCTCGCCGTTATTGCAGAGACAATAAAGCGACCCATACCAGGTATAGAGAAAATAATTTCTACGATTGCAGCCCCACCAATCAGTATTCCTAATGTCATTGCAAGCGAAGTAACAAATGGTGTTAAAGTAGCCTTAAAAATATGCTTTCGAATAATGACAGACTCGCTTATACCTTGAGCCCGCGCAAACGTGACAAAAGGCTTATCCATTTGCTCGATCATATTTGTGCGAATCATCCGAATGTAAAAGGGGACATTTGCCAAAGCTAGCGTTAATGCTGGTAAAATAATCGCATCTGGAGTTCCCCACCCCATAAGTGGTAAAAGATTAAGCTTAAAAGAGATAACATAAATGAGTACAAATCCTAACCAAAAACTTGGCATGGAAGCAACAAAAAATATACTCAATCTCGTTAAATTATCAGCAATAGAATATCGTTTTACTGCACTTAAAACCCCAAACGGAATACAGATTATCAAAATAAATAAAAAAGCAACGAGCGCCAGTTGAATCGTAACGCTAAAATAGGACAATAATTCCTCACTGACTGCATTCCCATTCATAAAGGAAGTACCAAAATCAAATTTCAACACTCCTGTAAGCCAGGTCACATATTGTATATACAAGGGCTTATCCAGCCCTTGCTCCTCTCTTGCTTGCTCTAGTATTTCCTCAGTTACTGGAATATGATTTGCCATATAATACGCCTCTATCGGATCACCCGGCATAATACGCATAAGAAAAAATGCAATTAATGTTAAACCAACCATCGCTATTGCCATACTAAAGAAGCGTTTTATAAAAAACTTCGTCACTATTATCACTTCATCTCATATAAATTAATTGGTACTTCGAATTGTTGTGGAGAAAATTTCATTGTTTTAAACACATCATTCGCTACGAGGTAATTTTGTTTATATGAAATTGGCATAAAAATTGCCTCTTGTTGAATCGTTTGAATAATGCTTTCATATAATGATTGTCGCTCTGCTTCGTTTGTAGATCGAATAACACGCGTAATTTCCTCCGTAAGCTTGTCACTTGATTCTGTACCCATTAAGGAATGGTTACCGATTTGTTGCTCTCCTATCATCGTACGTATATACATATGTGGATCATAAGGTGCCCCCCAAGTATCGTTCATCACGATATTGTATTCGCCTGCTTTTGTCCGAGCATAAAACACTTGATTTTCCTCAGCTATTAAATTCACTTCAACCCCAATTTCTTTCCAAGCTCCTTGTAAATACTCATAGATTGCTTTATGCACTTGGTCACTTGAATTGTAAGCAATAAGTAACTCAAGCTTGTCACCATCTTTTGAACGGATGCCTGTATTCTTATCAGCTATCCACCCAGCTTCATCTAATATTTGCTTTGATTTTTCTAGATTGTAATTGTATTCTTCGATTTCAATATCACTATATGGAAAACCCGGTGCAAATAAAGAGTGTGCTTCTTGCTCCATTCCGCTTAATATATGATCTATAATTATTGGACGATTAAGCGCATGCTGAAGCGCTAGTCGAACCTCTTTGTGCTTTGTCACCCCGAAAGTGGTATTAAGGGATAGAATACGAGTTGATAATGGGTCCGAAACATTCGTTACATACTGATCATTTTGCTGTAACGTAGTATACTCGCTTGGAGTAAGCTGTGTAGTTCCAAATATCAAATCAATTTCGCCTTTTTCTAAAGCCATCACACGCATCTGAGAATCAGCTATAAACTTTACTTCCACTTTTTCAATAGAGGGCTTTTCTCCCCAATAATTTTCATTTCGAGTAAATACCGCATGGTTTTCATCTACTTCCCCTAAAATCCAAGGACCGGTTCCAATAGGTTCTTTAATACCATCTGCTGTATTACCGCTGTCTGGAAATCCTGCATCCCCTAACATACGCAATGGTCGAATTAGTGCTAACTCCTGTAAAAAAGGATAGTATGATTCTTTTAATGAAATCTTCACTGTTAAGTCGTCGACTGCTTCTACTTTATCAATAACGGTTACTACCTCTAACCAGCTATGCGCTAAACTATTTCCGATAACGGTCTCAAAATTACGTTTTACATTGTCCGCTGTTAACTTTGAACCGTCAGAATATACAACTCCCTCTCGCAAATAAAACGTATATTCCTTACCATCCTCAGAAACATCCCATGATTTAGCTAATCCCGGAGATAATTTTCCATCATTTTCATAAACGACTAATGGATCATATACCATTGCTTGTGCAAACATTTCATTTGGTGAATATAAATGTGGGTTTACCTCACCAAGATCTGATGGCCAAGACATTTTTAATGTATTTTTACTCTCACTATTTTCTTCTCCATTATTGGAAGGTGTTTGATTGCTACATCCTACCAACACAAGCGCAGCGAACAATGTTAGTAATAATAAATAATTTTTTATTAACATATTAAGTCTCCTTCATTCCTAAATATCTTTTTTCTTAATCTAACCAGCAGTAAATCAATAGGAATTTATTATAGTGTTTTATTAATCTCCTATCTTTTAGCGGCTTACTCTCATCTATAATTCTATGTATAAACAAAAATGTAATCATTACGATTTAAAACTTACAATTTTCCCTTAAAGTCATTAAGTTTGTATATGGACTTATGTATCTCGCTATATGGTATTTTTTCACAAACAAAACAACTAGGCTTTATTAAATTTTTCTATAAGCTAATGTATTTTCAATCTCATACTTTCTCCTCCTTGTCCTATTAAAATAACAAAAATAGTAATGATTACGTTTTAATATGAAATACTTCATCATTATAAATCGTAACCATTACTATTTGCAAGAACTTTTTTGAAAATCTTGAATCGAAGAAAAATGCACACTCCTCCTTTTTTATGTTAATATTGCAAAATAATATGATACTTTGATAACTTATAAGAAATTTAAAACGGATTTTGTTTAACAATAAAATGCTTTAGGGGACTTATATCCTTAAAGCATTTTCTCAGAAAATATTTTTACTCATCCTTTTGTTACTAACATAATAATAATGCCTATTTATTCAAAGTCACTCATCCAGCTCTCTACCTTGCATCTCTCGCATACATAATATAGCAATTAAAGATACAACACCCGCTAACACGATAAATATCCCAATTGTATCCCTGTGCAAGACACAATTCAGAATTGTGTCTTGCACAGGGAACTAAAAAAGAGCAGTACCGTAATCGGCACTGCTCCCTCTATCCTATCCTCTTAACTCTGCTCCTGCTTGTTCTGCAAGTGCTTTTAATACTTTGTTATGTGCATTTACTACTTCTTCGTCTGTTAGTGTACGTTCTGGATCGAAATAAGTTAGAGAGAAAGCAACCGATTTTTTGCCTGGCTCCATTTTTTCTCCTTCGTATAAATCGAATAGATGTACAGCTTTTAATAGACGTCCACCTGATAATTGGATGATTGCTTGGAGTTCTCCAGCCGCTTTTTCGCTGTCTACTACTAAAGCAATATCACGGGTGATCGATGGGAATTTAGAAACTGGTGCATAGTATAATGCTTCAACTACTTTGTTTAATACTTTTGCTAAGTTTAGTTCCACTACATACGTATCTTTTAAGTCACGTACTTTTTGTTCAGATGGATGCAATTGACCGATTAAACCAATTTCTTCTCCAGCAAGTTTAATGGAAGCAGTGCGTCCTGGATGTAATCCATCAACTACCGCACGTTCAAAAGTAAGTTCTTTTGAGTGACCAAGTAGCTCCATTAATCCCTCAACAATTCCTTTTAGCACGAAGAAATCAACTACTTTTTTCTCACCTTGCCAGCTATGATCTACCCATTTACCTGCGATTACTGCCGCTAAATGTTCTTGCTCATGGGGTAAACCTGATTCTGTTTCCCCTAAGAAGACTGATCCTACTTCATAAAGCGCAACTGTATCTGCTTGACGAGCAGTATTATATGTTACTGCATCGAGTAAATGCGGTATCAAGCTTTGACGAAGTGTGCTGCGTTCTTCGCTCATTGGCATTAATAGCTCTGTTACTGGAGCTGTTTCTAATGCAAATTTTTGAGACATTTCTTTTGACGTTAAAGAATACGTGATTGCTTGATAAAGACCTGCACCTTCCAAGTAAGCACGAACTTGACGGCGTTTTGCTTGATAAGATGTTAGTCCACCCGGTTTAGATTCTTCCACTGGAAGCGTCATTGGGATTTCATCGTATCCATACATACGCGCAATTTCTTCTACGATGTCTTCTGGAATTTTAATATCTTGACGACGAGTAGGTGCATTAATGTATAAATAACCATTTGCAGCTTGATGGTCAAATTTTAATCTTGTTAAAATAGAAGTCATATCTTCTAATGAAATTTTCATACCTAAACGATTGTTAATAAAGTCTGGAGATACAACAACTTCAACAGGTGTTTTTTCTAATTCATCTACCACAACAGATCCTGCTAACACTTCTCCACCAGCTAGTTCAGCAAGTAAACTTGCTGCACGTTCTGCCGCTAAAATCACTCGGTTCGGATCGACACCTTTTTCAAAGCGAGCACTTGCATCACTGCGTAAATTTTGATCTTTTGATGTTTGACGAACAGATCCTCCTGCAAAATATGCAGATTCAATGACAACCGTTGTCGTACCATCATGTACTTCTGAATTTGCTCCACCCATAACTCCAGCAATTGCAACTGGCTCTTTGCCATTTGTGATAACTAAGTTATTCGATTTAAGTGTACGTTCTTGATCATCCAGTGTAACAATCTTTTCCCCTTTATTTGCAAGACGAATGACAAGTTCCTTTGTTTCTAGACGGTCATAGTCAAATGCATGAAGTGGTTGGCCGTATTCCATTAACACGTAGTTTGTAATATCGACTACATTATTATGTGGACGAACACCAGCTGCCATTAGACGATGTTGTAACCAAAGTGGTGATTCTTTAATTTGTACGTTTTTTACTACTTTTGCTACGTACATTGGATTTTCTTCGATTGCATCAACACGCAAGTTTAAGTAGTCAGTAGCTTTTTCGTTACTTTCTGTGTAAGTTGCTTCTGGGTATTTCATATCTTCCGATAAAATAGCCCCAACTTCGTAAGCAACTCCAAGCATGCTTAGCGCATCCGAACGGTTTGGTGTTAATCCAAGTTCAAGGATAATGTCATCTAACCCTAGTAGTGGAAGTGCACTTTCACCAGGAGTCGCTGTTTCTGGAAGCACATAAATACCTTCAGCGTACGCTTTTGGTACTAGTCTACCTTCAATACCAAGCTCTTGTAGTGAACAAATCATACCATTCGATTCTTCACCGCGTAGTTTTGCTTTTTTAATTTTTATTCCACCAGGAAGTACTGCTCCTGGACGAGCAACGATTACTTTTTGCCCTTCTGCTACGTTTGGAGCTCCACAAATTATTTGTGTTGTTTCTTCTCCAACGTCTACTTGGCAAATATTTAATTTATCAGCTTCCGGATGCTTGACGCATTCCTTCACATAACCAACTACCACATTCGTCATACCTTGAGAACGATCAATTACTGCATCGACTTCGATACCTGAACGGGTAATTTTTTCACCTAAATCTTTCGGATCAAGACCTTGTGTATTTACATATTCTGCTAACCATTTCGTAGAAACTAACATATCATTTCCTCCTTACACTTCTGTTCGGTGGAATTGCGATAAGAAACGCACATCATTTGTATAGAAATGACGAATATCTTCCACTCCATATTTCAACATTGCAATACGTTCTGGCCCCATACCAAATGCAAAGCCAGAAAGTTTTTTCGAATCATATCCAGCCATTTCTAAAACATTTGGATGCACCATACCAGCACCTAAAATTTCAATCCAACCTGTTTTCTTACAAACGTTACAGCCACTGCCGCCACATTTGAAACAAGAAATATCCATTTCAACAGATGGTTCTGTGAATGGGAAGAAGCTTGGACGTAAACGAATTTCGCGATCTTCTCCGAACATTTTCTTCGCAAATACAGAAAGTGTACCTTTTAAATCACTCATACGAATGTTTTCACCAATAACAAGCCCTTCGATTTGTGTAAATTGATGAGAATGTGTCGCATCATCGTTGTCACGGCGGTATACTTTACCCGGGCAAATAATTTTAATCGGCTTTCCTTCTTTAGCTTCCATCGTACGAGCTTGAACTGGTGATGTATGCGTGCGAAGAAGGATATCTTCTGAAATGTAGAAAGAATCTTGCATATCACGAGCTGGGTGTCCTTTTGGTAAATTCAGCGCTTCGAAATTGTAGTAATCTTTTTCGACTTCTGGACCTTCCGCAATTTCGTAACCCATGCTAATGAATAAATCTTCAATTTCTTCTACCACACGAGTTAGTGGATGATGATTTCCTGTTTTCACAGGACGACCTGGTAGCGTCACATCAATCGATTCTTTTTCTAATTGAGCTTGAATCGCTTGTTCTTGTAATAGTGTCATGCGGGCTTCTAGTACTTCTGTTACCTCTTCGCGAACAACATTTACAAGAGCTCCCATTTTCGGACGTTCTTCTGCAGGAAGTTTACCCATTCCCTTTAGTAGATCCGTAATAGGTCCTTTTTTCCCTAAATATGCAACACGCACATCATTTAATTCTTTGACATTCTGAGAAGCTTCAATTTTTTGTAATGCTTCTTCTTTTAACTGTTGAAGTTGTGCTTCCATGTTTAAATACTCTCCTTTTTGACAAAATAAAAACCCCGCCCCTATAAAAGGGACGAGGACTAATTTCGCGGTACCACCCTGATTATTGCACGACAAAAAATGTGCAATCACTCAATTCGACTAACGGCTCTACACCGGCGCACCTTTACAGCCAAATTAACGACTGGTCCCGGTGGCAGCTAGCGGGGTGAACTTCTATATGCATTCTCTATTTACACTTTCAGTCAAGGTGTAAAATTCCTTTTTTCGAATCGGCATATATACTTTTCCCGATGACAGCTTTTATATATCAAATTAAATTCTATTATACGAAGTTTTAAACATTTCATCAAGTGTGATTTGTTTTATGTTGTGCAACTGTACAATAATATTGGACATAATAGGGATACTGGGCGGTATATTGCTCTATTAGGACCACTGTGATTTTCGCTGCAGGACGGACGCTTTCCGTGGGGTGAGAGATGAGCCTTCACCGCCGCTTAGGCGTACGTTGTGAAGTCTCATCTTACTCACTTGATCCCTTCGGAGTCGCCGCCCTGCAGTGAAAATCAATGGAAAATACTCACTTATCAGTATCCGAAATAAACAATAAGTAGTTGAACGAGACAATATACACTGAGAACGTGCCAAAATAGTCGAGCAGATGCCGGCTAAACGAGTTCGGTGGGCTGTTAGGCATATTATTTCTATAATATGTCTAAATCATGTCTTCTCAATACAAGTAAACTTGCTAATGTAAGAAATTAGTTGCTTTCACCGGCAATTTAGTTGCTCTCATGCTGGTTTTAGTGGCTTTCATACTGAAATTAGTTGCTTTCAATAGCTTTTTGATTGCCCTTATCCATTCTTTGGAATTTTGCACGATGGTGAGACACTGCAAGAGCGTTAGCGACGTAGCGGCCTATCAATCGCACGGTGGAGATATAGCGGCCCCCTTATTGAGCTTGCTACCTCGCATTTTCCTTAAACTGCGCAATAGGACATCACTTTCTCAAAAAAACTATAATGCTAATCCGTATAACAAAATCCCTGTCGCTACTGCCACATTTAATGATTCTGCTTGCCCTAAAAGAGGCACAATTATATTTTGATCGGTTTGTTCCAATAACTCTTTGTTAATACCGCTTCCTTCGTTTCCAACGATTAATGCAAAACTTTTACTTTTTGTCACTTCGTTAAAAGGAGTGGAATTTTCAAACGCCGTTCCGAAGACGGTTACTTGTCGATTTTTCAATGCGTCGACCCATTCATGTAAATCTCCTTTTACAATAGGGATATGAAAGTGAGAACCTTGCGCTGAACGTAATGTTTTAGGGTTATATGCATCTGCAGAACCTTTTCCAAGAATGACTGCATCTATACCTGCAGCGTCTGCTGTACGAATCATCGTACCAATATTACCTGGATCTTGGACAGCATCTATTAATAACAAACGGTTCCATTTCAATTGAACTTGCTCGTCTACAGTTTGCTGTTTGCAATGCGCAAATATTCCTTGCGTATGTTCCGTTTCAGCAAGTTCTTTTTTTATTACATCATTTATTTCAACGATTTCTAAATTATCTACATCCCAGTTTGCTGGAATTTCACTCGTATCACTTAGCATAATTGTAAGCACATTTTCTTTTTGTCTAATCGCTTCTTCGACTAAGTGATAACCTTCTATAATAAATTCACCTGTCTTATCTCGTTCTTTTCGAATACTTAATAATTTTTTCCAATGCTTCACAAGGGAATTTTGGGGAGATTCTATTCGTTTCATTTATATGTAACCGCCTTTTTTATTTAATAGTACCAAATTCATGTATAGCTTGCGAGAGTTTGGAAAAGATAATTGCGAGGAGTGATGAAAATGGATTTTCAAATTAGAGAAGCGATTTCAGCCAATTTAAAAGGCAATTCAGCAACAGATATTCGCGATGTAGTGGAAGATGCTGTTCAAAGAGGAGAAGAACATCTTCTTCCAGGCTTAGGAGTTATTTTTGAAAAATGGTGGAAAACTGCAGATGATACAAAAAGAAATACCGTATTAAATGAAATCGCAACTGCATTTAAATAAAAACAATCCGTGAAGAAATATTGCTCTTCACGGATTGTTTTTATTTTTAACGTAGATTGTGAAAAAAATCATAAAGTTTTAATTGCAATTTGTTGAATTGTCTGTATAATAACTCTATTGGAATTAATAGAAAAATTCTATTGAAACATATACTTATATTTATAAAGAGGCGAGATGAAATGACTGTATCCACAGAACAAGTAGTAGAAACATTGAAAGATTTTTTAGAGGAAAGCCAAGTATCGATTAATCAGACCGTAAGAGAACTGCATGGTAAAGATGAGTCCTACCATAAAATCAGTCTCCCAGATATTGTTGTATTTCCTAAAACCGCAGAAGAAGTAAGTAAAATTATGAACGTGGCAAATAACCTTAAAGTAGCTGTAGTTCCGTTTGGACGTGGTTCAAGCTTAGAAGGCCATGTCATTCCATATGAAAAAGGAATTACAATTGACTTCTCACTCATGGATAAAATTTTAGAAGTTCGTGCAAATGATTTACTTGTAAAAGTGCAACCAGGTGTAACTAGAACACAACTAAATAAAGAATTAAAGAAATATGGACTATTCTTTTCTGTAGATCCAGGAGCGGACGCGACTCTAGGTGGAATGGCGGCTACAAACGCAAGCGGAACGACCACTGTTAAATACGGCGTGATGCGAGACCAAGTACGTGATTTAGAAGTCGTGCTTGCGGACGGTACAATTATACATACAGGGAATTTAGCTGCAAAATCAGCTTCAGGATTTCATCTGAATGGACTTTTCGTTGGTTCGGAAGGAACGCTCGGATGCTTCACCGAATTAACATTAAAAGTTTACGGAATTCCTGAGTTTACTACAGCAGCAAGAGCAGTCTTCCCTACTGTGAAAAATGCTGTGGAAGCTGTTACCTCTATCTTACAAGCTGGTATCCCAATTGCTCGGGTTGAGCTAGTAGATGAAAGCTCGATTCGCCAAGTAAATCGTTTTAGTGAAACTGCATACGCAGAAAAACCTACCCTTTTCTTGGAATTCGACGGTAACGAAGCGGGCTTAAAACAAGATGTAGAATTTACACAAGAAATTATGGAAGATCACGGCTGTATGGAAATTCAGTTCGAAACAGATAACACTGCACGTACAAAACTTTGGGATGCAAGACACAACTTAGCATACGCTTATATTCATGGAAATGTGGGCAAAAAAATGATGGTGACGGATGTCTGTGTCCCTATTTCAGAACTAGCTGATGCGGTCATTTATGCGAGAACTGAACTCGATTCAATCGGTCTGATCGGCGGTGTTCTAGGACATGTTGGTGATGGTAACTTCCATGCTTTATTGATGATTGATATGAATAATCCGGAAGAAGTAGCCAAAGCAGATGAATTCAATGAAAAAATTGTTCAATATGCATTAGAAAGAGACGGTACTTGTACTGGTGAGCATGGCGTAGGTATCGGAAAACAAAAATATCAAGCTGCTGAGCATGGTGCTGCTTTACAAGTAATGGAAAAAATTAAAGTAGCGCTTGATCCAAACAATATCTTAAATCCAAATAAAATCGTAAAAATAGAAAGTTTAGGTGAATAAATTGAAAGTATTGGAGTCTATTAGTAATTTCGCAGGAAAGTATTTTGCATTTTTAGTAGTCGCTGTAGCTGTAATCGCATTTTTACTCCCAGATACATTCCTACCATTCGGAAAATATATTACCATTTTGCTTGGTATTGTTATGTTCGGAATGGGTCTTACGCTAAAAGCAGTTGACTTTAAACTGATTTTAACACACCCTAAGCCCGTTATCTTTGGGGTTTTAGCACAATTCATTATTATGCCTTTAACTGCATTTGCAATTGCTTATCTTTTACAACTGCCGAGTGAAATAGCAGCTGGTCTTGTTCTTTTAGGATCTGTACCTGGGGGAACAGCATCAAACGTAATGGTTTATTTAGCAAAAGGAAATGTTCCCTTATCTATTACAATGACATCTTTCTCGACTATTTTAGCACCTCTTTTAACTCCATTATTACTGCTTTTACTAGCAGGACAATGGATGCCGGTAAATGCTGTGGATATGTTCATGTCTATCATTCAAGTAATCATTATCCCTATTATTCTTGGATTACTTGTGAAAAAACTATTACCAAATATTGTTGAAAAAAGCTTGAATATAGTTCCACTTATTTCTGTTTTAGCTATTATTACCATCGTTTCAGCAGTAGTAGCAGGAAATGTAAATAATATTGCTTCAGCTGGGTTCTTAGTCTTTGTAGGAGTATTCTTGCATAACGGAGCAGGGTTATTATTAGGTTATTTTGCAGCAAAATTAATGGGTCTGTCCGAATTGGACCAACGTGCAATTTCTATCGAAGTAGGCATGCAAAACTCAGGGTTAGGTGTCGCACTTGCCACAGCTCACTTAGGACCCTTAGCTGCTCTTCCAAGTGCTCTTGGTGCAGTTTGGCATAATATTTCTGGACCAATCTTAGCTACTTATTGGTCAAAACGCCCAGTAAAAGAAAGAGTTGAAACTCCAATAACGAAAACACAAAGTAATATTTCAAAAGCTTAATCATTTACGAAGGATCTATCTAAGAGATAGGTCCTTTTTTTATGAAAAATAATAAAGAGTGATTCAGCGTCTCCCGAATCACTCTCCCTATGTAGCGATGAAGCCATCCATCTTGACGAACGACATCGCATGTATTTAATACAGATTGTTAGGCAAACCCTGCCTTCACATTCTGTTGTTCATCAAGCCATCAGTGATGCAAGCACCGCTTTTTGCGCATGCAAGCGATTTTCAGCTTGTTGGAAAATGTATGAGTTTGGACCATCAATAACAGATGTAGCTACTTCTTCTTCACGATGAGCAGGTAAACAATGCAAGAACATATAATCACTCTTCGCATTTGCTACAAGCGCATCGTTGATTTGGAACTGTTCAAAATCTGCCAAACGTTTTTTCGCTTCCTCTTCCTGCCCCATTGATGTCCACACATCCGTATAAATTACATCCGCATTCACAGCAGCTTCTATTGGATCATTCGAAACGAATAAAGATCCACCGTTTTGTAAAGCAATTGCCTTCGCTTTTTCGATAATTTGTTCATCCGCTTCGTAGCCAGTTGGAGTCGCAACGGCAATATGCATTCCCATATTTGCGGCGGCAATAACTAAAGAATGGGCGACATTATTGCCATCACCGATATAGGCAATTTTCAAACCTTTCATATAACCCTTCACTTCATGAATAGTTAAAATGTCCGCAAGCGCTTGGCAAGGATGATAAATATCCGTTAAACCGTTAATGACAGGAATAGTTGCATGTTCCGCTAACTCTTTCACCATTTCATGTGAATTTGCACGAATCATAATTCCATCCAAATATCCCGATAATACATGCCCCGTATCGTAAACCGATTCCCCACGACCAATTTGTAAATCACGCGCATGCATAAACATACCATTTCCGCCTAATTGTTTCATACCTACTTCAAACGAAATTCTTGTACGAGTCGAATGTTTCTCAAAAATCATCCCTAATGTTTTCCCAGCTAAAAGGGGGGGACATTTCCCTGCCTTTGTTAACTTTTTCAAATCAACGGCAAGCTCAATTAAATCTTCTATTTCCTCTTTTGTGTAATCAAAGAGCGTCAATAAGTCTTTTCCTTTTAAACTATCCACAATTTTTAAATTGGCCCACTCTAATAATTTCATTTATAAAAACTCCCCTTCGTGTATATTTATGTAACACTTATTATAGGTATGAATAAACATAAAGTCAACTGAATTTTTATGCATTTCCAATGAAATTTAATTCGATTCTTCACCTGCTAAAAAGTAAACGACTTAAAGTTGTAAGTTTCTATAAATAAAACCCTTTACATATTGTAACTAAATATTGTAAATATTTAATCAAATTGTCTAGTGCAAAACAGAATGAACTCATGTAGGTTATAAATAATCACCCTTGTACTAATTGAAACTTCAATAGAAGTAAATACAGTTTTCGATTATTATTTGGGAAATATTAAGGCATTATCAAAATCAGATCACAAAAATATTTAATCCGAACGAATTGGAAGGAGTGAGTCTTCGTGAAATTAGTTATGAACTGGGAAGAATGGGCTAACCTTGATGCCATCGGACTCTCCGAATTGATACGACAGAAGCAAATTACCCCGCAAGAAGTAGCCCAACAAGTTAGGCTTGCAACCGACGCTTTAAATCCTAAGATCAACGGCATTATTGAGGTCTTTGATGATGTGATCAATGACCCTACAAAAGATGGAACGAACCTTGATGGAATTTTCGCAGGAGTACCATTTTTGATGAAGGATTTAGGACCCACTGTTAAAGGACGCTTGCAAGAGATGGGTTCCCTCTTAATGTGTGGAAATCGTCCTACAACAGATAGTTTTCTGACCAAGCAAATTCGCCAAGCAGGTCTTAATATCATTGGACGGACGACAACACCAGAGTTCGGGCTCTGCAGCTCAGCTGAGAATCCAGCAGTATATGTTACTCGAAATCCTTGGAATGTTGACTACACAACTTGCGGTTCTTCTGCCGGTACGGCAGCTGCTGTTGCAGCTGGCATAATTCCCATTTCACACGGAACCGATGGTGGTGGCTCCATTCGAATTCCTGCAGGTGTAAACGGCAACATTGGTCTAAAACCGTCCCGTGGAGTATTCTCGGTAGCCCCCTACAGTTCGGACCTGATGGGTGCCGTCTCTGCTCAGGGTTGTCTCTCTCGTACCATACGTGACACGGCTGCTTTTGTGGACAGTTGTAGAGGCGGAGCCCCAGGCGAGTTCATGCCATATTGGTTGCCATCGCAATCTTACTCAGAACTCATCCGACGGGATCCAGGAAGACTTCGTATTGCCGTTTCACATGAGTGGGGCGATTACCGGGCCACTCCACATATTGTTTCTGAATTGAAGCAGGCGGCTAGCTTCCTCGAGACACTTGGCCACCATGTCGAGTGGATAATCCCAGACATTGATTTCCGTGCCGCCTACGATGCGCAAACCAATTGCTATATCATGAATTTTTCACAAGTGATTTCGGGTCTAATGGAGCAAAAAGGTTTGGAACGACCACCTGCTGATCTTATTGAACCTATGTGCATTCAGGTCTGGGAAGAAGGCCGTGACGCTCCGTATAGAGAGCGTGCCAAGATGCAAACGGCGTTCAATGATATTTCTCGCAGTTTAGGCTCCTTCTTTGAAGACTGGGATATCATCCTTACTCCGACAATAGCCCTACCCACACCAAAGATTGGAACAACGGAGTATCTAACTATTAGCGATAATTCCTCCGTATCTGACTGGTTCGAAAACCTATGGCGCATATTCTCTTATACTTCGATTGCCAACCTAGGTGGTCTACCAGGTATTTCGTTGCCGATGGCTGAGCTAGAAAACGGGCTCCCACTTGGAATTCAAGCACTTACTCGACAAGGAAATGACGGATTGCTTCTGCAACTGGGAGCTCAAATCGAGCGAGCACTTAATGGAAAATGGAACAGCGGACGAAGACCTGCAGTTCACGTATCGTCGATTTAATTAGTGCGTAAAGTTATAGTTACTATCTAAAATTTATACAGAATTTCAATAGAAAAAGAACAGATGGGTCTCCATCTGTTCTTTCTTTTTTGTACTATAACTATTACTCTTTAATCAAAAGTTATTTTATTCACTGCATCGCGGTCTAATTTTTTAATTACTTCAATAATTAGTTTGACCGTGTTTTCATAATCATCACGATGAAGAATTCCTGCATGTGAATGTATATAACGAGTCGCAATTCCAATTGATAATGCCGGCACACCATTTAGTGAGATATGCATAGAACCTGCATCTGTTCCACCACCAGGTATCATCTCAAACTGATATGGGATATTATTTTCTTCTGCAGTATCTACAACAAAATCACGTAACCCTTTGTGGGACACCATCGAAGCATCGAATAATACAATTTGAGGACCTGCTCCCATTTTGCTAGTCGATTCTTTTGCTGTAATTCCAGGTGTATCTCCAGCAATACCAACATCTACTGCAAACCCGATATCTGGATCTACTTTTACGGTAGAAGTTTTTGCACCACGTAGTCCGACCTCTTCTTGAACTGTTCCTACACCATACACGATATTCGGATGTTTTTCCTCTTTCAATCCTTTTAATACATCGATAGCAATGGCACAACCAATACGATTATCCCATGCTTTGGCAAGTAATAACTTCTCATTATTCATTACAGAGAATTCGAAATATGGTACGACCATATCTCCAGGTAGTACTCCCCACTCCATCGCTTCTTCTTTAGATGAAGCACCGATGTCAATGAACATATCCTTTACATCCACTGCTTTGTTACGAGCATCCGCTGTTAAAATATGAGGGGGTTTGGAACCGATGACTCCAGTAATTGTATCGCCTTTACGAGTAACAATTGTCACTCGTTGTGCAAGCATTACTTGAGACCACCAACCACCAACCGTTTGGAAGCTTAAAAATCCTTTATCATCAATTTTAGAAATCATAAAACCAACTTCATCTAAATGTCCTGCTACCATAATTTTAGGACCATTTGCATCGCCTACTTTTTCAGCGATTAGGCTTCCTAAATTATCGTACTCTATTTTATCCGCAAAGGGCTTTATGTATTTTTCCATTACTTGACGAGGTTCACGTTCATTCCCCGGGATCCCTTTTGCATCGGTTAACTCTTTAAGCATTGTTAAAGTCTCATCTAACTTTGTCATTATTTCGCCCTCCTAAATATAACTGCAATATCTATTATATTCTAAATACATCTTGTTTTCAAAATTAAGCGAGATACTTTTTAATCAGCTCCCGCTCCTCCACCACCGCTATCACCGCCGCCTCCGTCGCCACCATAATATCCACCTGAATCAGATGATCCGCCACTAGAACTGCTACTTGTAGTCCAATACCAAGTTTTCGTCACATAGTCCAGCGGATCCGTACCAGTTATTAATAATGCTGCTAGCGGAATCGTTCCTTCTGAAACTGGAATATGCACATTTTTTTGGCTGAATAAGTATGCGCGTACAGTCCACTTTTCTTGTTCTACAGTGCTTAGCCTAGCAGGCATTCCTTCTTTTATGCTTTTTTGGAAAGCACGAATATTATCTTTCACACGTATAGCATTCATCGATAGGATATTTTGGGGCACTGCGATATATAAAAGAATGGTTGCTAAAATTACACCAATGATTTCACTCATTAATTCATCGTTTACTAAATTACCAACCATTAAACTGATAATAATCATATAAATAGAAAAATATCCATTAGCCGTTTGTTTTTTCCAATAGATAATAAGAAATATAATCGTGATAATCGCGATAAATACAATACTTCCACTGGTTCTGAGATCTGCATAGTAGCTCATAGTAACGAAAGTGGCTAACAAAAGAATCGCTAAACTAATGAGTAACTTCGACAATTTTTGATGAAACGTTCCAGCCTCCACTAGTTCACCCTGTACTTTTTTATACCAGATTTTTTGATTCTTTTTAAATTCTTTCGTTCTAGCATGATAGTAGTTGCCCATTCCTTTATCTCTTTCTTTTCTTGGAGCTCCCGCTATATCATGTAGATGAAATGCCCATTTACTTAAACCATTTCTTGTATTAAAAAGCCATTGAATCAAATAATTTTCGGATTGCCCCTTTGCTATTCCCCCATTTTTTAATCGAAAAAATAATGTTTCTTTCGGAGCTTTCGTATCATTTTTAAAGCGTACTGCAGCCTTCGATGGTTTAACGATTGCAGCTTCTTTTTCCACAAGGGAAAATAAACCTGCTAAAAAAGTTCTCTTATTTGGTTTTCCAGTCTTATATATAGAAAATAAATATAAAATATCGATATCTAGTATGCTTTCACCAGTCCCTTTTCGCCAAAAATGTCTTTGTGGTAAAGCAACCAAGAATAGGATAGCGATTAGTATAAAAATAAAAGTGACCTTAGGAAAAATTTTGATAAGTCTGTCGATAAAAGATACTTTTTTCTTCATGGCTGCTTCTTTTTGCAATTCTTTTGCGTAAGCCTCTCCCATAGTTAATGGGGCTTTCATTTTCGCCATTTCTGTCATTACATTAGAACGGAAAAGAAAGCTTGTTTTTGTTTCAGAATACGCTTCCGATACTGGTGTAGTATATCGAATTCCATATTGCGATTTCCCAATGTCCTTGGCATTTCGATCAAACAGAAAACCATCAAAGGTTGCTGGATCCATCGTTTGGGGGAGAATATAATCTATTGTTACTTCATAAATATCCTGATCATGTGCATCTCCATCTTCAAAATACGTAACATTTAATACACTATACGTATCATACGCTTTCACTGCATTTTGAAGCGTATATACATACAAAAAGGAGGCTTGTTCATTTGTTTTGTTGATACTTGTTCGATATACACCGCTTTCTTTCGTAACATTTAATGTGTTTAACGTATTATCCTCGATGTAACCTGGCTCGGGACTTAACGTCGTTAATTCATGAGCGTAAAAATCCTTTACATTCGCATCATGCTCCTTAGGAAATGAGCGCTTTAAATTCGTATAATTGCCGTCAAATGTATAGGTGAATACTTCATTCACTAAAAGATCACCATTTGGTTGAATCCAAGATTTAATATGTACTTTGTCTATAGAGTAAGACCTTGCTTCCGCAACTACAGTTGTTGAAAAAGTTAATAATAATAAAGCAATTAAAAAAAAGAACTTTTTCATTAACTTCACCTCCACACTACTAAGTTAGTATGTTTACGGCTTGCAGTAGAAAAAGTTCCAATTATTTGAGATTTTCATTTCTTAATATAGTCTTCTTATACTAAAAGGTCCTTTTCTGGAAAATAATTATGACGAATAACTTTCTTCTTTTTGACTATAAATTTCATAAGCAAAATATCCAAATAGTAAACCTATCCCAGGTCCCCAAGCAATTGCAGATAGGAAGGAAAGTGGAGAGAATATGCTTACAAGTACAGCAATAGCCAATCCAATCATCATTCCAAATGGTATTAAACTATCTAATAAGTTTTGAGCACCTTTTGATTTTTTCTTACCAAGTGTGCCTTTCTTATATTTATATTTCATTCTTAAAATTACAAATACTGCAATTCCACCTACTATTATAAGGGGGAGTAAAGTACGTACAATTTCCAAAATGGAGCCCATTTATAACCCTTCCTTTCTTTTGCTTTTGAATTGATTCAATTTTAACATAATTTATCCTAGTAAAGGTCCGTTTGCTGAATAAAATGGGGAAGGATACGACTTTGCCACATTCCTCCCCCACTAAGAAGTCTCGGTAAACATATAGAACTCATTCCGCTCAAAGTATTCCACACACAAGTCCCTAACGCGCTATCACAGTATCAATACCCACTCTTCTGTCTTTCATAGTTTGTTTCGTTTTTTGATATGTACGCTTGCAATACATCCTCACTGCTAAAACCCAACTTTTCTGCAATGGCACCATATAAAACCCAAATTTTTTCATATGTATTTTTTGTTGATTCATGTAAAAACGCTACGATTGCCTCGTTTGTTAAGAGAAATAATGTTGTTAAATCTTCCTCTTTATCTTCCACTGGCCAGTCTGTTAAATCATCCAAGCCTTTTTCAATCCCTAAAGACAAGAGAAAATGAATAGAGTCTACATACTCTTCTAAAATAACCGTTCGTTCAGACGGTCCCTTTTCACTCCAAAACTTGAAACAACGTGTTTCATTCGCTAGTTCCGCAAGCTCTACAACAAGGGCTAATCCTTTTTTCATAAATACATCTTCGTCTACTTGCTTATTTGTTTGAATATATTCGTCCAATGCTTGCTGCATCGTAAAAAGTTTTGTTAAATTCATCATTTCCTCCAATTATTTTATATTATTTTGAAACCAAACTACCTCTTCTATCGTATAGCAATTACTATGTATTTTACAAGGAGGACATTTTGAATGATTTTATTACTTCGATTGCTAATAATTGTCATAATCATATATGCTTTTTATAAAATTCTTCGTTATTTGTTTGATCCAAAAAGGAAATTAGATGAATCCTATGAGAAAGAACAGTACTATTTTTATGATGATATAAAAAATGTCCGTAAGAATTTTTTTATTACATATAAAGGGGCATTATTTGAAGGGGAAAAGTATTTAGGTACAACGGAACAAGCATTTGAAGTCGTGTCTATTTTCGTTTGGATAAAAGATCCTTCAAAACTACAAGGGTTTACAAAGGAAGATTTTCGTTTTTTACAAAATGAAATTCGAATGAACTACCCTTCTGCCAAAATCAACTGGAAAAGCCCGATTGAACAATTAATGAAAGACCAAGCATAAAAAATAGCGAACACCCCTTATATAATATTTGGGTTGTTCGCTTTTACTAACCAAAAAATTAAAAATGCATACACAATAAGCAACATTAAAAAACCAACTCGGAAATTTGTATGCTTTGTTTTGTGTCGAAAAAGCTGCATACCTAAATAAGCCCCAATACCACCACCAAAGATGGCAAGCGTCCATAAAGTACGCTCTGAAACTCGTTGTTGATGTTTTTTCGCTTGAGACTTATCATAGCCCATCACAAAAAACGACAGTATAGACATGATTAATATAAATAATAGTATCATTTTTTCCATTGCTAACTCCTCTTAACTACTATAGTAGAAATCTCTTTCTATTTTACCATACTAAGCAACGTCGAAAGAAGAACTGCCACTAGATGAAAATAAATCCACAAGTTAGTCTATGTATACAGCGAAATACAACAAGGAGGTTTCTGATTTGAATCATATAGTTATTGCTCAAATGAGTGATCTAGAAAAATAGTGAATATAGATAATGAAGTTATTGGTAATTATAGTAGAAAAGATTATATTAAACATGCTATTAAGGAAGAAAAGTGCTTAGTCGTTAAAGAGAATAATTTTATTGTAGGATTCTTAATTTTTCATACTAACTTCTTTGAGCATGCTTTCATCTCTCTGTTAATAGTCTCTCCTAAAGAAAGACGCAAAGGACATGCAACATCCTTAATACAGTATTTCATCAGTATATTGCCTACCTACAAAATATTTTCTTCTACAAACCAATCTAACATAAGAATGCAAAAAGTATTTAGTGCAAATGGATTTATTCGAAGCGGAATAATAGAAAATTTAGATGATGGCGATCCGGAAATAATTTATTTTATAACAAAATAAATTATTTCTATTCCAATAGATTCTTTTAATAAAAGAAAAAGTCCTCTAATCTAAATAGAACAAAACGTTAATGCGCATGCCACTCCACTACTCGAGATAGCAAATGGAAACTATGATTGGAGTGACGAGCATGATGCAGAAATCACCGTCGTCTCACTCCAAGTCAACCTGTTATTTTAAGAGTTAGTTGCTTTCATCGACAATTTAGTTGCCCTCGAGCTAATTTAGTTGCTTTGGGACTGAAACTAGTCGCTTTCAATAGCGGTTTGATAGCCCTTAGCCATTCTTTGGAATTTATTAATTGATAACTACATACTTTTGGCGTTTGTGAGAACATACAGAAGCGTTAGCAACAAAACGGCCATCCGCTCGCCCAGCGGAAATTAGGCGGTATCCTAATTGAGCTCTCTACGACTCATTATCCTTCAGTTTATTCAAATATCTAGATTTTTATAGTTTCCTAAGCAATAAAAAAATGCTCATCAAAGAGAGAATCCTTTGGTGAGCATTTTAGTTTAATTCAAATTATTTAGCGATTGCTTTTTTAGCTGCATCTGCAAGTTGTGTAAATGCTGCTGCATCAGTTACAGCTAAGTCAGCTAACATTTTACGGTTTACTTCGATTTCAGCTAATTTCAATCCGTGCATTAAACGGCTGTAAGAAAGACCGTTTAGACGAGCTGCCGCATTGATACGTGTGATCCATAATTTACGGAATTCACGTTTTTTGTTACGACGGTCACGGTAAGCATACATTAGTGATTTCATAACCTGTTGGTTAGCTACTTTATATAATGTATGTTTTGAACCGTAATAACCTTTAGCTAATTTTAAGACTTTTTTACGACGCTTTTTTGTTACTGGTGTACTTTTTACGCGTGGCATGATTCATTACCTCCTGCTATTCTTTCGAGATTTAAATTTCTTATTATTTCATGTAAGTAAGTAAAGTTTTGATACGTTTGTAATCGCCTGAAGAAGCTACTTTAGTTTTACGTAGTTTACGTTTAGCTTTAGTAGATTTATTAGCGAATAAGTGGCTTCCAAAAGCACGGTCATGTTTTAATTTTCCTGTACCCGTCTTTTTGAAACGCTTTGCAGCTCCACGGTGAGTTTTCATTTTCGGCATGTCGAATTCCTCCTAAACAATTGTACTCTGTTACTGTTTTTCGTTCTTTGGTGCAAGCACTAAGAACATACTACGGCCATCCATTTTCGGTTTAGATTCAACCGTGGATACTTCCGTACAAGCTTCTGCAAATCTATCTAAGACGCGTTGACCAATCTCTTTATGAGTAATCGCACGACCTTTAAAACGAATAGATGCTTTCACTTTATCTCCTTTTTCAAGGAACTTGATCGCGTTTTTAAGTTTCGTTTGGAAATCATGTTCATCGATTGTTGGGCTCAAACGAACCTCTTTCATCACGATGATTTTTTGATTTTTACGAACTTCACGATCCTTTTTTTGCTGCTCAAATTTGAATTTACCATAGTCCATGATACGAGCGACTGGCGGCTTGGCTTGAGGAGCCACAAGGACAAGATCCAAATTTACACGACCTGCGATTTCAAGTGCTTCGTTACGTGTTTTCAATCCTAATTGATCGCCATTTTGATCAATAACTCGTAGTTCGCGTGCTCGAATGCCATCGTTTACATACATGTCTTTGCTAATAACAATCCACCTCCAAATAGTGTCGCGAATACATGGTTTGGGCATAAATTCCGTAGAAACGAATTACATACGCCTTTTTCGATCAAATAAAAAAACGAGCAGACATAAGATGTATGTCTGCCCGCCGATATAAGAACATGTAGATGCCTACATATTACAGTCGATCGTGTGCTTACCAGTCAACAACTTAATGTGTCGAACAGGTGAGAAGCGGGCAGCCTCTTCTTATACCACAAACTAGTATTCAATAACCTAAATAACTATACCATGTAGATTAGTACATGTCAACAGTATTTATGATTAATGTTTTGTTTCTTCTTGAATGCGAGCTAAAAACTCCCCAAATGGAATACTTTCCGACTGCTGTTCTCCGTATTTACGTACGTTTACATTACCTGCTTCTAACTCTTTATCACCTAAAACGAGCATATACGGAATTTTTTGCATTTGCGCTTCCCGAATTTTATATCCAAGTTTTTCTTCACGGTCATCCATTTCTACTCGGAAACCTGCTGCTACTAATTGCTCTTCGATTTGTTTTGCATAATCGAAATGCACTTCATTAGATACTGGAATGATTTCCACTTGAACTGGAGCTAACCAAGTTGGGAAAGCACCTTTATATTCTTCGATTAAAAACGCAACAAAACGTTCCATTGTAGAAACTACTCCACGGTGAATTACGACTGGACGATGAGGTTTACCATCTTCCCCAACATAAGTTAAGTCAAAGCGTTCAGGTAATAGGAAGTCCAATTGAACAGTAGATAAAGTTTCTTCTTTACCGATTGCTGTCTTCACTTGAACGTCTAATTTCGGTCCGTAGAATGCAGCTTCGCCTTCTGCCTCAAAATAATCTAAGCCAAGCTCGTCCATTGCTTCTTTTAGCATCGCTTGTGCTTTTTCCCACATTGCATCGTCATCGAAATATTTTTCTGTATCTTGTGGATCACGGTAAGATAGACGGAAAGTATAATCTTTTAAATCAAAATCTTTATAAACAGAAATGATAAGTTCTACAACTTTTTGGAACTCTGCTTTAATTTGGTCTGGACGTACGAAAAGATGCGCATCATTTAAAGTCATCCCGCGAACGCGTTGTAAACCAGAAAGAGCACCTGACATTTCATAACGATGCATCGTACCTAGTTCTGCAATACGTAATGGAAGATTACGGTAAGAGTGCATACCGTTTTTGAAAACCATCATATGGTGCGGACAGTTCATCGGACGAAGTACTAATGTCTCGTTATCCATTTCCATTGGTGGGAACATTGAATCTTGATAGTGATCCCAGTGACCAGATGTTTCGTAAAGGTCTTTAGAACCTAATACTGGCGTGTATACATGTTTGTAGCCAAGTTTAAGTTCCTTGTCTACGATATAACGCTCGATGACACGACGAATCGTTGCACCATTCGGTAACCAAAGAGGTAAACCTTGCCCTACTTTTTGAGAGTTCGTAAACAACGCTAATTCTTTCCCGATTTTACGATGATCGCGCTCTTTAGCTTCTTCAAGCATTTCTAAATGGTGTTTAAGCTCTTCTTTTTTGAAAAAAGCAGTACCATAAATACGTTGAAGCATTTTGTTGTCGCTATTTCCGCGCCAGTATGCTCCTGCAATGCTTAGTAATTTGAATTCTTTTAACTTACCTGTCGATGGCACATGTACTCCACGGCAAAGGTCGAAAAATTCACCTTGTTCGTAAATAGATACTTGTTCGCCTTCCGGTATAGCTTCCAGAAGTTCTACTTTGTATTCGTCTTCTTTAAATTTCTCAAAAGCTTCCTCGCGGGATACATCGTGACGTACAATTTCAATGTTTTCGTTAATAATTTTTTTCATTTCTTTTTCGATTAACGGGAAGTCTTCTGCAGTGATTGGTTCTGGTGAATCGATATCATAATAAAAACCATTTTCAATGACTGGACCAATTCCAAGTTTTACATCTTTAAACAAACGCTTAATAGCTTGTGCAAGTAAGTGAGCGGAACTGTGACGAAGAATTTCTAAAGCTTCTTCTGATTCTGGTGTAATAATTGCTATTTCACCGTCTGTTGTAATCGGTGTTTTAAGATCGATTAATTGCCCGCTTAGTTTACCTGCCAATGCTTTTTTACGTAATCCAGGACTTATGGATTGTGCAATTTCTTCTGTAGTTGTCGAAATCGGAAATTCCTTTACTGCTCCATCTGGAAATTTTAACTTAATAACTTCTGACATGTTGAACACTCCTTGTAAAATAATTTTCGGAAAACGCAAAAAAACCTCGTCCCTAAAAAGGGACGAGGTTCAAATCGTGGTTCCACCCTTCTTCTGTCTATCCAAAACAAAAATAGACGAAGCTCTGCATCGGCTAACGGGCCGGTGACCGGTAATTGCTATTTAAATTCACAACTACTGCTCGGAGGTGGTAAATCGATTGCCGGTACTTAAGAAGCTTTCAGCCAAGGCTTCTCTCTCTACAAAGTCGTACAAACTGATTGTTGTCCTCTTCAACGCATTTACTTATTCTTATGAAAATGATTATACGCTACACGATCAACATTTGCAAGCCGTTATAGAGGGCTATTGTTCTCTCCAATTTTTCCCTTGTAGTGAGACAGGAGTGGTAAGTGCACGAATTCGTTCCATAATCCGTCCAGCTTTCACTACTTCCTTTTCTCCTCGCTGTGTAACCGAAAGATGATGCTCTAACTCACTGTAATTGAAATTAGATGTCATAAATGTGGGTAGCTGTTCCGACATTCGAAAATGCAAAATAGTACCCAATATTTCATCTCTGGTCCAACTAGACATGACTTCTGCTCCAATATCATCCAGCATTAAGACGGGTGCCTTTTTGACGAACTCTATTTTCTCGGAAAGTGATTGATCTTGAATAGATTGTTTCATTTCTCGTAAAAACTCAGGAACATAGACAACGACAGAGTGGATATGTCTACTCGCCAATTCATTGGCTAATGCACCTAACAAATAGGATTTACCTACACCGAATTTACCGTGAATATAGAGTCCTTTTTTAGGTAATGTATTTGTTCGAGCCCATTCTTCCAAAAAGTCTATGGCAGCACGAACTGCAACCACCCTACTATTATCGTTCACATCAACATTGCTAAGACGAGCTTCCATGACTTCTTTTGGCATATGTATACTATCAATCATGGATGTCACTTTTCTTCGCTCATCCTCTATGACTCCCCGACGACAGCGAATATATTCTAAGTCAATTAGGCCACGTTCTAAAATTAGTTTTGGTTCATAGCCTTTCATATAATTCGAACATTGTTCCAAAGATTCACAAGAACCACAATCATGCGACTGTGATTTATATTCATATAACTTACTTAATCCTCGATCGACGATACGTTTTGAAATGTCAGCTGCGTTTTCTTCTAAAAACTTTTGTACACCTGGATCTTCTAACACTTCTTGTTTCATCTCATCTAGCCTTGTGGAGAATTCAGGTGTTTGAACCACTCTTTTTAGCGTTTCGTTAATACGTTCCATTTTTCCCACCTACCTTTTCAATGCATTCAAATCCGCTAACAGTTTTTTTCTTTCTTCCTCTATATTTTGATTTCCCTTAGTTTCGTTACCAGATTGCTTTGTCTCTCCATCTTTTTTATAAAACCAATCTGGTACTTTTTCTTCGCGCACTGGCTTTTTCGTATAAGATTTCTGCTGAGACCCTTCACTTTTCCATTTTATATATTGTTCATGCTCACTTCTTGCAAGTTCCATTGCTTGTTTTGCTGTTTTAACATCTTTTCGCATCCAATGGGAAGCAATTTTTTCCGCATAGTTTTTCGTTAGTTTCATGTCTGTTCGAAGTAACACATATTGCAATAGCACATTGACAACACCGATTGGCATATTAAAATGGGTGACAAAATGATTCGCTAACTGTACATCTGCTAAAATTGGTTCTTTACCATTCGCTATATCTTTTAATACAATTACGGGAGCAGTTGTTTCTAGATAATGGATAAGTTCTTCTTCTTTCGATAAAGGTTGGCTTTTTTCAGTTGTCGGCATAGCCGTTTGCGCAATTTTCTCCATCACTGGAGCAGTTTTAGAAACAGTTAGCTTATAATAATCAGCGCATGCTTTTTTTAATCTTGCTTCGGAGAGATGAAGTTCATCATCTAATGCAAGGATGACTACTTTTTGCATCTCCACAGGATGTAGGTTATATAAAAAAGCTAGTTTTGCAATTACTTCTTTTGCCTCTACCGTCATCGCTGATTTTGGTACAAGTTGTTCGGACAACCCTTCTTGTAATAAAGCAAAATCAAATTGATCGAAGTAAAAAGGAAGAGAATCCTGTCTTTTTTTAGATTGGTATTCATCTTCATAAGAAATGGCATTTCCTGATTTGGAAGATGGCTTAAATACATCCATAAACGTTCGAGAAACATCTGTAAATCCGTCATGCCATTTTGCAGGTTGGATAAATCGACTGCGCAATTGTTTATAAGCATTTTCCCCAATTTTCCCTAACAAAAACATCGATAATAATGGATCTTTTAAAAAGGACTCTGCATCAAGTGGGGCAGTCAACTCATAATAAAAAACACGACCATCATTCTCTGATTTTTGCCAAGTACGGAGTAATCCTATAGCTTCTAATGCAATTCTTGCTTGAAAAATTTTCCCAATGGAAACACCTAACACATTCATTAGTTGATAATGGGGTGACCCCTCGTTATTTTTCGCTTCTCCATCTGCCCATAACGTTAAGTATAGGCTAATGCTTTCTGCTCCAACTAATGGTTGATAAAATAATGTTAATAATTGGCGATCATAATCCGAAAAAGAATATGGCAAGCGAATCATATACATGTCTGCTGGCTGAAGCTCTTTATATAACATCAACAGTTGCACCTACTCTCTTGCTGCTTATAATGTTGGATTCTTTTTTATTATTTCTTTTAATTCTTCTATGAAGACTGTTATATCTTTAAATTGACGATAGACCGAAGCGAATCGAACATAAGCCACTTCATCTACTTCCGCTAGCTTGTCCATTACTTTTTCGCCCACTTCTTCCGATTTCACCTCGGAATTACCTGTTCTTCGCAATTCTTTTTCAATCGAAAACACGATTTCTTCTAGCTGATCTAATGCAACTGGTCTTTTCTCACATGCACGTATCAGACCGCGAAGTATTTTTTCACGACTAAATTCTTCTCGTGATCCATCTTTCTTCACGACGATTAATGGTGTTTCTTCTACCTTTTCAAAGGTTGTAAAACGAAATCCACAATCTTCGCACTCTCTTCTTCTTCTAATCGCCTTATTATCATCGACCGGTCTAGAGTCAACAACTTTCGTACCATTATATTGACAAGTAGGACATCTCATATTAGTTTCACCTAATTCCTTACATGAATTTGTATATCTATTATAACAATATTCTCTCATCAATTACGACTTGGCGTAATTGCGTCCAAATTTTGAATTGCGTATTGTGCAATTAACTCCTTTCAAAATTTGTGACATCCGCCGGAGGCTTTAACTTGCTTCACAAGGGAGCTCAAGCTCCCTTGTGAAGCAAGTTAAAATCGAAAAAGCAGAGGAATCGCTTCCTCTGCTAAGTCATCTCGGCTAAGTTATTACGCTTGAACTGTCATGCGTGACTTAGGTACATTAACTGGACCCATACCACGAGGCATTTCAATCGTTTCGCGTATTCCAGCATTAAGAGCATCTGCAATATAATTAGCTGCAACTGATGGGTCTAAATCTCCACATGTATACACATCAATGCTCGCATAACCATGCTCTGGAAAGCTGTGAATCGTTAAATGTGATTCGGAAATTATAACGACTCCACTTACACCTTGTGGTGCAAATTTGTGAAACGCAACTTCTCTGACTTCTGCACCAGATTTCAATGCAGCATCAACAAATGTTTGCTCGATAAATTGCATATCGTTAAGTTTGTCGAAATCGCATTCCCATAGTTCTGCAATAATGTGACGTCCCATTGTTTCCAATGTCCGTTTCCCCCTTTGATAAGTTTTAGTTTAAAAATAACAATCAAAGTTGACTACCACGGGGGAAAGTTAGTCCAAAGAGGTCCTAACCCTTTAAGTAGTCCATGTACGAGAAGTACACGATTATCATTATATGATGGATTGATAAAATAAGCAACACATAAAAAAACCTCTTCCTAAAAAATTAGAAAGAGGATCATGTTTTTATAAATTGGAAACTACCTTTAACCCTGACGCTACTTTTTTCGTCAGATCAACTACACGTGCAGAATAACCCCACTCGTTATCATACCAAGCAAGTACCTTTACTTTACGATTACCAATGACCATAGTAGTTAATCCATCTACAGTTGAAGAAAGAGTAGATGTATTAAAATCAATTGAAACTAGTGGCTCAGTTGTGAATCCTAATACTCCCTCCATAGATTCTTCGGAAGCTTGGATAAATGCTGCATTTACTTCTTCCACAGTTACATCTCTTTTTACATCAACAACTAAATCAACTAAAGATACATTCGGAGTAGGTACACGAAGTGCCATTCCATGAATTTTCCCTTCTAATTCTGGCAGCACTAGTGTAAGCGCTTTTGCAGCACCTGTAGAAGTTGGAATAATGGATTGCCCACATGAACGTGCACGTCTCAAATCCTTATGTGGATTGTCTAAATTGTTTTGATCATTTGTATATGCGTGAACAGTTGTCATTAATCCATTTTCAATTCCAAATGTATCGTTTAATACTTTTGCAACTGGTGCTAAACAGTTTGTTGTACAACTTGCATTTGAAATAATATGGTGCTTTGCTAAATCTAATTTATCTTCGTTTACACCCACCACGATAGTTGCATCTTCGTTTTTAGCAGGAGCTGTGATGATTACTTTTTTCGCTCCAGCTGCTAAATGAGCACTTGCTTTTTCCCCATCATTAAATTTCCCTGTTGACTCGATCACGATGTCGACATTCAACTCTTTCCAAGGTAAATTTGCTGGATCACGATCATTCACGATTTGTACTCGTTTGCCATTTACAACAAGTGCATTTTCCTCTATTGTAACTTCTCCTGAAAAAGTACCATGTGTTGAGTCATATTTGATTAAATGCGCTAATGTTTCTAAAGGATACCTTGCATTAATTGCTACGACGTTTAACTCTTCCTGTACTATCGCTTGGCGAAATACCATTCGTCCAATACGTCCGAAACCATTTATTGCAATTGAAGCTGTCATGTAAAAATCCTCCTGTAACTGTGTGATACTTTATGTTTTACAACTTGTAATTAGTATAACACATTATCTTAATCATGTAGCCCCATTTTTAAAGAAAGATATTTTTATTTTATAACTGGTTGTATGTCGTTGTTCAAATATTGTTGTTGCTATATAAATAAAGACACTAACGCCTATCCTAGCTCCAAATTTAGAATGATAAAGATGAATGAAATATCGCACATAATAGGGATACTGTGCTGTATATTGCTCTATTAGGATCCACTGTGATTTTCGCTGCAGGACGGACGCTTTCCGTGGGGTGAGTGATGAGCCTTCACCGCCGCGCCTACGCGCGTACGTTGTGAAGTCTCATTTAACTCACTTGATCCCACTGGAGTCGCCGTCTGCAGCGAAAATCAATGGAAAAAACTTACTTATCAGTGTTCAAAATTAACACTGAATGGTCGAACGAGACAATCTGGCCTTTGAACACGATAAACTAGTCGAGCAGATGCCGACCAGCCAAGTTTGACGGGCTTTTAGGCATATTATTCCTCTAATATGCCTAAATCATGTTCGTCTCAATACAAGTAAAGAGCTATTGTGAGAAATTAATTGCTTTCAACGGCAATTTAGTTGCTCTCATGCTGATTTTAGTGGCTTTCATACTGAAATTAGTTGCCTTCAATAGCTTTTTGATTGCCCTTAGCCATTCTTTGGGATTTTGGACGCCGGTGTGAAACCCTACAAGAGCGTTAGCGATGTTGCGTCTCGTCACTCACCCGGCGGAAATATAGCCGTCACTACCGCACAGTATCTTTATATCCCTTGCTATAAAAAAGACTGTAAACAAGTTTGTTTACAGCCTTTCATATTAAGCGTTTAGCACGTTCCATTCGCTTAATATTTTTTTCAATTGTTGTTCAGTTGATTCTAGAGTCCCATTATTATAAATAACTGCGTCTGCTTCTTTTTCTTTGATTGATAATGGGAGTTGTGATTGGATTCTTGCTTTGGCTTCTTCTAGTGTAAAATTATTGCGAGCCATTAAACGTTCCAATTGCATTTCTTCTGACACTGTTACGACTAATATTTTTTCTACATACGATTGCAGTTTACTTTCAAATAGCAATGGGATATCCATGATAATAGTTGGATAACCTTCTTTTAATAGTTGCTCCTTTTGACGAAGCATTTCCGCACGAATGGCTGGATGAATAATATCATTTAAAGTTTTTCGTTTAGAAGGATCAGAAAAAATGATTCCTCCTAATTTTTCGCGATTTAAAGAACCGTCTTCTGCAATGACTTCTTGACCAAAGACTTCAGTTATCGTTTCCAATGTTTCCGTTCCTTTTTCAACAACTATTCGTGCTACGATATCTGCATCGATAATGGGATATCCTAATACTTTCAACATATTCGACACAGTACTTTTTCCACTAGCAATACTTCCTGTTAAACCAATAATCATAACAATCCTCCGTTATTTCTGACATGTCCCACAATAAGTGGAGGTTCTTCCACCGATCGTTTTTTGCAAAGTTTTTCGACCACAAATAGGGCAATTCTTTTTGCTATACATTTGTAATCGATTTTGCATATTGCCAGCTCCGCCATTAATATTGCGATAGTCAGAGATTGTACTTCCTCCGTTTTCGATACTATCAAGTAACACGATGACGATTTCGTTAAACAACTGTATTTTTCTTTCTTTACTTATTCGTTTCACTTTTCGCGCTGGATGGATTCTCAACCTGAACAACGCTTCTGTTGCATAAATATTTCCGCAACCCGATACAACTTGGCCATCCATGATAAATTCCTTAATCGCTTTATTTTCATATTTGGGTAAAATACTCATCGCCAAATAATGATCTAAAGCTTCTTGGTCAAAAGGCTCTGGTGCCATTAGCAACAATGGTGGGTAATCTGCTTCGCTTTCTAAAAGACGGAGCTCTCCAAATCGTCTAATATCTGCATAGACGAGCATGTCACCTTCCTCCAAATGGAGAATAACATGCGAATGCCGTATAAATTTGTCTTCTCCAATTTCATTCAAGCTTCGAACGTAAAACCAAGCTCCGGACATCCCTAAATGTGAAACGAGTAAATGAGGGATTCCATCTTTTTGTAAATGAAAATAAATATATTTGGATCGTCTATCAATTCTTTCAATTGTCATTTGAGGCAGTGCTTCTCGGAACGCATCTACATCTGCCCCTTTTATAATTGCTTCTTTGCCATTAGCTTTAGATGTGATAATCGTTTCCGAAACATCTACAGATTGAATTGTTTTCCCCGTTGCAATTGGTCGCAACGACCGGACAACCCCTTCCACTTCTGGTAATTCAGGCATATTAAAAACTCCTTATTTAGTTTCATACCAAGAAGCACCGAATGCATAATCCACTTTCAATGGAACGAGTAATTTAATCGCAGTATCCATTACTTCTGGTACAATTTTTTCGAGTAATGCAATTTCTTCTTTTGGAGCCTCGAAGATTAACTCATCATGTACTTGTAAAAGCATCTTCGTTTGCATCTTTTCATCTTTCAAGCGTTGCGCCATATCAATCATCGCTTTTTTAATAATATCTGCTGCACTTCCTTGAATTGGAGTATTCATAGCAGTACGCTCCGCAAAGCTTCTCAGATTAAAATTGGAACTTGTAATTTCAGGTAAATATCTTCTTCTATTTAAAATGGTTGTGACAAACCCTTTTTGTTTAGCTTCATGTACAATATCATCCATATATTCTTTTACACCTGGGAAACTATTTAAATATTGCTCGATAAAAGTCGCAGCTTCTTTTCTTGTAATGTCCAGGTTTTGCGATAAACCATAATCGCTAATACCATATACAATTCCAAAGTTAACCGCTTTGGCAGCACGGCGCATGTCCGAAGTCACATCTTCCGCGGCTACATGGAATACGTCCATTGCTGTTTTCGTATGAATATCCAAATCATTATTAAATGCATCTACTAAGTTTTTATCTTCTGACATATGGGCAAGCACACGAAGTTCGATTTGCGAATAATCCGCTGCAAACATAACCCAGTCAGGCTGTGACGGAACGAATGCTTTTCGAATTTTTCTACCTTCTTCTAAACGGACCGGTATGTTTTGCAAATTCGGATTAATTGAACTCAGACGCCCTGTAGAAGTTAATGCTTGTTGGTAGCGAGTATGAATTTTCCCATCTGCTTCATGGATTTCTTTTAATAGACCTTCGATATATGTTGAGTTTAACTTTCCTAGTTGACGATAATGAAGAATTTGTTCAATAATCTCATGTTCACTTGCTAACTTTTCCAGTACATCTGCCGCTGTAGAATACCCTGTCTTCGTTTTCTTTATCGGAGTAAGTCCAATTTTTTCAAATAAAATGACCCCTAATTGTTTAGGAGAATTAATATTAAACTTTTCTCCTGCCAGCGCATATATGTCATGCTCAATGGATTGCAACTTCACTTCTAAGTCATGTCCCATCTCGACAAGTATTTGTTTGTCCACTTTCACCCCGTCGGATTCCATCGTTCCTAGAATAGATGCAAGTGGTAATTCCAATTCTTTATACAATTCGAACTGCTCATTTTCTTTCAGCTTTTCTTCTAGTGTCGGCTTTAATTGCCATATCGCTTGCGCTTTTCGAGCCGCATGTTCAGCAACTTTCTCCAGTTCAGGCGTCGATTTTTTGGCACCTTTTCCATAAACAGTTTCGTCCGTCCAGACGTTATAGTTTCCGAATTCTTTTGCCAGTGTAGATACGTCGCCAGAAGAGATGGATTGATTGACAATATAGGCTGCTAATAGGAGATCAAATTCCGCGCCTTGTATACTGACGCCATATTTTCTGCTTACTGCCTGCGTCGCTTTGGAGTCCGACAGAAATTTCTGTTTCGAATCATCCTCTAACCATGCGCAGAAGGCATCCGATTGAAATGCTTTCGTCCCTTGGATAAAATAGGAGTCATCGCCATCCGATAAAGCAATCCCAAGTAATTCACTCGTATGATATTGTTCGTCGTACATTTCAAAATGAACGGCCATTGGGTCTTTTAATAGGGAAGCATCTACTTCCTCTAACACTTCATAATTCATTTCCGCCGTTTCCTGTTCTTCTGCAACGAAATCAGATTTCTCTAAAAGTGTTTTAAACGAAAGTTCTTTCCAAATCTCCACTACTTCTTCCATATTTGGCCCGCTATAGGTTAAATCATCTACAGTAACTTCAATAGGAGCGTTTGTTTCGATTGTTGCAAGTGTTTTACTCATTTTTGCTTGCTCTTCGTTTGCCACTAATTTCTCTTTTAACTTCACACCACTAACAGTGTCTAATGCTTGATATAAATTTTCTACGGAACCATGTTCTTTTAATAGTTTGATCGCTGTTTTTTCACCAACACCAGGTACACCCGGGATATTATCGGAAGCGTCTCCCATTAAACCTTTCATATCAATAATTTGTAATGGGGTAAGTCCGTATTTTTCTTCCACATGAGCAGGTGTATATTTTTCAATATCTGTAATACCTTTTCGCGTAATATAGACAGTCGTATTTTCTGTTGCCAGTTGTGTTAAATCTTTGTCCCCCGATACAATGACAACTTGCTGACCATTTGCATCAGCTTGTTTACTTAGCGTCCCGATTATATCGTCCGCTTCATACATTTCCAACTCATATCTTTTAATCCCGTAGGCATCAATCAGTTTACGGACATATGGAAATTGTTCGGAAAGTTCCGGTGGTGTTTTCTGTCTTCCGCCTTTATATTCTCCAAAAGTCGAGTGGCGGAAAGTAGTTTTCCCTGCATCGAACGCTACTAGCATATGCGTTGGATTTTCTTCTTCCATAATTTTTTGAAGCATCATTGTAAAACCATAAACCGCATTTGTATGTATGCCAGATTCATTGGTTAATAAAGGTAACGCAAAAAATGCTCGATACGCGAGACTATTTCCATCCAATAATAGTATTTTTTCATTTGACATAAAGTTCACTCCTTCGATTTACCATTCATCTTATTTAAGAAAATAAAATCGTCATTCCCTATATCTTACCATGATAGTAAGGGGAATGACGATTCTTAAACTATTCTAAGTAACCTGCAAGAATTTTCGCATAAGGAGAGTCAGATGGAATGATAATCATCGAATCTTCTCCAATCGTACGCTTATAAGATTCAAGTGTTCGGTAAAGAGAATAGAACTCTGGATCTTTAGAAAAGCTATCATTGTAAATTTTTGCTGCTTCTGCATCACCTTCAGCAGCAATCACTGCAGCATCTTTTTTAGCAGTCGCAATCATCTCTCTTACTTGACGGTCTGTGTCTGCTTCAATCCGACGTTTGTCTGCGTCACCTGTAGATAAAAACTTTTGTGCAATACTTTGTCTTTCCGAAATCATCTCATTGTAAACGGATTGCTCGTTCTCTTCAGGTAAGTCTGTACGTTTAATACGAACATCTATTACTTCAATCCCGTATTTGTCTTTTTGAAGCAATTCATTTACATGAGTTGTAATCTGATCGTTTAAACTTCCTCGTGAAGAATTTTCATCATTAATTATTTCGTTATAGTTTAATTGACCAAGTTCTGAACGTACAACTGAATAAATGAATTCTTCCATTCGGGACCCAGCATTGATTAAATTACCAGCATTCGAAATCATCTCTTTTGCGTTCGTAACTCGCCAAACCGCATAATTATCAATGATTATTCGACGTTTGTCTTTTGTGTTAATCTCTGCTTCTGATAATTTATAGTTCATTTGATATTTTGGGATAGTGGTAACACTTTGTATAAATGGTATTTTCATATGCAATCCTGGTGTATCTTTAATGGCTTTAATCTCCCCGAACTGGCGAACTACTTTGAACTCGCCTTCTTTCACGACATATATATTCGCAAAAGCAATTACAATAACAACAAACGTAAGGAAAATTGCGATAAATGATTTTGTATATTTCTTATAATCTATCGGTGTTTTTTCTTTTTGGGGCTTCTTTTTATTTTGCGTTGCTTTAAATTTTTCTTCTAAATTAGAAAATGGATTGTGATTATCTGCCATTATTGTCCACTCCCTTCTTCCGTTTCTGTAGCTGGTGGTGGTGTTTGTTTATTCGATTCAAGTGGTTGAAGCGGCAAGTATTTCATCGTGCCACCATCATCGTTCATAATATAAATTTGAGCATTTGGTAATACTGCATCGAGTGTTTCCATGACAAGTCGCTGTCTCGTAATCTCTTTATTGTCTGCATATTCAACGTAAAGTTTATTGAACAATTCTACATCTCCGAGCGCTTGTTGAATACGGGCCGTTTTATATCCAGTTGCTTCCGATTTGATGGCATCTACTTCCCCTTCTGCCTCACTCATTTTTTGATTGACATATTTTTCAGCTTGGTTTACTTTGGTGTTCTTTGTTTCTTCTGCATCCGTTACAGCAGTAAAAGCAGATCGAACTTCCGCATTTGGCAATTCTACGTCTTGCAGTTTTACAGTAAGTACTGTAATACCAATGTCGTATTTATCGATTAATGAACCCAATAGTTCAACGGTGTCTGCTTCAATTTGCGCTTTTCCAGATGTTAAAGCGTCGTCAATTTTAGAGTTTCCAATAACGGAACGAATAGAAGCGGATGTTGCATCATGCAATAAGTCTTGAGGACTTTCGGAGTTAAATAAATAAGCTTTTGGGTCAGTAATCTTCCATTGTACGACTAAATCCGTTAAGACAATATTATCGTCTCCAGTAATCATTTTTGTGTCTTTATCGAATGATTCGATTTCCCCGTCTGCTGTTTGTTTGTAACCAAATTGTAGACTAAAAGTTTCTTTAGATAATTTTTCTACTTTTTGAATTGGCCACGGCATTTTAAATTTTAAACCTGATTCTGTAATTGGGTCGCCAGCTTCCCCAAAAGTAATAACGATTGCTTGTTCTGATTCATCTACTGTGTACCAAGATGTAAATACAGCAGATAATAAAATAATTCCTATGATCGAAGCAACAATGATGGATATTAATCTCTTTGTACTCATCGTATATCCCCTTTCTATATGTATACTTCTTTTACGGAGTAATGACTCATTTGGTTTCAAAAAAATTACTGCAAGTACATTATTATTACAAAAGTGTTACTGGTGCCTGGCACCAGTAACACTTTTGTAATAATAAAAAAAGCTAGCAGGGCGCTAGCTTTTTTTAGGTAAATCGTTTGGAAAAGGGGTCTATTTAAATGTAACAGATGATTGTAAATCTACTATGAATATATTGTAAACTTTTCCTCACCAATTATTATTTTTATATTTTTTATAATAATTGAACTGGCGAGCAATTAAATAGAACTTCCGCATGAAATTGGTATCGTTTTTATAAAATAATGGATTTCCCCATTTTCCTGTTCTTAACAAATGTCTAATTTCTTTTTGGATTTCTTTGTTATCAACAAACTTCTTTAACACAATTTTTGGCACGACCGTAAACAAATAATGCTCATTTAATAATGTCAGCGGTTTTGCTTTATTATAAATTACATCATCCACAAAATATCTAGCCATATTATGTCCAAGCGCCGTCGTATAATAACTTGAGCGTCCTTGACGAATATTCACTTCAAACACTTTGAATTTACCGTCGCGTTCATCAAACTTCAAATCAAAGTTAGCAAAGCCAACATACCCTACCGCTTCTAAAAAATGCTGAAGCTTTTTCATCAATTCTTCGTCATATCTTGTAATCAGTGCGGTATAGTTTCCAATTGCTGTAACCGTATGTTCTTGCAACACTACTTGTGCAAGCGTGCTTAACTGCGCTTTTCCTTTTGAGTTCATATAAAAAACAGAATCCCACATATACGTATCATCACCAGGAATATAATCTTGAATAATTAGATCATCCACATATCCACTAGCATTCACTTTGTTAATGACATCATTTAGTTCTTCTCGAGATTCTACACGATAAACTTTTTGCTGCCCTGGGAATTTATTTTTATAATATTGAACCCCATTGCTCGGTTTAATAATTAAAGGAAATAATACTTCCTCCGTAAAAGGCTCTTTTTTGGCACATGAATAATAATATGTTTTTGGTGCATCAATTCCATGCTCTTCACAAAGCTTATAAAAGTTCGATTTCACAAGAAGATTATTCATCAATTCTTCCGACATATAGTTAAACACATACATTTCTTTTAACGCTCTTGCATTTTCAATAATTAATCGGACATAGAAATCATTTGTTCCGATTAACAACAATTGTTTACCAGACGTTTTATATTTCTTTGCCACTTCTGTTAAAACAGTGACAAATGCAGCTTTATCCCATAAATTCGAATGAATCTCAATATGCTCAATGACACTGCTCCATTTCGTAAAGGACATTTCTTCCTTTCCGACTAAAATTGGCTTTATATTATATTCCTCATGAAATGAAATTGCCATATTGTAAGCATTCATATCTGTCCCCACAATAATTGGGATAAACGGTTCTTTGTTCATATTTACCTCCATTAACTTTTCACAAGTGGTATGTACACAGTAAAGCATGTACCTTTACCCACTTCACTATCTACTTCTATCAATCCATGATGCGCTTCAACTAAATGCTTTACAATAGCAAGGCCTAAGCCTGTACCACCTGAGTTTCTACTTCGTGCACGATCCACGCGATAAAAGCGTTCGAATATTCGACCAATCTCTTTTTTACTAATCCCAATTCCTTCATCTTGAATATGGAATATACCATACTTTTCATTTTTGAAAATGGAAATATGTATAGTCGTATGATCGGGAGAATACGTAATAGCATTTGTCACTAAGTTCATCATAATTTGCATTAAACGATTGGAATCTCCCAATACTTTCACCGTTTCTTCAACACTAAGCGCTAACTCTATTTCTTTTTCTTCTAAAAGATGAGCAGACATTTCCAAACATCGATTTAATACGTCCTGCAATTTGACTTCATGCAAATTAACTTCATATCCTACTTGCTCTACCTTTGAAAGGTCCAACAAATCGGTTATAAGCATTTGCAATCGATTACTTTCTTTATGAATAATTTCTAAAAAAGAGAGTAAAGTTTCTTCATTTTTGTAGGCTCCATATAATAATGTTTCTGAAAATCCTTTGATAGAAGTTACAGGTGTTTTTAATTCATGCGAAACATTTGCTACGAAATCTTTGCGAACTTGCTCTAACTTCACAAGTTCTGTAATATCATGCATCACTACAACGATGCCTAACCATCTTCCATGTTCTCCTATTACAGGAGCCCCGTAAGCATCCTTATAATAAGTATGTAGATTACGCTTAATCTTAATTTGTTCACGGTATGAAGACTCCGTTAAAAATAGTTTATCAATAAAAGCTTCTATTTGATCCGGAAGTCCAATTTTACGAAAGAGTTTTCCATCAATATTTTCTAAGCTTATTTGTAATTGCTCTAAAAATGATCGATTCACAATCGTCACAAGGCCATTTCGATCAATCATTATTAAGGCGCTACCCATGTTCTCAATTAATGTTTTTAATCGCTCTTTTTCCGTTTCACGCATAACCGAGATATCATGTAAGTTACGGGCTAAAATATTTAAAGAATTACTTAATGCAGACATCCCAGAAAAATCATCTTCAAATGCGCGTATACGATAATTTCCTCTTGCAAGTTCCATGGCTGTTTCAGTTAAATGTTCAATAGGCTGAGCATATTTTTTAAATATATTTGATCCCAAGAACAAAGCAATTAGAAATGTAACTAACAATAAAAAAAATAAAAATAACCAAAGCGAATTTTGTTCATTTGCGATCTCCTGATGTTCCAAAGTGGAATTCAATAGTTGCTTTATATTCGCTTGTTCTTCATCTGAAAGCTCTGTTTCCACTAAAAAGTTGGATATTTGCTTCATTTTTGAGTCAATTAAAACAGCAGTGGAATGATCAACAAAAACAGGAAAAAGTTGCCCAAGTACAAGTCCAAGACTAGCTAATATTAATCCAATTACTATAGAGTACGTTCGTAATATTTTGGATTGAAATCTTTTCATTACGATTTTGGTTCCTCGAATTTATATCCCAGACCACGGATCGTTTTGATGAAAATTGGTTTTCTACTATTTTCTTCAATTTTATCTCGTAAATGACTAACATGCACATCGACTATTCGAGTATCCCCTGCAAAATCATAGTTCCATACCGCACTTAATAATTGATCGCGTGTAAGCACTCTATTTTTGTTTTCTATTAAGTACACAAGTAATTCGAATTCCTTCGGTGTAAATTCAATTGGTTCTTCATTTAAAAGTACCTCAAATCGCTCTGGATAAATTTGCAGGGGACCAAACGCATACATTTCTTCTTTATGCTTTACTTCATTTATCTGATGCTCAGTAGAAATCGTAGAACGACGTATCATGGCCTTTACCCGAGCAGTCACTTCACGTGGGCTAAATGGTTTGGTCATATAATCATCTGCGCCTAATTCTAGACCCAGCACTTTATCAAACTCTTCATCTTTTGCGGTAAGCATAATAATCGGTGTTTGAATTTTTTTAAGGCGAAGCTCTTTACAAACTTCCATTCCGTCCATTCGTGGCAACATCCAGTCTAATACGATGACATCTGGATTTTCCTCCATTGCAAGATTCAAGCCTTCTAAACCATCATTTGCAGTGATAACCTCAAAACCTGCTTCTTCTAAATTATATTTTAATAATGTTACGATTGAGCTTTCATCATCTACAACTAATACTTTTTTCATATATATGCCTCCAAAGTTGATTTGAAACCCCCATTCCAAATCAATTGCCTTTAAATGTCGGTCTACTGCTCGATTGCTGGCGGGTTCACATAAAAAGTACCAGCTAATACTGCGTTATTTTCTTCATCTTTGCCAGTAACGGAAATTACTACTTCATTAGCATCTACATTAATCTTTATTACTTCCAGAATAAATTTTAAAGTTGAATAGTGATAAACTGGCGCAAGAAAGCTGATGTTTTGTTTGGTTATGTACGCGCCGGGGCCAGGTAAATATTTTGAGATAGCAGCTGTAATTATGCCCATTAACATAATTGGTGGGACAATCGGTTTCGCATAAACTGTTTTGGAAGCAAAATCATGCTGAATATATAAAGGATTATTATCATTTGTTAACCCTAAATATAGAAGTAAATCTTTGTCTTCTATTTTTTCAGTAATGGTTAATTTTTCACCAACAATTAAATCGTTTATATTCCTACCCTTTTTCTGTATTTTACCCAATAACAAGATTTCATCCTCCCATCAATTAGCTATATCTATCTTAACAATAAGTACAAAAAAAATCGAGCAGGTTTCCCACGCTCGACTAATATTATCAAGAATTATGCTAAAACTTTCATAACTGCTTTAACAGAATCAGCAGATTTGCTTAGTAATCCTTTTTCTTCCTCTGTTAACTCTAGCTCAATAATTTTCTCAATACCGCCTGCACCAAGTACAGTTGGAACGCCAAGATAAATTCCATCCATGCCATATTCGCCTTCTAAATAAGCAATTGATGGTAATACACGTTTTTGATCTTTCAGAATCGCTTCAGCCATTTCAACTAATGCAGCAGCTGGCGCATAGTATGCAGAGCCGTTTCCGAGTAGGTTAACGATTTCCGCACCACCTTTACGGGTGCGATCAACGATTTCTTCTAAACGTCCAGCATCAATTAGCTTTTCTAATGGTATTCCACCAGCATATGAATATCTTACTAATGGCACCATATCATCGCCGTGGCCACCAAGAACAAAACCAGTTACATCTTTTACAGACAAGTTTAGTTCTTGCGCTACAAATGTACGGAACCGGGCTGTATCCAGTACGCCAGATTGTCCGATTACACGCTCTTTTGGCAATCCTGATTCTTTATATACAGTGTAAGTCATCGCATCCACTGGGTTTGTTAAGACGATGATTGTTGTATTTGGTGAATATTTAACGATTTCGCTTGTTACAGCTTTCATTACTTTTTGGTTTGTTTGAACTAAATCGTCTCGGCTCATACCTGGTTTACGTGCAATACCAGCAGTAATAATGACAACATCCGAATCTTTTGTATCTTCATAATTCGAAGTTCCAATAATGCTTGCATCAAAGCCTTGTACAGGACCTGCTTCTGCCATATCTAAAGCTTTTCCTTTTGTCGGGTTTTCCGCTTGAGGGATGTCAACAAGAACAATATCTCCAAGTTCTTTTTGTGCAAGTAGGAATGCTGTAGTAGCACCAGTGAATCCGCCGCCGATAACTGAGATTTTATTTCTTTTCAATGTCATTAGAAAACTCTCCTTTGTTCTATAATAAAAGGAAGGGATAAATCCCTTCCTTAAAAACCAAAATTCATTTTCAAATTACATGTTTTTGATTAGTTCATCTGCGAACTCAGAACATTTTACTTCTGTTGCTCCGTCCATTAGACGAGCAAAGTCATAAGTTACTACTTTAGAAGCAATCGATTTTTCCATTGAATCCATGATTAGTTTTGCAGCTTCGTTCCAACCAAGGTGTTCAAGCATTAATACACCTGAAAGGATAACAGAAGATGGATTTACTTTATCAAGTCCAGCATATTTTGGAGCTGTACCGTGTGTTGCTTCGAAAATAGCATGTCCAGTTACGTAGTTGATATTAGCTCCTGGAGCGATACCGATACCACCAACTTGAGCAGCAAGTGCATCCGAAATATAGTCTCCGTTTAAGTTCATAGTAGCAACTACATCGAACTCTTTTGGACGAGTTAAGATTTGTTGTAAGAAGATATCAGCGATTGAATCTTTTACTAAGATTTTACCAGCTGCAAGTGCATCCGCTTGTGCTTTATCAGCAGCTTCAGTACCTTGCTCTTCTTTAATTTGATCGTATTGGTTCCAAGTGAATACTTTATCACCGAATTCTTGCTCAGCAACTTCGTAACCCCAGTTTTTGAAAGCTCCTTCAGTGAATTTCATGATATTCCCTTTATGAACAAGTGTTAAAGATTCGCGACCTTCTTTAATAATATAGTTAAGTGCAGCGCGAACTAAGCGTTTTGTACCTTCTTCAGAAACTGGTTTAATACCAATACCAGAAGTTTCAGGGAAACGGATTTTGTTAACGCCCATTTCGTTTTGAAGGAAACTGATTAGTTTTTTCACTTCATCCGAACCTTTTGCATATTCAATACCTGCATAAATATCTTCTGTGTTTTCACGGAAAATAACCATGTCTGTATCTTCTGGACGTTTTACTGGAGAAGGGACACCATTGAAATAACGAACCGGACGTAAGCATGTATATAGATCAAGCTCTTGACGTAATGCTACGTTTAATGAACGAATACCACCACCGATTGGTGTAGTAAGCGGTCCTTTAATAGCGATTAAATATTCTTTAATAACGTCTAAAGTTTCTTGTGGTAACCATTCGCCAGTTTGATCAAATGCTTTTTGACCAGCAAGTACTTCTTTCCATTCAATTTTCTTTTCACCGTTATATGCTTTTTCTACAGACGCTTCTAAAACGCGTGAAGCTGCTGCCCAAATATCAGGACCAGTTCCGTCTCCTTCGATGAAAGGAATAATTGCTGTGTTTGGTACGTTAAGTACTCCGTTTTCTACAGTGATTTTACCAGTTGTCATTTTATCATTTCCTCCTACAATATCTATAATGCTATCAACTCATATAAGTTGTTTAAGCTAAATTTTTGGAACAATATGATTATCTTTCCTCAATCGGAATATATTTTTGCATACCTGGTCCTACATAATCAGCACGAGGGCGGATTAAGCGGTTGTTAGCGTATTGCTCAAGAATATGCGCAGTCCAACCAGACACACGTGAAACTGCAAAAATAGGTGTGAATAAATCATGATCAATGTTTAGTGAATGATAGACAGATGCAGAGTAGAAATCTACGTTAGGTGGTAATTTCTTTTGTCCAGTAACGATTTCTTCAATACGAACCGACATATCGTATAATTTAGACTCACCGCGAAGTGTAGTAAGTTTTTTAGACATTTCGCGTAAATGTTTAGCACGTGGATCTCCTTTGCGATAAACACGATGACCGAAGCCCATAATTTTCACTTTATTTTCTAATTTTTCGTTTATATACTTGTCCACATTATCAACTGAACCGATTTCTGTTAACATTTTCATAACTTGTTCGTTTGCACCACCATGAAGTGGACCTTTTAAAGCACCAATCGCCGCTACAATACCAGAGTACATATCGGATAGAGTAGCTACACAAACACGTGCAGTAAATGTAGATGCATTTAACTCATGGTCCGCATGTAGTACAAGTGCTTTGTCGAATGCTTCCACTTCGATATCTTGTGGAAGTTCTCCTGAAAGCATGTACAAGAAGTTTGCAGCATATCCTAAATCTGTTTTAGGTGCAATTGGTTCCAAACCTTTACGAACACGAGAAAATGCAGTTACTAATGTCGAAAGTTTTGCTTGTAATTGAATGGCTTTTAAGTAATTAGCCTCTTCGGACATATCTTCTGCAGCATCATCATATAATGCTAGCATAGATACAGCTGTTCTTAGTGCGGACATAGGGTGAACTTTATCAATTGGATACGTTTTGAAATGATTTAAAACTTCTTGAGGAACAGCCATATTATTAGCTAACTGTTGTTTTAGTTCTGATAGCTCTTCTGCTTTTGGAAGGCGTTTATGCCATAATAAATACACTACTTCTTCAAAGCTTGCATTTGTTGCTAAATCGTCAATATCGTAGCCTACGTATGTAAGTGTGTCATCAATAATTGAACTGATGGCAGTCTCCGCAGCTACAACACCTTCTAAACCACGAGTTGTTGTCATTTCGAAATCTCCCCTTCTACAGTATAATAATTCGCTCACCCTGTCATCGAACGAAGAATCATCTGCATTAATTATGTACCTCTTAATCCTTACAATCCTAGTATAATCATATTTGGCGATTTTGTGAATGAAAACGCTTAAAATTATTAAAAAATAATGTTTCTATATCCTAATATTTTGAAAAGAATGGATGAAAATGATTACTCTACAAATAAATAAGAAAGAAATTATGTCACTTTGGATACCATTTGGAATTATTATCCTAATTTCAATCGTAGCTTATCCTCTAGCTTTAGCAATTATATGTGGATATTTTTTATATCCCATTACAAGTTTCTTTTATAAAAATATGAAGCTTCCTGTTTCTTTAAGTGTGCTGTTAACAGAAGCACTTATATTATCTAGTCTTATATTATTTTTATTTGTAATCGTACAAGCGCTACTAGATTTTCTTCCACTTTTGCACGAACATATTATGTTGTTACCGTTTGTCGAGTTGAAAGAACATCCTATTTTCTTATTTTTTGAAGGAAAGTTTCAAAACTTATTAAACAAGATTTTAAACGATCTATTATTAAATTTAACAAATCTACCTTCTTATTTTTTTGAAGTTTTTTTATTTAGTATTGGCTTATTTTTTTCTTTATACGAATCGATGAAAGATCGTCATTGGTTTCTCGTTTACTTCCCTAAAAAAGCACGAGGATTTTCTCAAAGAGCACTAAAAAAATCATCCGGTGTTATGAATAAATTTATATCAGTAGAGTTAAAACTATTTTTTCTAACCTTTGTTCTTTTATCGATTGGTTTCCAATTATTAGGTTTACATAACCCCATAAAATATGCTTTTCTCGTATCCTTGGTAGATAGTATTCCTTTTTTAGGAACAGGCATTTTATTAATACCACTTAGTGTTTACTTCTTCCTTATGGATCAACGAATGGCAGGTATCATAGTTTTGCTTCTTTATATATTTGTACAATTGACGAGACATATTGTCGAAAATGTACTTTGGTCCTCCTCAATGCAAATAAAGGCTGTCCACGTATTCTTTCTTAGCGCGGCAGCCATTTTGATCTTTGGATTTATTGGGATATTATTTAGTCCATTCATTTATTTAATCGCAAATAAATGGGAGAACCTCACGAAGACTTCATCACGATAACTTGACCATGTTTCATTTTTTTTCGTATCCATCGATATAGCAGTGGTTTAAACAGATTCCTTGTAGGGGCGAATAAAAGCATAAGGCCGAGGATATCTGATATAAATCCCGGTAAAATGACTAGGATGGAACCGATAAAGACAAAGATGCCATTAATAGCAGCTTCCCCTGGTGCTTGACCATTTTTAATATTATCCGAAACCTCACGGAAAGCTCTTATTCCTTGTCTCTTTGCAAGATAAGCACCTACAATTCCAGTTGCTAATATTAAAAGAAGCGTATATCCAACTCCAATTGTTTTACCTGATAAGAGTAGAACATATAATTCGATCGCTGGAATTACAATAATTAGACCAATTATCCATTTCATAAATTCACCTTCCTAAAATAATTGCCTCACCTTTGATGGTGAGGCAATCTTTTTATATGATGCTTGCGTGGCCGTGATAAATAGCACCGCTAATTGCATCTATCGTTAACTCTTGACCATCTTTTATTAATTTGGTTGCATTTTCTACACCGACAATAACTGGAATCCCTAAACTTAGCCCTACGACTGCTGCATGACTCGTTAATCCGCCTTCTTCTGTTATAAGACCTTTGCAATTTTCAATACTTGGTACCATATCACGATCAGAACCAATTGTAACAATGATACTATTTGAAGTATCTTGTCCCGCTAGTTCGCTAGCGTTGTTCACTACAATAGCTTTCCCATAAGCAGAGGATTTACCAATTCCTTGCCCCTTGGCAACTTTATCACCAATTACATGTACTTTCATCAAGTTCGTTGTTCCTGCTTCACCGACTGGAACTCCTGCTGTAATCACAACTAAATCACCGTGGGTTACATAATGATGAACGATGCTTTCTTCAATTGCTATTTCTAACACTTCGTCCGTTGAATATGCTTTTTTCCCAACGATTGGGTAAACGCCCCATACAAGTGTAAGCTTTCTTGATGGAAGACTAGATGAAGTTACTGCAATGATAGGAACTCCAGGTCTAAATTTAGCGATCATTTTAGCCGTATGCCCACTCTCAGTTGGAGCTATCACCGCTTTTACTTTTAAGTTAATTGCGGTATGTGCAACAGCTTGTCCAATAGCGTCGGTTAAATTTACTTCACGAGCTTTACTTAATTTGGATACATGTGCACGATAATCAATTGCATTTTCTGTTCTCTTTGCAATTTTATCCATCGTTTGAACGGCTTCTACCGGATAAGAACCGGCTGCTGTTTCACCTGATAGCATAATAGCATCTGTTCCATCTAAAATGGCATTTGCAACATCACTTGCTTCTGCACGAGTTGGTCTTGGGTTACGTTGCATAGAATCTAGCATTTGGGTAGCTGTAATAACAGGTTTTCCTGCTTCATTACATTTTTGAATAAGGCTTTTTTGTACTAAAGGAACTTCCTCAGCCGGAATTTCAACACCAAGATCTCCCCTAGCAACCATTAAACCATCTGAAACTTGAATAATTTCATCAATATTATCCACGCCTTCTTGGTTTTCAATTTTTGGGATGATTTGAATATGGGAACCATTATTCTTTTCAAGCAACTCTCTAATTTCTAGTACATCTTTTGATCTTCTCACAAAAGAAGCCGCAATAAAATCTACATCTTGGTCAATTCCAAATAGAATATCATTTGCATCCTTCTCTGTAATTCCTGGCAATTGTACAGAAACTCCAGGCACATTTACACCTTTATTATTTTTTAGCGTACCTGCATTTTGTACATATGTGGAAATTATGCCATCTGTTGTATTAATATTTGTTACGATTAACTCGATCAAACCGTCATCAAGTAAAATAATAGAACCTTCTTGGACATCTTCTATTAATTTTTCATACGAAATAGAAAAGCGTTTGTTGTTACCTAAAACTTCTGTCATGGAAATATCAATTGTTTGACCAGTCTCCAGCTCAATCGCGTCATTTTCCATTTTGTGTGTGCGAATTTCAGGTCCTTTTGTATCTAATAAAATACCTACTATTTTCCCTACTTTTTTGGATACTTCTCTAATTGTTTTAATCCTAGCAGCATGTTCCTCATGGCTTCCGTGTGAAAAGTTTAATCTAGCTACGTTCATCCCAGCATCGATTAACTTTATTAACATTTCCTCTGATTCACTTGCAGGTCCAATTGTACAAACTATTTTCGTTTTTCTCATTGTCCAAGTCCTTTCTATGTAAAAGAATGATTTGTTTGTCTTAAATAGATAATTCTTTCGATAATTGATACATCTTTTGATCGAATTGTTCGCTCTTCTCAAATGCTTCATTCATATCATAGTCTACCACTTGATGATTCCGTATGCCAACTGCTCGTCCTCCAGAGCCAGCTATTAATACCTCTACAGCTCTTGCACCGAACATACTTGCAAGTACTCTGTCACGGCCTGTTGGAGATCCACCACGCTGAATATGACCTAAAACCGATACGCGCGTTTCAATATTTGCGTGTTCCATAAGTTTTGCAGCAAATTCAGAGCCACTCATGACTCCTTCCGCAACGATAATAATACTATGTTTTTTGCCTCGAGAAGTACCGCTTTTTAAACGCTCCACAACATCTTCCATATTCATTTGTATTTCTGGAATAATAATTGTCTCTGCTCCACCTGCTAAACCAGCCCACAAAGCTAGATCGCCTGCATCTCTCCCCATTACTTCCACTATAAAGGTTCGGTCATGGGAAGTTGCAGTATCTCTAATTTTATCGATGCTGTCGATTACCGTATTAAGTGCTGTATCAAATCCAAGCGTATAATCGGTTCCTGGAATATCATTATCAATCGTTCCTGGGATTCCTACGCATGGAAAGCCGCGTTTTGTTAAGGTCATCGAACCACGGTAAGAACCATCACCACCGATAATAACAAGACCCTCGATCCCGTGTGCTTTTAATTGCTCTATTGCTTTTAGTTGACCTTCTTCTGTTCGAAACTCAGGGCATCTCGCAGAAAAAAGCTTCGTTCCACCTCTTTGAATAATATCTCCAACGGAACCTAAATCTAAAACCTCCATGTTCCCATCGATTAAGCCTTGATAGCCATGAAAGATTCCTACTACTTCGAGTCCCTCGTAAATTGCTTTTCTTACTACAGCACGTATTGCAGCATTCATCCCCGGAGCGTCACCGCCACTTGTTAATACACCTATACGCTTCACAATGGTTCCTCCAAACTTTTAAATTTAATCACTTTTGTTAATTATTATGTAGTTCTTCTGACTAATGTTTGCCTTAAAATGAAAGTGCGATCAGCCGTTTTCTTTTTTTATCGGTCTTACTATAGGGATAATGCGTCGCAGAGAGTTGTATTAGGTAACCGCTGTGATTTTCGCTGCAGGGCGGACGCTTTCCGTGGGGTGAGTGATGAGCCTTCACCGCCGCTTAGGCGTACGTTGTGAAGTCTCATCTTACTCACTTGATCCCTTCGGAGTCGCCGCCCTGCAGCGAAAATCAATGGTAAATACTAACTTATTAAGGTATAACATTAACAATAAATGGTTGAATGAGACAATATCCGATGTGAACGCGACAATCTGGTTTAGCGGATATAACAAGCAAATTCAGCTGATACCTTACGACGCGTTATCCCTATACACCGAATAACAACATAAAACAATCAGACGTAATCTTGTTTCCCTGTTCTAAGGCAGTTAATCAACAAAAGTGATATTTAATAATTTCATCTTATCATGAATAGGCTCAAAAAAAATGCGTCACTATAGACGCATTTTTTTATTCGTTGAATTCACCAATATGTTTAAACTTATTATAACGGTTATCTATTAACTCTTCAGCAGAAAGCTTGGAAAGCTCACGAAGAGAGTTGAGAAGAACATCTTTCATATACGATGCCTGTGCCTCTGAATCTCTATGGGCACCGCCGTATACTTCGCGAATCACACCATCAATAATATTCATCTTTTTCAAATCTGGTGCAGTTATTTTCATCGCTTCTGCTGCTTGCTTGGCAAGTGATGCGTCTTTCCATAAAATAGATGCTGCTCCTTCTGGAGAAATAACGGAGTATGTAGAGTTTTCCAGCATATGAATATGATTGGCAACTCCAAGTGCAAGTGCACCCCCACTTCCTCCTTCTCCAATGACAACACTAATAACCGGCACTTTTAAACCGGCCATTTCTACTAAATTTCTCGCGATTGCTTCACTTTGACCTCGTTCTTCGGCCGCTTTACCCGGATAAGCACCTTTTGTATCGATAAAACAAATGATCGGACGATTGAATTTTTCCGCTTGCTTCATTAAACGTAATGCTTTTCGATACCCTTCTGGATGTGGCATCCCGAAATTACGTTTAATATTTTCCTTCGTATCCACTCCACGCTGATGACCGATAATTGTAAGAGGTTTACCATCAAACAATGCAATTCCACCTATAATTGCTGCGTCGTCGCCATACAGACGATCTCCATGCAGCTCGATGAAATCTGTAAATAATAATTGAATATAATCTCTTGTCGTAGGTCGATTTGGATGACGAGCAACTTGTACTCGATCCCATGGTTCCATATTTTCATAAATCTCTTGTTCTAATCTTTGTAATCTTTTTTCTAAATTTTTAATTTCTACAGTCATATCCACTTCTGCATTTACTGTATACTCTTTTAACTCTTCAATTTTTGCTTTTAACTGAACAACTGGTTCTTCAAACGGCATTGTTTTTACCATGTAGAAACCTCCTTACTCATATGCATATGGACAAGTGTCGCTACTTTATCACGCATATCTTTTCGATGAATAACTGCATCTAGTTGACCATGATCCATTAAAAACTCCGCAGTTTGGAAATTCTCCGGAAGTTTTTCGCGAACTGTTTGTTCAATTACTCGTCGACCTGCAAATCCGATCAATGCTTTAGGCTCTGCAATATTAATGTCTCCAACAGATGCAAAACTAGCAGATACGCCTCCTGTAGTCGGATGCGTTAAAATAGAAATATATAAATTGCCTTGATCGCTATGTCTTCTTAAAGCTACAGAAGTTTTCGCCATTTGCATTAACGATAAAACACCTTCTTGCATTCTCGCGCCACCACTAGCAGTGAAAATAATAAAGGGAACTTTAAGTTGCGTTGCTTTTTCAATAGCTCTCGTAATTTTCTCTCCAACAACAGAGCCCATAGACCCCATTCTAAAATGCGAATCCATAATGGCTACTACTACTTTTTGGCCATCTAATTGACCAACGCCAGTAAGTACTGCTTCGTTTATTCCAGTTTTCTTTGCATCCGATTTAATTTTTTCTGTATAGCTAGGAAAATTTAATGGATTTACAGTTTCTAAATGGTCATCGATCGATTCAAATGTGTTTTCGTCTAAAAAGATTTCTACTCGTTCATGCGCAGTCATCTTCATATGATGATCACAAGTTGGGCAGACTTTTAAATTTTTCATTAAATCTTTTGTGAAAACATTTTTTCTGCATTCCGGACATTTCATCATAATTCCTTCTGGCACATCATTTTTCGCTTTTTCAGTTGGAATTGTCGCATATTTCTTTTTTTGATTTTTTCTAAATATATCTCGAATCATTTTATTTCTCCCCTATTCATTAACAATTTCCATTCATTATAATAGGATATTGCTTGTTGCTCATTCCCAACTTTTAAATTTTTCAAAAGTAGTTTCCATACTTCTTTCTCTTTTACATTCATCAAACTGCGATAAGGTTCTCCTGCAAACTGTTTCAATAAAAACCAGATTTTCAAAGCAAGTCTATTATTAGATATAATAATTATTTCTCGGATAATGTCTTCCCGAAGCATTTCTTCTTGCAATTTATCTAAGAAAGCGTCCCAAATCGATTGTTTTTGGAATTGTTCGGTCACGCATATTGTCCGAACAGCCTCTTTTTCTAAAGCATGCATAGTAGTATGCACGTCTTTTTTGGATCTCGCATCCTGTAATATAAAAGTAGATAATAATTCCACTAACTGGTGTTTACGAAAATCAGAAAGAAAAGTTCCTTCTCCCCGTCTAGTTTCTATTATTCCAAGCAATTCTAAACTTCTAAGTGCTTCTCTTACAGTTGAACGACCAACTTGCAAACGCTCAGCAAGTTCTCTTTCGGACGGTAATTTCCCACCAACTGGAATGTTTTCATCATGAATGAGTTGTCTCAGTTGCTTCACTATTTCTAAAAACATTTTTCTCGAGTTATTATTTGGATTCATCCAATCCTCACTCTTCCATTAATTACAAAGTGGTCTGACCACTCATAGTTAATAGCATACAAAAAAATGAGTAAAACGTAAAGAAAAAACTGTACTACATACGTACAGTTTATAGTGAAACTAGTTTTCCTATTATTTGAGTTCGACCATTTCTTCGCTCCGATTTACCTTCTACTACAATAATGGCAAGTTCTTCTAATAGGGAATTATACTTTGCGTAATCGTCTGGAAAAAGCGTCACAGAGATACTTCCTGTTTCATCTTGAATGGTCACAAAGGCCATCGATTCTCCCTTTTTCGTTCGTATCTTTTTGATGTCTTGTATTAATCCGACTACTGTTACTTTTCCATCTCTTGCTACTTGTAATACATCCCAAATATTATTTACTTGCTGTTGCATAGTCTTTTTCTTAGAAACTGTCGGGTGTTCTGAAAAGTATTGACCTAGCACTTCTTTTTCAAATTGCAGTTTTATCATTAATGGCAACTCTTCAGTTCTGATATATTTTGATTTCCCAAAATGAGTCGCATTACCTTCAAATAGGTCGGTATCTTCTGTAGGACTAACAAGTTCCGCATATTTCACCGCTGCATCCAATGTTGCAAGCAGAGTAGATCGCTCTTCTTGAAAATCATCCAATGCCCCTGCTTTGATAAGCGGCTCTATATTTTTCCTAGTAAAATAAACAGCGGATAAATCAGCAGCTAGATCAAAAAGGTCATCCCACTTTCTTGTTCCATTTCTTCTTAGTTGCAATAACTTCTGAGTAAATGCATGCGAAACGCCTTTAATGGCTTGCAAACCGAATCTCACACCATTATCCTCCACTGCAAAAAGGGAATGGCTATTAAAAATAGAAGGCGGCAATATCGGAATGCCTTTTTGCTTCATCTCCATCACGAGTTGATTGATCTTATCTTGATTGCCAATTGCTGTGCTAAGCAAAGCACAATAAAAAGCTACAGGAAAATGAGCTTTTAAAAAAGCCATTTGATAAGAAATGACACTGTATGCTACGGCATGGCTTTTTGGAAAACCATAATCCGCAAAGCGAACGATCAGATCATATACAGAAGAAGCAGCTTGTTCGGAATGACCTAATTGTATTGCCTTTTGTACAAAATGGGTCCTTTCCTTTTGCAATATATCCCGATTTTTCTTACTTACTGCCCTACGAAGTAAATCTGCTTCTCCAAAAGTAAAGCCTGCCATTTGTGAGGCAATTTGCATGATTTGTTCTTGATAGACGATTATGCCATACGTTTCTTGTAGTATCGGTTGTAATACAGGATGTTCGAATGCTACCGGTAATTGACCTAACTTTCGCTTGGCATAGAGTGGGATACTATCCATTGGACCAGGTCTGTATAGCGCATTTACTGCTACAATATCCTCGAATTTAGTCGGTTGAATTTGTTTTAGCGCCTGTCGCATACCTGCAGATTCTAGCTGAAAGACACCCGTTGTATCTCCATGCTGTAAAAGCTGAAAAGTAAGCTTATCATCCATAGGAATCGTATCGAGTGAAAAGGAACGCGATTTATTTTTATGAATAATCTTTAAAATACGTTCAATGATTGTTAAGTTTCTAAGTCCTAGAAAATCCATTTTTAACAAGCCAACCTGCTCTACTTCTTTCATCGGCCACTGCGTTAAAAACAAATCATCATGCCCCATTTGAATTGGCACTACATCTACTAAAGGAATAGGAGATAAGACAACGCCAGCAGCATGCGTAGAAGCATTTCGAGGCAATCCTTCTAAGGCAAGTGCGACCTCAAACCATTTTTTTCTTATTTCTTCCGTTTGTATAAACTCACGTAACTTTTGAGATTGTTCATACGCCTCTTTCAACGTAATGCCGTTTTTGTTCGGGATAAAAGAAGAAATAGCTTCTAACGTAGAAGATTCAAAACCAAAGATTCTAGCAACTTCCCTCGCTGCTGCTTTTGCGGATAATGTACCAAATGTAATTATTTGTGAAACATAGTTTTTTCCGTATTTTTCGGCAACATAACGGATAACTTCCATTCTTCTAGAATCAGCAAAGTCAATGTCAATATCCGGCATCGTAATACGTTCTGGATTTAAAAATCGCTCGAATAAAAGACCGTACTGTAAAGGGTCCACATCTGTAATAAATAGAGAATAGGCAACAAGTGAACTTGCAGATGATCCTCGTCCTGGACCAGTTAAAATACCCGCCCTTTTAGCAAATTTCATAAAATCTTGCACGATCAGAAAATAGTCTTCGTAATTCATTTCATTAATAATTTGAAGTTCATAATAAAGACGTTCTTTATATTGTTGCGTCACTTCGGCCAAACGACCATGTAAACCTTCTTCACAAAGCGCTCGCAAATAATCTTTGGCATTTTGCTGCTCAGGCAGAGGAAACTTCGGCATAATATGCGCCTGTTTGTCGAATTGGACCTGACATCTTTCTAACATTTTCTTCGTGTTTTCCAGCCATTGCGGAACGTCTGAAAACCAGTCATCCCACTCTTTTTCTGCTAACACATGATACGAATCGTCCGTAGGTTTTAAACGATTACGATCCGTCATTTTTAATGATTGATCCATTGCGTTCAAAACTTCATATGCAAAAGCATCTTCTTTTTGGACATAGCGACTCTGATGAAAAACAGTGATTGGTATAGAGAATTGCTTCGATGTTTCTATTATTTCTTCTTCTGTATTTTGCTTTACGCCATTTGTTCGTTCTATCCCAATAGACAAATCAGTATTTCGGAATAGGTCATAAAGCTCCATAAATGCTGCTCGTGTAAACTCTTTATCTCCTTTATACACAGCAATAATGCCTTCTTTATATGCGTGAAGCCATTTTTTAGGAAGTTCGGTAAGTTCTCTCGTTTCTAAGCTACTCGAAATTTTCAACAGATTTTCGTAGCCTTTATCATTTTCTGCATAAAGAACAAGTGGAACACATTTTTCATCTAATTGGACATGTATCGTCAGTCCGATTACCGGATGAATATGATGTTTTTTCATTTCATGCCAAAAAGGCATTATGCCATACAAAGTACTATTTGTAATGGCAACTGCCTTTGCATGATTGCTTTTTAGCTTTTCAATAAGTGGCTCCAATTGAATTGTACTTTTCAGCATATCCGCTGATGTCACAATTTGTGGATATACTGTTTCCATATAACACACCTCAATTTACAGCTTTTTTAAATCTTCAATTACTAAGTCAGCTTCTTCCCAAGTTTGTACAGAAGCACCTGATGCAAGCGGATGACCACCGCCACCATATTTTTTCGCTAGCGTGTTAATAACCGGGCCTTTCGAGCGCAAGCGAACCCGAATCGTATCCGTATCTTCTATGAAAAATACCCAGCATTTCATCCCTTTCACATCTGCTAGCACACTAACTAACAAAGAAGCTTCCGAATCAGATACATTGTATTGCTTTAACAATTCCCGTGTTAGTTTCATAGATCCCACGCCATTGTCATCCATTTCAAAATTTGCATAGATATATCCTTTTAACTGGAGCAGGTTGCTTTCTACTTCATACATGCCATTAAATAATTCTGTACGATCGAAATCATAAGAAATTAATTGACCAGCAAATTTCATCGTTTGCTCGGTCGTACTCTGGAACATGAATCGACCAGTATCTCCTACTATACCTGCATAAAGTAGTCTTGCAACAGTCGCATTCATTTTCCAGTTTTTATAGTCTTTTCCTTCTACAAATAATTCACAGATCAATTCACTTACAGAACTAGCATTTGTATCGACCCAAAGTAAATCACCATATGCATCGTCATTTGGATGATGATCAATTTTTATTAGAAAGCTTCCTAGTTTATAGCGTTCATCATCAATTCTTTCCGTATTCGCAGTATCTGTAACAATGATTAATGCATCCGTAAAATCCTCATCTGTCACTATGTCTGGGCGAGCAAGAAAATCTAATGTCAGTTCATGTGTTCCTGTTGCCAGTACTTTTTTGTTTGGATAATTTAGAACGATTAACTCTTTCAGTCCAATTTGAGATCCGTATGCATCTGGATCTGGCCGTACATGTCGGTGAATAATTATTTTGTCAAAGCGTTCGATTGTGTCGATGATTTGTCTTTTCATTTTATTTCTCCTTAGATAGTCAAGTTTACCATTCGCATTTTTTGAAATTTACTATTACAATGATAGAAGGTTATGATGGAAGTTTCACTTTATTGGAGGTTCATAATGATTCTTAATGGTATATTAATATGTGCAATTGTTGTCTCATTTGTTTGGTATTTCTATTTTAAAACGAAGCAGTTACGGACACATTTACCAATCCGTAAAAAATGGTTTGCCGCAAAAGCATCTGTATGCCTCGGTGCATTCGTGTTATTCTTTGGTGCTAACTTTTTATATATCTACCAATCCTCTGTGACTTACGCTGTTTCTGGATTGTTTATCTTACTTGGTGGTTATTTTATGTATCATAATTATAAAGCGAGCAAACATTACGGGCAGTTCGTACAAGAAGAACTAACGTTAAATCAATAAGTATTAGAATGATGCAGCCAAAAAAGCTGCATCATTTTTTATCCCGCATTAACGGGCAGTAAGACTCCCACTTCAAGATTTAAGAAAAGCGAAAAGATAAGTGTGAGATCAACTGCCCGTAAAAGCCCGATGAAATGGATCGCAGACTAAGTACGCAACATCGTGTTGCAACGTCTGCGTGACCTACATCGTGTAGGCCTCAACTAACAATCAGTGGGGGATGAAGCGGACTAAAAGCGCGACGTCCATGTCGCAACGTCAGCACTAACACGTCCTGTGCGTCGAACCCCCCCACTGATTGAAGTTTCACTTTATCTCTCAAGCAGTTGATATGTGAGCATTGCTTTTCCAACTAATTGTTTTTCATTAAAAACTTCTATATCTATTTTTGCCACTTTTCTACTCATTTCTAAAACTCGAGCATGGACACGGAGAATACTTTCCAATTGGATTGGCTTCGTATAATAAATGGTCATGTTTTCCACAACACTTTCTCCCCGTTTACGAATCTTCAATGTTTGAGACCCTGTTTCTGTTACTAATATGGTAAAAGCACCATAAGACATCGCACCAAAATGATCAGTCATTTGAGGGGTTACTTCAAATTCAAAAATAAACTCCTCGGAAGAGATTGCTTTTATTTGCTGTTTCACGATATCATCAATTGTTTCACCATTCTGTGGCTGCCTAGACGCTGCTTGCAAAGCTTTTAATACGTCCTGTCTGCTAATAACCCCTTCCAGATTATTATTATCACCTACAACTGGTAACAAATCGATTCCTTCCCAAATCATCCGATGACTGGCCGATGCTACACTTGTTTTCATCGTAATCGATATCGGTGTTTTCGTCATCACTTTTTCGATAAGTTCATGATTCTCTTTCCCAATAACATCTCTAGCAGTAACGATTCCAACTAATTTATTCGATTTATCTACTACCGGGAAACCGCCATGTGTGGTAACATCATTCAATTCCCGGTAGTTCTTCACAAGATCGGTCGTACGAAGATACGCTGTCTTCTCCAAAGAAATATAAATATCCTCAATAAGAAGCACATCTTTCTTGATTAATTGGTCATCAATTGCACGGTTGATCATCGTGGCAACAGTAAATGAATCATAGCTTGTGGAGATAACAGGCATTTCCAGCTCATCTGCAAGTTTTTTAGTAGGTTCTGGGACATCAAAGCCTCCCGTCACAAGTATAGCTGCTCCTGCTTGTAATGCAGTCTCATGAACTTTTAAACGATTTCCAACGATAAGTAAATTGCCAGGTTCCACATAACGCATCATATCTTCTAATTGCATGGCGCCAATTACAAATTTATTCAACGTTTTATATAGACCAATTTTCCCACCTAACACTTGTCCATCTACAATATTTACAACTTCTGCAAATGTTAGCCGTTCAAAATGTTCTTTTTTCTTCAGTTCGATTCGTATCGTTCCAACTCGTTCAATCGTGCTAACTAACCTTCTTGTTTCTGCTTCTTTTATGGCACGATAGGCAGTTCCTTCACTTACTGTTAAATCTTTTGCAATTTGCCTAACCGATATTTTATCTCCAACTGGTAGTTTTTCTATATAAGCTAAAATTTGTTCGTGTTTTGTTGTCATGTAGTCACATCCAAACGATTGTTATACGTTTATTGTACCACATTTCCCTTTTTTTCTAATCACGTGGAAGTTGTACACTTTCCCCTGCATGCAATACTTGTACTTCTGCTGTCGTTACAAGTTCTTTAAAGTTGTTTGGATCTTGTTTGATCGGTGGGAATGTATCGTAATGAATCGGTACGACAATTTTCGGTTTTATTAACTCCGTAGCGTAGGCAGCATCCTCTGGACCCATCGTAAAATTATCTCCGATAGGTAAAAATGCAACATCGATATTATTTCTTTCTCCGATTAGCTTCATATCACCGAACAATGCAGTATCCCCTGCATGATATATCGTTTTACCTTCTGCTGTGAATAATATTCCAGCAGGCATTCCAGTGTATACCCATTGACCAGCTTCGGTAGTATAAGAAGAACTATGGAAGGCTTGCGTAAATTTCACTGTTCCAAATTCAAATTCTCTTGCTCCCCCTAACCCCATTGCATGCACTTTCACACCTTGAGTTTCTATATATTCGGCAAGTTCAAATGGGGCGATTACTAAAGCATCGCTTCTTTTGGCAATCTCTACTGTGTCTCCTACATGATCATTATGTCCATGTGTCAATAAAATGACATCGGCTGATACTTCCGAAGCAATTAAATCTGTTTGTCCATTTCCATTTATAAAAGGGTCTATTAATATCGTATGTGAATTTGTTTGGATTTTTACTACGGAATGTCCGTGATAGCTTATTTGCATCTGGTCATCTCTCCTTCAAATTTAATATTATCCTCCTATTATTCATTCTACGAAAGATGCGCTAATTCCTTTATTCTGCTATTCTTAAATTATTAATTTAAAAGAGGTGTCTGTATGAATCAAGTCCAAAAAATTCAAAACTTTTTACAAACGAACAACCTGGAAGCAGCATTTATCACTACTCCAGACAATGTATTTTACTTTACCGGTTTTAGAAGCAATCCGCATGAACGCTTACTCGGTGTCGTTATTTTTAAAGAAGCGGAGCCTTTTATCATTTGCCCACAAATGGAAATTCCAGATGCAAAAGCTGCTGGCTGGAAAGGCCAAATTGTAGGTCATCAAGATACACAAAATGCATGGGATATTGTCGTACAAACGATAAAAGAAAAAGTTGGCGATATAACAACGCTAGCAGTAGAAAAAGCCCACTTAACCGTAGAGAGACTAGAAGCTCTAGAGGAAAGAATTCCATCCCTACAAGTTTCCAGAATCGATGAAAAAATTAACGATCTTCGCGTTATTAAATCCGAAGAAGAATTAGTAAATATGCGTAAAGCAGCTGAACTTGCAGATTATGCGATTGAAGTTGGATGTAAAGAGATTGCGGAAGGAAAAACGGAGCTCGAAATTTTAAACGCAATCGAACTAGCGGTAAAAGAAAAAGGCGCATCTCAAATGTCGTTCGATACAATGGTGCTAAGTGGACCAAAAACTGCTTCTCCACATGGAACTCCTGGAGAACGTAAAATCCAAAAAGGTGATTTTATCTTATTCGATCTAGGTGTCGTTTATAATGGCTATTGTTCTGATATTACACGCACAGTGGCTTTTGGTGAACCATCACCTGATAAACGAGAAATTTATGAAACAGTTCGACGTGCAGAAGAAGCTGCTGTAGAAGCCGTAAAACCTGGGATTACTGCAATGGAACTAGATAAAATAGCACGTGATGTCATTACGGATGCAGGATACGGAGAGTACTTTACGCATCGATTAGGTCATGGACTAGGAATTTCTGTACATGAGTTCCCATCTATTACAGGTGTCAATGAGATGAAATTGGAAACTGGCATGGTATTCACGATTGAGCCAGGTATTTATCACCCTGAAATAACGGGTGTTCGCATTGAAGATGATGTGGTGGTGACAGCGGACGGCGTCGAAGTTTTGACAAAATTCCCGAAAGAACTACAAATACTTTAATCAATAGAAAGCACTCTGCAAAGGGTGCTTTTTATTTACCCCAAAAATAACCTAGAAATGCAAGACTTAATCCTCCTGCGTATGTAATCACAAAATACATTACCCATTTACGTGGATATTTTTGAAGTATGAATAGTTCTTTGTGGAGGGTAGAAAAAGTTGTAAAAGCTCCAAGAAACCCAGTACCTATAAGTAATACATAAATATCCTTTAAGGCAATGCTTAAAATGAATCCAAGAAGAAATGCTCCAACTAGATTAGCTGTAAGCGTTCCAAGAGGCAAACGATCTGCTACAGTTTTGTTCCATTTTTGAGAAAGATAATATCTTGCGATCGCCCCAAAAAATCCGCCAACTCCTACTACTAGAATATAATAGATATTCATTCGCTCACCTCTTTTTTCCAACCTAAATTACTCATCAAAATTCCACCAACAATACTTACAACTATATACAACAAAGCCATCGATATTTTTCCATGCTCAAATAATTTAACAGTTTCTACACTTAAAGCCGAAAAAGTAGTAAAAGCCCCTAAAAAACCTGTCCCAATTACCGTCTTTAACTGACTAGACAAAAAGAAAACTCTAGAAGTTAAATAAGCTAAAGCATAACAACCAACTAAGTTAATGAGTAATGTGGCAAATGGAAAAATGGAATCTGAAAGAAAGACAGTCCCTACTAAATAACGCGAAATAGCACCTAGAAATCCCGCTAAACCAATATAAAAATAAATCAATTACATCACTCCAACATGTTCCAAAATTAGAAATCACCCAAATCATATAGAGTTGGGTGATAACTTGTCCTACTATTAATTCAAAAGTGTAGCAGCGTCTACGTAAGGTAAGCCTTGTGCTTCTGCAACTGCTTTAAATGTTACATGACCTGCTAATGTATTTAGCCCTTTTTGTAATGCTAAATTATCTAAGCAAGCTTGTTTATATCCTTTATTAGCAATTTGAAGTGCATAAGGAACAGTCGCATTGATAAGTGCCATTGTAGACGTTCTAGGAACTGCTCCAGGCATATTTGCAACAGCATAATGCACAACACCATGCTTTTCATAAGTTGGATTATCATGTGTCGTAATACGGTCAGAAGTTTCGAAAATTCCACCTTGGTCAATAGCAATATCGATCACTACAGAGCCTGGAGACATGGATTTAATCATTTCTTCTGACACAAGTTTTGGTGCTTTTGCTCCCGGTATAAGAACAGCTCCAATAACTAAATCTGCTTCTTTTACCGCTTCTCCGATATTATAAGGATTAGATATTAAAGTTTGTACTTGGCTACCAAATAAATCTTCTAGTTGACGTAGACGATCCGGATTTAGATCAATAATCGTCACTTGCGCTCCCATACCTAAGGCAACTCTAGCAGCGTTCGTACCAGCAATACCACCGCCTACTACTGCTACCTTCGCCCGAGGAACACCTGGCACCCCACCAAGTAGAATCCCTTTACCACCATTAATTTGTTCTAAATATTGGGCACCAATCTGGGTTGCCATACGTCCAGCTACTTCACTCATCGGTGATAATAGTGGAAGTGTATTATTAGGAAGCTGAACAGTTTCATATGCAATAGCAGTTACTTTCTTTTCTAGAAGTACTCTTGTCAAATCATCTTCTGGTGCTAAATGTAAATAAGTGAAAAGAATAGATTCTTCTCGTATTAGATCAAATTCTGCATGTGTTGGTTCTTTAACCTTCATCACCATTTCCTGATTCCATGCTTCTTTTGCCGTTTGAACGATTGTTGCTCCAGCATCAATATAGTCTTGGTCAGTGAAGCTAGAACCTAACCCTGCTCCAGTTTCAATGTATACCTCATGATTAAAATGGGTTAAACTCACTACTCCAGCAGGTGTCATTGCGACACGGTTTTCATTATTTTTCGTTTCTTTCGGAATTCCAATACGCATTTCTATATCCCCCTATGTAATATGAAATTGTTGGATGAATGATTCGTCTAGCTACGTAAATCACTTTCGAACAATTCCATTTTAGCACTTCTCTATGTATAATGCTTCAATATTTTAAATAATATAAGCGCTCTGTGCAAATTCTGAAATTAAAACTTTCAAAAGACAAAAAATAAGTACAAATGCTTTGGATAAGAAAAGCAGATATACTTACTATTAAAAGAGCTCGCGAAAATGCAATTTCCCTTGCACATACTCTACCTTATTATGAGCTACTTATTTATTTTTTGTATAAATACACCTTTGCATCTGTGATACTAAATAAGCGAGTGACACTTTATAAAATAGTAAACAGTAAACAAGTAGAGAGGCGATTAGCAGCCAAAATTGCATCTTTGGCTGCTTTTAAATGAATAAAAAAGTTGCTATTGCTCTCGTTCTCAAAAGCTTTAGCACTATAATTACCCATACCTTTAGAGTACGACGAACGATTTCCACACGATTACTTAAAAAATGTGTGGGGATGCGACTTTGTCGCATCACTACGCATCAAGAAGGTCTCGGTAATGGCGTAGAAACTCGTTCAGTTCAAAGCACTCGAAAAGAACCAATACATAGAGCGACTAGTGTAATATTACAATTTAGTGAACACTATCAGTTAATCATCACATGTATAAAAATAATTAATGTAGATAAGCAGGAATATGTCAATAAATAGCGAAATATATATATATTAAGATAAAGGAGGTATTTATCATGACATTAAAATATAAACAAATTCTAGTGGCAGTAGATGGATCGAAAGAGGCGGAATACGCTTTTAAAAAGTCCGCATCCATCGCTGCAAGAAACAATGCAACATTAAATTTGGTTAATATCATTGATACAAGATCATTTGCTGCTATTGAAGCATATGACCGCTCCATCGCTGAAAGAGCTCAATCATTTGCAGAGGAATTACTAGAAGGTTATAAAACTGAGGCGCAAGCGGCCGGTGTCCAACATGTAAATATCATTGTCGATTATGGATCGCCTAAAACAATGATTTCTAAAGACCTTGCTAAAAAAGTCCACGCAGATTTGATTATTTGTGGCGCAACTGGTCTTAATGCAATGGAAAGATTTTTAATCGGAAGTGTTTCGGAATATATCGTACGCTCCGCATCTTGCGACGTATTAGTTGTCCGCACAGAAGATATTCCTGACTGAAAAAAGGATAACCAAACAATTCCATTATTCATAAATAGGTAGAGGGTAGCCCTATATTAGGGCTACCCTCTTATTTTGAATTTTCTTCTTGCCATATATCTACTTTTTGGAAAAATAACTCCATTGCTTCTTTATTGGTCATGTTTGGAACTTTCGCAAGCAACACTTCACGAGGTGCCTTTAACTCATCGCTTCTCTTTTGTAAAACTAGCAGACTCTTCTCTTGCCCTTTTGTTTTAAAAATAGAAACTGGGAATTGGATGACCGCTTGAATCCATCCGTTTTCTTTAATAAATTTATGCAGCTGCGGCGCTTGTTTAGATTCAAAAATAGTATTCGGCACTAAAAAATATAAATATCCGCCTGGTTTTACATGCTTCATTGATTGTTCGATGAATAAATGATGCGCATAAGACATTTCCTCTTTACTATGCAAAAAATAGTCTTGTGCTGTATCTTCATCTGGATAATAGCCAACCGGTAAATCACTTACTACGATATCCACAGGGTCGATTAATAATGGTTTTAAGGCGTCTTGTCGAAACAGTTGTATATCATGTGTAAGCAATTCTCCAGTTTGAGCTGCTAATTGGATTAATAACTCATCTATTTCCACACCGTAAGCATGGTTTTCAAAAGGTAATGCATTCATTACTGTATAAAGTAAATTTCCCGTTCCAAATGCAGGATCCAAGACGGACAATTCTTTTTTGTCTTTTGCCATAACTTGTACAAAATAACTCACTAGAAGTCCAATGGCATCTGGTGTCATTTGGTGATTCACTTGAGAACTTGCTTTCATTCCTTTTAAAATTGCCAATTGAATAGCTTTTCGTATTTGTTCTTTCGTTGGGTTAGTTATAGTAGGTACTTTTTTCTCTTCTAACCATAATTCTAATGCGTACACTACCCCTTCTAAATAGGTAGCTGATTGTTGTTCTTCTATAAATGTGCTTTCTTGATCAATAAACGTAAATATTTGTTCTACATTCGTGTGCATATATACATCCCTCAAATGAAAACCCACTAAACTAGAATTAGCTGAGTGGGTTTTCTTATTATTTATTAGTTTGTTGCTTCTTTTACTGCTTCTAATGCTTTGTCGTAGTCTGGATGATCCGTTCCTTCGCTAACATATTCAGCATAAGTAACTACATCATTTTTGTCCACTACGAATACAGAACGAGCTAGTAAACGTAATTCCTTTATACCAACACCGAATGCTTCTGCGAACGAAAAATCACGGTGATCGGAAAGCGTTTGAATAGCATCTGCAGCGTTTGCCCCGCACCAACGTGCTTGAGCGAATGGTAAGTCAGCAGAAATTGTTAAGATGACAACGTCTTCTCCTAAACTAGCAGCAGCTTGATTGAATTTGTTTGTTTGAGTTGAACAAACACCAGTATCTAGTGATGGGACTACACTGATCAAACGTACTTTACCAGCAGAATCTTGTAGCGTTACTGGGGATAAATCATTTGCTAACACCGTAAAGTTAGGTGCTTTTTCTCCTACTACTACTTCTTGACCAACTAAAGTGACCGGATTGTTTTTAAATGTTACTTGTGCCATAAATATGTAGCCTCCTTTTTCATTACATTCATCTTACTAGAATATGTTCTGTTCTTGCAACTCTTTTGCAACTGCAGAATGTTTATATGCATGTTTTTCATTTTTATCATAAATTGATTCATGAACTACTAACGTATCTGCGATAAAATCGTGAATTGCTTGTTTTTTTGGTGTAAACGCGACTGCTATATATGGAAGATTTAAAGGAATAATAGAGATAAGTCTTCCGATCCATTCTCTAAAAAGAACTGTCCCCCATGTTAGTTTAGTTCCATTTTTTGATATAACACGAATACCGAATATCATTTTCCCAACTGTTTGACTACAAAATTTAGTCATTAAAACAAAATAGACATAGAAAAGAAGCGCAGTAATAAGGCTAAATGGTGCATACCAAACTGGATTATTTAGCTCCCATGAGAAAAGCCGGAACACAGGTTTGATGATCAACATACCGATGGAAGCTAATATAAGGATATCCGCCGTGTAAGCCCAAAATCGAATCCAAAAACCAGCAGCTTTATACTCATATTCCACCGTACGATGAACGACTGCTTGCTCAGTTACTAGTGCTTTTTCTTGCCCATTTTGTTCATCTGGCTGTATAATCTCACTCATCTAAATCCCTCCTTAATTATTTCCAAATAGATACATCATTTTAGGTGCATTATTATCAGCGATTAACTTTCCGATTAGTTTTGTTTCCATATCAACGCCTAATAAAGATTGTGCTTTCATTGCGAATAATGAACCAAAGCTTTGAGAATGACCATATTCAAACACTTCCGCATTTTCTAGGTCATAATCAGTTTTAATCGCCGCAATGACATCTTCTAAAAATCCAAAGTCATCGGCAAGTCCTGCTTCGATCGCTTGTCGGCCATTGACGATTCGACCATCTGCTACTTTTTTCACTTCTGCTTCCGTCATATTTCGACCTTGTTCAATAATATCGACAAATTCTTCATACGAATCATTTAGCATTTCTTGCATCATATTTCTTTCTACATCTGTCATTTCTCTCGTTGGACTCATAATGTCTTTATAAGGTCCTGATTTAATCGTTACAAACTCGACCCCGTATTTTTCAGCTAGTTTTCCATAATTAATACTTTGCATAATGACACCAATAGAACCTGTCATCGTCTCTTTATTGACAAAGATTTTATCCGCTGGTGCTGAAATATAATATCCACCTGATGCTGCCATACTGCCCATTGATACATAAATTGGTTTTTCTGTTTCTTCTTGTATTTCTCTAATCTCTCGGTAAATTTCTGCAGATTCTACAACTCCACCACCAGGAGAATTAACTTGAAGGACAATTGCTTTTACTGAGTCATCCATTTTTACTTGTTCTAATTGCTGTAAAAAGAATTGGTGATTATATCCTTCTGCTGCAAAAAGAGAAGTAGCACTCCCAGTATCTTGTATTACTCCATCAACCGTTAATAATGCGATACGTTCATTCATACTGCCATCTTCTAATACCGTTTCATAAAAATCAGCACTAGAAACAGCCGCAAACTCATCTAACATAGTAGTCCAGTCTTTTGAAAATATACTAGACATCGTATTGACGCCTAAAGAAATAACTAATAATATAGATGCTCCTAAAATAGCAAACCATCGTTTCGTATTCATATACTATTTTCCTCCTTTGGGTATTCTCTTTACTTACGAAAAGAATAGCAAAATGTTTCACAAATCGTTAAAATAAATTCTATTTGCGCTTCCGCACTTCTATAATTTTCGAGGCAGTAAACAATATAAGTGCACACCAAATAAATGAAAAGGACAAAAATTCGATTTTACTAAACTGCTCTTTATAGATAATGACACCGATCAAAAGCATGAGTGTTGGTGCTATGTATTGTATAAACCCAGACATGTACAATGGAATACTTTTTGTTCCTTTAGCAAATAAGATAAGTGGAACTGCAGTTGCAACACCTGTCAATACAAGTAATATTACCGTCAGTACATCCGTTGAAAAAAATACAGCTTTCCCGGTCGCAACTATGTATGCAAAATATATAAGTGCTACTGGTAGGACAAAGAGAGTTTCAATCGTTAACCCTCTAAGTGCATCCACTTTTAACGTCTTTTTTATTAAGCCATAAAAAGCAAATGAAATCGCCAATGAAAACGAAATCCATGGTACTTGACCATAAGAAATAGATAAAATCAGTACGCCGACAGCTGCAATTATTACTGCTAATACTTGTGCTCTAGATAACTTCTCTTTTAAGAAAATTATTCCGAGTACTACGGAAAGTAATGGATTAATGTAATAACCTAAACTCGTTTGAACTATGTATCCTGCATTTACAGCGAAAATGAATATAAACCAATTACCAGATATTAAATAAGAAGCAATCACTAGACTCCAGAACGCTTTCTGATTTTTCCATAATTCTTTTATATCCATCACGAGCTGTTTATAATTACGACTTATCACTACAAGTAACAAAGTAAATACGAATGACCAAATAATACGACCTGCTAATATTTCATCACTTGAAACATGACCAAGCAGCTTCCAAAAAATTGGCATAAATCCCCACAAAACATAGGCAGCAGCGACTATTATTATTCCTTGTTTTTCTTCTTTTTGCACTTCCCCATCTCCTTATTTTTTCCACACGAAAATAATAGATTCATTATATTGCTTTAACCAGTTAAAGTAAACAAGAAAAACACGGAGAACATTTATCCCCGCGTTTTCATCTATTATCTTATTTGTTTTTGTTGTTCTTTTTGTCTTAACTCGATTCTTCTAATTTTTCCAGAAGTTGTTTTCGGTAATTCTTTTACAAACTCTATTTCTCTAGGATACTTATATGGAGCAGTGATCGTTTTCACATGATTTTGCAGTTCCTTTACCAATTCAGGGGAACCTTCGTTAGAGGAATCTAGCAATACTACGAAAGCTTTTACAATCGTCCCACGAACTTCATCTGGACTACCAACGACAGCACATTCCTGAACTGCTGGATGTTTAGTTAAAGCATCTTCTACTTCAAAAGGTCCAATAGTATAACCGGAACTAATAATAATGTCATCACTTCTACCCTCAAACCAAAAATAACCATCCTCGTCTTTTTTCGCTTGGTCTCCCGTTATATAGTAATTTCCTCTAAATTGCATCGCCGTACGCTCAGGGTCTTTTAAATATTCTTTGAAAAGTGCTGGAGTTTCTATATGCACTGCTATATCCCCAACTTCACCAGGAGCACAAATTTCTCCAAGATCATTGACAATCTCTACTGTATTCCCTGGAGTTGGTTTCCCCATAGAACCAGGTCTTGCTTCCATTCCTTTCATCGTTCCAACGAGCAACGTATTTTCAGTTTGGCCATAACCATCTCGAACTTCCAAGTTAAAGTTTTTCTCAAAAATCTCAATAACTTCTCTATTTAGTGGTTCTCCTGCAGATACTGCACTATTAAGCGAAGAAAGATCATAATTTGTTAAGCCCTCTACTTTTGCCATAATTCTATACTCAGTTGGCGTACAGCAAAGCACATTTACTTTTTTCTCTTGAATATTTTTCAAATACGTATTCGGCTCAAATTTCCCATTATATACATACCCAACTGCACCACTTCCAAGTACCGCTAGAAACGGGCTCCAAATCCATTTTTGCCAGCCAGGGCTTGCTGTTGCCCACACGATATCGCCTTCTTGAATACTCAGCCAGTTTGGACCAGATGTACGTAAATGTGCGAATGCCCATGCATGAGTATGAACTACTCCTTTTGGATTTCCAGTTGTTCCACTTGTATACGATAAGAATGCCATATCGTCTTTTAATGTATCTACAAGTTGGAATACATCACTTTCTTCAGACATTTCTTCAGTTAAGGACTTCCAACTATCTTTGCCTTTTCCGATCACAAATAATAGTTGGTCGTCTAAGTTTGATACTTCATTAAATTGGTCCAGAAATGGTTCATATGCAATAATCGCTTTTGCACCGCTATGAACCAGTCGATACTCAATATCTTTTGCCCGTAACATTTCAGAACTTGGAATAACAACTAATCCTGCTTTTAGTGCTGCTACATATACTTCATACGCTTCTATTAATCGAGGTACCATTATAAGAACAATGTCCCCTTTTTTAAGACCGTTGCGTGTGAATGCATTAGCAATTTGGTTGGATCGCTGCATTAATTGTTTATATGTACTCTTTTTAGTTTCTCCATTTTCAGATTCCCAAATGAGCGCTAATTTTTCTTCGTCTCTACTATATTTTTCAAACTCACTTACTAAGTTATAATGAGCTGGTGCTATTAAATCTTGTTTATTCAATACGATTCCTCCTCTACACTATTACTTAATTATAAAGGAATTTTTTAGATTGTTAAATATAAAATTAATTTTCTGAATACTGATGTGTGAAGACTCATCGCTCACTTGGCAGAAAGCCTCCATCCTGTAACGAAAATCATAGTGATAATTCCCGACGCATATCCCCTATATTTTACATTTCGCACAACAATAAACCGGTAGCCTGGGCTACCGGTTTATCTGTTTTATTATTTACTAAAACCGTTCATTTGTGATTGAGCTTGTTGCACTAATCGCTTTGTAATTTCTCCGCCTACGGATCCGTTGGCACGCGATGATGCGTCTGCTCCTAATTGTACTCCAAACTCTTGAGCAATTTCATATTTCATTTGATCAATTGCTTGTCTTACACCAGGAACTAAAAGTTGATTTGAGTTGTTACTGTTGTTGTTTGTCATGTCTCTCACCTCCTTGTGAAATTAGAATGGTCGTTTTTTCGAATTTCATGCACGAAGGATGAGAGGTATATTTTGTTAATTTTTAAAGCAGGTTTTCAAAGTCGTTTTTCTTTGCAGTTGGGAACGAGAGAACTTCTCTATTTTCCACTGCTTCTTTTATTAATTCATCATAATCCTTAAAGCTTTCGTAGTATTCCACTTTCTCCAGCTTAGGTTTGGTTTTAGGACAAGAAGGAGTGAATATCGTACAGCAATCTTCATAAGGTAAAATGGACGTCTCATAAGTTCCTATTTCCCGGGCAATATCTATAATATCTAATTTGTCCATGGAGATGAGTGGTCTGAAAACTGGTGTGGATGTCACTGCATTAATGGCAGTCAAGCTTTCGAGCGTTTGGCTAGCAACTTGCCCCAAACTTTCACCAGTTACAATACCTAATGCTCCAATTTCTTCTCGAACTAAATCTGCAATTTTCAGCATCATTCTTCTTGTTGTTGTCATAGATACATTTTCTGGAATTTGCGCAGCAATACTTTGCTGGATTTCAGTGAATGGAATGACATGGAGTCTTACAGTTGCTCCAAAATGACTTAATTGGTTTGCAAGATCCATTACTTTTTCTTTCGAACGCTCACTTGTAAACGGCGGGCTATGAAAATGAATAGCATCTAATCGAACTCCACGTTTCAAAAGCATATAACCTGCAACTGGGCTATCGATCCCACCAGACAGCATTAAAAGTGAACGACCATTTGAACCTAGTGGCATACCGCCAGCGCCAGGGATTACTTGGGCCATCATATAAACAGCGTCCGCCAGTACTTCAATACGTAAGTCTATTTCTGGTTTTTTTAATTGTACTTTTAAGGATGGATATTGTCTTAATACATGACTTGCTACGGTAGTCTGCAATTCATATGTATCAAGTGGGAATCTTTTATCTGAACGCTTCACTGTTACACGGAATGTTTTATTTTCACTATCTAAACTTTCCATTATTTGAAGCGCAGTTGCTTGAATATCTTCTACTTGCTGTGAACAAGAAGCGACAGGGCTAAATGACTGGATACCAAATATTTTTGGTAGACGCTTTATTAAAGCCTCGATTTCCGAGTCATCTGATGAAGTTAAAAACATTCGATCTCTTTCTGCATGCACTTTTATATTTGGCAGATCAACAAAAGAAAACTTTATGTTGTTTCGAAGATGTGATATAAACTGTTTTCTATTTCTTCCTTTTGTTGATAGTTCACCGTATCTTACTAATATTTTTTCCCATTTCATAAAAACTAATCTCCTTTAATGACTTTCATTACATTTGTAAATATTTTTTTGAACTGATTTATTTCTTCTTGAGTATTTATTGCGCTAAAACTAAGTCGAATAACTCCTTTAATATAGTCATCCTGTATATGCATAGCTTTTAATACATGGCTTGTTGTAGTTTGTCTGGATGAGCAAGCACTACTTGTAGAAACTATAACATTTTTTTGCTGTAAAGCATTAATAAGAACTTCTCCTTTTATTTTTCGGACAGAAAAAGAGACGATATGTGATGCCCTATTTGTAGGTGAAATCAGTTTAATCGACGGAAAAGATGTTAAAAAAGGAATAAGATTTTCTGTTATCTCTTTCATTGTTTTTGCATTTTCTTGCAAATTATCATGTGCCAATCTAACAGCTTTTGCAGTAGAAACTGCCAAAGGAACTGGTGTTGTCCCACTTCGAATACCTGATTCTTGACCGCCACCAAATAGCATTGGTTCTACTTCCATAAATTGTTTTAACGCTAAAAGACCTGAACCTTTTAAGCCATGAATTTTATGAGAAGAAATGGTTATTGCATCCACATCCAATGCACCAAAATGTACTGGTAACTTTCCAAAACTTTGCACTGCATCCATGTGTATTACTGCACGGCTATTCTGTCTTACATAGGCGGAAATTTCTTGGATTGGTTGAATTGCTCCTGTTTCGTTGTTAACATGCATGACACTTACCAAAATTGTATCGGTACGTAAAAGTTTTTTTACAGCGTCTATTACAATTATGCCATCTGAATTTACTGGAATCCATTCTACCTCAAATCCATTTTTCATTAGTTGCTTTGCTGCTTCCAATATGGAAGGATGTTCAATTTCTGAAACAAGTACATGTCTCCCACGAGTCTTATATTTATTTGCTAATCCAAAAATAGCTAAATTATTGGATTCTGTGCCACCGGATGTAAAATATATTTTATTAGGTGAAGTATGCAAAATTTCTGCTACTTGTTTTCTAGCTGATTGTAATAGTTCGTTTGTTTGATGACCAAATTCATGAATGGAAGCTGGATTTGCCCAAAATTTTTCGTTCACCGCTACAAAGGTTTTCATCACTTCTGGATGTACTTTCGTTGTAGCACTGTTATCAAAATAAATCACTTGATATTCCTCTCCTTTTCGGAAAAAAACCACCGTCACTTTTATAGTGAGGTGGTTCACGTTTTTATACAAAAACCTTTTGTCGTTTTGGACTGAATTTGTCCGACTTCCTAATTATGTACGCCAGGCCTCTTCTTTGACTAATACTTCGATTTTCTTCAATGCGCCTGGTTCTACTTCCTCTACAGCTGTTGCAGCATCTTCTAGCGCTTTTGCATATCTAAGTTGTCTGAAGGCTTCTTCTGCTTCTAACAAACGCGCATGTATATTAGGGTGGCTTGTACGATAACGATTTCCATATTGAATAATCTTTTCTGTAAGCAATACATTTTCTAACATTTCTTTTGCCCGTTTATGCACTTCTTCCATGCACGCTTCTGCCTTTTCTAAATAATTATCTACTAACGTCATATTTAGGGGCACTTCTTGAAGACTTTGCATCGCTACATAAATATGTTCTTCTGCTTCTTCCAACCGGACATCCATATCTTCCGGAATACCTGGTATATTCGCTTTTTGTAGCATACGATCGGTGTCATGTAAAATATGTTTTAATTCATCTAGTTTTTCGCGAGCTTTATTTTCATCAATTCGGAGATTTTTTAATCGGTTCGCAAAACGATCTTGTTCTTCATACAAACGATCCAATTCTTCCGCGATTTCGTTTAGCTCTTCCTGTAAGCTAGAGTATGCAGATCGTTCTTCTTCTACACGGGCAGAAAGAAGATCGAATTTCTTAGCTAATTCTTCCAATTCCTTTAAACAGCTTTGTGGTATTTCGGCCTCTTTTTCTGGTAAACGGTAGCTTTGTTGGACATAAGCCGCTTCTTCGCTTACTGCGCGAGTAACAGTTGTTACTTCTCTTAGACGGCTAGCTGTATGGTCTTTATGTTTGTCCACGTATTTTTTAGCAAGTACTTCTTTTTCTAATAAATCATAGAACGTTTCCAATTCATCTTTTATTTCATCTACTCTTACGATTGATTTCTCCACTTCAAGGTCTACAACCGCTACCTTTAAATCGATTAACTCTGCTTCTATTTCTGTTAATTTATTTGACATTTCAAGATGCTGTAAGTAATAAGAACTTTCTTCCATTTCTTTCTGACCATTTCGTAATTCATGGATTGTAGCAGGTATTTTATTTTGTATTTCTGTAAGAACGGTAGGAATATCATGCAATTTAGGAAAGAACTTTTTTCCTTTATCCTGCAAAGTAATAACAATTTCCCGAGCACTTAAATAATTTCCTGTCTCGGTTAACTCGTCAAATTCCTCAAAGTCTGGGATAAATGATTCTAGTTCGGCTTCTAATGCTGGGACTGTTTCTCCGAACGAATATTGATGAGCTAGCAACGTCTTCCTAGCGGCACGATGCTGTTCTTTTAGTTGTTCCATTTCTATTCTGTTTTTCTCTTCACTGCCGATTAACTCTTCTAGTTCTTTTAATATTCCAGACATTTTTTCGTCACAACTAGAAATTAATGTTTGAATCTCTTTTTCAATTTTAGAAGCTTTAGGAAAAATAAATTTGTCTATACTTTCTTCTGCATCAAATAAAAGAACATCGATTTTCGGCATTAGAACATCCATTACTTCCGTCCATGTATTTCGCCATCTTTCAAACATCTCTTCTGTTTGACCGTTCATGTTCAGTTGTTTTACTTTTGTCATTTCCTCTAAAATTGGTTTATTTTGAATTTGATGTTTTTCATGCTCTAAACGTTCAATCTCCGAATTATGTTTTCTTCTTATTATAAACGCAAAAACTGCAATTACTAAAAGTATAATGACTGCTGGGATGATATACTTCATCGTAAGCCCCCTGTTCCAAAATCAAAAAATTCTAATTCAAATGTTACTATATATATTACCATGCTTTTTATGTTATTGTTTCATAAAACAGTATAAAAGCAATGAATTATTTAAAATAAAGTTATTTCAACGATAAGGAGGCAGATTTTATTGAAAAAGGATGGTCATATTCATACACCTTATTGCCCACACGGAACGCCTGATTCCTTCCATTTATATATTGAAAAAGCAATTCAAAATGGATTTCATGAAATTACATTTACCGAACATGCTCCATTACCTACCAATTTTAATGATCCAACACCTGACAAAGACAGTGGGATGAACTTCAAACAACTCGAAGCTTACCTCTCCGATTTAAAGCAGTTGAAAAAGCAATATGAAAAAGATATTGTTATATCAACGGGATTGGAAATAGACTTTATCTCGGGGTTTGAACGAGAGACCGCTACCTTTTTAAATACATACGGTATGTACTTGGATGATTCCATTTTATCGGTACATTTTTTGTCTTTTCAAAACACCTACACATGTATCGACTATTCTAAATCTACTTATTTAAAATTTATAGAACTTGTAGGTAGTCCAATGGCTGTGTATAAATTGTATTATAAAACATTGATGGATTCAATAACGAGTCATTTAGGAATTTATAAACCGAAACGGATTGGTCATATTACCCTTGTACATAAATTTCAACACGCCTTCCCGGAAATCGTTGATGACCATGATGAAATAGTAGCAATTTTAATAGAAATTAAAAATCAACAGCTTCAATTAGATGTAAATAGTGCCGGTCTTGCAAAACCCTATTGTTTAGAAAGCTACCCAGCACCTTCTTATATACAATTAGCAAAACAATTAGACATACCTTTAGTATTTGGATCTGATGCGCACCAAGCAAAAGATTTGCATCAATATTATGATGACTTACAAGTATATTTGTAGAATGGAGACAAAAATATGTTCACAAAATCAACTTATTCAGAAGATTTATCAGCAAATTATTCAATGCTATCAAAACAATTAGATGCACTTTTAACAGGGGAAAGTAATGCAATCGCCAATTATAGCAATGCTTCTGCTTTATTAAATCAGTTTTTTGATCAAATTAACTGGGTTGGATTTTATTTGATGGAAGATGGTGAATTGGTTTTAGGACCGTTTCAAGGATTACCAGCTTGTGTAAGAATTCCCGTTGGTAAAGGGGTTTGTGGCACTGCAGCTCAGAACTTAGAAACAGTTATCGTTCCTGATGTACATGCTTTTCCAGGGCATATAGCATGTGACGCAGCTTCCCAATCGGAAATCGTGGTTCCTATCGTGAAAGAAGGAGTATTAGTTGGAGTTCTCGATATCGATAGCCCGATAAAAGAACGTTTTTCAGAACAAGATGCAATTGGCTTAGAACAATTTGTTCAAGTGCTTACTAAACATATTTAAGCAAAACAGAGGGAGCATCGACTCCCTCTGTTTTATAGTTTGGCAAATGCTTGCTTTAAATCTTCTATTAGATCCGTAGAATTTTCAAGGCCAACAGAAAGTCGGAGCAATCCGTCTGTTATCCCCATTTCCAGTCTTTCTTTTTCCGGTACAACCGAATGTGTCATCGTTGCTGGATGCTGGATTAACGTTTCTGCATCCCCTAAACTAACTGCAATTTTGATGAGCTTTAATTCATTCATAAACTTTTGAGCTTGCTTCAGTCCACCTGTCACGGTAAATGAGATAAGCCCGCCCCCACCTGTCATTTGCTTCTTTGCAATCTCATATTGAGGATTGTTCATATCAAAGGGATAGTAAATATTTTCTACTGGAGCAACTGTTTTTAAATAAGTCACAAGTTCCTCTGCATTTTTTGTATGCCGTTCCATCCGTACATGCATCGTTTTTATTCCTCTTATTAATAACCATGCATCAAACGGTGAAATAATGCCTCCGAAATCTTTTTGAACGGACAGTCGAATACTTTCTATTTCTTCTTTATTCCTTCCAACTAAGATTCCCGCAATAACATCTCCATGTCCATTAATATACTTTGTCGCGCTATGCAATACAAAATCGACTCCTAGTTTTAATGGGTTTTGTAGATAAGGAGATGAAAAGGTATTATCCACTACTACACGAATACGATGTTTCTTTGCAATCCTCGTGATTAATTCAATATCAACAATCTCCATTGTTGGATTAATAGGAGTTTCAATGTAAATACAAACAGTATTCGGTTTTATGGCGGCCTCAATTGCCTCCTCCGTATTCATTATGTCTAAATCATGCGCAACATTATATTTTTCTTTTAATATATTAAGGAGGCCGAATGTACAACCATATATCCCCCGGGTACAGAGGATATGATCACCTGACTTAGTTAAATGGACTAATATCGCACTAACAGCAGCCATCCCAGAACCGAATGCTAATGCACCTTCTCCATATTCTATTGCGGCCATTCGCTCTTCCAATACGCGAACAGTCGGATTCCCTAAACGAGAGTAAACCCCGCCAGTCTCTTCCCCGGCAAATCTTCTTGCTCCCTGCTCTGCCGTTTCAAATGCAAATGTAGAGGTTTGATATAAAGGTACTGCTAGGCTATCCTGATGAGTTGCTGTGTGATAGCCTGTATGAATATATGCTGTTTCCTTTTGTAATTTTTCATCATTCATCTATTTAACACCCCTTTTGTAAACGCTTACATTTAGTTTACACTGAATTGACAAAAATGAAAAGGCATCTCTTTACGAAAGATGAGATACCTCCATAACACTTAATTGATTTTTTCCTTTGTTTTTTGCCTCGTACAAAGCAATATCCGCTAGATGAAAAAGATGTTGAAAATCGATGTTATCATGTTGTTGCCAACTAGAAACGCCGATCGAAACTGTCACACTTGGACTCGTTTGCAATTGGATAGATTGCAATAATTGTTTGCATATTTCTATACCTTCTTCGAGTGTTTTTTGAGCATAATATACTGCTAGCTCTTCCCCACCCCATCTTGCTCCAATTCCTTTTTCTCCAACTTTGTTCTGGATAATGGAAGCAATTTGTTTTAATATCTCATCTCCAACTTGATGTCCATACGTATCGTTCACTTTTTTAAAATCATCAATGTCGATTAACACGAATACCCCGCGATTATTTATTGCCATAGAATTTTCCACATATTTATCTAAATATTTTCGCGCAAATAAATTTGTTAAATGATCACGATTCACCATTTCTTGCAATTTATTTCGCAGTGTAGAGTTACTTATAGCAAGTGATGAATGTTGTATAAGTGATTGCATTAATTTAAAGCTATCAAACGAAAAAAAATAAGGTTCTTTATGAAGCACTATACTAAAACCTGTAATCGTATTTTGCTCTTTTAATGGGACTGCAACGAGAGAGCGATACGCATATTGTAATGCTGTTTTTCGGTTAAAGTCGGCAACAAACAAAGAGTCTTTCACTTTGTTAAAATGCTTAGCAACAAATTGAATATACAATTGCCCTTCATCTGTATGAAAGTACTCATTACTCGCTGAGGAAATTTTGTATTCATCTTCTTCCATAAACACAAAACCTACTTGCTTTGGATGGAAAGATTTCATTAATTGATCTTTTAAGAAGATTAACATCTCTTCCATTGAAATATTCGTATTTAACTTATGGGATGTCTCGTTTATCAACTGTAAATCGGAAACTAATCTATGCGACTGAATATACAGCTTTGCGTTTTCTAGTGCATTTCCAGTTGTTTCGGCTAGTGAAGTAGCAAATTCTTTTTGTCGACTAGAGAAATGATAATCATCTGGGGCAGAAAGTTGCAATATACCATAAATTCCTTGTTTCCCTTTAATCGGTACATTTATTAATTGTACACTTAAATCTTGTATAAGCTCTGTTGTAATTTCGCCCGAAACATATGCATCTACTGTGGTCGGTCTTTCTGAAGTATAATCAAATAACTTATAAGGAATAGAAGTTTTTCTATCTTGGTCATTGGATAGTATTAATGTAGGTACTAATTGTGGAAATGCATTATTTATCGCAAACAATGTTCCATTTAATATCTCTCCTGAATCCAGTGTGGAATTAAATGTTCTTGTTACTCTAAACAAATTACGATATTGGTTTTCCTGTTGTATTAAAACAATCGATTGTTTTATTGTTTTCACTAGATTATTGATCGTACAAATAAATTCGTCTATACATCCACTTTCAGAGAACTCTTGCCATTTCATCGTTGAATCCATCACAAGTAATCCAATTGGTTGATTCTCACAATCCTTAAGTAAAATTTTAACCAATTTGTTCATGTTCATTTCCGTATCCCAAAAAGGAGTTTCGGTGAAATCTTTTTCATCAAAATAGGCTTTTATATCCACCCATTTAATCATATGTAATTTTTCCGTGTTCATATGATTTTCTCTTAATGGTCTAAGTGTATCTATGTCAAAAACCAAATAATGAGCCATTTTAACGCTGAAAAATTCTGACAATATAGATTTTAAGTCATTAAACCATTTCATAGTTGTTGTTCCATTTACAAGTAAGTTTTCATTATATACATCTAAAATGCGGCTTTTTACAAGTGCCATTATTACATCATTTTTCATGCGTACACCTCTCAGTTTTCTAAGAGCTAATTTGATACTTTTCTCACACTTTCATTATAATTCAATTTGACTATATTCCTTTAGATTTGTCAATTGTTTCTTGTGATTTATATCTATCCGTCTCTCCAAAAATGAATTTTATTGACTTTGTTTGTATAAAAGGATACAATCTAATTTGTGTAAAATAAATGCAGCAGTTGTATGGCCTAGATTGCTCATTTTGTTCCTCTATAAAAAGATGGTGTATCCCGTAACCCTCGGCTGCTAGGGCGATGGTACATGAAAACAAAATGTCTGCTAGTCTGAATACATCTGGTCTTATTTTACAACAAAATAAAACCAATATAAAGGAGGAGACATATATGTCTCGTTATACAGGTCCATCATGGAAACTATCACGTCGTCTTGGTATTTCACTAAGCGGTACTGGTAAAGAATTAGAAAAACGCCCTTACGCACCAGGACAACACGGTCCTAACCAACGTAAAAAATTAACAGAATACGGTATGCAATTACAAGAAAAACAAAAACTTCGTCACACTTACGGTGTTAACGAACGTCAATTCCGTACTCTTTTTGACAAAGCTGGTAAAATGCAAGGTAAACATGGTGAAAACTTCATGATCCTTCTTGAAACTCGCCTTGATAACGTTGTATACCGTCTAGGTCTTGCTCGTACACGTCGTGGAGCTCGTCAATTAGTTAACCACGGTCACGTTTTAGTTGATGGTAAACGTGTAGATATTCCATCATTCAGCGTAAAACCAGGTCAAGAAATTTCTCTTCGTGAAAAATCTCAAAACCTAGACGTTGTAAACGAATCAATCGAAGTAAACAACTTCGTTCCAGAATACTTAACATTTGACGCTGATAACAAGGTTGGTACTTTCGTTCGCCTACCAGAGCGTAGCGAATTATCTGCTGAAATTAACGAAGCTCTAATCGTTGAGTTCTACTCTCGTTAATCTAGAGTCAGTATTAAAAGCCCTCAAAATCTTGATAACACAAGGTTTTGGGGCTTTTTTTATTCTATTGGTTACTCGTATTAAAGTCTAAGCATAAATCATCTTATAAGACAATGCATTTTAAGGAATCTACTGTGATCTTCCTTGCATGTTGGAAAAATCAATGGAAATAGCTAACTTATCAGGGTTTACTATCAATAAAAGATGGTTGAACGAGACAATATCCACTATGAACGTGAAAATCTCTCCTCTCCTAACACCCCAAAATACCTCTCAAAAGGGTCAACCCAGACTAGCAGATGCTAGTCTGGTGAGTTCGGCGAGCTTTAATACATATTATTCCTATAATATACCGACATCATAGTCGTCTTACTCCAAGTAAAGAATTATTTTAAGAATTAGTTGCTTTTATCATCAATTTAGATGCTCTCATGTTAATTTAGTTGCTTTCGGTCTGAAACTAGTTGCTCTCAATAGCTGTTTGATTGTCCTTAGCCATTCTTTGGAATTTTGCACGACATTGTGAGATACTGCAGGAACATTAGCGACGTAATGGCTCGTCGCTCACCCGGTGGAAATGAAGCTTCTAGAGATATGTTGCTTTAACTAATTTTCTTAGGCTTCTAAATTTCTGCAAACAAAAAAGCGCCAGTCTAATTGAATAGAAAAACGCTTTCTTTAGGTCTATTCTTTTTTCATTCCTTCGATTAAATCCAATAACCGTTGTTTCGTCTCGTTTGTTTCTTCTTTTAGTATTTTAAAATCATATCCTGATTTATCCTCATTCTTATGAACTTCTACTAAATCTCCTATTTTTGCCTCTATCGTAAACTTCTCTTTCAAAATAACTAACTTGTTAGCTTTGTTATTCTTTTCAAATAGAATGACAAAAAAATCGTCGAAACGATCTAATATGTATTTTTTTGTAGCCATTACTCCCAGCCCCTCGATCCAAATAATTAACATAATAAAGTGAAATAAAAAAAACTAAAATGATTGAAAATTTCTCTTCTATTATCATTCTATACTATTTAACGCTCATTTTTCATCCTATTTCATATAAAATTTAAAATTTCTTAGTAAATTCATGATTATTTCACCATTCGACGTAAATACTAAGAACTGAAATGATGAAAAATCGGAGGATACACATATGAAAAATAATAATACCCATACGTCAACAAATAAAAAAATGAAAAATACACATGTTAGTACAAACTTCAATGAACCCGAGAAATTAACCAACCATGAAAAGAAAAAACTGCAAGTAAAAGATGGACAGAACAATCATCATGTAGATGAACGAGGTGGATTTTAAGTCTTGTCCCTTCTGTTAAAAAGCTACTTCCCTATATTTATTGGGAAGTAGCTTTCATTTTATCCCCCATTAGCGGCAATTCAAGACTACTACTTCAAGATTTAAGAAAAGTGAAATGATAAGCGGGAGATTCACTGCTGGCATGCGCCAGATGAAATAATCGCAGACTAAGTACGCAACATCGTGTGGGCCACAACTAACAATCAGTGGGGATGAAGCTCCCCACTGATTGATGTTTCATTTTATACAAATTTAATCATTTTATAATTTTTCTTACCTCTACGTACAATCATAAACTCATCTTCTAGTCGGTCTGCACTTCCTACTACATATGCAACATCCGTTACTTTTTCACCATTTATAGAAATTGCACCGTTTGTTACATCTTCACGAGCCTGCCTTTTCGAAGGAGATACGCTTGCTTCTACGATAAAGTCTACAATAGCTTTTTCTTCTTTGGACATTTCTACCGATGGCACATCTTTAAAAGCATCTTTCATCTCATCAGCAGTTAGCTCTTTCAGGTTTCCACTGAACAACGCGCGAGATATACGAACTGCTTGCTCTAAAGCTTCTTCTCCGTGAATCAGGCGAGTCATTTCTTCCGCTAATGTTGTCTGTGCTTTACGTAAATGCGGTTCATTTTCAACTGACTCAGCTAATGCTTCAATTTCACTGCGATCTAAGAACGTAAATATTTTCATGTATTTAATAACATCTGCATCTGCAGTGTTGATCCAAAATTGGTAAAACTCATATGGAGAAGTCTTTTTCGCATCTAACCATACGGCACCTGATGCTGATTTACCGAATTTTGTTCCATCAGCTTTTGTTACTAATGGAATTGTAATCCCGAAAGCTTTTGTTTCTTCTTCATGCGTCTTGCGAATCACTTCTAGACCAGTTGTTATATTCCCCCATTGATCCGATCCGCCGACTTGCACTTTACAGTTATACGTATTGAATAAATGATTGAAGTCGATACCTTGAATTAATGTGTACGCAAATTCTGTAAAAGAAAGACCAGAATCTAAACGAGAAGCAATGGAATCTTTCCCTAACATGTAGTTAATGTTGATAAGCTTACCGAAATCACGTAAAAACTCGATAACGGACATTGGTCCAATCCAGTCGTGATTATTAACCATTTGGGCACCATTGTCGGTATTAAAATCGAAAATCCGCTCCATTTGAGTTTTAATCCCTTTTACATTTTTATCAATTTGCTCAGTTGTTTGTAGTACCCGTTCCTCAGAACGACCAGATGGATCTCCAACCATTCCTGTTGCCCCACCTACTAGTAAAATCGGACGGTGGCCATGTAATTGAAAACGTCTTAAAGTTAGTAATGGAACGATATGTCCAATATGCATACTATCTGCAGTTGGGTCCACCCCACAGTATAAAGAAATCTTTTCTTTATTCAATAAATCCTTTAATCCTTCTGCATCTGTTTGCTGATAAATGAGTCCTCTCCAAGATAAATCTTCTAGTAATGCATTTGTCATTTCAATCTCCTCCTTAAAATAAAAAAGTCCCCACATGAAATAAATCATGCAGGGACGCTTGAGTCTACTAGCGCGGTACCACCCAGCTTGAAGGTATTTAACCTTCCGCTTCAATCACAGTATCGTCGTGAAAACGTCTAACTCCAAGCCTGTAATTCATCCATTGTACACTGACTAGCTTTCACCAACCGCTAGCTCTCTATACAGTATGCACAACAACTACTCCGGACTTTTCTTCGTTAAAAATCAAATTCGCCTTGGCGTATTTGCGTCTAGATTTTGTATTGAGCAAGCTCAATTAACTCCTTTCAAAATCTATGACATCCGCCGGAGGCTTTTCACTTTATTTAGTTGGGGCTTAGACCCCAGCTAAATAAAGTGAAAATATATACCTATTTTACCTAATCTAAAACGTATGTCAATAACTATCGTATACAGATAGTTGGTTATGGTATAATAATTCTTGATTTGGGGGTCGAATAATCAATGAAAAAATGGATGGAGAAAATCCAATTCTATACAGAGAGAATGAATAAGTGGCAGTCTACTAAATGGGCAAAAGGTTTACGAATTTCTTCTGGTGTTATATGGAACTTATGCTTATTATTCCTCGTAATATTTCTTGCGCTTGGAGTATTTGCTGCTTCTGTTGGTGCCGGTTATTTCGCATCACTTGTAAAAGAAGAGCCACTTCGAGCTAAAGAAGAGATGAGAGCGAACGTTTTTAATTATGAAGAAACGTCTGAAATCTATTTTGCAGAAAATGTGTATTTAGGAAAACTAAGAACCGATTTGGAACGTACGGAAACAAAACTGGCTTCCGTTTCCCCATATGTCATTGACGCGGTACTTGCGACAGAAGATGAATATTTTGAAGTACATAATGGGATCGTACCGAAAGCAATATTTCGCGGTCTACTTCAAGACTTTACAAATTCCGACACACAAACTGGTGGATCCACTTTAACGCAACAATTAATAAAAAATCAGATTTTAACAAATGAAGTATCATATGAACGAAAAGCAAAAGAAATTCTCTTAGCAATGCGCTTAGAACATTTCATGACAAAAGAGGAAGTATTAGAAGCCTACTTAAATATTATCCCTTACGGACGAAATGCAAACGGCAGAAATATTGCAGGAATTGAAACAGCTGCAAACGGTATTTTTAATGTAAAAGCAAAAGATCTTACATTGCCACAAGCTGCTTATATCGCTGGGATACCACAAGCACCATTTGCCTACACTCCATTTAGACAAGGTGGAGAAAAAAAGGAAGGTGAGGCATTAAAACCTGGTATTGAGCGTATGAAGACAGTATTATATCGTATGAAAGAAACTGGTTATATTTCAAAAGAAGAATATGATTCTGCTGTAAATTATGATATAACACAAGACTTTAGAGAGCCTGAAGTTGTAGCTGAAGATAAATATCCTTGGTTAACTCATGAAGTAGAAAACCGTGTAAAGGAAATTTTAAGAGGACAACTTGCTAGTGCAGATGGAATTGATCCTGAAAGACTAGCAGTAGAACCGAAGTTATTTGAGAAATATGATATTGTAGCTGAACGCTCTATTCGAACAGGTGGATATCGAATTCATACTACGATTAATAAAGAAATGTTCGAGGCAATGTTAAAAGTAAAAGATGAATTCGAGTATTATGGACATACGTACACAAAAGAAGTGAAAGATCCAAATACCGGGGAAATCATTACAAAAGATTTCCCCGTTCAAGTTGGAAGTATGCTGATCGAAAATGGTACTGGAAAAATATTAACCTTCCTTGGTGGACGAGATTATAATTTAGAACAATACAATCATGCAACACAGGCTGTTCGTCCAATTGGTTCAACGATGAAGCCCCTACTAGTATATGCACCTGCAATCGAATATGGGGTCATCGGTGCTGGAAGTCCAGTAGTGGATATTAAGCTGGATAATTTAAAAGGAACAACTTGGGCTAAATCACCAGCTAACTATACAATTGCACAAGAAAAAGGGATTATTTCCGCACGAAGTTCACTAATGACTTCTCAAAACCTATCAACCATTCGATTATATGATTTGATCATGGATCGAAAACCGACGGACTTTTTAATGAAAATGGGATTTAAACATATTGAAGAGAATGAGTATGCAAACCATGCACTTTCTATCGGTGGGATGACGAATGGTGCTACCGTGGAAGAAAATACAAATGCATTTGCTACCTTTGCAAACAACGGTCAATTTATCGATGCTTATATGGTCGAAAAGATTGAAGATGTGGAAGGTAATATTATTTATGAACACGAAACCGAACCGGTACAAGTTTTCAGTCCTGCAACTGCTTATATCATTACTGATATGATGCGTGATGTATTATCTGGTGGTACTGCAAAATTAGCGAACTCACGACTAAAATTCCAATCTGATTTCGCAGCTAAAACTGGGACAACTCAAAATCATAATGACTCTTGGCTCGTTGGATACAATCCAAATGTCTCATTAGGAGTGTGGCTTGGTTACGATGATAATACAAAATCGTTATTTTATATGAATAACCGTTATAATCATCCAAGTGTGCGAGTGAATATGCTATGGTCCAATATGATGAATGCTATGTATGACGTATCGCCAGAACTAGTCGATGCACCGAATGCTTTCCCAGTTCCCGAAGGTGTCGTTACGAGATCTTTCTGTGGTATTTCTGGACTAGCTCCTTCCGATGCATGTGCAAAAGCTGGATTAGTCAAATCTGATTTATTTAACGCTGCTGCCATGTTACCAACTGGAGCGGATGATAGTTTAATCTCCTCTTCTTATGTGGTGATAAATGGTAATAGATACCGTGCCTTAGATTCTACGCCTAGTGAATTTGTCGTTCAAGGTGGCTATGGAGTAAACGAAGACTTCATTACACGAATGCTCGGTAGATTTGGTGGAAATGCAAGCAAGCTTTTCCCAGAGGATTCTAGTTTCGGTGGCAATGTAGTGTCCGAAGAAGTATTTAAAGCAGATGGTAGTCCTCCTTCTGCAGTAAATGCCACGATTTCTGGAAAAACAATAACATGGGCAAAATCAGCATCGTCTGATGTCGTTGGTTACCGTGTATTCCAAGTTGTCGATGGTCAACGAGTACTTGTCGCAACTAAAGCTGAGGCGGAGTCACCTAGCTATACGATAAGCGGTCCCGGACAATATATTATTGTATCTGTAGACATCACTGGTTTACAATCAGGTGCTTCCAATATTGTGTCGCTAGAAGCCGAGCAAACAGAAACGCCAGTTGAACCTGTCACGCCGCCAACTGCTCCAGAAAATGGTGAGGATGACATAATAGATGATGAAATTGTAACTCCTCCTTCAGGTGAAGAACCTTCAGAAGAAGAAGATACAACATCAGCAAGAAGATAAAAGCAAAAGCCAGAGCATCCTTATTCAAGATGCTCTGGCTTTTTAATTAGTCTTCCATTGTAGATAAGTCGCCAGTTGGTAATTTTAACTCCCAAGCTTTTAAAACACGGCGCATAATTTTACCGCTTCTCGTTTTTGGTAACTTATCTTTGAATTCAATCTCTCTTGGAGCTGCATGGGCAGCTAACCCTTTTTTCACGAATTGCTGAATATCTGCAATTAGTTCTTCCGAAGGTTCGTACCCTTCATTCAACGCGACAAACGCTTTTATAATTTCCCCTCGCACCGGATCTGGCTTGCCGATTACTCCCGCTTCTAAAATAGCAGGATGTTCGATCAGCTTACTCTCCACTTCAAATGGGCCTACTCGTTCACCAGAAGTCATGATTACATCATCTACACGTCCTTGGAACCAGAAATACCCTTCATCATCCATATAGGCAGAATCCCCAGAAAAATACCATTCATCATTCATAAAGCTAGACTCATATTTTTCTTTATTATTCCAAATTTGACGCATCATTGATGGCCAACCTTTTTTAATCGCTAAATTCCCCATCGTGTATGGTGGAACGACATTTCCTTGGTTATCAATAATAGCTGCTTCTAATCCAGGAAGTGGTTTTCCCATAGATCCTGGTTTAATCGGTAGACAACCAAAGTTACAAATCATTTGTGCCCCTGTTTCGGTCATCCACCAAGTATCATGAATGCGTAAATGGAACACCTGCATCCCCCATTTTACAACTTCAGGGTTTAAAGGTTCTCCAACAGATAAAATATGTCGAAGAGAAGATAAATCATGTTTCTCCACGATAGCATCTCCAGCTCCCATCAGCATTCGGAAAGCAGTTGGTGCACTATACCATACCGTTACATTGTATGCTTCAATGGCATTATACCAAGCATCTGGTGAAAAACGTCCACCAAGTACAAGGGACGTCGCTCCAGCTAGCCAAGGCCCGAATATCCCGTAAGAAGTACCCGTTACCCAGCCCGGGTCAGCTGTACACCAATATACATCTTCATCACGAATGTCCATAACCCATTTCATCGATTGATATTGTTGTACCATTGCATAATGTACATGCAAAATTCCTTTCGGTTTCCCTGTGGAACCTGAAGTATAATGTAAAATAAGTCCATCTTCTTTATCTACCCACTCAATATCAAAAGCTTCCGAAGCATTATGTAATGCTTTATTGAAGTCGATAAACTTTTCTGTTTGCTCTATGTTATCTCCAACTAAAAATACTGTCTCTAAATTTGGTAATTTATCTAATGGAACTCTTCCTAATAATTCTGGGGTTGTCACAATTGCTTTTGCTTCGCTATCCAACAATCGATCGTATACTGCACCTTCCATGAATGCCTCAAAAAGCGGTCCAACAATAACACCCATTTTCACAGCACCTAAAAGAGAGAAATATAATTCTGGAGATCTAGGCATAAAAATGAATAGACGATCCCCTTTTGTTAAGTTAGAATGCTCTTTGTATACGTTAGCAGCTTTGTTTGTCCAATGCTTCATATCAGCAAACGTATAAGATTCTTTTCTGTCTGCATCTTGATAATGAAGTGCTACTTTGTTTTGCTTATCGGATTCCGCGTGTCTATCAATTGCTTCAAATGCCATATTAACTTTTCCAGTTTCATGCCACGAAAAATTTTTCTCGGCATCTTCCCACTTAAATGTTCTTGCCATTTCTTCATAATCTTTTAACTGATAATCCCCTTGTACTACTGGTAACATCTCTACCACTTTCATTCTTTTCACCCTTTCTATAACTATACAAAAACTCTACACTTCTATTCTACAATACCCGTTCACATTTTTGCCAATCTTTTTATTTTTAAGAATCTTTTGTTTTACGCTTTAAACAACCATCTTCTTTTAAGTGAAATCATGTATAATAGTTTTAGATGCGGTTATTTTTATAGGTGGTGAACTTGTGATACACGAAAAAACGTATAATTCGTTGGAAATAGAAACAAAACACGGTGTAGTTATTGTAGAAGGACCAATTGCTTCAGAGGAAATAGCAAATTTAGCGTTTCATGAAGACTTAGTAGCTTTTCGGACACCTGCTCAGCAGCATAAAGCCATTATTGAAATCGCTAAATTGCCAGAAGGAAGAATTATTATAGTACGGGATCAACAGAACATTGTTGGCTATTGTACTTTTCTCTATCCAGATCCTTTAGAAAGATGGTCGCAAGGGAAGATGGAAAACTTAATAGAATTAGGGGCAATTGAAGTTATTCCAAAATTTCGTGGAACTGGTGTTGGCAAAACACTTTTACGTGTCTCGATGATGGATGATGCGATGGAAGATTATATAACGATTACAACAGAATATTATTGGCATTGGGATTTAAAAGGTACCGGTTTAAATGTTTGGGAGTACCGCAAAGTGATGGAAAAAATGATGCAAGCTGGCGGACTTGAATATTTTGCAACGGATGATCCCGAGATTAGTTCACATCCTGCCAACTGTTTAATGGCCAAAATTGGAAGTCGGATAAACAATGAATCTATTCAACAATTCGATCAGTTACGATTTATGAACCGGTTTATGTACTAGATAGAAAATCTATATTTTTCTTAAGGGGTGTATGTTAATGCTTGTAGAGGAAATTATGAATACTTCAGTACCGGCTTTAACACCAACGCATACGATAAATGATGCGTTACTGATATTAAAAGAAAAACGAATTCGCCATATTCCAATCATTAATGCGGACAAAGAAGTATTAGGTGTTGTTACGGATCGCGATTTAAAAGAAGCAACTCCATCCGCTTTATTGAACAGTAAAAATCCCGAAATATATGAGTTACCATTAGAAAAGATTATGACTAAAAATCCAATCGTAGGTCATCCATTAGATTTTTTAGAAGAAACCGCTACAATTTTTTATGATAATCGAATAGGATGCTTACCTATCGTGTCTCAAGGAAAACTAGTCGGGATGATTACAGAATCTGACTTATTGTATAAATTTATAGAGCTTACTGGCTCTCATCAACCAGGCTCCCAAATTGAAGTTCGCGTCCCAAATAAAACAGGTATATTATTTGAAGTTTCTAAAGTCTTTTATGAACAAAAAGTAAATGTATTGAGCGTACTCGTATATCCTGATAAAACGAATGCCGACTATAAAATCTTAGTTCTTCGTGTAAAAACAATGAATCCACTTAAATTAATCGAAGCAATACGAGCGGAAGGTTTCGAAGTACTATGGCCAAATCACCCGGGAATGATGTTATGAATAATAATGCCGTGTTTGTTTTTTCAGAAGATCAGTTAGACTATAAATTTTCAGATACGCACCCGTTCAACCAAAAGCGCCTAACTTTAACGGTCGATTTATTAAAAGAAATGAATGCCTTATCACCATCGGATATCGTCATACCTCGTGTTGCAACAGATGAAGAATTAAGTTTAGTACATGATCCCCAGTATATTGAAATTGTCAAAAAAGCGAGCTTGGAAACAACTGAAACATCCAAATATGAAAGCTATGGAATCGGTACGGAAGATACCCCCATTTTCCCTCATATGCACGAAGCGAGCGCGAGTCTTGTTGGAGCTACGTTAACGGCCGTAGATTATGTGATGGAAGGGAAATCATTACATGCACTTAACTTAGGTGGAGGTCTCCACCATGGTTTTAAAGGACGAGCCTCAGGATTTTGTATATATAATGATAGTTCCGTAGCTATTAAATATATGCAGCAAAAATATAATGCACGTGTTCTCTATATCGATACAGATGCACATCATGGGGATGGCGTACAATGGAGCTTTTACGATGAGCCAAATGTATGTACGGTCTCGATACATGAAACCGGCAGATATTTATTTCCTGGAACCGGTAATATTACAGAACGAGGAACTGGAGAAGGTTATGGTACTTCTTTTAACTTCCCAATTGACGCTTTTACCGAAGACGAATCTTTTTTAGAAATTTATCGCACAGCGCTTCGGGAAATTGTAGAATCTTTCAAACCTGATGTTATTTTAAGCCAAAATGGTGCGGATGCCCATTATTTTGATCCATTAACCCATTTATACGGAACGATGAATATTTACCGAGAAATCCCTAAACTAGCGCATGAACTTGCACATCAGTATTGTGGTGGAAAATGGATTGCTGTTGGTGGAGGAGGCTACGACATTTGGCGGGTGGTACCACGAGCATGGTCACTGCTTTGGATGGAAATGAATGATGTGAAAACACCAGCAGGTAACTTACCAAAAGCATGGCTCGAGCGCTGGTCCAAAGAATCGCCAGTTCCCTTCATTCCAACATGGATGGATCCAAGTCCATTATACGAACCAATTCCTCGCAAAGCGGAAATAACGGAGAAAAATAAACAAATGCTTGATAAAGCACTTTATGCCCTTCGTAAGCAACAATCATACAAAAATCACCAGTAACCCATTGGCTACTGGTGATTTTTTATTTGACGGAGTCTCTTTCCTCAATTCGATAAGGTAAAACGACAATTTGTTCGTCAATTTTTTCTTTGTTCATAAATTTTGTTAATAAACGCATTGAAACAGCTCCGATATCGTATAAAGGTAAAACGACACTTGTTAGCTGCGGACGTACCATTCTTGCTAATTTAGAGTTTTCAAAGCTAATGACTTCAATATCATTTGGGACATTCAATCCGCTATCTTGAACTCCGTGAATCAATCCGATAGCAATCTCGTCATTGCCTACAAAAAATGCCGTAGGTGGATTTGAAAGTTTGCATAACTCTTCCCATGCAGCATGTCCGTCATCATATGTGTTATCCACACCAACAATCAAATCATCATCGATTTCAATGTTTGCCTCTTTTAATGCTTTTTCATAACCAGATCGCTTATATATCCGGTCAATGGTCGATTCCATATTTCCCGAAACAAAAGCAATACGTGTATGTCCATTTCGGATTAACCGATTTACAGCGTCTACTGCAGCTTCATGATATTCGATATTAACAGAAGGAAACGATTCGGTTGTTTCTACTGTACCGGCTAACACAATCGGAACGCTTGATCTTTCCATTTCAGTTAGCATATCCTTTGTTACTTCATCACTCATCATCACAATGCCATCCACTTGTTTACTAAATAAGGTAGACAGTAGTTGCACTTCTTTATCAGCTTGTTGGTCAGAATTCGTTAAAATAATATTATAACGATACATTGTCGCAATATCTTCTATGCCTCGTACTAGTTCCGCATAAAACACATTAGAAATATCTGGTATAATAACTCCTACAGTTTTTGTTTTCTTACTAGCAAGTCCTCTTGCAACTGCATTTGGTCGATAGTCCAATCGTTCAATAACGGCCAACACTTTTTGACGAGTTGCTGGCTTGACGTTTTGGTTTCCATTAACTACACGTGAAACAGTTGCCATCGACACATTTGCTTCTCTTGCCACATCATAAATGGTAATAGTCAACGCATATCACTCCTTCACATTTATTGTTATTTATATTATATATAAATAATACTTGATATACTCTATAACTTTCAATTAAATAGTAAAACCGACTCTATAGCAAGAGTCGGTTTTGTGAATATTTATTACTTATGCATGCACTTCATGTGTTTTCATGAAGTTTTGTAATGAATTATAGAACTCGTCAAATTGTTGTAAATTCATTTGTTGTGCTGCATCCGATAACGCAACTGCTGGGTCTGGATGAACTTCTGCCATTACTCCATCCGCTCCAATTGCGATAGCAGCCTTAGCTGCTGGTAAAAGAATATCACGACGTCCAGTTGAATGTGTAACGTCTACAAATACTGGCAAATGCGTTTCTTGTTTTAGAATTGGTACTGCTGAAATATCTAATGTGTTTCGCGTAGCACGTTCGTATGTGCGAATACCGCGTTCACATAAAATAATTTGGTCATTTCCTTGAGACATAATATATTCTGCAGCATGGATGAATTCATCTAGTGTAGCCGCTATACCTCGTTTTAATAATACTGGTTTATTAATAGAACCTACTGCTTTTAATAATTCGAAGTTTTGCATATTACGAGCACCAACTTGCACGACATCTACATAGTCAAGTGCTTCGTCTAAATGGCTAGGTGTCACAATTTCAGAAACAACCGCTAAACCGAATTCTTGCGAAATTTGTTTTAGGATTTTTAAACCATCTAAGCCAAGACCTTGGAAATCATAAGGTGATGTACGTGGCTTATATGCTCCTCCACGGATTAATTTTAAGCCTTTTCCTTGGATTGCAGCAGCTACTTCTGCTACTTGCGTGTAAGATTCTACAGCACATGGTCCAAATACGAAAGAAGGAGTTCCTGTACCGATTTTTTCACCGTTTATTTCCACAACTGTATCTTCTGATTTCTTTTTACGGGATACTAATAGTGCTTTCTTTTGGTCATCCACTTGTAATTCTAAAGCCGTTTTAAATATTTCTTTAAAAATATGCTCCACTGTAGATTGTGGAAGTGGACCATTATTATTTTCTTTTAAGTGATCTAACATATGTCTTTCACGAAGAGGATCATATCTATTTACACCTTGCTTTTCTTTCACTCTTCCTATTTCTTTTACAACACCAGCTCTTTCATTGATTAACTGTAAAATTTCTACGTTAATCTCATCTACACGACTACGTAAAGCTTCTAAATCGACATGACTCATAGATATTTCTCCTCTCTTCTTTCCAGCGACACTTTATATCGACTGAAAATTATGATACATTTTTAAGTATAAGTCATATTATAATCAATGTATGTGAAAATGTCACGCATTTTATTTTAGCGATTCAACTCGCTAAAGTAATTGGATAAAAAAGGACGTGGGAAATTGGCAGCTAAGTTATTTGCATTAGATATTGGAACAAGATCTGTAGTAGGAATTATATTAGAAGAGCGCGATGAAAATTTTCATGTTGTTGATATATTAGTTGAAGAACATAAAGAACGAGCAATGGTCGACGGACAAATACATAACGTGCTGAAAGTGTCTGAAGTGATCCAATCGATAAAAAAACAACTAGAGGAAAAACATGGGCCACTTGAAAAAGTTAGTGTAGCTGCTGCAGGACGAGCGTTAAAAACAGAACAAGCAGAGATTAAAATGGATATTAAAAATAGACCTATTTTTTCAGAAGATGATGTAAGTCGACTAGAGCTTACTGCTGTACAACAGGCACAAAACAATTTAGTTCAAAATGATTCTGAAAAAGAATCTAGTCATTATTATTGTGTTGGTTATAGCGTTTTATACTACCGATTAGATGGGGAAGAAATTGGTAGCTTGGTAGATCAACAAGGACAAGAGGCATCTATCGAAGTAATCGCAACTTTTTTGCCAAGAGTAGTTGTTGAATCATTACTTTCCGCTTTAAAAAGAGCCAACTTAGAAATGGAAGCTTTAACATTAGAGCCGATCGCAGCGATTAATGTATTAATCCCTCCTACAATGCGACGTCTAAATGTGGCACTTGTAGACATTGGTGCTGGAACTTCCGATATTGCTATTACGGATTATGGTACAGTTGTTGCATATGGTATGGTGCCAAATGCAGGAGATGAAATTACGGAAGCATTGAGTGATTATTACTTGCTCGATTTCCCACTTGCAGAAGATGCAAAAAGAGCGATTAATACAAATGAATTTATCTCGATACAAGATATTTTAGGATTCGAGCAAAACATTCCAAAAGAAGAAATGATTGCCGCAATCAGGCCGGCAACGTTGGAACTAGCAACATCCATCTCAAATGAAATTCTTAGGTTGAATAATAATCGACCAACAAAAGCCGTCATGCTCGTTGGCGGTGGAAGCTTAACCCCAACGCTAACGACGATTTTAGCAGAAAAACTAAATTTACCGGCGAATCGAGTGGCAGTCCGAGGAATTGACGCAATCCAAAACTTAACAAAAGAAGCACATATTCCTGTATCTCCAGAACTGGTTACACCGATTGGAATTGCCATTGCGGCAAAACGTGCACCTATACAATATATGTCCGTAGAGGTAAATAGCCAAGTCGTTCGCCTATTTGAACTAAAAGAAATGACTGTAGGGGATGCACTGCTTGCAGCAAATATTCCTACTCGAAAGCTATTTGGCAAGCCAGGAGCAGCACTTTCAGTGGAAGTTAATGGACAAACAATACATATCCCAGGAGAACACGGCAAACCAGCTGAAATTATGTTAAATGGACAGAAAACAACTACAAAAGCAACGATTAAAAACAAAGATATTATTGAACTACTAGAAGGAGAAAATGGAAAAGAGGGCTCCGCTTCTTTGCGAGATCTAATTGATGATGCTTCTGTCAAAATGATTACTTTTCAAGGTGTTTTCTATACAGTCGAACCGACCGTTCAAGTTAATGGTGTGACGATTGCACTTGATACCCCATTAAAAGAAAGAGACAAAATTACGGTTGATACACCCCAAACTGTGGAACAAGTATTACATGCCATTGGAAAAGAACACTATATAGCACAGTTGAATCCATATTCGATCACGATAGACGATAAAAATCATTATATGCCGGCTTTATCGTCGAAAATATTGTTAAATGGAAATAACGTAAAGCTCTCCTACCCAGTTCAAGACAATGATATTTTAGAGATAAGCAGCATGAGCCCTCCAACTCTACAACAACTTGCAGATCAATTGGAGAAAAAATTGCTAGAGCGCATCATTCTTACTTTCCAAGGGAAACCAATAGAGCTTATGAGGGAATGTGCTGTTGTTTTAAACGGAGAAAGAGAGTTATCCCCTTCGGATCAAATTCCAAGTGGAACAATTCTGCAATGGAAACAGGTAAATCATAGTCCATGGATTTTCCAAGATGTTTTCCGATTTACAGATTGGAATATGCCAGAAGGCGCCGGTTCTTTTCAAATCATTCGAAATGGACACCCTTCTCGATTTGACGAAGAAATCTTCGGTGGCGACCAATTAGAAATCATATTTAAATAAGAAAACACGAAACGGCTCTAATTTATCAAATAGGACCCATGAATAGAGTAACGCACATATTAGAGATAATGTGTCGTAAAGCCCTATTAGGTGGCCGCTAAGATTTTCGCTGCAATCGTACGCTTTCCGCCGGGTAAGCGATGAGCCATCCCCGCCGCTTAGGCGTACGTTGGGATGTCTCATTTTGCTCACTTATCCGGCTGGAGTCGACGCTTGCAGCGAAAATCAATGGAAATTACTTGCTTATTCAATATTTGCTTGTAAATAACAAAGCTTACTACATTTTATGGGCCTATTTTATCCAGTAAATGGCTTAGAGCAACCAACCATTCATGGAAAGCAATCAAATCATCACGAGAGCAATCAAATAGACGATGAAAGCAACTAAATTCTTAAATCAGCTCTTTACTTAGATTGAGACAACGATGATTTTACATATTATAGAAGTAATGTGCCTAACATCCCGCCCAACTCGCCTAGCCGTCATCTGCTCTAATGGTTTGTCGTGTTCAGCTGCCATGTTTTCTCTTACGGGTGTACATTGTAATGTTCGGAGTTGTGATTGTCACGCACACTGTGGAAATGGGCTCGTTCAACCATTTATTGTTAATACGAGACCACGATAAGTAAGTTTTTACCATTGATTTTCGCTGCAGGGCGACGACTCCGAAGGGATCAAGTGAGTAAGATGAGACTTCACAACGTACGCGCGTAGGCGCGGCGGTGAAGGCTCATCACTCGCCCCACGGAAAGCGTCCGTCCTGCAGCGAAAATCACAGCGGCCGCTAAGACACATTATCCCTATATTACGTACAAGATAAAAATTGCCATACCATTAAGTTACTTGAAAAAAGTTATCCATATATCTAAATTTTTGTAGTTTCCCAAGCAATAAGAAAACACGAAACGGCTCAATACCGTTTCGTGTTTTCTTATTTATTCGAGTCATTAGTACCTACTACCGCTTCTTTAATTGCTTCTGCAACCGCAGTAGTATCTTCTTGCTCTGCTGCTACCTCTTCTGTTGTATGTGAAATAGTTTCCATAAAATCCATTGGTTCTTCGCCTTCATATGAAGCAGTACCATCGTCTAAGGGAGAAGTTGGTTTCCCTTTAATTGACTTCACTTTGTCTACTAATTGACCTGATTGCTCTTGTAATTGCTTCGATATTTGGGTTGTTTTTTCCTTTGCGGTCGAAGAAAAATCCATTGTTTTTTCTTTTAATTGACCAGCTTGAGTAGTCAGATTTCCTCGAAGCTCTGAACCTGTTTTAGGTGCTAGTAATAATGCAGTAGCAGCACCGATAATCCCACCGATGAATACTCCAAGCATAAAATCTTTCCCGCTTACTTCTTCCTCACGGTATACATTATCTCTCGGTTCATTGTAATAAGGAACTGGTGGATAACTTGGGGCAGCTTGTCTATCGTAAGATGCTTGGTTTGCATAGTATTCATGATTATAGGTTGCTTCATTATAATTTGGCTTTTTTGGTTCGTAATTGCTCATTTAAATTCCTCCAATTATAGGTTTGTTTTTTTATTTTGTTCGTAAGAGTAATAACCCGCTTCTTCTAATGCTTTTTTCTCTTTCCATTTATCTCGGATGCCTAACACTACATTACTCCACTGGACAACTTGCGCTATTTTCTCTTCATTATTTGAAACGGTAGATGTCACAGAAGATGTTAGACGCTGTATCGAATGGTTAAAGCCATTGACAGAAGTTCCGACATTTTTTACAGCATCGACGACAGTATTTAGTTTTTCCGATTTTTCTTGTATATCTTCTGCCAATTCATTTGTTTTATGAAGAAGTTCTGCGGTTTCTTTTGTTACATTTTGTAGATTTGTATCAAGTCCTTCTAATGTGCCAGCAACATGGTTTAAAGTCTTTTTAACTGAAAACAATGTGACAGCCAGACTTATACAAAGTACTAAAAATGCAACTGCAGCTATAATAGCAGCTATGTATAAAAGATTTTCCATTTTGTATTCTCCCCTTATCTTCGTTATCTTATAACATTTTTACCCTAAAAGAATAAAATTAAACTTCTATCTCTATTACTATACTACGTTTCTTTCAAATATCCTTTAAAAAAATGCTTAATCACAGAAGGATTAAGCATTTTTTTCATTTATTTAATTTTTCTTCAAAAGCTTTTTGATATTTCTGTACATCTCCAGCTCCCATGAATAAATAAAGCGCTTCTTCATAGACAAGCAATTGATCTACTGTATTTTCCGCTAATATATGACTGTTTTCGATTAAATCAGCAAGTGTTTGAACGGATAATTCTCCAGCATTTTCTCTTGCCGAACCAAATATATCACATAAATAGACTTGATCTGCCAAACTTAAGCTTTCACTAAATTCCCGCAAAAACGTTTTCGTTCTTGTAAATGTATGTGGTTGAAATATCGCTACAATTTTTCGAGTTGGATATTTTTGCTTTGCGGATTGAATTGTCGCTTTAATCTCTGTTGGATGATGCGCATAGTCATCAATAATAATACGATCCCCAATAACAGTCTCTGTAAAGCGTCTTTTCACACCTTCAAACGTTTCTAATCCTTTTTGGATAATATCCGCTGGAACTTCTTCATAATGGCATAAAGAGATCACAGCAAGCGAATTTAAAACAGCATGATCGCCAAACAATGGAATTGTAAAACGCTCATAAAACTCATTTCGTACAAACACATCAAAAGAAGTACCTTCCGTTGTTTTCTCTATATTTCGGGCTGCGAAATCATTATGCTCTCCAAAACCATAGTAGACAACTGGGACAGGTGCTTTAATCTTTTGTAAATAGACATCATCACCACAAGCAATAATCCCTTTTTTCACCTGCATCGCCATTGATTGAAATGCTTGGAATACATCCTCAATATCCTGGAAATAATCTGGATGATCAAAATCAATATTTGTCATGATTGCATAATCCGGACTATACGCTAGAAAATGTCTACGATACTCACATGCTTCAAATACAAAATTAGTCGCATCTTTTTCCCCTTTTCCAGTGCCATCACCGATTAAAAAAGAAGTAGGCGAATAACCGCTCAATACATGAGATAACAAGCCGGTAGTAGACGTTTTACCATGTGCTCCAGTTACTGCGATAGAAGTAAACTGACTCATATAGTCGCCTAAAAAATTATGATAACGAATAACTTCCAATCCTAATTCCTTTGCTCTGACAAGTTCAGGATGACTATCAGGAAAAGCATTTCCTGCAATAATCGTCATGCCCTCCTCAATATTTGCTTCATCAAATAACAGCACATTTATATTTCTTTCATGTAAAGGTTTTTCTGTAAAGAAATACTTTTCAATATCAGAACCTTGTACTTCGTTTCCTACATCATGTAGTATTTGTGCCAAAGGGCTCATTCCAGACCCTTTGATACCTGTAAAATGATACTTTGTCATACGTTGTAAACCTCCTGGGGCTATCCCCGCTTAAATACATTATTCAATCTATGTTTTTTGCTATTCTCTTAGACGTACTCTCAATTATATCATTTTTTCATCTATACTTTTAATAAATAAAATTAACTAAATATTTGTTCCAAGCTATCGTTAGTTAGTAATACATCTCTTGCTTTACTACCTTTTTGTTCTGTAATATAACCATTCTCATACATAGCATCGATTAGCCTTGCAGCACGATTATAGCCGATGTGGAATTTACGCTGCAATAAAGAAGTAGATGCGGATCCTTGATCTACTATAAAACGACATGCTTCTTCAAATAACTCATCCTGTTCGGAAGTTTCTGCACGTTGTAGCAATTCCCCTTGTTCGAATATATACTCGGGAACACCTTGACTTCTCGCATACTCAATAACCGCTTCGATTTCATCATCCGTTACAAAGGTACCTTGTATACGTACGGGACTAGACATGCCATTCCCTTGATATAGCATATCTCCTTTTCCTAGTAATCGTTCTGCCCCTTGTTGATCTAGTATGGTACGTGAATCGATTTGAGAAGAAACAGAAAATGCGATACGCGTAGGGATATTTGCTTTAATAAGCCCTGTAATAACATCTACAGACGGACGTTGCGTAGCTAAAACTAAATGAATACCACACGCTCTCGCTTTTTGAGCAATACGACAAATAGCGTCTTCCACTTCTACTGGAGCCATCATCATTAAATCGGCCAATTCATCAATGACAATAACGAGATATGGTAATTTCTGTGCAAATTGTCGCTTTTCAGTAGCTAGTGTATTGTATCGATTAATGTCGCGCACACCAATATGTGCAAATAGTTGATAACGACGTTCCATTTCCTCTACAGCCCATTTGAGTGCTGCAGTTGCAGCTTTAACATCTGTAATAACAGGGCTTACTAAATGCGGTACATGATTAAACGGAGCAAGTTCTACCATTTTAGGATCGATTAATAGTAATTTTACTTCTTCTGGAGTCGCTTTATACAGCAAACTCACTAGTAATGAATTAATAAATACTGATTTACCAGATCCCGTTGCTCCTGCAATTAAACCATGCGGCATTTTTCGTAAATCTAAAGTCACAGGTTTTCCAGTAAGGTCAAGTCCTAGCGCTGCTTCAAGTGGTGATTCCGACTGCGTAAATACTTCTGTATCAAGCACTTCCGATAAACGAACCGCTCGTGAAGTTCTGTTAGGAATTTCAATACCAATCGATCTTTTCCCTGGAATTGGTGCTTGAATACGAATATCTTTTGCAGCAAGCGCTAATTTTAAATCATCTGCTAAATTACGAATTTTACTTACTTTCGTTCCGTGACCTACCGTCAGTTCGAATTGAGTGACAGCTGGACCTTGAACCATTTGAACAATTTCACCTGTTACTTGAAAATGAGATAATGCCTCTACTAATGTATATGCCTGTTCTTCCATCCATTCTTTGTCCTCATCTTTCATTTCTGGAGGAAGTAAATAGCTGAATGATGGTGCCGTGTAATTGGATGGAACAAATTCTTGTTCCAGTTGTTCTTCTTTTTCATTTTGTATTTCTTCAGGTGTTTCGACTTTTTCTACAGGCTTTTGCATCACAGGTTCTTGTATATTATTTATATTTAGTTTATTCAACTTTTGCTTATCTGATTTCAGCATTAGGACATTAAACGGGCGAATATTTTCTTTTTGTACTTCCAGATTTTCCTCTTCTACTTGTTCCAATACAGGTTCTTGCTCCTCCACAACTGTTGCAGCTGTTTCTTCATTTGGAGTTACAGGGATTGGAGTCACAGCAATTGGAGCTTCTGCTATGGCTGGTTCTTCAATGTTCTCCTGCTTTGTTAACTTTGTTTTTTCTATATTATTTTTATCCGATTTCAACATTAGTACATTAAACGGACGAATATTTTCTTTTCGTGCTTCCGGAATTTCTTCTTGTACATTTAACTTTTCTTCGAGCACTTCGAGAATTTCTTCCGGTGCCTCTAACTTTTCTTCAGGTACTTCCAGAATTTCTTCTGTTACCTCTAACTTTTCTTCAGGTACTTCCAGAACTTCTTCCGGTGCCTCTAACTTTTCTTCAGGTACTTCCAGAATTTCTTCCGGTGCCCCTAACTTTTCTTCAAGTATTTCTGACTTTTCCTCTTGGACTTCCGGTTTTTCTTCTTGGACTTCTAACTCTTCTTCAGGTATTTCTGGTTTTTCCTCTTGGACTTCTGACTTTTCTACTTGGACTACATCTAGTGTAGGTACAGAAACCTCGTTCTCCTTATACAACGGTGTAATTCCTTCTTTTGCTATCCGTTCGGAAATGGAAGTGAATGACATTTCCTCTGTGATAGGTTCTGCTATTTTCATTTCTTTTTCAAGCTTGTCTTCAAATGGTGCTTGCGTTTCTCTATTTCTTGAAAAGCCGTAAATCGGTGATGGTACTTCGGTTGGTGTAAATGCACTCTTTTTACTTACAGAAGTTGTAATCCCGTTCGTCTCATTTTTTTCTAGCTGTTGATTTAATTTCTGTTGTTTCCTTTGTTGCCATGTCGCTTGAATTGTATTAGTTGATGTTTGATCAACAGGTAGTCTTTCAACAGAATTTGAGTTTTCTCTACCTTTTGAAAAACCAAATACAGGTGAAGGCACTTCAGTTGGTGTAAATGCTCGCTTTTTTCTAACGATTGTAGGCGTATCCGTATCATCCACGGTTGTTTTTTCTGATCTATGAATAATAGTTGGTTGCTTCCGTTGTTGCCATTTGTCTTGCGTGTACAATGGCTTGTATAATTGCTCTTCTTTTAATGTTTTTTCTGTGTAAGGTTCATGTATGAAGTTGTCTTCATTTGGTTGCTCGTAAACCGTTTCCTTTTTTTCTTCATCTGATATTAATGGAAAGCGAAATGGGGTCCTTGATCGCGTAGTCGAAACTGTTTTCTCTTCTACTTCGATTTCTTCTCGATATTCTTCTTCATTTAATCCAAATAGTTTTTTAAACCAATTCAATTTCATCACTCTTTCTACTAGATACCTTTTATTTTACCAATAAAAATAGTATAAGTCCCCTTATATAATAAAAAAGCACACCATATTGGCATGCTTTTTTGTATTTTGATATAAATTAGCTAATTACAGATAATAAAGACATGTCTTATGATACAAAGTGAAACTTCCATAAGTGGGGGCTTTCTTCATCCCCACTTATGGTTAGTTGAACCAGTCGGGGATTTACAAGCTGTTTATCCCCACTCAGTTCCAACGATTTTCTCTCACAAAATTTGAGGTGGGGATATTACAGCCTGTTAAACCGGGACAAAGGCTGTTCCTATTTCAGCATTTTCATCTAGAACTAATATACCTTTTACTTCAGGAGCGTTTGGTAATGCTAATTCTCTCGCGGAACATAACATCCCACTAGACGCAACTCCGCGTAGTTCTGCATCTTTAATAACCATACCAGAAGGCATAACTGCTCCCACTTTTGCAACAACTACTTTTTGACCTGCATCCACATTAGGAGCACCACATACGATTTGTAAAGTTGTTTCTCCAACATTTACTTGGCAAACTTTTAATTTATCTGCATTTGGGTGTTGCTCTAATGATTCTACATGACCAACAACAAATTTAGGTGATAAATCTACTTCTAATTGGAAGTCTGCACCGTTTGTATTTAAAGCTTGTTGCACTTTTTCAACGAACTCTTCAGTTAGCTCAACATTGCCTTTAGTTTCGATTTTACCGTATTTACTAAAGTTAAAAACATTGATCGCTAATACTTGGTTAGATTGCGCATCTTTTACAAGCGTTACGTCACCTTTTGTTTCCGTCACAACTTTTTCTACTTTTTCAGGTGTTAATTGTACTAATAGTACATCCCCTACGCCAATTTCATTGTAAAAAATATTCATTTGTCTTCGTTCTCCTTCGTTACTCGATTTTTTGCCATGATAAAGATCGGCTCTAAATCGCCATTTTCATATATAAAAGATAATGAAGTAATTGGTACAGTTCCAACTGTGAAGAAGTGCATCGTCATTTGAGCTAAAACATCGTATCCAGTTTCATTTCTTATATCACCAATTATCATAACATCTTGATGGGGTACAGAAACAGTCATATCTCCAACAATTATTTTTTTCATGTCACGAAGTAGCGATTCATTTAACATACGGCTAGCATCATAACCATCGTTATTATTGAAGAAATAAAATGTATTGCCGGAAACTTGATCCTTTTTGTAATTTGTATCTAAATTTCTAACTTGGAATAGCGCTCTTTCACGAATTTCTGTTTCTCTTATATTCCAGGAAGCAAGCATTTTTTCATCGAGTAGACGATAGGTGCTTCCTAAATCTAATGCATAGTAAATACGTGTTTCTGCAGTATGGTCTTTTGTAATAAATTTATTGCCTTCATTTGACTTTAAAGGGAAGGAAGTAGAACGGATAACTGGATAAACAGAAGATGCCGGATCGATTCCCCCCTCCATTTCCTTTTCCATCGCTTGAAATGTTTGATGAATGGTATACACCACTTCTTCGATCGCTTTATCTTTTTTCGTTTCGTATTTGGCCAAAATAGGAGGGATGGAAATATCCATTCCTTTTCCGATTTTTTTATGGTTTAAACGAAGCTTATTCGTTTCTCGATTATAATCATACGTATATATTTCTTCCGATAGTTTTGTCTTTAAAACTCTTATCAGTTCTAATGCTTTCACTTTATATCTTTCCTTTCATGTCGATCAATTACGCTAAAGTACTAATATGGACTAAAAAAGTGAAACGGTCCACTATTAGTGAACCGTTTGAATATGTTACATCGTTTGTAGAAATGATTCGATTTCTTCTTTTGTTTTGCGGTCCTTACTAACAAAGCGGCCTTTTTCCACACCATTTTCGAAAACGATAAAACTAGGAATGCCAAACACATCTAATTCGCCACATAAATCGATAAATTCGTCTCGATTTACAGACACAAATGTAAAGTTTGAAAACTTGTTTTCTACTTCTTCCATAAATGGATCGATGAAATGGCAGTCTGGACACCAATCCGCTGTAAATTTGAAAACTACCTTTTGATCTTGCTTTAACTGTTGGAATTGTTCTACAGAAGTTAAATTTTGCATGTAAATCCTCCTTTAATTGATCGTGATGGATCTCACAATGGTCATCATTTTATCTAAATTTCCTGCAATATTTTGTTGTTTGGAAATCGTTGAGAGCTTTATGCCACCAATACTAGTAATGAGTTCGTATTTTTCTTCACTATTTTCAAGTATTGCCACAAAGCCAAATCGACCATTTTGTTCAAAAGTCTTTTCTTCCACTATATTCAAATTAGTATCAGCCATCATCAAATCATAATATAGTCGACTACTTGGCAATTCGTTGGGATTAAGAAATAATATATAAGAATCTTTCCCTTTTGAAAGAATAATATTTGTTTGATCTAGCTCATCTTCTATGGAAAAACCACTAGGGATAAATAATTTCATATTATTAACTTTTTCATTCGGTTTTTCTGCATCACCTTGAAAAACTAACTTTGCATTTTCTATACCATCTTCCACTTCTTCTTCTATGGAAGAGCATCCAACTAATAAAATGACAGCTAGTGACGCGAAAAAAACTCGCATCCAATTTCGAGTCATTCACTTTCCCCCATTCAAAGCATAACTGCTATATATTTTAACGATGATTTGTAACACATGCAACTACAACAACTTCTTGGAAAGTTCATATTGACCTATCAAAAGAGACATAATATGTTCGAACATCATACTTCTCGTTATAAGCCCGTCCGTAAATACACCAATTGCACCTTCTGCGTGGCGAATCCCTTTCCTATTTGTATAGACGTCCATTACTGGACCAAGTTCCGCACCAGCTCGTAACTTTTCAGCAATCTCGTCTGGCAAAGGAATACCTGCTCCCATTGCAGTAAATACTTCCCCGCTATTTGTCACGAGAGCCCCCCAATTACACATATAGAGGGCACCGTCAATTTCCTGTACGCCTCCTTCTAGTCCAATTCCAAACAAGGTATCTCCTTGCCCTATTAGCTGTTTTGCTCGATTTATCGCCCCTTGTCTCGTTTCTTCATTGCTCAATGGTTGTGCGGATACGAAGGAATCCACTTCCTTGTTTACGAAACTAGCGTCTGGATAATACGGACGACAGATTGTTTCCACAGCTTTTGTTTTTGCCTTATTAGTAGTTCCTATGATTATTTGCATCATTTTATTCTCCTTTTCCGAAAAAAAGATGCCTCGAGGGCATCTTTTTTATACGTTTGCTTTGATCGTTTCTAATGTAGTACGGTCACATGCTTTTACTAGTTTTACTATTAATTCTTTAGCTGCTGCATAATCATCTGTATGGATAATAGATGAAGATGTATGAATATAGCGTGAGCATATACCGATTACAGCACTCGGAATACCTTCATTAGATGTATGCACTCGCCCTGCATCCGTTCCACCTTGAGAGATGAAGTATTGGTATGGAATATTATGTGTTTCCGCTGTATCTAATACGAATTCTCTCATGCCACGATGAGTTACCATTGTGCGATCGAAAATGCGTAATAATGTTCCTTTTCCAAGTTGACCGAATTCATTTTTATTGCCAGATGCATCATTTGCAGGGCTTGCATCTAGTGCGAAAAATAAATCAGGTTTAATCATATTTGCCGAAGCCTGTGCGCCGCGCAAGCCAACTTCTTCCATTACATTTGCACCTGAGTAGAGCATGTTTGGTAATTGTTCGTTTTGTACTTCTTTTAACAGTTCGATTGAAAGTCCACAGCCATAGCGGTTATCCCAAGCTTTTGCCATAATCTTTTTATCGTTTGCCATTGGTGTGAATGGACAAACAGGAACGATTTGATCTCCTGGTTTTATCCCCATGCGTGCGACATCTTCTTTATCATCTGCTCCGACATCGATCAGCATATTTTTAATATCCATTGGTTTATTGCGCATCTCATCACTAAGTAGATGAGGAGGAATGGAACCAATTACACCTGGAATTGTTTTTTCTTTCGTTACAACATCTACACGTTGTGCAAGTAGAACTTGATTCCACCAGCCTCCTAGAGGTTGAAAACGAATCATTCCATTGTCTGTAATACCGGATACCATGAAACCAACTTCATCCATATGACCAGCAACTAATATTTTTGGTCCATTAGCATCCCCTTTTTTCAAACCGAAAATGCCACCTAAATTATCTTGCACAATTTCATCCGAATATTTTGATAGTTCACTACGCATAAATGCACGAACTGCATGTTCATTGCCAGGTGCTCCTGGTAACTCTGTTAATGTTTTAAATAGTGAGCGCGTTTCTTCATTCATGTAAAAAAGCCTCCTAAAGCTATGTAAAAACTTATTTTTAAAAAGATCTCACTTTCATTGTAATAAAAGATGCATTACTTTACTACAATTAACTTCGTATATCGAAAAATTTAAACAAAACGAGATGTATGATACACTGAAAAAAAGAACTGAGGAGGAATACGATGAAATTAAAAGATTATATGATGGGTCTAGGAACTGGAATTGCTATTGGAATTATCGCAAGTCAAGCCGCCAACAAAGTAAACTTAAATCGATCTGCTGAGCTCGTTCTAAAAGATATTAAAACAGCTTTTAAAGAAGAAGGGCCAATTGATGGATCATGGATTTTAATGAATCCTGAGCCTTTTAACAAAGAAGCCATTCATACAAATGTATATAAAGGTGGCATTTCCCGGATGAAAGATGGGGAGCTTGAGCAATTTGAATTCGCAGCAGATGCCAAAACTGGCACGGTTGTCGATTTGGTGAGAATGTAATACTAACGAAGAGTAAATAGGATGGAAAGCCAAGTTTGAAGTAACACACCTACTTCTTTCTTGGCTTTTTAAAGATGGAATTCATATTTTTCCTTACAATACAGTCAAAACATTTTACGCGTTAAGTTAATAAATTCCTCTAAAGGTGGTGTCATCCTTTTATCCTTATGCCACGCAATTTGCGTATAGAGTGGTGATGAGGAAGCATTCCACGGTAATACCTCCATTCGCCCTTCTTCTATATCTTTTTTTACAACCATTTCAGGCAGTAATGCTACACCCAATCCTGCAATTACACATTGTTTGATAGCCTCAATACTAGCAAATTCTATTTTATCTAATGGATATACCCCCAGAGAGTTTAGAGATTCTTCCAACATATTTCTGTACGAACAACCGACTTCTGTAAGTAATAAAGTTTCCTGCTTCAAGTTATCTATGGAAAACGCCGAGGTAAGCTTGGTGGATGTAGTAACTAGTTTTAACTCTTCTTTGATGAGTTGCTCTACTATTAACGCTCCTTCTGGCTTTCTTTTATCCATAATAAAAGCAACATCTAACACTCCATCCATTAGTTGCTTACGTGCCATTTCGTCAGAATGTGCAGGTTTAAATACTAGTTTAACTTTTGGAAATGCCTCCTTGAACTCTTTCAGAATGGGTGGTAATCGATACGTGCACTGACTTTCCTGAGCCCCTATTGTAAGAGTCCCTGATAGCTCCTCTTCTCCATTTGCAGCTGTAATTGCTTCTTCACTTAAATTAATCATTTTTTCAGCATATGTTTTAAATTGATTTCCGGCATCTGTTAAAATTATTCTTTTTCCTAAACGCTCAAATAATGGCTTGCCAATTTCCTCCTCAAGCGCCTTAATTTGAGCAGTTACACTTGATTGTGCAAAATTCAAGATTTTCGCTGTTTGGGTAAAGTTAAGATTTTCTGCAGCTATTTTAAAAGTAATGAGTTGTTTGATTTCCACTTTACTCTCCTATTGATCGGAATTTCCGATTGATTCAATCAAAATAATCCGTTTTATTGTTTTTGAGTTTCATTATAAAATAACAATGATTAAATAACAAATTAATTAAAAAATGGAGGTATTATGGATGAGCATTGCAGTGATTTACGGTGGAAACCGCCCAGACGGGAATACGGAGATGTTAACAAAGTTAGCTACTCAAGGGGTAGTGGTGGAAGAAATATATCTGAAGGATTATTTAATAGAACCTATAATAGATAAACGGCATGCAGAAGAAGGATTTCCCGAAGTGAATGATGACTACAACTCCATCATCGATCAAATTCTTCCGCATGATTTGCTTATTTTCTCTACACCGATTTATTGGTATAGCATGACGGGAATAATGAAGAACTTTATTGATCGTTGGTCCCAGACTTTAAAAGACAAAAAGTATCCCGATTTTAAAAAACAAATGGCTCAAAAAAGAGCATATGTCATAGCTGTCGGCGGAGATGATCCATACATGAAAGGATTACCAATGATTCAGCAGTTTCAACATATTTTTGGCTTTATGGGAACGACTTTTGAAGGATATATTATTGGAGAAGGCAACAGACCAGGGGATATTAAGCAAGATTTACAAGCACTATCCGCAGCAGAACAGCTTAGAGAAAAGTTGAATAATGATTTAAGTTAAGGCGGATAATTTGTCTTAACAAAGTTACCGCCATATGATATTCCTAAATTATGTAATCCTAGAATAATGATATCCAAATAATGGATACCATGTAATGACATTTGAATAACTATTGAAAACAACCAAGTCCTAATAAAACAAGTTTACTTGGATTGAGACCGTGCTGATTTCGACACATTATAGGGATAAAGCGTCGTAAAGCCCTATTAGGTGGCCGCTAAGATTTTCGTTGCAATCCTACGCTTTCCGCCGGGTAAGCGATGAGCCATCCCCGCCGCTTATGGCGTACGCCTGAGATGGCTCATTTTGCTCAGGCAAAGGAACAAAGGCTAAGAACGCCACATCGTGTGGCAACGCCTTCGTAACAAACATCCTGTTGGCCTCGGCTGGAGTCGACGCTTGCTTCGAAAATCAATGAAAATCACTTGCTTATTCCATATTTGTGTATTAATAATAAAGCTTACTACATTTTATGGGCCTATTTTATCCAGTAAATGGCTTAGAGCAACCAACCATTCATGGAAAGCAACCAATTCCAGTCTGAAAGCAATCAAATCATCACGAGAGCAATCAAATAGCCGATGAAAGCAACTAAATTCTTAAATCAGCTCTTTACTTAGGGTGAGACGACTATAATTTCTATATATTATTGGAACAATACGTTATAAAGCCATCTGAGCACGCAAGCTAGTATCGGATAGACTGGGGTTGTCGTGTTCAGCTGCCATGTTTTCTCTTTCGAGGTGTACATTGTAATGTTCGGAGTTGTGATTGTCACGCACACTGTGAAAAAGGACTCGTTCAACCATTTATTGTTAATACGAGACCAAGATAAGTAAGTTTTTACCATTGATTTTCGCTGCAGGTCGGCGACTCCGAAGGGATCAAGTGAGTAAGATGAGACTTCACAACGTACGCGCGTAGGCGCGGCGGTGAAGGCTCATCACTCACCCCACGGAAAGCGTCCGTCCTGCTGCGAAAATCACAGCGGTCGCTACGACGCAGTACCTCTATGTCACGTACAATCCCCAAAATGTATAACTTATGTTATTTGAAAAGTGATATCCAAACTAAATTTAGTTATCTATGCAACAAAAAACAGCTTATGATTAGGCAATCCATAAGCTGTTTTCCATATTTCATTTATATGACATTCGTTCTCTCTACTTTATCTAATATTTCTTTTCCATCTTCTGACCATTTCACTAATCGGTAAAAGGCATCATGGTAGAAACTAAACCAATAATTCGATTGCAATGCTTCGTTTACCCACTTCTCTTTCGCAAAAATAGAAGTCATAGGATAGTCATCATAAGCCAATACCCATAGTGGATTTTGATGTGCATGTGTTGGCATTAGATCAGCCATATGAATAATCGTCTCATCGTTTTGCTTAAACAAAACAATACTATGTCCATCACTATGTCCACCAGTATGAATCATTTCAATTCCTTCAACTACTTCAATCGAATCCGCAAAGGTAACCACTTGCTCTACAATTGGCTCCCAATTTTCTTTCCAATATGTATTTTGTGAACGGATATTTGGGTTTTTCATTTCATTCCATTCGACATCTGATACATAAATTTTAGCCTTTGGAAAACTAGAGACAAGCTTGCCATCTACCCATTTCGTTAAACCACAAGCATGATCAAAATGTAAATGTGTCATGATTACGATATCAATTTCTTCCGGTAGTATACCAAGTTGTGCTAAATTGTCTTCTACTTGAGATTGGTCGGAAATTCCGTAGTTTCGTAGTTGCTTGTCCGTAAACTTTCCGTATCCGATTCCAGCCTCTAGTAAAATATTTTGCCCTTTGTGCTGGATGAACAATGGATCGGATGATAATTCGATTTGATTTTTTTCGTTGACCGGATATTTCTTTTCCCATAAGGGTTTTGGTACGACTCCAAACATGGCACCCCCGTCCATATGTGTTGTCCCACCTTTTAGCCAAGTTAATGACATATCGTGAAATCGAAACGTATCCATTCTCCTAGTCCCCTTTTATACGAATTTTGCTTCTACTCGATAAATCGGCTGTCCTTTTGCAGAAAATTTTTCTTCATACTCCGTCATAATATTATCTTCAGGCATATTTACATGCAAATCGAGCGAAACATCTTTTATTAACATACCATAAGCAGACATGCTAATTAAAGAATATTCAAATAAACCTCGGTTATCTGTTTTGAAATGGATTTCCGCATTGTCTATTAAAATAGATTCATATAGTTTCAAAAATCCTTCATGCGTTAAACGTCTTTTAGCATGTCTAATTTTTGGCCATGGATCAGAGAAATTCAAATAAACGCGGTCTACGTCGTTTTTCTCAAAGTATTTGTCCAGATCAGCACCATTTACTTTTAATAGGCGCAAATTTGGCGGAGAGCCTGCAGCAATTGCATTTTCAACTGCGGAAACAATTACGCTATCATAAAGCTCTATTCCAATATAGTTAATATCCGGGTTTTGTTTAGCCATTCCTGTTATAAATTGACCTTTCCCTGTACCTACTTCTATATGAAGGGGATAATCATTTTTAAATTCGGACTCCCAACTCCCTTTTAATGCTTCCGGATTCGGAATGACGATCTCAGGGTGGCTATTTATAAATTCCTCTGCCCACGGTTTATGTCTTAACCTCATTACGTTAAACTCCTTTTTCTATGTGTTTTGCTAAGTTCCAAGCTTTTGGTATGACTGAAAATGAATACATGCGATTTTCAGCTGTTATACAAGAAAACTCCCCATCTACATGGCCATATACTTCATCACGAAAAGTAATTGAATACCTTTTTGCTTGAAATTGTATGACCTCTTTAAACTTTGTATGCTTTCCAAAAAACACGGTACCAAATATAAATAATAATTTCCATCTCGCTAAATTGTATACTACCGTCATTTCAATAAGTTCATCGTCTGGTTTTGAGGAAGGCGAAATTTTCATTCCTCCACCAAAGTATGGTTGATTACATACAACGAAGAACCAAACATCGTCATACGTTACCACTTCTTCATCTTTATGTAAAGTGAAAGAAAATCGCTGAAAAGTAAATAATTCTTTTATGAGGTATAAAATGTATGCTAACTTTCCTAAACCAAATGCATTTAATCGTTGTTTCCATTTAGAATGATTAACAGAATAAGCTACTTTTGCATCAAATCCAAAACCCGCATTATTGACAACCTCATACCGATGTTGACCAGTATCTAACAAAGCTAAATCCATTTTTTCAGATGCATAAGCGCTATGTACATAACAATTTAATTGTTCGATCGTTTGAAAAACAGAAAATGTTCGGCCGAAATCATTTCCGCTGCCTGCAGAAATAACGCCAACACGAACATGATCATATCCTGTAATTCCAGCAATTATTTCGTGGACCGTACCATCACCACCAACAGCGATAATTAACAAGTCTTCGTTACTGGAAGTTGCATAGTTTCTTGCAATTTCAATCGCATGCCCAATTCGTTCTGTTATCATAAACGTATAAGGAAAAGAAATTGCATCTTTCCACTTCTTCCATACCTTTTTTCCTCGTCCATTACCCGCATGCTCATTGACGATAAACACTACGTTATTCATCTTTCTCCTCGCTATCTAAATCCCAAGAAGACCTCGAATAAGAAGTAGTTTGCACTAAATTTAAAATTGCTTGCGCTGCTTTAAATTGCATATGTTTCATAGGAGATGGTGAGCTTTTTAATGATGAAAACCATTCTGAATATGTCCTGCTATCGATAAATTGTACATTATAAGCAGAACCAGGATAATCGATATATCCATTCCTCGAAAGTATTACCTTTCTGATTGGCAAATCTATTTCTTCTTTTTTAAAGACTTGCAATAAGATAGATTCCATACGATTAATATTAATCATTGGACTTAATACTTTTTTCTCTTCTTTTCCACTTTTTCTTATCCAAAAACGGTCTCCACTACCGATAAATGCATCTAAATTTTGCTCTTCTAGCATGACGATACAGACGATTTCCGTTGGCAAAACAAGCATTATATCTAATTCAATCGGTGCTTTTTTTAGCTGCAATATAGGATAATAAAATAAAAAATAATTATCCGGCAAATTTTGCATAAACGTTCGGAGTAAAGTATCCCGCATAAATTTAGGATCTACATACGATTTTTCACGTAAAGTAGAACTAGCCCATTTTAATTGAAAATGGAAAAGTTGATCTAAATACATTCTTTTCAAATCTTCTTTCGTCTGCGGCTCATAGACGATTTTAGGTTCGAAGAAAAGAGGAGTGGGTTCATCCGCTATAGTATTTACTTCATCTATTTCGTTTGGTTCCCACGTTTCTTCATCTGAGTTTTCCTCTTTTTTGCGATGAAACAGTTTAGAAAAAATAGATTTTTTCTCTGGTTCTTCTATTACTTCTTCTTCCGTTTCCTCCCAAGTATTATTTAAAGTCCCTTTTTCAAACGCTTCTTTCGTACGCTCCCATTGTTGTTTTTTCAATCGAATAAATTGAGTTGGGTATCTTTTCAAATCTTTTTCATAGCGTGAAACATAATCTTGTAGCTTCACTAATTGAGCCATACTACCCCCTCCTACTCTGTATATATTCTATCTCCTCATAGTGAGGGGAACGATTGTTATTTATTTGGAAAATGGAAAAATGAGAAACTTCAAAACGCATCTTTCGTAAATGAAAATCTTTTGCATGCAATTCATTCTTTGATGACCATTTTTTAGCAATCGTAATATGAGGAATGAATGATGTTACGTTCGTTATCTCTATTACTTGTGATAGACGCTGTACAATTTCTTGTTGTAAGACAACTAAAGGATTACTATTTTCTACCCCTGTAAAGACTACTCGGGGTGTTTGTTCATTTCCAAAATGGGATAAGCCACTTGTTGTTAGTTCGAACGCTTCCCACTGAATGTCTTGTAACCGTTGCACTATCGATGCTAGAACATTTTGTTCCACATGCCCTAAGTAAAAGAGCGTGATATGCAAGTCGTCAGCAACAGGCAATATTTTATGTGTTTCATGCACATTTGTATTTTCACGCTCGTTTACAATCTCATTTGCAATAGGCTCGGGAATTTTTATACCGATAAAATAATGCTGTTTCATACACCAATAGACGTTGGGATTTTTTGTTCAAATGCTTTTTGTAATTTTTCTGTCCAGTCCCCACGTTTTCCGCTTCCAATTAGTTGACCATCAATCGAAATGATTGGCATTACTTCCGCATTAGTAGAAGACATAATTACTTCGTCCATTGCTAATGCTTGTTCTTTTGTGAACGCCTCTTCGACTACTTTTAATCCAATTTCGTCGCAGCAGTCTAAAATCACTTTTCTTGTAATCCCATTCAATATTAAATTACTTACAGGATGTGTATATAGCACGCCATCTTTAATACCATACACATTAGAGGAAGAACCTTCAGTTATGATTTCTCCGCGGTGTTGAATTGCTTCATAGCATCCTTTACTGATTGCTTCTTGTTTTGCAAGAACGTTACCAAGTAAGTTTAATGACTTAATATCACAACGAAGCCAGCGAATATCTTCTACAAAACAAGCTTTTACTCCGTTTTCCAGTTGGGTTAATGGGCGTGTCGTTTCTTTCGTGTATGCTGTGAGAACAGATTCCACTGCAGGTGCAGGGAAATTATGTTGTCTTGGGCTCATACCACGAGTAACTTGTAGATAAATTTGTCCATTTTCTACTTCATTCGTCTCGATTAAATCGTGAATCATTTTATGCATAACATCTTTTGTATAAGGTATGACTAATTGGATTTTATCTGCGCTTGCATATAAACGATCAATATGTTCTGTTGCTGTAAATACATTGCCATTATAAATTTTAATCACTTCGTAAATGCCATCACCGAATTGATAACCACGATCTTCATATCCAATTTTTACTTCTTCTTCATTTATGATTTCATCATTCCATAATATTTTAGCCATTATTTTTCTCCTACATCTGAAGTTTTACTTGCTAACTCTACAATTGCATCTGCATATATGGCAGTTGCTTTTATTAAATCTTCAATATCAACATACTCATCTACTTGGTGTGCAACATCTTTTCTACCTGGGAAGAGCATACCGAACGCAACCCCTTTGTCGAGTACGCGTGCATATGTTCCTCCACCAATAGATATAAGCTTTGCTTCTTCACCTGTGTTTCTTTCATAAACTTTTTGCAATGTTTGAATTAGTTCATCCTTTTCATCCACATAATGAGGAGCAGAATTTGAACCTAAATCTAATGTAATACTCATTTCCTTAAGCACTTCTCGACATGCAGCAAGCTTTTCTTCAAAAGGATACGTAACAGAATAGCGCATACTTACTTGCGTGCATGACCCTTGTTCTGGCGCATAATGAATAACCCCAGGATTAAGCGTAGTATCACCTGAAACATCATCCGTAAAATTTAAGGCAAGTTTATGTCCCCTACTATCTTCTCCAAACCCTTCTACTAAAAAGTCTACAAAAGCTTTCGAATGAGCAGTTAAATTAATCGTTTGCAAAAATTTCGCAAGGAAAATTGCTGCATTTACTCCGTCGTCTGGTTCCATTGCATGCGCCGATTTACCATGCACTAACACTTTGACCATTGGGCCTTGAGGAGCAACTTCTCCTGTGATCCCATGACTACTAGCAAACGCATCGAATTTTTCTTTAATCGTGATAAGCCCTCCAAAAACGAATGCAAATGCCTCATCTGGCACCATATTTGTACGCTTTCCTGATTGGAAAAACTGGATCGTTTCTGTCTCAGGTGAGCCCGTTTGTGTAAAGATTAAACTGGCGATTCCCTTTTCTGCATTAATGATTGGGAAATCTGCATCTGGTGCAAATCCAATTGTCGGCATTTGTTCTTTTTGAAAATAGCGATCCACACAACGGAATCCGCTTTCTTCGTCCGTTCCAATGATCATACGCACTTTTTTAGAAAGTTCAATGCCGGATGCTTTTACTAATTTCATCGCCATCCAAGCAGCGATTGTTGGTCCTTTATCATCAATTGCCCCACGGCCGTATACTCTATCATCTGCCACAACCCCTTCAAAAGGAGGATATGTCCAGCCCGATCCTTCTGGCACTACATCTACGTGACAAAGGATACCGAGAATTTCTTCTCCATTCCCCATCTCAATATGACCAGCCATATTATCTATATTTTTTGTTGTAAATCCTGCTTTTTCTCCTTCTTCCAGCATATATTGTAATGCTTCTAATGGCTTCGGACCGAAAGGCATTTCTTCTGTTGCCAAATCTTTTTGAAGGACGCTAGGAATTTGGATTAACTTTTGTAATTCCGAAATGATATCTTGTTTCTTTTCTTCTGCAAGTTTTAACCAGTTCATTACACAAATCTCCTCCGCTATTCATATATATAGCTATTTTACACTTATTTTGACTGAACGTCTTTTAAAATAATTTTAAGGTGGAAAATGCCTGTACTTTCAGATTTTTATGTAAAACATTTGTAAATTAATTGATTTTGATAGAAATTTGGTAGAAAATCTACTATAATTAAATTGTCAGATAATACTTTTGACTACCAATATAGTAAAGGGGCTGTAAATTGCAATTATTTAGTTGCTTTTCACCCATGTCGTCCGCTAGTCTAGCCAAGAGATATGAAGATGAAGGAGTGGTTGAATTATGAAACCTACTACTGATCGGATGCTCAATCGAATTAAAGACATGTACATGTTCATCCGAGATAACGGAACTGTTACTACACAAGACTTGGTCGATGAATTTGGCATCACTCCTCGTACAATTCAACGAGATTTGAATGTGCTTGCTTTTAATGACTTAGTTATTAGTCCAACAAGAGGCAAATGGACCACGACGAACAAACGCGTTAAAATGACATCTTAGATACGTACAATATGAAAAGAATGACCATGCTCTAAATTTAAGCGAGGTCATTCTTTTGCTGTAATTGCTCTAATTCTTCTGCAGTTAACTCCCTATATGTACCTTCTGATAGGGAATCATCTAACTTAAGTGTCCCCATGGAAAGTCTCTTTAAGTAAACTACTTTTTTTCCCACCGATTCAAACATTCTTTTCACTTGATGGAATTTCCCTTCCGTAATTGTCAATTCAATTTCAGAAATAGGTCCACTTTTTAAAATATCCAGTATTCCGGGTTTTGTATGATATCCATCATCTAATATGACCCCTTGCTTAAAAGCCTCTATGTCTGACTCATCCACAATCCCTTGCACTTTGGCAAAATATACTTTCGGAACATCCTTGTTTGGCGACAGCAAACGATGCGTTAAAGCACCGTCATTTGTGAGTAACAGTAGTCCTACCGTATCTTTATCCAGCCGCCCTACAGGATAAGGATTGAAATGCTGTACATCATTGTCCAATAAATCAATGACGGTTTTATCCCTTGTATCTTCTGTTGCAGATACCACACCTGCTGGTTTATTTAACATCAAATAGATGAACTGTTTATATGGAATAACATCACCATAAACGGATACTCTGTCTTCATATTCATTCACATGCATCGAGCTATCTTTTACAGTGACATCATTTACTTGGATTGCCTTTGACTTGATTAATACTTTTACTTCTCTTCTTGTCCCAAAGCCCGTATGAGCTAGAAATTTATCTAATCGCATTTCGTTCTCCTAAAAACCAATTTTTTTCGTATACTTCGTCAGTCTTTCACCAAAGAGCTTTTGCGCAAGACCAAGGCGCAATGTGAAATACCCGTAAAAAGCCGCCCCAATAGACGCACAAACGAAAATAACTACTAAGGCTTCTAACTTATGATCTATTGCGAACATTTTCTCGATGCCCCATTTAGACAAGTATACAAGGCTTAACATTACCACATTTACAATGACTATTAATAATGTACGTCTAATAACCATCGGCGATTTATAATGCAATGATTTTCGAATCGCCAACATATTTAATCCGATGGCTACAATATATCCAGCAGCAGTCGCCAATATAGCTCCATCTGTTTCAAATGCTTTTATCAAAGGTGTATTTAATACGAGTTTCGTTAATATACCAAGTAGCAAATTCAAGATAATAAGTTTTTGTCGATCGATTCCTTGTAAAATCGCTGTCGTTACCGGATAAAGCGCGAATAATATCGCAACTGGCGCATAATGTGCAAGCACCATCGACCCTGTTTCACTTTGCTGATAAAATACAAGGTAAAATTCATTCGCTAAAACAGAAATCCCCATTGCAGCTGGTACAGTTAGGAATAATAATATTTGAAAAGTTTGGTCTAGTGATTTTCTAACTTGGCCAAAATCTTGTTTAGCGTAATAACTAGTAATTAAAGGAATTAACGTCATGGAAAATCCTGTAGCTAGCATTACTGGAATCATTACTAATTTATGAGCAGAAAAGTTGAGCATTCCAAGTAATGTATTAGAAATTTCTCCATTAATACCTATTTTCAACATTGCTCGGTTAAATGTAATCATATCGATAAATTGGAATAATGGATTGATAACACCAACTAAAGCAAATGGAACGGTGTAAATCAGCATCTCTTTATAAATATTTGTAAGTGAAACATCAGAAGTCATTTTACCACTCGAACTGAGCAATCCATTAAACTCTGGCTTTAATTTTTTCCAATACCAATATAAAACGATTAAACTTGCAATCGCCCCTAAAAACGCAGCAAACACCGCAAAAGAAATCGCGGTTTTTTCAGAGCCTTTGAAAATATAAACGACCATAAATCCGCCTGCTAGGACAAACAGAATACGTACAATTTGCTCAAATAGCTGTGAAACTGCTGTAGGAGACATATGTTGATACCCCTGGAAAAATCCTCGGATTAAACTCATGACAGGTACAACAATAACCGCAAAACTTACATATTTAATAACGGTTGCTACATCTTCTACAGTAAACAGTGCCTCATCATCTTTAATAATGAGATGAGCAATTGGTTCCGACATTACAAATAAAACGATAAAACCTAAAACTCCAGTACCCATCATCAATAGCATACTAGATTTTACTAATTTTCGACCAGTCGCATAATCCCCTAGCGCATTGTATTTCGATACAAACTTAGAAACGGCAATAGGCACCCCAGAAACAGCTATCGCAAGCATAATGGAATATGGTACATATGCGTATTGATATAGTGCCACATAATCCTCCCCAATGATTTGGTAAAAAGGAATAACATATAACACACCTAAAATTCTTGATAATAAGAGACCAACAGTCAAAATCATTGTCCCTTTTAATAAATTCGAAGCCATAAAACCCGCCCAATCTTCTAAAATGTCTACCTTACAGTTTACATCTGTCGTAACAAAACCACAATCATGTATAATAAAGAAAAAAGTGAAAGTGTGAATTATTTATGTATGACGTTATTGTAATCGGTGGGGGTCCATCTGGATTAATGGCTGCCGCAGCTGCTGGAGCAGAAAAGAAAAAAGTATTACTTATTGAAAAAGGGTCGAAGCTTGGGAAAAAACTTGCTATTTCTGGTGGAGGACGTTGTAATGTAACAAATCGACTTCCTCAAGAAGAAATCGTCAAAAACATACCTGGAAACGGACGCTTTTTGTTCAGTCCATTCTCTGTTTTTAACAATGAGGACATTATTGCATTTTTTGAAAATCTAGGTGTCCCTTTAAAAGAGGAAGACCATGGAAGAATGTTCCCTGTCTCGAATAAGGCGATGGATGTGGTGAATGCCTTACTCGATGAGCTTCAAAGATTAAAAGTCGAGATTAAATTAAATTCCCCAGTTGCTAAACTGTTAATGAATGATGAAAAAATAATTGGCGTTCGTCTAGCTGATGGAAAAGAAATAACTGCAGGTAGCGTTGTCGTTGCAGTAGGCGGAAAAGCAGTACCCCAAACAGGTTCTACAGGAGATGGCTATCCTTGGGCCGAAAAAGCGGGTCACACAGTTACGGATCTCTATCCAACAGAAGTTCCTTTATTATCAAGCGAGCCTTTTATTAAATCTAAGGAACTTCAAGGCCTTGCTCTTCGAGATGTGGCAGTTTCTGTACTGAAGAAAAATGGAAAGCCTATTATTACCCATCAAATGGACATGCTCTTTACCCATTTTGGATTAAGTGGTCCGGCTATATTACGCTGTAGCCAATTCGTGGTGAAAGAACAAAAGAAAAATGGTGGACAGCTTGTACAAGTTCGTATCGATAGTTTACCTGATCAAAACGAAGAGCAAACATTCCAATCCCTCCTTTCTCACGTCAAAGAAGATCCGAAAAAAGCGGTGAAAAATGTTTGGAAAGGAATTGTACCGGAAAGATGGCTATTATTCTTACTTCAGCGTGCTGGTATACAGGAAAGTGAAGATGGTCAAAACTTAGCCCACGATAAAATAAGAGAACTTGCTCATCAATTAAAACAATTCACAGTAAATGTATATGGGACACAACCACTAGACAAAGCATTTGTAACAGGTGGCGGTGTATCCATTAAAGAAATTGAACCAAAAACAATGGCATCTAAGAAAAAGGACGGTCTTTATTTCTGTGGTGAGATTTTGGATATTCACGGGTATACAGGTGGTTATAATATTACGTCTGCCCTTGTAACTGGGAAAATTGCCGGAATGAATGCTGCCAATTTTACTGGATGATTATTATGAGGATTTGAAATCACTTTCTTGTCACTATAAGGTTATATTGGATATTTTATCACAACAAAAAGGACCAAATCGAAGGTCCTTTTTGTTGTATTCTTATTAAACAATTACATCTTCAGCAAAATAGATATTATAGCGGTAATTTCTTTTTTAAAAGCTCTAAATAGGATATAAAGGCATAATTTAAATTGATCTCTGACAAGGATAGCATAACAGGGTCTAACAGTGGATAATCATATAGTCTTCCTTCGTAAAGTAGTTCGAAACGCGGATGTATTAAAAAGTCATTTGGCGTGATAAGCGGAGGAGGAAGATTCCATAAATCTAGTCCACTTTGTTCAAAAACCTCTGCAATAAATTGAGAGCAAAAGTATTTATTCCTTTGGTTAATTGGACGTCGGACAGCAACACCAACGAGCCCCAGGAAATTATACGAATATATATCTTTGTTATTATTAAAGCTTTGGATAACATCTCTGATACGATTATACTCTTTTGGTGAAACCTCAATTTTTGATAACACACATCTCGTGTTATCAAAATATCGGTAAGTACCAAAATAAATATCTTCTTTTATAAAACCAGCAATCAACGGATTTCTCGGATATTTTCGCCCAAAACTATAGATTTCATCAAGTTTTTCGTCAAAAACGATAGAAGCATGATTGTAAGGTGCATTTGTAAAGTTTTTGATCGTTCTATTTAATAATGTACCTGTATCGGTCAATAAAACATAAACCGTCTTTTGTTCCTTATCCATCATTGTTACTCCTGTCCTTTTCCCCTTACTAGCAGTTAATCTAGTACCACTCTATTTTAGTTCATCTCCTGTGTCATCTTTATATTCTAGAATATCACCCGGTTGGCAATCTAATGACTTACATATCGCTTCTAATGTGGATAGCCTAATAGCTTTTGCCTTTCCATTTTTCAGTATCGAAAGATTTGCCATCGTGATTCCAACTCTCTCTGAAAGTTCTGTAACACTCATTTTTCTTCTAGCCAACATTACATCAATATTGATTATTATTGCCATCGTTTTCACCTCAGACTATTAAGTCATTTTCCGATTTTATATCAATCGCATCTTTTAAAAGTTTTTGAAGTACTGCAGCAAACACTGCTATTACCAGTGAAGCAAAAACAGGAACCATTCCTACTATAACAAGACCTGGTGCATCATCTAACTCTGCTACGAGAAACACAAATGGCAGAATTACCACATACACCCCACTAATGGTCAGCGCACAGAATTTGATTTTCTTGAGAGCTTTAACAGATAACTCAGAGAATGCTTGGTTTTTGTCTATATAACTTAAGAGTTTAAAAGTCTGATACAATGCAACAAAAAACGGTATCACTGTTACATACAAACCAATTAATATAGGATATAGTATATAAGCATAATCTGGATTTACAGGATTACTAGGTAACCAATACACCCCGTATATGCCCAATGCAAGAATGGGCATTCCAATAAGAATCACAACTACCTTTAGAAAGAGTGTTGATCCTCGTTTCATAAAAAGCACCTCACTTATTTATTGTCCATTTGAATTTAACACACAATTTATCGATTTACAATATATTTTTATTGATTTTTATTTTTTGTTTATTGCTGTACAAATACTAATTTCAGACCCATATCCTGCGTAGCCGAAATCACCAAAATAAAAATTGAATTTTGAATTTTTTTATATTACAATGGTCATTAACAAGCAATGAGGAAGAATAGTAGCTTTGTGGAATGCTTTAGAGAGCTGACGGTTGGTGCGAGTCAGTAGCGGACATAGAGTGAATGGGCTTCTGAGCTCCAAGACTGAAAGAAATAGTAGGTTTTGGCGTATGTCTACGTTATAAGACGCGCAAATGTTTGTTTGCGAATAAGTGGATTACAAAAGTAATCAATAAAGGTGGCACCACGGCTCTCCGTCCTTTTTAGATGGAGGGCCTTTTTGCGTTCAGTTGAGCAGAGAATAGGAGAGATAAGCAATGACAGTTGAGACGAGAAGTTATGAGATGAAAGAAATCCAAGGGGACATGATGACCCCTATTTCCATTTATCATTCGTTAAATGGAACAAAGAAAATGCTATTTGAATCATCCGCTAAGCATGAAGAAAGCGGACGCTATTCATTTATCGCACTAAATCCAATTGCAGAATTGACCGGTGACCAGTTGGGGTATACATTTTCGTATACAAAGGGAGACACCGAAAAAGGTTCAACGTCTGTAATTGAAAAGCTGAAAAATTTGTTGCCAATCCATCCAGAGAATTATCAATTTACATTTTTCGGTGGAGCAATTGGTTATTTTGGTTATGAAACGGCATTTTATCACGAGAAAATTGGTGAACTGTTGTCTGATGAATTAGAAATGCCCGATATCCATCTCATGTTCTATGATACATTTATTATTTTTGATCATTTAAAGCAAATCGTAACAATTGCTGCAATTGATTTATTCCAAAATGGACGTACCCAGCAAGAAATGTCGGATGCAATTGATAAAATATATACCGATTTAATGCAAAATTCCAAGCTTCAAGAAGATACGGACATAAAGCTTGCTTTTCAATCAAAGATAGAAGAATCTGCCTTTATAGAGATGGTTGAAAAAGCAAAAGAACATATTGTAAAAGGTGATATTTTTCAAGTTGTGCTATCACAACGTTTTTCTTCCCCTTTCGAAGGAAACCCTTTTGCACTATACCGCCAGCTTCGAACGTCCAATCCTTCTCCGTATATGTTTTATATGGATTTTGAAAAATATACGATTCTTGGCACTTCACCAGAAAGTTTAGTAAAAGTAAATAATGGTTTGGTAACTACAAATCCGATTGCCGGGACAAAACCACGAGGAAAAACTAAAGAAGAGGATATCCAAATCGCAAAAGATTTACTAAATGACGAAAAAGAAATTGCCGAGCATCGTATGCTTGTGGATCTTGGACGGAATGATATCGGAAGAATTTCGGAAATTGGCTCTGTGCAAATCGAAAAGTATATGACAATTGAATACTATAAATACGTCATGCATATTGTCTCGGAAGTAACTGGCCGACTAAAGGAAGACTTGCATATACTCGATGTATTAACCGCTTGTTTACCTGCGGGAACTGTTTCGGGAGCACCCAAAATTCGCGCGATGCAAATTATTAATGAGCTGGAAACTACAAAACGTGGAGTATACGCTGGGGCTGTTGGTTATATTTCTGTCACTGGTAATATGGATTTGGCACTTGCTATACGTACGATGGTAGTGAAAGATAATCAAGCATATGTGCAAGCTGGTGCCGGTATTGTTCATGATTCTGTTCCGAAAAGTGAATTTGAGGAAACGATTAATAAAGCGAAAGCACTTTTGGAGGTGCAACGATGATTTTATTGATCGATAATTATGATTCTTTTACCTATAACTTATTTCAGCAAGTAAGTAATCTTGGGAAAGATGTGCAAGTTGTGCGAAATGATGCTATCACAATTGAAGAAATTCAACAGTTAAATCCAGAAGCCATTATTATTTCTCCTGGCCCTGGTACTCCAGCCGAAGCGGGAATTTCAGTCGAAGTTATCCAGAAGCTACATCAAAAATATCCTATTCTAGGAATTTGTCTTGGACATCAATCGATCGGAGCCGCGTTTGGAGCAGATATTATACAATCGAAAACGATCATGCACGGGAAGATTTCAAAAATCCAACATACTCAGTCATTGATTTTTGAAGCTTTCACAGAGCCAATCTCTGTCATGCGCTATCACTCGCTCGTCATTGATGAACATACATTACATGAAAAACTAGTAGTACTCGCAAGGTCGCGAGATGACAATGAAATTATGGCGATTAAGCATCGAGACTACCCATTATTTGGGCTTCAATTTCATCCGGAATCGATTGGTACCGCGAAAGGTGACCAGTTGATGGAATCATTTCTAGAAATACTGCCATAAAGCTATATAATCACAAGCTCCTAGAGTCTTTCTAGGAGCTTTTATCGTGTTCAAAAGGAGAAGAATTGAGTTATTTGGAATTTTGGGGAGTTTAGTTAGAATTTTTTTAGATTTAGTTGGAATATCCAAAAAAAGTAAAAAACTACTTATCTCCCGAAAGAAATAAGCAGCTTTTTTGATTATTAGATAACGATGTTCACCATTTTACCAGGAATGGCAATGATTTTTTTCACTTCTTGCCCTTCTAGCCATTGTTGCACTTGTTCGGAAGCTAATGCTGATGCTTCCAGCTCTTCTTTTGTTGCATCTTTTGCAACAAGGAGTTTTGCACGTACTTTTCCTTTAATTTGAACAGGAATTTCCACTTCATTGTCTTCTAATTTGGATGCGTCAAACGTTGGCCACGCTGCATACGTAATTGTATCTTCATGTCCTAAAATGCTCCAAAGCTCTTCTGCGATATGTGGAACAATTGGAGAAATTAGTTTCACAAATCCTTCAACGTACTCTTTCGAAATGCTTTCTGCTTTATATCCTTCATTGATAAATACCATCATTTGTGAGATAGCTGTATTATAATGCATGGATTCGTAGTCTTCCGTTACTTTTTTAACTGTTTGGTGGTACACTTTCTCCATATTTGCAGAGGATGTTTCGGTTACTTTTTCGCTTAGTTTTCCATTTTCATTGACAAACAAACGCCAAATACGGTCTAAGAATCTTCTTGAACCATCTAGTCCATTCGTTGACCATGCTTTGGAAGAATCTAGTGGTCCCATAAACATTTCGTATAGACGAAGGGAATCGGCACCGTGTGATTTTACGATATCATCTGGGTTTACTACATTCCCTTTTGACTTAGACATTTTCTCATTATTTTCACCTAGAATCATTCCTTGGTTAAATAGTTTTTGGAATGGCTCTTTCGTTGCAACAACTCCAATGTCATAAAGGAATTTATGCCAGAAACGCGCGTACAATAAATGCAATACCGCATGCTCTGCTCCACCTACATAAATATCGACTGGTAACCAGCGTTTTGCTAGTTCTGGATCGATTAGCGCTTCATCATTGTTTGGATCGATGTAGCGTAAGTAGTACCAGCAGCTACCTGCCCATTGTGGCATTGTATTTGTTTCACGACGTCCTTTTTTCCCTGTTACAGGATCTACTACATTTACCCATTCTGTAATATTGGCAAGTGGTGATTCACCAGTTCCACTTGGCTTAATATCTGTTGTTACAGGTAGCATTAGTGGCAAATCAGACTCGTCTACAGTTGTTGAAGTGCCGTCTTCCCAATGGATAACTGGAATTGGCTCTCCCCAATAACGTTGGCGGCTAAATAACCAATCGCGCAAACGATACGTAATTTTCTTTTCGCCTTTACCATTCGCTTCAAACCATTCAATTGCTTTAGCAATTGCTTGTTGTTTGTTCAAACCATTTAAGAAATCTGAATTCACAAGTGTTCCGTCTTCTGTATAAGCTTCTTCTTCGACATTTCCACCAGCGACTACTTCTACAATCGGCAAATCAAATTGCTTAGCAAACTCATAATCGCGCTCATCATGCGCTGGAACCGCCATAATAGCACCTGTTCCGTATGTTGCTAATACATAATCGGCGATCCAAATCGGCATTTTCTCGCCACTCACAGGATTGATTGCATAAGCACCAGTGAATACCCCTGTTTTATGTTTGGCAAGATCTGTACGCTCTAAATCACTTTTTAGCTTTACTTGATCTTGATATGCTTGCACTGCTTCTGATTGCTCAGCCGTAGTTATTTTTTCAACTAATTTATGTTCTGGAGCAAGCACTGCATATGTTGCACCGAAAATCGTGTCAGGACGTGTAGTAAATGCACGGAACGATTCATTTGTGCCATCGATTTCAAATGTAAGCTCTGCACCTTCTGAACGTCCAATCCAGTTACGTTGCATTTCTTTCAAACTTTCCGGCCAATCTAGTTCATCCAAATCTTCCAAAAGTCTATCTGCATAAGCAGTAATACGAAGAACCCATTGACGCATCGGACGTCGTTCTACTGGATGTCCTCCACGCTCTGATAGTCCATCGATTACTTCTTCATTTGCAAGAACTGTACCTAATGCAGGACACCAGTTAACTGGCACTTCATCTACATAAGCCAATCCTTTTTTGTATAGTTGGATGAAAATCCATTGTGTCCATTTGTAATAAGATGGATCCGTTGTATTTACTTCTCGATCCCAATCATATGAAAAACCAAGGTCATTCATTTGGCGTTTAAATGTAGCGATATTCTTAGCAGTGAATTCTGCTGGATCGTTACCTGTATCAATGGCGTATTGCTCTGCAGGAAGTCCAAAAGCATCCCACCCCATTGGATGAAGCACGTTATAGCCTTGTTTACGTTTAAATGCACTTAATATATCCGTTGCAATATACCCAAGCGGATGACCTACATGAAGTCCAACACCTGAAGGATATGGGAACATATCTAATGCATAAAATTTAGGTTTCGAAGGATCGTCCACCATTTTATACGTCTTGTTTTCTTTCCAATACTTTTGCCATTTTTTTTCGATTGCTTCATGATTAAAGCTCATTTAGTTTCCTCCTCCAATAAAAAAACTCGTCCCTTAAAAAACTAAGGGACGAGAGTATATACTCACGCGGTACCACCCAAATTAGTGGAAATCCACTCAACTTGTTTCCTTAACGCGGATAACGGTATAAGCTACTAAATTTCACTTACACAGACTCAAAGGCGAGTTCAATAATTCGTTACGCTAACTTCCACCAACCGTTAGCTCTCTTTGGAAACGACGATTATTTACTAATCCTTCTCACAGTCACTTCTATTAGCATTTATTCTAATGGATTTCGATCTAAAATACAAGCTGTACTTATATCGCAACATTCTCTTTTACATCTTTAACAATTAGCGTTGCTTCCGTTGCATCTATAATATCTTGAATCGTATACCCTTCAAATACCTCTTTCAACTCAAGACCATCTGAAGTTACTTCTATCATTGCCCGTTCTGTTATTATTTTATTCACGACTGCTTTACCTGTTAACGGTAATTCACATTCTTTTTTAATTTTTGCAGAACCGTCTTTTGCACAATGGTCCATAATAACGATGATTTTTTTAGCACCATGTACTAAATCCATGGCACCGCCCATACCTTTAATCATTTTTCCTGGAATCATCCAGTTCGCTAAATCACCTTTTTCGGAAACTTCCATTGCTCCTAAAATCGCTACATCGACATGTCCACCGCGAATCATCGCAAATGATTCAGCGCTTGTGAAAAAGGAAGATCCCGGAATTGTCGTTACCGTTTCTTTTCCTGCATTAATAAGATCTGGGTCCACTTCCTGTTCAGTCGGGTAAGGTCCGATACCTAGCAATCCATTTTCCGATTGTAAAACGACTGTCTTATCTGGAGAGATGAAGTTCGCCACTAATGTTGGAATTCCAATCCCTAAATTGACGTAGTTACCATGTTCGATTTCTTTTTCTGCTCTTCTCGCGATTTGCTCACGTGTATTCAACTTAGTCTCCTCCTTATGAACGTGTCGTTAGACGTTCGATTCTTTTTTCTTGTGCCGCTTGGAATAATCCTTGTACATAAATACTTGGTGTATGTATTTGTGCTGGATCTAAGTCGCCTGTTTCTACAATTTCTTCTACTTCTGCTATCGTAATTTTTCCAGCTGCTGCCATCATGGGATTGAAGTTTTGAGCTGTTTTGTTATAGATTAAGTTACCAAATTTATCTGCTTTTGCTGCACGAATCAAAGCAAAATCCGCACGAAGAGATTCTTCTAATACATACTCCTTGCCATCATAAACGCGCACTTCTTTTCCTTCCGCCACAACTGTACCAACACCCGCTGGCGTAAAGAATGCTGGAATACCTGCTCCGCCTGCACGAATTTTTTCTGCTAGCGTCCCTTGAGGTGTCAGCTCTACTTCTATTTCTCCAGATAGCACTTGACGTTCAAATTCTTTATTTTCTCCTACATATGAGCCTATCATTTTCTTAATTTGTTTATTTTTTAATAGAAGTCCTAGACCCCATTCGTCTACTCCACAGTTATTCGAAATAACCGTTAAATCTTTTACCCCTTTTTCTACTAAAGCTAATATCAATTGTTCAGGAATTCCGACTAGGCCAAAACCTCCTACCATTAACGTCATTCCATCTTCAATATTTGCTACAGCTTCACTTGCTGAACTGTAAAGTGGTTTCATGATACAATTCCCCTTTCTTATGTAAAGATACTACAATCTAATATTCTCAAATATCCGATAAATTAGCAATCTATTTTCCTCAATCTATTTCGGGGATAAATTATTTAACCATAACATAAAATATCAATAATATACCCCGATTATATAAGTAATGAAATTCACCTCGAATTAACGAGAAGATAAGTGCTGGCATACGCCCTATGAAATGGATCGCAGACTGAGTACGCAACAGCGTATCGGCCTAAACTAACAATCAGCAGGGGAAAAAAATACCCCTGCTAATCGAAGTTTCACTTTATTGACTTGTGTAACCACCGTCTAAAATTACCGCTTGCCCAGTCATTCCTTTAGCAGCATCACTAGCTAGAAACAATGTCAAATCAGCAATTTCCTTTACACTTAACAATCGTTTCTGTGGAACTAAAGGATACAACACTTCTTCTAAAACTGATTCAACCGGAACATTCCGGACTTTCGCTAAATCCTCAAATTGATTTCGAACAAGTAGGGTGTCTGCATATCCTGGGCAAACAGCATTCACTGTAATTCCATCTGTGGCTGTTTCTAGAGCTGCAACCTTTGTAAGTCCTATTACGCCATGTTTAGCTGAGTTATAAGCAGCTTTACCAGCAAAACCAACCAAACCATTAATAGAAGCCATATTAATAATTCTACCGAATCCGTTCTTCCGCATATGTGGAAGAACATGTTTAGTTGCTATAAACGGAGCTGTTAGCATTATTTTTATTAATAGTTCAAAGCGTTCAGTCGGGAACTCTTCTAGCATCGCAACATGCTGCATTCCAGCATTATTGATCAATATATCAATACGGCCAAACTCTTCTACCACTCTATTAATAGAGTGTATAATTTCCGCTTCATTTGTGACATCACACCTGATGCTAAGAACATCTTCTCCAAGTGATAATGCAGCTTCTTTCACTTTTTCTTCATTTATATCTGTTAATACTACTCTTGCACCTGCTTCATAAAATTCGCGCGCTATCTCAAATCCTATTCCTTGTGCTGCTCCAGTAATGAGGAGTACTCTATCTTTCACCATCCGTATTACCCCCAAAATTCAGTAGTTATTATCGCTAGAGAAAAATTTAGATACCTAAACCAAGTGAAAATAATATAATTGCTATAGCTGTTCCTAGTACAGGTACTACTACAGTTGTTGCTCCTACTGCCCAATAGGCAGCACTATGCTTTTCTCCACAGATTGATTGAATCGTAGTAACGACATATCCATTATGCGGAAGTGAATCTAGTGCACCAGAAGAAATAGCGACTACCCTGTGCAAAGCTTCTGCATTAACACCCATATCCATATAATGTGGCGCTAATAATGGTAAAGCGATTGATTGTCCACCAGATGATGAGCCCGTCATACCAGCAATTACAGATACTGCAATAGCAGCTCCAATTAACGGCGATCCAGGAATGTTTGTCATTGCCTCCACTGCAGTTGTAAATGCAGGAACATTTTTTGCAACTCCTCCGAAACCAACAACTGCAGCTGTATTACCGATTGCAATAAGAGCACCCACAGTCCCAGCTGAAAAGGCTTCCCAGAAATTTTTTGAATACTTTCTTCCAACAATATAAGTTGCGATTACTCCACCAAGCAAGGCGATAATTAATGCGGATTGCGCTAGTTTATCATGGAAAATAAATGAGATCGCTAATACAACTACTAAAGGAAGCATTGCTAAGAAAGGATTTGGTAAACTTCTTTTCGTGTCAAATGTCGGATCCGATTCACGGTCTACAAATCTTTCTCCTTTATTTACCGCTTTCTTAATAATACGGCTCAACCACCAATATCCAAAAATCGCCATAAACGCAGCTACGATAATACTTACTTCCCATCCTGCATATGCATTGGTTCCTAAAAACTCAATTGGAATCCAGTTTTGGATTTCAGGAGATCCTGCAGATGTCATCGTAAATGTTACGGAACCTAATGCTAACGTTGCTGGAATAAAACGACGTGGTAAATCTGCTTGCTTAAACAATGATATTGCCATTGGATATACAGAGAACGCAACTACGAACAGACTTACGCCTCCATATGTAAGAATTGCACAGGCGATAACAATAGCAAGTACTGCATACTTCATTCCTAATCTATCGACAATCCATTTGGACACGGAATCTGCTGCACCGCTATCCTCCATTACCTTACCAAAGACAGCACCAAGTAAGAACATTAAATACCAGGACATAATAAACCCGGTAAACCCTGTCATATAACTAGTTACAAAATTAGCTTCCCCTTCCTCTGCCAATTGTGCAAATAATGGCATCCCGCTCGTCAATGCAACTAACAATGCCGATATTGGACCAGCCATTAAAATATTTACGCCTTTCATGGTCAAAACAATTAATAAGGCTAAGCCACCTATAAGACCGATCATACTTAATACTTCCATCTACAAATCCCCCTATTATTATAATCCTCGTAAAATAGCAAACTGTCTTTCTGTGAAAATAGTTTATTAAAGTGATAAAAATAAGTTCCAAATTCCGGTAATAGAATAATTAGGGCAATATCATCCTCTTCAATAAATTTTAGGTACTACAATAAATTTTCAAGTATAAAATCATCCTATTATCTAATTCTCTGCAGCAGAATAGATTTCTTTAATAGAGACATTTTTGTATACTCAGAGAAATGAAAGTGCTTTCATAAGTCATTAAAACATAATCAGAATTATCATTCAATAACAATTGTGGCGATATTATTAATACTATTTTTACCATTAATCCGATTTTTCGGATAATTATTTCACTAAAATAATTTAATATGTAAGATTGCTTCACAATAAAAAAGTCCGATTTTCTGGACTAGTGTCCAAAAACTCGGATTTAGGTCAAAAGTTATATTTTTTAATTTTTTCATAAAGTGTAGATCTACTTATCCCTAATTGTTTTGCGATCAACGCTTTATTAGATTGATTTTCAAGTAAATCCTGAATGACGCGTTTTTCCACTTCAATTAATATATCTTCCAGTTTTCCATTCGTTTGAAAGGACAGTGTATTTTGTTTCTTGACTTGTATTGGTAATGCAGAGGGTACTATGACGCCATCTTCAGCTAAATATATGGCTGCTTGTAATACATTTTGCAATTCACGTACATTTCCTGGCCAATGATAGGACTGAAGTATTTCTCGCGTTTTTGTTGCCAAAACAATTTTCCGCCGACCAGCCTGCACAACAAACTTTTGCAAGAAATAGTTTAACAGTTCATCTAAGTCCTCCATACGATCCCTAAGAGGGGGAATCCGTAAGGTTACAGCTTGAATTCGATAGAACAGATCCTCCCTAAACTTCTTTTCTTCCACAAGATTTGCTAAAGATATATTCGAAGATGCTAGTATTCGAACATTTACTTGTTCCTCTTTCTCCGAACTAGTTGTAAAAATCGGTCCATCTTGTAACGTACGTAGAAGCTTGGCCTGTAATGTCAGAGGAAGCGCACTAATTTCATCTATGAATAGTGTCCCTTTATCTGCTTGCTTATATCTACCTCTACTAAATTTCCCAGTTGTCAAGTCAAGCTTTCCAAATAATTCTTCCTCTAGCATTTCAGATGGAACTTCTGCACAATTCACTTTAACAAACGGCTCATTTGAACGTTCAGAAAGCCGATGTATACAATGTGCAAAAATTTCTTTTCCAGTCCCACTCTCCCCTTCTATTAAAACGGGTATATCACTCGGAGCAATTATTTCGATTGTTTCTTTTATTTTTCGCACCGCTGTTGAAGTTCCTTTAATATCGCCAAGATGGAACTTTTTATAGCTATTATCTTCCATGTTCAATTGAATACGCTCCATCGTTGTTCGAACATGAGAGCTTAGCTTTTTCCAATCAGACATATCTCTAAATATTACGCTGCCAAAAGCACCAACAATTTTCCCATCGACAACAAGAGGCACTCGATTGGCAAGCATGTATGTCCCTTTAATATAGTGAGGCGAGGCAATATGTGTTTCCCCCGACTTTATAACTTCATGCATTTTTGTATTTTCAATAACTTCAGCAACTGGCATTCCAATTGCATCATCCCTTTTTACTTCTAAGAAGCGGCAATATTCTTCATTAATGTAAAGAATATTCGAATGCTCGTCCACAATTACCAACCATTCGAATGCATTTTCTAGAATTTCTGCCAACAATGACATAGATAAGTTTTTCAAAAAAGTTTCCATCCCAATTTCCCCCTTTTGAAACAGCTTCTCTTTCATATTCTCAAAGATTGGCAGATTAATCAATTTCATTTCATAGAAAAACCGTTTGACTTTCATCAAACGGTGCGTTTTTTAAGTGGTAAATCATAAAGCAAACTCGTCACAATCGCAAAAATCATCAAACTCGTAAGGATTAAAATCATCATCGGTGTACCATAAGCTTCTACAAGTACTCCGCCTATAAAAGGTCCAATCATCCGTCCAATAGTTGCCATACTATTGACGATTCCTTGATAAAACCCTTCCCTTCCTTTCGGTGCTAGCTGACCAGCAAGCGTCGGAACGGCTGGCCATACGAACATCTCACCAATCGTCAAGATGACCATCGCCGTGATAAACATGGCGTAACTCTCTGCAAAAGCAACGACTACAAATGATCCCATAAAAATAACAATTCCAATGATAAGCTGCGCTTTGATTTTATGCTCTAATCGACTGATAATTGGTTTGATCATCGGTTGCGCCAAAATAATTAGTGCACCATTGATCGACCATAGCAAACTATACTGTTTTAATGTTATCCCTAAATCTAACACATGCGTTGAAATAGTAGATGTCCATTGCACGTATACAATCCATGTTAGCATATACCCAATTGTCACAATCATCATCGCATAGAAAGGTGCCTTTTGTTTTATTTCCTTTTTCTCGTTCAACACCGAGCTATGTCTATTCGTCGTAACAACTAATTTCCGATAAAAAATCCATACAATAGCTAAAAATAAAATATAAGTCAGCAGATTCGCCATGAATATGTGATTGATATTATTTGCCGCCACTATCCCTGCAATTGCAGGACCAATTGCAACTCCCACATTTTGGGCCAAATAAATGGCATTAAATGCTTTTCTTCCACCTTCTGGCCAAACACTGCCGACCATCGCATACATACTTGGGAAAATAATTCCCCCACTAAATCCTAAAATTGCAACAAACCATATATATTCTGGCCATCCATGCCAAATTGTCAGCAGCACTAAAGCAACCATTGACAAAATAATTCCTAGCATAATCGATTTATAACCACCAATACGGTCGAACAAATACCCTCCAAGTAAATTACCTATCACACCCGTTCCGGCATTGATCATTAGAACAAACCCAGCCATCGACAGCGACTGCCCCAAATAATCATGCATATAAATGGTATGTAACGGCCACAAGAAGGAATTCCCCATCGTATTGATAAACATTCCGATGATTAAAAGCCATACAGCTTTTGGCATACAAAACACCTCATTTCCTCGTACGCTAGACTATTGTATGCTTTTTTATATCGTACTTCAAGATAGATACAACAAACTTCCCAAAGACATGATAAAATAGGCATGTTAAGGAGTGAATTGGCATGAATGAAAACAATTTCCCTTTTCCATCAGATGGAAAAAGGTATTATACATGGAATCGATATTTGCGAGACAAATTTGATCAAAAGATTTTCAAAGTTGCGCTGGACGCTGGCTTCGACTGTCCAAATAGAGACGGTACAGTTGCTTTTGGAGGTTGTACTTTTTGTAGCGTCGCAGGAAGCGGTGATTTCGCGGGAGATAAAGTCGATCCAATCCCCGTACAATTTGAAATAATAAAAGCCAAAATGCATGAAAAGTGGAAAAAAGGAAAATACATCGCCTATTTTCAAGCATATACAAATACACATGCCCCACTTCCCGTACTAAAAGAAAAATTCGAAGCTGCTTTAGCATTAGAAGGTGTCGTTGGCATCTCCATCGCAACTCGACCCGACTGCTTACCAGATGATGTAGTCGAATATTTAGCCGAGTTAAACAAACGAACGTATTTATGGATCGAGTTAGGACTTCAAACCGTGCATGAAACAACGGCAAATTTAGTCAATCGTGCGCACGATTACCCTACTTATATAGAAGGCGTAAACAAATTACGCAAACACGGCATTCGAATTTGCACACATATTATAAATGGACTTCCTTTAGAAGACAGAGAAATGATGATGGAAACTGCACGTGAAGTGGCAAAACTTGATGTACAAGGGATTAAAATCCATTTACTGCATTTATTAAAAGGGACTCCCATGGTGAAACAATACGAAAAAGGGAAACTAGAATTTATGGAGCGAGATGCATATATTCAGCTCGTTGCCGACCAATTAGAGGTGCTTCCGCCGGAGATGGTTGTCCAACGCATTACCGGTGATGGACCGATTGACTTAATGATTGGACCTATGTGGAGTGTCAATAAATGGGATGTATTAAATGGAATAGATGCCGAACTTGCAAAACGAAATAGTTATCAAGGGAAATTATATGAAAAGATTGGTGTTTTACGATGATATTAAAAAGAGTATTACCATTTGCTAAAGATTTACTAGCAAGTGTTGTGGAAAAAGGTGATTCGGTAGTAGACGCCACTGCCGGAAATGGACATGATACATTGTATCTTGCGGATTTAGTAGGAGAAGATGGGCATGTCTATGCTTTTGATGTGCAAAAAGATGCTATTCAATCAACTGCGGAGAAATTAGAGCAAGCGAATTTGCTCGGACAAGTCTCCTTAATTCATGATGGACATGAAAATGTCGCGAATTATGTTACTGGGGAAGTGTCTGCCGCCATTTTTAACTTAGGGTATTTACCCGGTAGCAATCATGAAATCGTGACAAGAGGAACTTCTACTGTTCAAGCAATTGAATCTCTCTTAAGTTTACTTAAAGTTGGTGGGTTGATTGTTTTAGTCGTTTATCATGGGCATGAAGGTGGGAAAGAAGAAAAAGATGTATTACTTTCTTTCGTGCAGCAACTACCTCAAACTTATGCGCATGTGCTTTCGTACCAATTTGTTAATCAACAAAATGACCCGCCCTTTATACTAGCGATTGAAAAGATGAAGATGAGTTAACGTTTTAACAAAGGAACCCCCAACTATTCTGAATAGTTGGGGGTTCCTTCACCTAGCACTATACTATTTTAATAGTCAAGAATTATTTTTCGACAGTTTTTTACTATAAATTACTACTATTAAAAGAACGATGGCTATGATAAAAATCCCAGTGTATACAAATGCCAGCGTATACAAATGCCAGCGAGATATTAATTAGGCCGAACAAAGATAGAGCCAATAGTATTCCTAATATAATAAGAATTACTGACAACATATTCTTCAGCATCTCTCATCCTCCTCATTTTACAATATTAAGCTCCGGCCATTCCAATACAATATGCAATCACTCCTTCAGTCAATAAACCTGCACCTAATAAGCAAGGTACACAGCCGGCACCTGCTGTTCCAATACAAGCAAGTCCACAAATTACGGAAAGGGATGTGATTGCCCAAGCTGCAATTCCTTGACTTGCTAAACAGTCATTAAAATTACTCCACCATCCTGCTTCAACCGTTTGGGCTTTAAAAAAAGAGAACTTAGAATTAGTCTTCATAGCAGTGTTTTGCTCTTGCGGTTCCAAAACAAAATCTTTTTCAGAAAACTGTAATGTTTGTTTATTTAATAAGTTTCCGCTTGAATAGATTGCAGTATCTGAAGAATAATTTTGTTCATCCCCTACAATTTTTACTTCATAATAAAAAATTACTTCCCCATTTTTAAACCCTACTGTAAAAAATGATTTATTCAAATGTTTCTCTACATTTTCATATACTATAGGTAGATAAATTAAAGTATGATCTTCACTAGATTTCCCCACTGCATTGGTAAAATCAATTTCACCGTCAGTACTCAATTTTACTTCATTTTTTTCAAGTAAATCATTCAAGGTACTTTTCATTAAATTCAAATCTTGTAAACTAACATCAGAATATATGCTTTCTAACTTTGCTTAAACTAAGAGTAATACTAAATTCCTCAACAACATCCTATCATCCAATCTAATAATACCGTTATTAAATCCATCTCCACAACACCCCCTTCCTTATCAATAGATTAAAATTTTACTTTCTAGTATATTTTATACATAGGAAATATCTACTCTATCACTTTAGGTGTATAAGCCTAAAATAATAGGAAAGGAAAGGAAACATGAAAAGTTACGGGGAAACGTTAAAAAAGATTCGTTTATCGAAAAATTATGATCAATCTATGATCTCAGGTAATATAATTCATCAATCTAGTTATTCGAAATATGAACTAGGGAAAATAAATATGACAGTATATAAATTTGAAAAGGTATTAAGTAACTTAGGAATTGACTATGAAGAATTAAAGTTTATTCATCATTCATATAACTATGATGCTAAGGTAGCCATTGTTACACGATTTAACAATCTGAAGTTCATTGATGAACTTATTTTAAAAGAAATTATTGCTGCTTCTGAAGTTTACTTAAAAAATATAGAAGATCCCCAAATACGGGATATACTTCTTGTAAGCCACGGCTTTTTGGCTATAAAAAAAGAAAACAATTTTGAATTAGCAAGTCTTTATGCAGATGAAGTGTGGAATAGACTTCAAACATTAGATACTTGGTATTTGGCTGATATCCGATTAATAAATAGTATTCTCTTTTTGTTTAAAATTGAAACTGCTATTTCGATTTCTCAATTCGCTATTAAGCAATTGACTAAATACCAAGCATTGCATGACTATCAAAAACTTATTTATCCATTCAAGTATAATCTTGTCCAATTATTAATAAGAGAAAAGAATTGGTTAGGTGCTTATCAATTAAATGAAGAGCTTATTGTTGCATTCAAAGAAGAAAAAGCCTATGTACAAATTGCCTTAACCTATTTACGAAAAGGGCTACTCCAAAAAAAGATAGCTATGGAAGATGAAGTTGATTTTGTCGAGAAAGCCTTTGAAATTGCGACAGTATTAGATGATGAAAAGTTACATATACAACTTGAAACAGAACGAAAACAAATTTTAGATTTTATTAAGTAATTGTTCATCTACCTCTATGCATATCTGACAAAAATATGGGTATAGTACTTATAAAAAGGAGTACTCCATGCCAAAAATAGCCTCTATTAGTACATATAAACCTCCCTATGCATTGGAACAATCCAATATTGAAAAACTAACAAAAGAATTATTCAAAGATAAAATCGCACAACTGGATCGATTATTAAAAGTATTTGAAAATGGCGATATCGAAACTCGCAATTTTTGTGTACCTTTAGAATGGCATCAAGTCGATCATACATTTGAAGAACGCAATGATATTTATATAGAGTTAGCGACAAAATATAGTGTAGAAGTTATTCAAGCTTGCCTTCAAAACACAAGCTTCCTACAACAGCCAATCGATCCAAAAGAAATTGATGCCATTATATTCGTTAGTACGACTGGAATATCCACTCCTAGCATTGATGCTCGTGTAATGAACCACCTACCTTTTTCTGATCGTATGAAAAGAATACCATTATGGGGATTAGGTTGTGCTGGAGGAGCGGCGGGAGTTAGTCGAGCATTTGACTATTGTAAAGCCCATCCGACAGAAAAAGTACTCGTTGTTTGCGTGGAGCTTTGTAGCCTTACCTTCCAACCAAATGATTTTTCAAAAAGCAATTTAATCGGTGCTTCTCTTTTCGCTGACGGCGCGGCAAGTGTATTAGTATGTGGAGATGAAGCGGACATTTCAACGAAAAGACCCGTCCCTCATATTATAAATACATCTTCCAAATGGATGCCGGACTCTGAAAATGTAATGGGATGGGATATTAAAAACAGTGGATTGCATGTCGTATTCTCGAAAAGCATACCTTCTATTATCTCTAGTTGGCTAGGTCCTTTCATCGATGAATTTTTCAAGGAACAACAATTGACAAAAGAACAACTCGACCATTTTGTGGCACATCCTGGAGGCAAAAAAGTGCTAGAAGCATATGAGAATACGCTTCACTTAGCACAAGACCAGACATCGATTTCCCGGGATGTATTAAGAAAGCATGGGAATATGTCGTCCCCTACCGTTCTTTATGTATTGGAGCAATTCATGGAACAAGAAAATAAGAAAGAAGATATTGGATTACTCGTTGCATTAGGCCCTGGATTTTGTGGAGAAGCAGTTTTACTAAATTGGGGGGATTAATATGTTATTTTTTATCCTTATATTTCTAGTTATTGCACAAAGAATTACGGAAGTTTTTATCGCAAAACGAAATGAAAAAAAGATGCGCACGCGTGGTGCTTATGAAGTAGGTAGCTCCCATTATCCATATATGGTTGCTCTTCACGTAAGTTTTTTTGTTTGTTTAATTGCGGAAGTCTTGGTTATGAACCAACGTATTTCTCCATTATTTCCACTGTTCTTTGTTATCTTTTTATTTGTTCAAGCACTCCGCATTTGGTGTTTGACCTCTTTAGGGACATTTTGGAATACGAAAATTATGATTTTGCCTGGTGCCCATGTTGTAAAAGCTGGTCCCTATTTGTATATGAAACATCCAAACTATGTGGTCGTTTGTATCGAAATAGCATTATTGCCCTTAATGTTCCAAGCATACTTTACAGCCATTTGCTTTACACTTTTAAATCTAGCTATGCTTTCGGTCCGTATTCCACTGGAAGAAAAAGCTTTGATGGAAGCAACCGATTATACAGAGGAATTTAAAAAGAAGATTTCGGCGTCTTAACCGAAATCTTCTTTTATTATGGATTTATAGTTGATTTGCAGCTTCTTCTACTGCTCTTGCTACTAAATGATGCACAGTTGGATCTAGTGGATTTGGTATTAATTCACCTGGTTTCGTATGGCTAACAATCGCTTGTGCGGCCGCTATTAGCATAGGGTATGTAATAGCAGATGCTCCTGCGTCTAATGCCCCTTTGAATATGCCTGGGAACCCAATAACGTTATTGACAGAACGTCCATCTGCTGCAAAAGCCGCTCCTGCTGCGATTGCTTCAGAAGGTAGGATTTCTGGGTTCGGATTGGAAAGAGCTAAAATAATTTGTCCTTGGCGAACCATTTCCGGTTTGATCAAACCAGATACTCCAGTTGTCGCAACAATAATATCACATGTTTCCATCATTTCTTCTAGTGACCCGATTGTTTTTCCACCATAATTAATCAATCGATCTTGTGCTGCTTCTTGGCGATCTAGTCCATAAACGTCTTCTACGCCATAAGCCATTAACATACGGCAAATCGCTAGACCAGCTGCACCAAGACCAATTTGACCAATTTTGGCTTTTTTCACATCTACATTCGTAGACTTACACGCTGATAGTATTGCCGCTAAAGCCACTACTGCAGTTCCGTGCTGATCGTCATGCATAACAGGAATAGGAAGCTCTTCCTTCAGTCTTTCTTCAATTTCAAAGCAATGTGGTGAGCCAATATCTTCTAACAAGATGGCTCCGAATCCTTTATGTATATGTTTAATCGTTTCTACAATTTCATCTGGATCACTTGTATTCAATAAAATCGGAATTCCGCTCAAGCCGACAAATTGATCTAATAAAACAGCTTTTCCTTCCATAACTGGCATTCCAGCAACTGGGCCAATATTTCCTAAACCTAATATTGCCGTACCGTCTGTTACAATCGCAACGGAGTTTCCAATAGATGTGAAATAGTTTGCTTTTTCTGGATGGTGGAGAATTTCCATACATACACTTGCAACACCGGGCGTGTAGATTCGTTGTAAATCTCCTAGAGAACGTACATCTAATCTACTCTTCATCGCAATTTTTCCACCTTCATGCGCATTCAGTACATCGTCTGTTACCGCATGAATTTTCACTCCATTACCAATCGCTTCAATATTCGCGATTACTTTATCTAATTGTTCAATAGATTTACATGTAATCGTAATATCACGAATTGTCGTTAATGCACCACTTTTTAACGTTGTAATATCACCAATATCTCCATCACCTAATCCAATTGCAGTTGCAACTTTCGCAAAATTACCTGGCTTTGAAGGAGTTTCCACAATAATATTTCGGATAATATGTTGTTTTTGCATGTTATTTCTCCTTTATACTATCTATTTCAACCACTCGATTATAACATAGAAAAATCCCTCATTCATAAGGAATGAAGGATTATTACTTACTTAAGAGAATAATAATGCTTCTAATGCTAACGGTTCTATATATTGACCATCTTTATATACACGCATATTCCCACCGGAGATCTCATCGATTAAAATAATATCATTTGTTTTTGCATCTCGACCAAACTCCAGTTTAATATCGTACAATTCTAATCCTTTAGTTGCTAAGTCTTCTTTAACGAACTTGGAAATTTGTTTCGTTAAAGTTTGTAATGTTTCATACTCATCCTCTGATAAAATAGAAAGCATCGAAAGCGCTTGTTTAGAAATCGGTGGGTCTTGACGCTCATCGTCTTTAATCGTTACTTCCACAAACGCATCTAAAGGTTGTCCTTCCTCACAATATGCTCCATATCTACGTAGAAAGCTTCCAACAGCTTTAAAGCGGCAAATAACCTCAAGTCCTTTACCAAACACTTTCGCTTCTTTTACAGTCATTGTAGACTCTTCAATATTAGAATCGATAAAGTGAGTTGGGATTTCTTTTTCCATTAACTTTTGAAAAAAGTATGTAGTCATGCGTAGTCCTGCTTTTCCAGCACCTTCGATAGTTAATCCTACTGTATTGGCACCCGGATCAAAAACGCCATTTTCACCAGTTACATCATCTTTAAATTTTAATAAAACATCCCCATTATCCAGCTTGTACACGTCTTTTGTTTTTCCTTGATAGGTAAGGTTCATTTCTAACTTCCTCCTTCAATTAACTACGCCTTATTTTACACCTAAATGAACCATTCAAACAATATACCCGATGGATCTTAGTACATTATTTATAAACGCATGCGAATAGGCAAAAATTTCTTCTCGCTCTGGTTCTTGATGAAGATCATGGAAACAGTTTTTCCATTCTTTAAACTGGTATTCAGAAAGTGATTGTTTTTTTAGCCAACTAGCGGTTGCTTGCGTATCAGTAATTTTGTCTCGTTCTCCCGTCATTAATAGAATCGGAACATTTGGGATAGATTCTTCCGACTGTACGACCGATTTCATCAATGTTTGCAATTCTTTATACCAATCATTCGTAACGAGCGTGCTATAGGCTGGATCTTCGACAAACTGGCGGAATACTTCATAGTTTCTCGTTAATTCATTTAATGCAATATCGTGGTTAATCTTTTGTGGGACGGATAATTTTGCTAATGCATTTGTCCATTTAGACGGCATTTTTTTTAAATGGAGCCATGGAGATGTTAGAATAACTCCTGCATATTCCAATTCTAGTTTGCGCATTACTTTTATTAATAATGTCGCTCCTAGCCCATGTCCCATTAAAAAAATTGGTAAATCATATGTTATTGCAACTTGAAGTGCTTGCTTTATGTACCCTTTATACAAATCAAAGGACTCATCATGTAGTCCTTTTGCTTTTTTTAGTTCCCCATGGCCCGGTAAATCACCCATAACGATATGGCAATTGGAGCTTCGTAATTTTTCAATTAGCCAAGCATATCTACGATGGTGTTCATATGCACTATGCACGAGGATAATTACTGCCTTAGGTTTTTCTTCTGCTTCCCATTTCCACATGAACAGCACACCTTTCTGTTTTGTTTCATTTTTTGAATTTGTTTGTTACGATTAATTATATTCTATTTTCATAAAGGGTGTGTATTTATTGATTTATCCATATAAAGACAAAATTCCATCGATTGATGAATCTGCTTTTATAGCTGATTATGTCACAATAACAGGCGATGTGACAATCGGTCAGGAGTCTACAATTTGGTTCAATACGGTAATAAGAGGGGACGTTGCTCCTACGATTATTGGACGTAAAGTAAGTATCCAAGATTTAAGTTGCCTTCACCAAAGCCCAAATAAGCCACTCATTATCGAAGACGAAGTAACAATTGGGCATCAAGCAACCTTACATAGTTGTATCATTCGAAAAGGCGCATTAGTTGGCATGGGATCAATCATCTTAGATGGCGCAGAAATTGGCGAAGGTGCATTTATCGGAGCAGGTAGCCTCGTACCCCCCGGTAAGAAAATTCCGCCAGGTACACTCGCATTTGGTAATCCAGCAAAAGTTGTACGTGAATTAAACGATGCCGACAAAGAAGATATGCAGCGAATTATTCGAGAGTATGTCGAAAAAGGCGAGTACTATAAATCATTGCAGGAGTAAAAAAAGTTAATAAATATACCTAAATAAAAAGTAATCCCTCTAAAAAATTGAAGGGATTACTTTTTTTCGTTAAAATATTCTTCTGTTACTTGAAGTTCAAAAAATCCTATATACTCGTCTAATCATCGAAAAAATACAACATAATCGCATGCCCCAACTCGTGTTGCACACGAGAGGATCTCATGACTGCGGCTAGTGCAACTCGGCGCGCTACGGCAAATATATCCGCTCTATTTATCTGGAGAAGATTGCCCAATAAAAAAACGTGCAACGTTACAGTCGTTACTCGCAATGTTGTATGGCATTCGCGCAACATTCTCCTTTAAACACACAACACTATGACCCATTGCGCAATGTTTACAAATAATGCGTCAAAGTCCTCGTCGTCTCATCCAAGTCAACTTGTTATTTTAAGAATTGGTTGCTTTTACTTGCAATTTGGTTGCTCTCGTGCTGATTTGATTGCTTTCGGAATAGGATTGGTTGCTTTCCATGATTGGTTTGTTGCCCTATGCCATTTATTGGATTCACACAGTCGAAAAACTGTATAAGATTTTGTATTTTGCGAGTCGATACTGAATAAACAAGCAGTTTTCATTGATTTTCGCTACAGGCGAGGATGGCTCATCGCTCACCCGGCTAAAAAGCGTTCGACTGCAGCGAAAATCTTAGCGGTCACCTAATAGAACTTTCTACGACGCATTATCCCTTTACTGCGCTCAATTTTAGAATCAGCTTATCTGACTCTCATTTTTATGATTTCCTAAGCGATAAAAAAAGCGATACTTTCCTTAAGGATCAAGGAAGGTATCGCTTTTAATTATTATAATCCTGCTTTTTCTTTTAAAGCATCTGCTTTATCTGTTTTTTCCCATGGTGCGTCGATGTCTGTACGACCGAAGTGACCATAAGCTGCAGTTGGTTTGTAGATTGGGCGACGTAGGTCTAGCATTTTAATAATACCTGCTGGACGCAGGTCGAATAGTTCACGAATATGTGATACTAATTGCGCCTCTTCTACTTTTCCAGTACCAAATGTGTCAACAGCGATAGATACAGGTTGTGCTACACCAATTGCATATGCCAATTGTACTTCACAGCGGTCTGCAAGTCCTGCAGCGACAACATTTTTTGCCACATAACGAGCAGCGTATGCAGCAGAACGGTCTACTTTCGTTGGATCTTTACCAGAGAAAGCACCGCCTCCGTGACGTGCGTATCCTCCGTAAGTATCTACGATAATTTTACGACCTGTTAAACCAGCATCCCCTTGAGGTCCACCAATTACAAAACGGCCAGTTGGGTTGATAAAGTATTTTGTATTTTCATCGATTAATTGAGCAGGAACAATCGGGTTGATCACTACTTCTTTTAAATCTTTTTGAATTTGTTCTAGCGTGATTTCCGGATGATGCTGAGTAGAAATAACAATCGTATCAATACGAACTGGATTATTTTGCTCATCATATTCCACTGTTACTTGTGTTTTACCATCTGGGCGTAAGTAATCTAATGTTTCATCTTTACGCACTTCTGCTAAACGACGTGACAGCTTATGCGCTAAACTAATTGGAAGTGGCATAAGTTCTGGTGTTTCGTTACATGCGTAACCAAACATTAATCCTTGGTCCCCTGCTCCAATTGCTTCGATGTCTGAATCTGTCATAGATCCTTCACGAGCTTCTAACGCTTGGTCAACACCCATCGCGATATCAACAGATTGCTCGTCAATTGCAGTTAATACTGCAGATGTTTCCGAGTCAAAACCGTATTTAGCACGTGTGTAACCAATTTCTTTAATCGTAGAACGTACTACTTTCGGGATATCTACATAAGTAGACGTTGTAATTTCTCCTGCAACTAAAACAAGACCTGTTGTTACACTTGTTTCACAAGCAACACGTGCATTTGGATCTTCTGTTAAAATGGCATCTAAAATAGCATCTGAAATTTGATCGCAAATTTTGTCTGGATGCCCTTCTGTAACTGATTCCGATGTAAATAATCGGCGTTGTGTCATAGAATATTCCTCCTATATCCTGCGAGATTTCTCTCAAGAATTGATACGGTACTCATTCCCATGTCAAGCCATTTCAAATGGATTAAACTTGAAGCCGTTTCGGACTTGGCACACAAGGATAAAGGGCGATGTAATATAAAAAAACCTCTCACTCACGTAAATGTACATGAGGAAAGGTATTAATTTCATAAGCACCTTTCACTCTTATCAATCAAGGAATCACACCTTGTCTCAGGTTGGGCACCTTTGTAATAAATGAAATTACAGGTTGCCGGGTTTCATAGGGCCTGACCCCTCCACCAGCTCGGGATAAGAGTATCCGTTCAATTTAACATCATACGGAAACCGCATCCAAATGTCAATATTTTTTTAATGCCTATTAAGAAAGATAAAAAAATAATACATTAATTAGTATAGACTATTTAACTTAATGTGTTATACTAATTCACATATAAACGAAAAATTCCTCCACCATTGAGGAAAAAATGAAAAAAGGATGGTAAATACAATATGAATTCAATCGATACGGTGAGTGAACTGAACGAATTGCTAGCTGGAAACAATATTAGCGTACAATTATCAGTGCCGCAACTTGTGGAAAAAGCAACATCTAGAGGAGAAGCTGTTTTAACTTCTACAGGTGCTGTAAAAGCAGAAACAGGTAAATACACAGGCCGTTCCCCACAAGATAAATATATCGTAGAAGAATCTATCTCTAAAGACAAAATCGATTGGGGTTCCGTAAACCAACCTATCTCTTCTGAAATTTTTGAAGCACTATATAAAAAAGTAACGAACTATTTAAAAGAACAAGAAGAATTATTTGTCTTTAAAGGATTTGCGGGAGCAGACAAAGAATCCCGTCTTGGCATTCAAGTGATCAATGAATTTGCATGGCATAATTTATTTGCCCACCAATTATTCATCCGTCCTACGGAAGAAGAACTGACAACGCATCAAGCAGATTTCACTATTGTAAGTGCACCAAACTTCAAAGCAGATCCGGCTATCGATGGCACTAAAACGGAAACATTCATCATCGTTTCCATGGAAAAACGTATCGTATTAATCGGTGGAACGGAATATGCTGGAGAAATGAAAAAATCCATCTTCTCTATTATGAACTATTTATTACCAGAACAAAACATTTTTCCAATGCATTGTTCTGCAAACGTTGGAGAAGCAGGAGACGTTGCATTGTTCTTCGGTTTATCTGGTACAGGGAAAACAACACTATCTGCAGATGCAGGCCGTAAGTTAATCGGAGACGACGAGCACGGTTGGTCTGATAACGGCGTATTTAATATCGAAGGTGGCTGCTACGCTAAATGTATCGACTTAACTCGTGAAAACGAACCACAAATTTTTGATGCTATTTCATTCGGAACAGTTTTAGAGAATGTCGTAGTAGATCCAGAAACTGGCGTTGCGGACTATGCAGATGATTCATTAACAGAAAATACACGTGCAGCATATCCAATTCAAAATATCGACAACATTGTAGACCCTTCTATCGCTGGTCATCCGAATACAATTGTTTTCTTAACAGCTGATGCATTCGGCGTGTTGCCTCCAATCAGTAAACTAACGAAAGAACAAGCAATGTACCACTTTTTAAGTGGGTTTACATCGAAACTTGCAGGAACAGAACGTGGAATTACATCGCCACAACCAGCATTTTCTACTTGCTTCGGTTCACCGTTCTTACCATTGCATGCAACTGTTTACGCAGAAATGCTTGGGAAGAAAATTGATGAACACGGTGCACAAGTATTCCTTGTGAACACTGGATGGACTGGCGGAGAATACGGTGTTGGTAGCCGTATGAAACTTGCTTATACTCGCACGATGGTTCGAGCAGCGATCGATGGGAAGTTAAGAAATGCAGAAACTACGATAGATCCAGTATTTGGTCTTGCGATTCCTACAGAAATCGAAGGAGTACCAACAGAAGTACTTATCCCACGTAATGCTTGGGAAGACCAAGAAGCTTACGATGTAAAAGCAGCGGAACTGGCACAATCTTTCCGTGAAAACTTTAAAAAATTCGGTACCGTATCGGAAGAAATTTCACTTAAAGGCGGACCATTAGCTTAACATTATAAAAGAGGATGTCCCATCAATTGGTGACATCCTCTTTTATTTAATTTGCATTCTCATCATAAAAACTTGTGGAAGCAGATGAAACAAATATAGATTTGAATTTTTCGGCTTCTTCTTCATCCACTTTATACAATATAATTTCCGAGCCATAATGACCAATTTCTAATCGCTCATCTCCTGCCTCATTCAAAAACATTTTAAACCATTTTAACCCACCCTTCGGATCAATGGAGTTATTTCGAAAAAACATTCGATTTTCCTCATTTAGATTAATCGTGAGTACTTTTATAAGCCCTTCATTAATAGTAGAAATCGCTCGTGGTTTCAGTTCATTAATTACCTCCACTTCCTCTTTCCAACTTTGGATAATGACATCGTCGATTTCAGTTGTATACAAATCCCAAAGATTCGTCCAAAAGCTAGTATCTGTAGCAAAAGATGATTTTCCATCTATGCTCATTGACTCCGTTGTGACAATCACATTTCCCAATTTCAAACTCCTCTCTGCATCTTCATCCATCTACATGCATCTTTTACCACTTGTCGATTTACAAGGCTAGGAAAAAAATGTGTAAATTCAGGATAATACCATGTTTCCACTATTTTATTGTTCCCTAATAATTCTTTTTCTAACATTTCTGCATGCATAAAGGAAACATTTACGTCCAACTTCCCATGAATAATTAAAGTTGGAGCATGTATCTCAACAATTTTCGGTAAGACGTTCCGTTCTTCGTATGCTTCTGTTTTATTAGTCGGGGTGCCTCCTATTACGCGCTTCATCATTCTTCGCATATCCAAGCGTTCTTCATAAGTCAAATATATATCCGACACTCCTGCCCATGTCACAATAGAAGTAATATCTTTTCTTAATATTGCCGTCCATAAGGCCATAATACCACCACGTGAGAAAGCAAATAAATGAATTCTAGTAGAGATACAAAATTGCTTTAAAATATCAACTGCATAAACTGCATCTAACCGATCTTCTCCTGCAAATTCATCTCTCCCTTCCCCTCCACGATTTCCGCGATAGTATGGGGCAAATACCGTAAATCCTTCTGACGCAATTTGTGCAATACGAGCAGGTCTTACCATCCCAATACTTTGCATACCACCTCGTAAATATAATATTCCTTCATACATTCCTTCTTTTTTCGGTGTAGCGAGCATGCCTTTCACACGTAACCCACATGACCAATAGGTAATTTCGGTTAGATCGATCATTGGATTTGGAGAAGGATACACTCGCACCCTTTCAATCGTTCCATTTTCCTTCATATGTAATCACCTTTTCTAACATTGCTCGCATACCTTGGTCTAGCATATGAAAGCTTAAATTTTCGCAGCTTTGCAATTCATCCGTCGACAACCAACGAGCACCATCTGTTTCATATGTTGTACTCTTGTCATATATATACCCAATATTTGCTATAAAAACCGTCTTACAAAATGGATTTTTATCATCCACCATATATTCGGCAAACCACTCCATGTCAGTTATCTCTACATTTGTTTCCTCTAAAACTTCGCGTTTAGCTGCTTCTTCTAACGTTTCGCCCGCTTCTACTTTTCCCCCTGGAAATTCAATGCCCCGTATGGGATGCTTCGTTAATAACCACTTTTCTTTGTATTTTGCTATAACTAACACATGCATGGACTTCATCGGAAACAAACCTTTTTCAAAGGAAAGTGCCACTTGTATTCCGTTCAAGTCTTGGAATGTAATCATCTATTAACCCCTTTTATGAAAAATCTATTCTATTTGTCGTTTTAACGAATAATAAGCCAATATACAAGCATTATCCCAATATCGGCCAAACTATGGCTTATAATGGACGCTACAATCGAATTTAATTTAATTCGGAAGATTCCCCACATAAGGCCCGCTAAAAAAACGGAAATAACGGACAACACATTAAATGGAAAGCTGAAAATCTCATTTACGACAATAAAATGATACATACTATAAAATATAGCCGTAATCAAAACGGCAATAACATTTCCTAGTTTTGTGGATAGCCCTCCAAACATGAATTCTCTCCAATAAAGTTCTTCTAAAATAGGATTAATCAACGCAAGCACTAATACGAGTAGTATCACTTTCGCTCCACTAAAGTCCCATTTCTCTAATAAGCGCTGTAATTGAGGGATATCTAATACAGAAGATTGAAAGATTGCAACAAAGCCATAAATAGACACCAAACAAATTAATCCGCTTATTATACCTACCCATAGATTTGTTTTCGTTAAAGGAAGCTGCAATGAAGGTCTATTTGCTTTTTTCCAAAATGTAAATAAGAGCGGTATAAATAATAACCATCCGTAAAACAAAATAAAAGTGATAAGAATATCTTCAAATACAGAAAGACCAATATATATAAAAAATGTAGGCATTATGAGTAATAATAGTTGTTTTAACATACTTTCTCCTCGCACATATCCATTTACATACTATCGTAGCATATATGTATAAAAAAAGACTTAGCAATGACGCTAAGTCTTCCAGCTAACTACTCCTTTTGTTTATCTTTTTTGTAATGCTCATTACCTTCTGCTCTATTTTCGGCAATATTCTGTTTTGCTTTTAGTTGAGGGTCTTGGTTTAACAATGAACTTACATTACGATAATTGGTCGGAGTTTCATTTCCTTTTCGATTAATATTTTTGCTCAACTGTCTCTCTCCTTCTTGGGTTAAAATAGGGAAGCTGTTCGACAAACTCTTTAGATTCTTCATCTCCAAATTCATGAATAAGCGCATATAGCTTTTTCATTCTTCTGTCGTATTGATCATTTTCCTTATCAAAATGATATCGTTTTATCGGTATATGTGCGCGCCAGAAGTTGCTGATTTCTACATCTTCTAATTGATCGAATAGCTTTTGAAATACAGGAATAATCTCACGGTTGACCGTAATTTCAAATTCCCACGGTGATTCGTCGGGATACAAATATAATTTTTGACTTTTGACCGATACATATACTTTGTTTAAAGTCATCTACACACATCCTTTTCAAATAGTATGTGTGTAAAGCAAAAAAACATGCACCAAAACTAATTGGCACATGTTTTTTCTTAGGCTTGTATGTCCACTACTGACCCTTTGTAAGGATGGGGAGCAGCAGTTTGAGGCATATCTTCAAGCAACTGTACTGCAGCTACTGTATCCATATTCATGGCATTTTGTAATACGCTCATTTGGACTGTTTGCTGGAGTTGCATAAGTTGTGAAGACATAATGGAGTTAATATCCATAAAAATCCCTCCTTCATATACTTATTATCGGATCATAGTGACGGATCTTGTATAGGTTTTATTTCTTAGTTTCGTTCGTGTCTCCTAAAAACGCATTGAGCATCCATTGATGTTTTTCCGTTTTTTGATAAATAGCATTCAGCATATCTTCGGTCATATCATCTTCTTCTTTCGCTGCTTCTTCCATTCCCTTTTTAAGGGATTTCATGATTTTATCAAAATCATCTACAACGGCTTGTACCATTTCATCTGCACTTTCTTTATTTTTCGCTTCTTTAATATCGGAAAGCTCTAAATGCTCTTTTAAGGTGGCAACAGGTGACTCCCCTAAAGTTAGCAGACGTTCAGCGATTTCGTCCATATTCAACGTTGCTTCGTTATATAATTCCTCAAATTTAGCATGCAATGTGAAAAAAGACGGTCCCTTCACATACCAATGAAAATTATGTAGTTTTGTATACAATACTGACCAATTCGCAACTTGCTTGTTTAATTCTTTCTTTAATGATTCTGACATAAATTTGCCACTCTCCTTAGAATAATAGTTGCTTTCTCTTTTAATATACCTCTCTATTCCTTACAATAAACATACATACAATTTTTATGGAGTGAAAAGCATGGTATTTTGGATTTTAGGTGCAGCAATTCTACTGAGTATATTTGGTTTTATATTTTTGTATAAATTAGCGTTGAATGAAAAGCCTTCAGCCATTGATCCTAAACCTAAGGATGTCGAATAACTATATGAAACATATCGTAATAGCTATTTTCCGCTTTTATCAAAAATTTATTTCTCCTTTATCACCTCCCAGTTGTAGGTTCTATCCAACATGTTCACATTACGGTGTAGAAGCCGTGCAAAAGCATGGAGCGATGAAAGGTGGATACTTGACAGTTAGAAGAATATTGAAATGTCATCCTTTTCACGAAGGTGGCATTGATCCTGTTCCAGAAGAATGGCCTTTGAAAAAAAAATAATTCAAAGGCTATTTTTTCTTGCTTTTTTTTATTTAGTCTTGTATGATGTAAAAGTTACTACTTTACAAAACGTAATGATTACTATTTAGGAGTGAGAATTTTGAAAAAAGGGCTTTTATTATTTTTAGCATTTATCCTTGTTTTATTTACCGCCGCATGTGGAAATGAAGCAAGTCCAACAGAAACAACACAAGAAAAAGGTGAAACGGTTCAAATATATACAACCGTCTACCCTCTTCAATATTTTGCCGAAAGAATTGGTGGAGAAGCTGTAAATGTACAGTCTATTTATCCAGCTGGAGCAAATGAGCATACATTTGAGCCTACGCAAAAAGAAATGATGCAACTCGCTGATGCTGATTTATTTTTCTACATAGGATTAGGATTAGAAGGTTTTGTTGAAAATGCGAAAAAAACGTTAGCAAACGAACATGTCAAAATGATAGCAACTATTGACTCAGTTCCTGAAGAACAATTAGAAGCTAGTACACATGATCATGAGCATGAAGAAGCTACGGAAGAAGAACATGATCACGAGCATGAAGCGGCGACGGAAGAAGAACACGATCACGAGCATGAAGAGGCTTCAGAAGAAGAAGAACACGATAACGAGAATGAAGAGGCTTTAGAAGAAGGTCACGAAGGGCATGATCATGGAGGCACAGATCCACATGTATGGATTTCTCCAAAAATCAGTCAAAATCTGGCTTTGTCCATTAAAAATACACTTGTAGAAACTGCTCCAGATCATAAAGAAACTTTCGAAAAAAACTATGAACAATTAATCGCAGAACTACAAACACTAGATGCTGATTTTGAAGAAATGGCGCATGATGCACCTAACAAAACATTTTTCGTTTCACATGCTGCCTTTGGATACATTGCAAACACTTATGATTTAGAGCAGATTGCCATAGCGGGACTAAATTCACAAGATGAGCCATCTCAAAAAGAACTAACAAAGATTATCGATTTAGCGAAAGAAAAAGATGTGAAATATATATTATTCGAACAAAATGTTTCGTCTAAACTTACTGAAGTCATCCAAAAAGAAGTCGGCGCAGAAAGCTTAGTATTGCATAATTTAGGTGTTCTATCCAAAGAAGATGTTGCAAATAACGAAACTTATTTCACACTGATGAAAAGAAATCTAGACACATTAAAAACCGTATTACAATAATGAAAAAACACTTAGAAATTATTTTCTAAGTGTTTTTTATACAATTGAAAAGTTCTCTCCGCATCAACTTATTCGAACCATTACGAGGTAATTGATCCACAAAATAATAATCCACTGGCTGTTTGTAATTGGCTAGTTGCTCTTTCATAAATGTTCGCAATGCTTCCTCGGAGGCTTCCCCTTTTAACACAACAAATGCGACGGGAACTTGACCCCATTTTTCATCTTGTCTTCCAGCAACACCTGCTTCTTTTACTGCAGGATGTTTCACTAAAGCTTGTTCTACTTCTGCAGGGTATATATTTTCTCCACCAGAGATGATTAAATCTGAACGACGATCAACGACAAATAAATAACCTTCTTCATCCAAATATCCAATATCACCGGTATGTAACCATCCATCTACTAATGGATTTATCGTTTCCGCTGCTCCTACATATCCTTTTGTCACATGTGGACCTTTAATGCAAATTTCTCCAACTTTCTCATCCCCATCAATACGCACATCCGCAAAGAATAATGGTTTACCGGCAGATCCTAGTTTACGTATAGCATCTTCACTTGCTAATGTCGTCGTTTGAGATGCTGTTTCCGTCATACCGTATGTTTGTAAAACTGGAATATTCCGCTCGAGTGCCCTCTCCAAATAATTTAAAGGCACTGGTCCTCCACCAACTAACACCGATTGAAAGGTATTAGGAAATGACAAATTTTTCGACTCTAATACTGTCAACATTCTTTCTAACGTAACTGCAACGGCTGACATACGTGTAACAGTACCCGATATAATTTCTTGGATAGCTGCTTCCGCATCAAATTTAGTATGGAGATTTATCGCCATCCCATAATAAACAGAGCGCATTAAAATGGAAAAGCCACTAATATGAAACAATGGCATCGTACATAACCAACAGTCATTTGGGTGAATCCCTAAATTGAGCGCAGATCCAGTTGCATTCATGACATGATTCTCAAGTGATTGTCTGACACCTTTTGGACGTCCCGTTGTACCGGAAGTATACATAATCGTAATTGTACGTTCTTTTGGCCACTCTTTCTCTAGATCCAAAAAGGAACGCTCCGCATTTTCAATTTCATCAAACGAATATTTATCGCTAAAAGCCAAGTTTCTTTTCGTATGATCATCTACTAATAAATAATTCGGTGCACTGTCTGCTAACTGATAGTTCAACTCTTCTTCTGATAAGCGTTCATTTAACATAACAAGTTCACAGCCTAGCTGCATACATCCATGTAAAACGACTACTAACTTTGGATTCGAAGAGGCCAAAATAGCAAGTCGCATACCTTTTTTAATGCCTTTTGTATGTAGTTTCTCTGCAAAATCTATTGCTTCCTCTGCTAAATTGGCAAATGACCATTCTTGCTCATTAAATCGTAACGCTACCCGATCAGGTGTTAAACTTGCTCTTTTCATCAATAAATTGGGATACATAACTACTCTTCCTTTCAAAAAGAAGCTGCCCTATAGGAATAGGACAGCTCAGACTCATTTAGACAATCACGGGAAACGTGGGAATTGACCAAAATCAGGTTTACGTTTTTCTTTAAAGGAGTCACGACCTTCTTTAGCCTCATCTGTTGTGTAGTAAAGAAGTGTTGCATCTCCTGCCAATTGTTGAAGCCCCGCTAAGCCGTCTGTATCTGCATTCATCGCTGCTTTTAAGAAACGAAGTGCAGTTGGGCTCATCTCAAGCATCTCTTCACACCATTGTACAGTTTCGTCTTCTAATTGCTCATAAGGAACAACTGTATTAACTAGCCCCATATCAAGCGCTTGCTGTGCATCGTATTGACGGCATAGATACCAAATTTCACGTGCCTTTTTATGTCCGATAATACGAGCTAGATAACCAGAACCGTAACCAGCATCGAATGACCCTACTTTAGGACCAGTTTGTCCAAAACGAGCATTGTCAGCAGCAATTGTTAAATCACACACGACATGAAGTACATGACCTCCACCAATTGCATAACCAGCTACCATTGCTACAACTGGTTTTGGAATAACACGGATTAAACGTTGTAAGTCTAGTACGTTTAAACGAGGAATTTCGTCTTCTCCAACGTATCCACCATGCCCACGTACTTTTTGGTCTCCACCTGAACAGAAAGCATGCTCGCCTTCACCTGTTAAGATAATAACCCCAACATTTTTATCATCACGCGCGCGTGAAAATGCATCGATCATTTCCATTACCGTTTTCGGACGAAATGCATTTCGCACTTCCGGACGGTTAATCGTTACTTTCGCAATACCGTTGTAAAACTCATACTTAATGTCTTCATATGTATGTAGCGTTGTCCATTCACGAGTCATCTTTATTCCTCCTCTAAAATAACTTTCTTTATTATTGTAGCAAAGATTTTAGGTTTTTCCACATGAATTGCATGTCCGGCATCTTTTACTTCTACTAATTTTACGTTAGGAAACTTTTTTTCCATCTGACTGGAAATGGCGCAAAACTTCAAATCTAATTCCCCGACTACTAATAACACAGGCATCGACATTTCGCTCAAGACGTCCCAATAAGAAGGTTGAACCCCTGTACTAAAACCTTTCAAACTATTGCTAAGCCCTACTGCTGATTGAGCAAGCCTCTCCTCACGAATCATTGCCTGCTTTTCCACAGGCAATCTTTTTTGCGTTTGAAATAAAGGAATGTCCTCCCAAAAATCGACGAAAGAAGTAACTCCTTCTTTGCTAATACGTTCTGCAAGCAATTCATCGGACAGCTTTCTTTTTTGCCTTTCTTCATCATCTGCAAGACCTGGAGAGCTACTCTCTAATATTAATGCATCTACAGAATATTTAGCAGCATATGCTAAAGCCAAGCGTCCCCCCATGGAATAACCGACTAGTGTAAAATGACTCCATTCCAACTGCCTAAACAACATATGCAAGTCTTCTATTTGCTCTTCTACAAAATAGCATGCAGTATCACTTGGTTTATCAGTCTGTCCATGCCCTATTAAATCTACCGTTAGCAGTTCCACTGTGGAAGGAAGAAAGCTTATTACTTCTTCCCAAGTACTACTAGAACCTGTAAAACCATGTAACAAAACAACTTTTTTAGCAGCTCCGATATTATATCGCTTGATATGCATATTTACAGAACGAACCATCCTATTCATACTTTCCAAATGGCATCTAACTCCTCTGAAATAGCCGCCCATAATTTCCGATGCGTTTCTGTGTTCACTTGTCGATTTGTAAACACTTCAATAATACGGATATTTTTTGTTTTAGGTTGTTTTAAAGCTTGCTCGAATGCCTCTTTCGTATGCACTGCATCATATTGCGCATCATACATTGCTGCAATATGCGAAAACTCTAGACCAGTGGGTGTTCCAAACAAATGCTCAAAGTAGTTTGTTTCTGTTGATTGTGGTAAATAAGAGAAAATCCCGCCGCCGTCATTATTCATAATCACAATCGTATTATTTGTTTCATGAAACCTACTAACTATTAATCCATTTACGTCATGTAAAAAAGCAAGATCGCCGATAAGTAAATATCCAGGTCGATTGGTTGCAGCTTGTACGCCTAATGCAGAAGATACTACCCCATCAATTCCATTCGTACCTCTATTTGCATAGATTTGTACATCTTTCCTTGTTTTATTGAAAAACGTATCTACGTCGCGAATCGGCATACTACTGCTTGCAAACAAGTCTACCCCTTCAGGTAGTGCCTCGAATAACATGCCAGCCAGTGCCCCTTCATCTTCCTCGTTTTCGATATATGTTTGTATAAGTTTGGTTGCAATATCATTCGCTTTGGACCAATTTTCCAAATAATTGGATGCTTGTTTTTCTTCAATTGGAATCCATAAGGAATTTGCTTCTACTTGCACATGATGTGTCACGATATGAATAGAATCCCGGAAAATAGGACTTTCATCTGCCACTATATACACATTCGGTCTACATGCTTTCAAAAATAAAGTAAGTGGCTTCGCAACAGGTTGCGCTCCGAAACGAACCACAACATTTGGCAAAGCTGCTTGTTTAAATGCATCGTTTTTCAAAATAGCATCATATTGGTCTATACATAAATCCATGCAATCTTCCGGTACAGAAGTCCTTAAATTAGAAAGTGGATCTACTAATACAGGCCATTTAAGCATTCTTGCAAAATCCCAAAATCCTTCTGTCGAATGAAGCGAATCTCCAGCAATGAGTAATCCCTTTTCTTCTCGCATTAACATATCCGTATACCACTCGGTAAATTCTCGACTTGGCACAAGCTTCCCGATTTCTGACACTTGAACTTCAGCGATTGGCAATGCCTGCTCCATATTTAGTAACAGTGGTTCTCGGAAAGGCATATTAATATGCACTGGTCCCATCGGTAACGTTTTCGAAGTGGATACTGCCCGATGAATATGGCGCTCCATAAAGTTTAAAGTTTCTGCATGATCTTCGGGAAGCGGAAAATCAACCGACCATTTTACATGCTTTCCAAAAAGATGGATTTGATCAATGGCTTGTGGCGCTCCTACTTCTCGTAATTCATGCGGACGATCCGCAGTCACAACAAGTAAGGGAACTCGTGCATAAAACGCTTCTACAATGGCAGGGAAAAAATTCGCTGCTGCCGTCCCCGATGTACAAAGAAGCACAACGGGTTCTTTTGCCGCTTTCGCAATACCTAACGCAAAATACGCTGCTGAACGTTCATCCGTCTGACGATAAAATGCAAAGTCCTCACTTTTCGCAAAGCCATAAGCAAGCGGGGTTGATCTAGAACCGGGACACATAACAATATGTTTAACGCCTGCTTGCTTAATCGTTTCTACAAATTGGTTTACATAAGAAGTCAAATACTCGATGTTAGTCATTCATATTTCCTCCAAGCGTACGTAGCATTGGTCGAAATTTTACACGTGTTTCTTCAAATTCCTCGATGGAAGATGACTCCGCTACTATCCCGCCACCTGCATATAAATAAGCATGTTCGTTTTCGATTAATGCGGAACGAATCCCAACCGCAAATTCGCCGTCTCCTTCTGTATTGATCCAACCAATTGGCGCTGCATAATAGCCACGATTCATTTGTTCGGATTCTCGAATGATGTTAATCGCATCTTGTCGTGGTTCTCCTCCTAAAGCTGGAGTTGGATGTAAGGCTTGTACTAATGCAAATAACGAAGAATCTTTTTTCAAATGACCTTCAATCGGCGTATATAGATGTTGGATATCTCTAACTTTCATAAGCTTTGGTCGCGCAGGTACCTTTAGGTCTTTACAATATTGCGTAAACACTTTACGAATCATTTCCACAACGTATTTATGTTCCCCTAAATTTTTCGGATCAGCTAGAAGTCCATCTCCTAAAGACTTATCTTCCACAGAATTTTTCCCACGTCGAACGGAACCGGCAAGTCCAGCAGATTGCGCTTTTTCGTTTTCTACTTTCACTAACCGTTCTGGTGTTGCACCGAAAAACATTTGCTCCCCATTTTCTAGACCAAATAAATAACTTTCTGGCTGTTCCATCGCAGCATGGTAAATCGCTGTCGCTTTTGAAAAATCATCATCAAATGTTAACTTAAGTGACCGCGCAATGACTACTTTATCCACTTCTTCTGCACGAATCCGCTTTGTTACATCTTCTACCGCATGTAAATACTGCTCTTTCACTCGATCTTCTCGTTGCACTAACACTGGCTTCGCATGAACTTGAAGCTCTTTTACTTGTGCCGTGTGGATAAGCGCATCCCTTTCTATACGTAAGCGTTCAAATACATCCGCACTCTCTTCCTCATTTGTAATATAATGAATGCTTACAAATGCTTGATCGTGTTGAATCACTAGTTGGAAGGTAGCCACTACAAAGAAAGCAGAAGGAAAGTTGTCCCATTCGGATACAATGGTATTTTTGGGATCAAATGAAAATCCTCCAAATAAAACGGGAGAAACATCCACCTCTTCTTTCACCGATGCATTGCACAGTTCTCTCCATTTTGCATAGATATCTGCATATCGATCCTCTTCTAAACGATTAGAGATTATATGTGCATGACCTAAGCCGACTAATGTCAGCGTTTTTTCTTTGTTTTGCCAAAAGAATCGTTTCCCTTTATATTTTTCATCCCCTGCTTCAAAAAAAGCATGAGCTGATAATCTAGATACTTCTATTGTTTCTGTATAAAAACGTAATGTTGTTTGCTTTTGACCGGTGGTTTTCGGCATTAAAATTACCTCCGTATTAATATCTTGGTGTTTGTCATGATGTTTATATTTTTATTACTCTACCCTTAATCATACAACTTTCTACGCTTTTCGGCACACATTTAGCAACGAATATATGCTAATATTGATAATGGATTGTTTTAAAGGAGAGAAAATTTTATGTCAAATGAATTACAAGCCGACAAAGGCTGGCGCGTCTGGTGGAAATTAACAAGACCACATACATTAACCGCTTCATTTGCTCCGGTATTCTTGGGGACAATGATTGCACTTTATTACACAAATATTAACTGGCTTTTATTTTTAGCTATGTTAGTTGCTTGTTTGTTAATACAAGCAGCAACCAATATGTTCAATGAGTACTATGATTTTGCCCGGGGGCTTGATAGTGAAGAGTCCGTTGGTATCGGCGGAGCGATTGTACGAAATGGTGTCAAACCGAAAACGGTTATGCAATTAGCCTTGCTACTATATGGAATTGCCGCATTACTAGGTATCTACATTTGCTATGAGTCTTCTTGGATGTTATTAGTTGTAGGAGCTGCATGTATGCTAATAGGTTATCTATATACAGGAGGACCTTACCCAATCGCCTACACCCCATTCGGAGAGTTTTTTAGTGGTGTAGTAATGGGTATGCTCATTGTTTTAATTGCGACCTTCATACAAGTTGGTTCTGTACCTAATTTTGCTATCTTACTTTCTATTCCGAGCGCGTTACTTGTAGCGGCGATTATGCTTTCTAATAATATCAGAGATTTAGAGGAAGATACAAAAGGCGGCAGAAAAACGATGGCAATCCTTGTTGGCCGGAAAAATGCTGTTACGATTTTAGCTTCCTACTTTATCATATCCTATCTATGGATTGTGGGATTAGTCTTACTACAAATTATTACACCTTGGGCTTTACTCGTCATATTAAGTATCAAAAAACCATTACATGCGATCAAACTGTTTAGAGAAAAAGATAATCCACTTGAAGTAGCTCCTGCTATGAAAGATACAGCCCTTACGAATACCATTTTCGTTTTCCTATTAGGAATAGGCTTATTAATCGGATACTTCTTATAAAACAAAAAGCAAGAAGAAAAATGAATAATTTTTCTTCTTGCTTTTTTTTGTGGAATTTTTTCCAATTTTTTTAGAAATCCTCCTCATTTAATTTCATGTAATAAAAACTAACATAATTTTCAGAATATCATTTACATTTTTTATTTTTTATAATATCATGTTATATATTCTTACATTAGGAGGTTGAAAATGAAAAAGATTGAAGCAATTATTCGCCCAGATGTATTTTCGGAAGTTCGACAAGCACTTGCATTAGAAGGGATTGATGGACTAAGCGTGACAGAAATCGCTGGTTGTGGTCGCCAAGAAGGTCGCACTGGATTATTTCGTGGTAATACTTATGAAATGGAATTCCATGCAAAATTAAAGCTTGAAATGGTTGTAGAAGATTCTTTAGTTGAAAGATTGGTAGAAGCAATTCTGGATCACGCCTCTACCAATGAAGTCGGAGATGGGAAGATATTTGTTTTACCAGTAGATGAAGCAATCCGTATTAGAACAAAAGAACGCGGTGCAGTGGCCGTAAACTAAAGGAGAGTGTTTTTATGACAATAGAAATAGTTCAAAGTTCAATCGACATGTTGTGGGTGATGCTAGGTGCCATTTTAGTATTTTTTATGCATGCCGGATTTGCAATGCTTGAAACTGGTTTTACCCGCTCTAAAAATACATTGAATATTTTAATGAAAAACTTCCTTACTGTATCACTTGGATCCATTTTATATTTTTTAGTAGGATTTGGTTTTATGTTTGGTGAGTCTGTCTTTGGGGCAATTGGAACCAATGGATTTGCACTTTTGGGAAGAGAAGATATTGGCTTCTTCGTTTTCCAATCCGTTTTTGCTGCTACTTGTGCAACTATTATTTCAGGCGCAGTTGCTGAGCGAATGAAATTGTCATCCTATTTACTTTTAGTTGTAGCAATGACTGGTATTATTTACCCTGTTGTTGGTCACTGGATTTGGGGTGGTGGATGGTTAGCCGAGCTTGGCTTCATTGATTTTGCGGGTTCTACAGTCGTCCACTTAACTGGAGCAATCGGCGCTTTCGTAGCGGCAACACTTTTAGGTCCCCGTATCGGTAAATATAGTAACGGTAAAGTGAATGTTATACCAGGCCATAGTATTCCCCTAGGTGCCTTAGGAGTTTTCATCTTATGGGTTGGTTGGTTTGGCTTTAACGGAGCAAGTACACTGGCTGCCGATCCTACCTTAGTTCCTCCTATTATTGCAAATACTTTATTTGCTGCTTCTGCTGGAGTTCTATCTACAGCTTTTTATACAAAACTTAGATTTAAAAAGCTAGATGCCACGCTTACTTTAAACGGTGCCTTAGCAGGTTTAGTAAGTATTACAGCTGGTGCTGCAAATGTTTCGCTCGTAAGCTCTATCATTATTGGTTTTCTCGCAGGAATTATCATGACCGAAGGAATTCGTTTACTAGATGTTAAATTAAAAGTAGATGATCCGGTTGGAGCAATAGCAGTTCACGGGATAACTGGGATTTGGGGAACGATAGCAGTCGGCCTTTTCGAAACCTCAAGTGGCCTATTTGTAGGTGGAGGAGCAAGCTTGATTGGTATTCAGATATTAGGAGTTTTAGCTGTTATTGCCTGGGTTTCCCTTATCGTTTTCGGATTTTTATCTATCCTTAAAGCATTTAACTCTATCCGAGTTTCAAATGAAGAAGAAATTACCGGGCTCGATTTTGCAGAACACGGTTCTCAAGCATATGAACTGAACGATGTTTTTCCTGGCATAAGCACGAAAACTGACGACTTTGCTCAACGTTTAACAGAACTAGGAAGGGCTCCTAATTAAAAATCTATACTACTTCTTATCGAAGAACAAAAGCGCTAAAGCGTCTGTCTTTGATGCGATATAGTAAATGGGAACGATGAATGAAATGACACACATATTAGGGATACTGCGCGGTAAATTGCTCTGTTAGTGTCCGCTATGATTTTCGCTGCAGGACGGACGCTTTCCGTGGGGTGAGCGATGAGCCTTCAACGCTTGCGCGTACGTTGTGAAGTCTCATTTAACTCACTTGATCCCACTGGAGTCGCCATCTGCAACGAAAATCAACGGAAAAAACTTACTTATTAGTGTCTGAAATTAACACTGAATGGTCGAACGAGACAATCTTGCCTTTGAACACGATAAACTAGTCGAGCAGATGCCGACCAGCCAGGTTCGACAGGCTTTTAGGCATATTATTCCTATAATACGCCTAAATCATGGGCGTCTCAATCCAAGTAAACTTGCTATTGTGAGAAATTAGTTGCTTTCAACGGCAATTTAGTTGCTCTCATACTGATTTTAGTTGCTTTCATACTAAAATTAGTTGCTTATAATAGCTTTTTGATTGCCCTTATCCATTCTTTGGGATTTTGAACGCCGGTGTGAAACCCTTCAAGAGCGTTAGCGATGTTGCGTCTCATCACTCTCCCGGCGGAAATATAGCGGTAACTACATCGCAGTATCCCCAAACAGTGATACACTTATATCGTTAAGATAATGTTATCTGCAGACCATACATTTTATTATTTCCTAAAGAATGAGAAAAGCATGCTTCCTAATTGGAAACATGCTTTTTAATATGACCCCTACGGGATTCGAACCCGTGTTACCGCCGTGAAAGGGCGGTGTCTTAACCGCTTGACCAAGGGGCCAAACATATATGGCGGAGAAGGAGGGATTTGAACCCTCGCGCCGGTTGCCCGACCTACACCCTTAGCAGGGGCGCCTCTTCAGCCACTTGAGTACTTCCCCATATAATGGCTCCGAAGGTAGGACTCGAACCTACGACCGATCGGTTAACAGCCGATTGCTCTACCACTGAGCTACTTCGGAATAATGATGAACCTAATATTAACTAGAACTACGACTTCACCCTTGTCAGGCCTATGCTCTAACCAGCTGAGCTGGAGGCTGGACCAGATAAAGAAATGGAACTCTCAATGCATTTAACAAAATTGAGAGCGCTACTAACTAAAACGCTATTAAGTACTACTTCAAGAAAGAAAAAAGCATGCTTCCTAATAGGATACATGCTTTTAAAATGACCCCTACGGGATTCGAACCCGTGTTACCGCCGTGAAAGGGCGGTGTCTTAACCGCTTGACCAAGGGGCCAAACATATATGGCGGAGAAGGAGGGATTTGAACCCTCGCGCCGGTTGCCCGACCTACACCCTTAGCAGGGGCGCCTCTTCAGCCACTTGAGTACTTCCCCATATGATGGCTCCGAAGGTAGGACTCGAACCTACGACCAATCGGTTAACAGCCGATTGCTCTACCACTGAGCTACTTCGGAATAATGGTGGGCCTAAATGGACTCGAACCATCGACCTCACGCTTATCAGGCGTGCGCTCTAACCAGCTGAGCTATAGGCCCATTATTGGAGCGGGTGAAGAGAATCGAACTCTCATCATCAGCTTGGAAGGCTGAGGTTTTACCACTAAACTACACCCGCATTACATGGTGGCTCAGG